>WGMT01000067.1 GCA_016124945.1 bacterium | reverse complement strand
GTTGGAACGGAAAAGCGTTGGAACGGAAAAGCGTTGGAACGGAAAAGCGTTGGAACGGAAAAGCGTTGGAACGGAAAAGCGTTGGAACGGAAAAGCGTTGGAACGGAAAAGCGTTGGAACGGAAAAGCGTTGGAACGGAAAGACGCTTCAACGCTTCAACGCTTCAACGCTTCAACGCTCCAACGCTCCAACGCTTCAACGCTCCAACGCTCCAACGCTCCAACGCTCCAACGCTTCATCGCTTCCCCATCCGCGCATCCAGCCACTCGACCACATCGGCGAGTGGCTTTTCTTTGCCAAGGTCGTTGTGGAGTTCGTGATAGTACTCTGGATAGGTGTAGAGCGTTTTGTCGGCGGCGGGGATCTGCTCGTAGAAGTCGAGGGTGGCCTGTGGCACGACGAGACGGTCGGCCAGTCCTTGCAGCATGAGGATCGGCGTTTGAATCTGGGCGACGCGGCGGCTGACAATCTTCTGTGCCGCCAGGATTTCTACTGCCCACCGTGCACTGCTCATGGGCACGTGAAGTGGATCGGTTTCGTAGCGGCGTACTACTTCGAGATCGCGGGAAATGGTGGTGTTGTCGCCCGGGCGGCGGATGACGAAGGTTGGCCTGAAGAGGTTAAAGAGGCGCATCATGCGCACCAGCCACGGATTGGGCCTCGCCAATAAGGCCGGTGCGGAAATGACATAAGCCACCACATCGTCGTGAGTTTCCTGGGCGTGGTAGAGCGCGATGAGGCCGCCCATAGAGTGGCCGAAGATGGCTATCGGGCAGGCAGGCCGCTCCGTCTGCGCCATTTCTACCATCCGCTGCACATCGAGGAGGTAATCGGTAAAGTGGGCCACATGGCCGCGCACCCCACCTGATTGGCCGAAGCCCTGATGATCCGCCGCGTAGACGGCGTATCCTGCGGCCAGGAGCACATTTGCCACATTTGTGTAGCGTCCACTATGCTCGCCCAGACCATGAACAACCACGACACAGGCTTTGACATCGCAGGCCAACGGCGTGTACTTGCGGTAGAAGATCTCTACCCCCGACATGCCGTTGAATCGACCTGATTCTTCGCGAAAGGTTTCGTTCATGGCGTCCCTCGCGTTTTGAGTCTGGTAGTCAATGTCACTAAGCTAGGCGACCGACACTTGACTATGCGTGGAGTGAGCACGTCCTCGTGCTCACTCCACGCTTAATGTAATTGACTACGCATTACGCACGACGATCAAAGACTAACCATCCACCGTTGCCATGGCGCTCCCTGCCACTTAAACCCGAGTGATTCCACAAGTTCGCGGCTGGCGCTCAGGTGTAAACCACTGAATGTACGCAGCCGGATGCGGCGCGCCGATGGACCCATCTGGCCGGGCAGGGCAGCAACCAGACCCCGTTCCACGCTGCTGCCCCAAAGGGCAGGCTTTAACGCATAGGTAAGGCGCAGTTCATCTTTCCACAAGTGCTGTTGTACGAAGCCGATCTCTTCGTCTTCATGTTCGAGCAGGTAGAGCTTTGCACTCTTGAGTGTGGCCTGATGCATGGCTGCGATGGCGCTTAAATCGTCTTCGAAGTCTTCTTCGCTGTCGCCTTCGGGGCGTGTATAGTCGAGGCGCATTAGTTCGAGGGCTCGGTTGCGAAAGTCTGGCGAGATCTGCAGGGTGATTTTGATGTCGTCGGGGAGCGATGGATTCTCAGCCAGTGGACCGTCGGCCACGGCCTGCACCAGTTGATAGTTCGGCAGCCACAGTCCCTCGTCTTCGAGGACCTGCTTGATGTCAGGAGACGATTTGGAGAGCAGCCCAAAGTAGAAGTAAGGATAGCTCTTGTTCTCCTGCAACCAATCCAAGCCCCGTTGCAGCATCTCGCGCAGTACAGCCAACTCGTCTGCGGTAGGTTTCGCATCGATCATTGAGCGTCCTAATGCCCAATCGAAGGTGCCGGCCAAGTCGCCGCTGTACTGAAAGACCAAAAAGCCGAGAATGTCGGGCGCTCCCGTCTCCTTCACCGCGACAAACGAATCCATTTGGCCCTGAAACATACGCGGGCCGATGAGGTGTTGGAACATAAGACGTTGCCACCAACTGCGCTTGAGCGATTCCATACTGCTGGGATCGCTGCTGATCCCTGCAAACATCATGTTGATGGCGGTTTTCAACTGCTGGTTGTTTGCTTTTTCTACGTTTACTGTCACTTCCAGTGCTCCTGTGCGAGCCGGACACACTCCTGCTCACTGGTGAAGGTCAACTGTGTAAGCGCCTCCACCGGTGTGCGCCAGGCGACATCGTCTACTTCATAGCTGTTGCTATTGAGATTGCCGCCCACCACGCGCAGCAGGTAGAAGTCCACGCGTTTGATTACCAATTCAGGGACAACACGGCTGTATGTATCGACGTACCGATATTCGATCGTCTTCAAGAATGCTTCGTGTTCGGTGACAAGGCCCGTCTCTTCAAGGACCTCACGGATGGCGGCCTGGAGTGGTTCTTCGCCCGGCTCAAGGCGTCCTTTCGGAAGTTGCCATCGCTCACCTTGATTGGTGGCGATGAGGGCGATCTGTACGTCCCCCATGCTGTTCCCGGGCGCGACCTGGTAGGCGACTCCCCCAGCTGAGTGGCTGCGGCGTGTTGTGCGCCTGTGGGAGTAGCTGGTGCGGAGAATGTGTCGGTTCTCTCCAGGCCCGGAATTCTGCGGCATGGTCCTCAAATTATACGAGACGGCTAATATGAAACGGTAGTGGCCTGGTCGGCTTGTTGGCCGACGCCATCCGCCACATGGACAGAGAGGCTGCGCGCCACCCTTTCCCAGTTATCGGGTGCAAGCGAAAGCAGCGGTCTTGGCAAAAAGGCCGGCGTAATGAAGGCGAGCGCGCCCGCCAGATCGTTGATCGACCACACTTGCCTGGCTTCGGCCAGCAACGTCGGCGTGTCTACAAACTTGTCCAATAGGATAAGCCAGGCCGCCAGCCCGGCATGTGCGCCTACGGCAGATTGCAGCTTCGGTTGCGTGCCCTCGTCGAATCGGAAGATCACTGTACCATCCTGGCCCAGCCAAATACGTTTGGGGATCACGATCCCCGGCGAACGCTGCGCGACTCCCCAGGCAGCAAAGCTACGATGAAATGGAAATCTGTCCTGTGTGCCCAATTCCATTGTCATCTGCATTAGTGGGCGGCTACCGGTAGGCGGCCGGCCGACGGCGGTAAGTCCTTGATTGGTGGTGAAATAATACCACTGTTCGTTCATAACCACTTCCACTTATGAAAATAACGGAGCAACGTAACGGCGATTGCAATGAAGACGATCCAGAGCAGTGGGTATCCCCAGCGCCAGGTTAATTCGGGCATAAATTCAAAATTCATGCCATACACACCTGTTAGAAAGCTGAGCGGAATAAAAATGCTGGTGACGATGGTCAACACCTTCATGATTTCGTTCATCCGATTGTTGGCCAACGCAAGGTAGATGTCTACTGTACTGTTGACCAATGCCTGCATCCCGTCTACGAGGCCGGCCATGCGCACCATGTGATCGTGGATATCTGCATAGTAGACGCGCGCACTGGCCGGGATTGTGCTGTACTCGTTGTGAGCCAGCCGATACATCAAATCGCGTTGTGGGTTGAGGACACGCGACAGGCGTAGTGCGCTGCTTTTGGCCGTCAATATGTCGTCGAGCAGGCCCTCATCCGAGGCGCCGGTGCGTTGAAAGATCACGTCGCCCAGGCGTTCCAGCTCTGTTTCAAATTGATCGAGTAGACGCATGAATCGATCCACCTGCCGATCGAGGATCTCGTAGAGCAACATCGCCGGTCCTTGGGCAAGGCCCTCGTTTTGGTGGAAGGCTTCGTCTTGCCAAAGCTCGTCGACAGAACTCATTTCGCGGTCGTGGATGGTCACCAGGAAATTCGGCCCGAGGAAAATGTCCATCTCACTGCTGGTCAGGTCGACGGGTTCAGTGCCGTAGTAAACGCTGTGGGTCACCAGAAAGAGGTAGCGGCGATAGTCGTTGATCTTGGGGACAAGGATGCTGTTGGCGGCGTCTTCAATGGCCAGGGGATGGAAGTTGAAGACGGTGTGCAGAATCTCGTGATACTCAGCTTGGGTGGGGTTCACCATGTCCACCCACAGCGTTGCATTTTCGTCGCGTGTCGCTGCCGCCAACTGCTCCTGGGGCAGATTGCGCACGAGGGAGCCGCTCGCATGTCGATAAAATATGCGGATCATAGGGCTATTCCATGCCGAACTGATTGCCGATGCAATGCCGATCCCGCTTGCAAATCAAGTAGAATCGGCACACTTAAAACGTTCCCGAAATCAATGATGGCATATGATACCACAGGGGTAGGCTTTTGGCGATTGCTTCCGAGGAAAGGCTGTAATTCAGGTTGAGGGCGAGCGCGCCACAGTGCCTGGCACTGTGGCCGCGCGTAATTACCCTTTGCGCTGTTTGTCGTTGCCGAAGAGGGCTGTAAAACCGAGTAGGAAAGCAAGGGCAGCCACCACCGAGACAACAATTACGGTGAACAGGGCGATGCGCATGCCGACGAAGCGATTGGGTGTAGGTGGGGAAGGTGCAAACTCAGAGCGTGCAGGCTGTGCCGCGGCAAGGGAGAGCGTTGTCGGGGATGTACTCTCTGTTTCGGTAACGGCGACTGACTCTGCTCCGTTTGGGGCTGATTCGGTATCTGTCATTTCGCTGCTGCCGAGGACAACCTGTGCTGTGGGCAAGGGTGAGTTGTCCTGTGTGGCAGGTGAGCTGAGTGGCGCTTCGGAGGCGGGCGCCGCTGCTACGTTTTCGGCATTGGCGGGTGTCTCCATGATCACGGGCGTCTCAGTCGGCGTCCATTCAGGCGTCCAGGTGGGTGTGGGCAAGTTCGAGTTGTTGAACGCCGGATCTTGCTGTGGCGGTTGCTGCTGTAATGCTGGATCGATCCCTGTGCCGGGGATTGGCGTGGGCGCGCCTACTAGCGCCGTAAAGGTGGGGGTGATGGTAGGTGTTGGCGGCGTGGTGGGCGTGGGCGGAATCTCTGTGGGTTCGTCTGTCCACGTAGGTGTGGGGAAGGGGTAGGGCGTCTTTGTTGGGTAGGGCGGCGGCGGCAGCGGCGTGAAAGTCGCTGTTGCCGTGGGCGTCCATGTCGGTGTGTGTGTCCACGTAGGCGTGGGGGTGCGCGTCGGTGTGGCGGTGTCGGGTGGCAGTGGTGTGAGCGTCGGCGTTATGGTTGGGGTGGGTGTGGGTGTCCAGATAACATTGTTTGTGGAGAGGCAGATGTCGTCGTTGCGTGGCGCCGTATCCTTATCGGCATTGTACGTCCATGTTTCTTCGTCCACGACGATCTGCTGCTCTTCCGAAATGGTAAAGGTGGCTGTAATCACATAGGCGTACTTGACGCCGTCGGCTACAGATTGATCGACCTGAAGAAAGCGCCACGTTTCTGTCTCTTCGTCGGCTTCTTGTGTTCGCTCAGAGAGTTGGATCAGGCGTTCTTCGGGGACGAGTGGGCCGCGCAGTTCGCCCAACGGCGAGGTGAACTGTGCCCGCGCCAGCGTAAAGGCATCGGCCTCGCTCAGATCAGATCGCCAGGCCAGGAGGATCCCCTCGCCGGGGATGTTGGATGCCGCGAAGCAGATCAACGGCGAAATGGGGCCGTCCTGCGCCCGCGCCGTGGACCCGTTGAGCCAATGGCTAACGAAAACAGCGGCAGCAAGTAAAAGCGCCAATGGCAGAAGACGTTTGATCGGTGTTGTGATTCGGTGTGTGTCGGTGTCATTCATCACAAACAGCCTACCGGTTCAGAGGGTCTCTGTCAAAGTTGACCTGCCCCATCTGTCGCGTCGAGGATGTCGGCTCCCCTGGTTGGATTGTCCACTGCCAGATGAAGCCGTAGCTGGTTTTGATGGCAAAGTTGGGCTGTTCGATGCTGCCCAGTCCCATCCCCCACAATTGATCCGCCGGTGCGCCGTCGGCCGGCGCCGCACCGTAGGACGGGCCGGGGTTGCTCATCCCAAAATCGGCGGCGTAGGGTTCGCCGGGCTTATCCTGTGTTTGGATGAAGGTCTCGCCCCCATTCCAGTAGACGCGCATGGGGCGTTCGAGCAGTCGCTGCCCATTGACATCCAAGAGATCCACAAAAATATGGTGTCGTCCACCCGACTCCGTCTCGTTGTACCAGACGCCGCGCACAAGCCGCCAATAGCCCTGTCCTGGCGCGACTTGGGCTTCGGTCAACTCGACGCCGCGCTGGTCCAGCCGCGGATCCCACACTCGGCCCGGTAGGGCAGGTGTGGCTGTGGGAGGGACGGTTACCGTGGCTGTTGCGGTAGGGGTGACGCTCTCTATTGCCTCCGGTGACGGCGTCAAAGTCGCTGTTGATGTCGGTGTGGATGTTGATGTCGCTGTTGATGTCGGTGTGGGCGTAGAAGTGGGCGATGGCTCACCACCAGCCTGTGTCCATTGCCACACAACGCCATAACTGGTGTGGACGGTGTGGAACGGCAGATCAATGCTGCCCAGCCCCATCCCCCAGATCGTATCGGTGGGCGCACCGTTGTTCGGAGCCGCTCCATAGGATGGCGCAACCGCAAACATGGCGAAATCGGCGGCGTAGGGTTCGCCGGGCTTGGCCTGTGTGTTCACCGTGGCCTCTCCGCCGCTCCAGTAGATGCGAATGGGCACACCGACGAGCCGTGCGCCGGCCTCGTCGAGGACATCAACCAGAATGTGGTGTCGCCCACCTGCTTCGTCTTCGTCGTACCATTGCGCCCGCACCAGCCGCCAGTAGCCCTGCTGCGGCTGGACGGTGGCTTCGATCAACGTCGTATGGCGTTGATCCAGCCGGCTGTCCCATTGGCGCGGGATCTCTGTTGCTGTGGGGACAGGGGTTTGGGTCGGTTCAACTGTGGTTGCTGTGGGGACGGGTGTCGCTGCTTCCTGTGCCTGAATCATGGGAAGATAGAGCGGTGTTGTGTCCGCGCCGGGTATGGTCTGGCGTGGTGGCGTCTTCGCTGTGGTGACGTGTGGGATGGCGGCAATGCCCATCACAACAAGGCAGAAGACAACCGCGCCGATTTGCCGGTGACACTTCGGCAAGAGCGATTTCGCAACATTGTTCATACGCAATCCTGTTGAGGTTACATGAGGGGGCAAAAGGTCGATGCCGGTTATCGGCGTCTTTACCGTACCTTATGTCAACCATCATGGCTTGTCGAGGGATCTTTTGCGGAGAAAGGTGGGGGTGAAGCGAGCGGTTGTGATCCGAGCTTGTGCCGGTTGTGTCAACCAAATCAGGTAGGCTGTCCCATGATTTTGGTTGACACAACCGGCGTGTTACCGCACAAATTTTGCCGTGTTAGCGCTGTTCCATGGTCACGTCGATGCTCCAGGGGCTGGTGGCATCGGGATCGACCTGGTAGTCGTCGACGGCGACGAGGCGGTAACCTTCTTTGTAGACAACGACGCCGTAGAGTTCGCCCGGCGTCAGGTTGCTGTCGAGCTGGTAATAGCCGTCTCTGTCGGAGACGCCTGAAGCGTAGATGTGGCTGTCTTGCGGGTCGTCAATAAAGTCGTCGACGCTGACAGCCGGCACGAGGAAGTAGATGGCTGCGCCGTTAATGGGCCGCCCCCGTCGATCCGCCGAGGTGACGGTGCCGTTGACAATGACACCGCTGCTTGTCGCGCCGCCGACGATCTCCACAATCTCCATCGTGGCCGACTGTGCGATTTCGTCTTCGATCAGCAGTTCCAACTGGTAGCGACCGGGGGGCAGACCACCGTTGGCGTAAAGGCTGATCCAGGTGTAGTCGACTTCGCCTTCGCTCCAAACGCTGTCTTGGCTGGAGACGACTTCTCCGTCCAACGACCACTGTCGTGTCCACTTGGTGCCGTTTTCTATATCGTTGACGTTAAAGAAAGCGTAGATTTCGTCAATGTTGCCGAACATGGTGCCCGGATTCACCGGTTCATCGTTGCCGTCGATGTCTTCGGCAAAGGTGATGGGCCCGAACGAGCCGCCGCTGCTTGCCCGTCTTTCGCCGATCACAACGCCGCCGCGGTAAAGATCCTCGCCGTCTACCGAGATTTCTACTTCGTAGAAACCGTCGTCGAGGCCGTTTTCGTCGTAGAGATTCACCCAGGTCGAGCCGGCGTCGCCGTAGGTCCATACCACGAGATCGCTGAAGATGCGGAAGCCGTCGTGGTACCAACTGAACTCAAACTCGCTGTTGTTGGCGAAATTGCCATAGCTGAAGGTGGCGTAGATGGTGTCTGTGTCGCTGTCAAAGCGCACACTGGGGTTGCGTGGTCGTCCGCGTTGATCAATGGCCTTGGCAAACTGCACGTCGCTGATGTAGGCGGCGTTGGGATTGCGTGGCGCATTGTCCTGTGCTTGGAGTAGTGCGCGCTTGACAAAGTCCATGGCCAGATTGCCGTCGCGCACCAGGCCAATCATGCCCAGATCCGTGACACCCGCCGTGGGCACGCCGACCATCTCGCCCAACTCGTTGGTGGCAAGGCCGCCGGAGTTGCCGTGATTGATGTTGACATCGACCTTGAGCCATTCGCTGTAGCCATCTTTGTCTTCATCGAGGAAACCCGAGACGGTGCCTGTGGTGAAGGTGACGGTGTCGCCGCCGATGCTGGGGAAGCCAAAGGCGTTGATCTCGTCGCCGATCTGCACCGCTTCGCTGTCGCCCACGGAGATGACTGTGAGGCCAAGGTTGGCCGGTAAAGGTGCGGTGGTGTCTTCGAGCAGGCCGACAATGCGCAGCAGCGCCAGATCCAGCACGGGATCGCCGGCAATGATCTCGGCGGCGTAGCGCAACACCGGCGCGCCACGTAGATTGGTGGGGTTCACGGCAATGCCGGCGAAGCCGTTGTCGTTGTAAAGTGTGCGGGTTTCGATCTCGCCCATGACATGATAGTTGGTGAGGATCAGCCCGTCTTCGCTGATGACAGTGCCGCTTCCGGTGCTGTAAAGATCGTCTTCATCGGCTACGGGCACCACCACCTGCACTGTGGCCAGGAGGGCGCGATTGAGATCGGCGCGGGCAATGGCATAGGCGTTCTCGTGAGTAAGCGAACCACCCAAAATCAGGGCCGCCGCAATCACCCAGAGGACGATGACCTGCTTGCGCAGGGAGACGCTGTGCAATCTTTTATGAATCATGGCATCTTCTCTCGTGTTACTGTGCGCGTACGCCTAGATGGTCGAAGAGCGTCAGGAAGGCACCCTCGGCGCTTTCCCATTCGGCGGCATCTGCTGCCGTGCTCACCACTACCAACTCCTGTGCGCCTTCATCGCCGGCAATGAAGACGAGATCCTGCCCGCGCACCACCACAGGCAGTCCCAAGGTGCCGCTTTCGCGGGTAGGGTCGGCCACGTAGGCATAGGTGATGAGCAGCGCGTCCTCGCGATTGGGGCCGGTGACTACCTCGCTGCTCAGGGTGCGGAACCGTTCCAACGCCTGACTGCGCTGTAGTGGCCAGCTCACATTCAACATGCTTAGATTTTCGCCTACCTTGAGCGGACGGGCGTAGACTTCAATGCGGCTGTCGAAGATGCTCAGGCTGGCTGGATCGACGGCGCTGAAGATCATCTCGTCTTCGCTTTCGTTGGTGATCCAGCCTTCCGGCACCACCACCGAGGGGACTTCACCCTCAAATTCGTATTCATTCACGGCGTTTCTAGCGCCGTTGGCCATCATCCAGCCAAGCAAGATTGCTACCACGATTACCACAATCGTGTTGCGATCATTGCGACGCTGTTCCTCGGCGGTGGGCGGCTGATTGGTGATGCTGGGGTTGCGCAGCGTCTCCAGCACCGAGTCAACAAAAGGACGCACCGAATCAACGAAGGAATTTATACTCGAAGACATTATGCGCCTCCTTGTTCTTGTGTCGTTGCGGTGTTTGTACTTGACGGCGCTGTGGCTGTTTCATCTGCTGTGGCAGTAGGCGCGTGTTCCACTGCGCCGGTGGGTACTTCGGTTGCCAACGCCGCCGAAGCCTCCGTCGCCAGGACGTCTGCGCGCTGTGTTGAAGCCACTCGTAATGTCTCCTCGTTGGCCCGATTCACTAGCCAGAAGACGACGCCCAGCGTCACCACCGCCAACAAGGTGGCCAAGACCAGGCCGTTCCACGGGTTCACAGTCAGCCCGGCGTCGGTGATCCGGTCTTCCCACAAAAAGAAGATCCCGTTTAGCGCTGCCGCCAGTGCCACGCCTGCAGGAACGTAGTAGCTTGGCGTGCGCTCGAATCGTGCCTGCCCCAAAAAGTAGCCCAACACACCGGCAAAGCTAGCGTGTGCCAGTGCATTCACCACAATGCGCACCGAACCGATGCCCAGGTCCACGCCGCCATGATCAACTACGTAGTGAAAGTTGATGACCGTGGCTACACCCAGACCGGCAGCAACGCCGTAGATTACACCATCGACCCGTTCGTCGAATTCGGGGCTGCCGTAGATGCCGTAGCGCACCACCAGGTAGACCACCGCTTCTTGAATGAAGCCGACTAGGAGGATGCCACCCATGAGTTGGGTCCACCAACTGTTGTAGATCCAGCTATCGATGGCGAAAAAGCCTTCGAGGAGAGGGTAGGCAATCGCCGCCATCACCAACACACTCAAACCGAAGATCATAAACAGTTTTGTCTTCGGTTCAGGTTCGAGTCGGTCGAGCCGGTGAAAGAAGAGGAGCCAGAGCACGGCGGGTAACAGGCTCATGAGGACACCCAGCACAATCAAGCCCGAACTACCCATATTGTTTCCAATGCCGCTGATTAAGTTAAAAAGGGCCACAAAAAGCAGTAGGCCGCCTAGTTCCATGAGCGAAGCCATCCAGAAACCTCGCCGGTTATAGGCGACATGTTCAGGATCCGGCTGATAGAATGCCAGATCGCTACCATGCGTCTGTTGCACAGAGTGCCTCCTTGATTGTGATGGATGTATGATGCCAGGTGGTATTGCGTTCCCAAATTCGAGGATACAAACGCCAGACAAGAGGAACGGCGTTGCGGACTCTAACATGTAGCAGCGCCATTATACCAGATAGCAAATGAATTGCGAGAACGTGTTTGGCGAAAGTTGCATTCCTCTCCTATCTCGCCGATGATTGACAGTGTCGAATAGGCTACGGTATGATCCTTGCCGTTGCCGCTCTTCTCTTTTGTAGTTCGTCCGCGCCTGCGCGCCGAACCAACTGTAACGAGTCAATTGTGAGTAAACAGTCTATTTCTTCGCGTAACAAACAGAATGCCAATCCCGATATTGCAGCGCCCAAGCTTGTGCAGAATGCCCGTGATTTTGCCGAACTGATGGCCCATCTGCGTACGCAGTCGCTGGTGGCGGTGGATACGGAAAGTGATAGCCTTTATCGCTATACACCGCGCGTCTGCCTGATTCAGATCTCCACTTACCGTCCTGGCGCATCTGCAAGTATGGTTGAAAGCGCCGATATTGCCGGTATTGTCGACTACTTGGTTGATCCGCTTAAGTTGCAGGGGCTGGATGCACTGGGCGAAGTGCTAAGCGATCCAGCGGTGGAGGTGATCCTTCACGCCGCCGAGAACGATATTTTGCTCCTCAACCGCGACTTCGGCTTCGAAATCACCAATGTCTTCGATACACAATTGGCTGCACGCATCCTTGGGCGTAACGGTGTGGGCCTGGCGGCCATGCTCGAAGAAGAATTTGGTGTGATCAGCGACAAGAGCATGCAGCGCACCGATTGGGGACGCCGTCCGCTCAGCCCGCAGCAGATGACCTACGCCCAACTTGACACCCATTATCTGCCTGCCCTGCGCCGTCGCCAGATCGAACAATTGATCGCACAAGATCGGCAGCGTGAAGCGCAAGAGGCTTTTGAATTTTTAACACAGATTCGCTATAGCGAACCCACCGAGTCGCGCTCTTTTTGGTCGATGAAAGGCACCCGCGAAGTGGAGCGAGAGCAGACCGGCCTGCTCGAAGAACTGTGGCTCTGGCGCGAACAGACTGCACAGCGTCTGGATCGCCCGCCCTTTAAGGTGCTCAACGATCGTGTATTGATCGAGCTCACCCAGAATCCACCGTCCTCTCTGCGCGAGCTAAATCGGATTTCCGGCTTGAGCACGCTTCAAGTGGATCGATACGGCGCTGAGATCCTACGCGCGGTGGAGCGTGGAAAAGATCGCCCACTGCCCGACCTGCCAATCCCGACACCCCGCCCCGAAACCCTGTTGAACCGCCACGATCAGCGGATCTTCCAGTCTCTGCGCCAATGGAGATCGGCCACATCTGCATCGCGCGGCGTTGATCCTGATATTGTATTTAGCAATGACTTGCTCTTGCAGATCGTCGAGCACAAACCGAGCTCCCTTGCGGCTCTTTCCGCCATCCCTGCCATCGGTGCATGGAAGGCGGAAACCTACGGGCCATCCATTCTGCAACTGCTCAAGTGAAAATCCACCCTGTGCAAAACAATCCAATATCGCTAATCTACCCAATGTTGCTAATCTACCCACTATGAGACAAATGCTACTTCTTCTCATTACCGTCGGTCTCAATGTCGTCGGTCAGTTCTTTATGAAACAAGGCATGAGCCAGATCGGCGTGATCAGTGGCTCGTTCGACGTAATGGCCGCAGGGCTGATGCGTGCCTTTCTTAACCCGTATGTCATTGGCGGCGTGGCCGCCTATGGGCTAAGCAGCATCTTTTGGCTGATCTTGCTTAGTCGGGTTGAACTTAGCTATGCCTACCCCGCCCTGGCGCTAGGGTATGTCCTTGTGACATTGGTGGGGGCCTGGATTTTGGGCGAAAGCGTGAGCAACCTGCGCTGGGTTGCTGTCGGTGTCATTTGTGTGGGGGTGGTGCTGTTGAGCAGAAGTTGAATCTGGATGAATGAATTGGATGCAGGAATTTGATGAATGAAGAATGATGATTGGGCAAAGTGTGATCCGTTTTCTCGGGAACGATGGTCCACAAAGATAAAAAGGGGGGGCAAGGCTATTTTCGCCTTGCCCCCCCTTTTTATGTTTGCTTAACGAAGAATGATCCAATCAAGGACAATTCTCTCTACCCAATCATCATTCTTCATTCATCTCTTTACACCGGCTGCGGCGCAATCGGGCCGACAACGCCTTGACCATAGTTCGTGTCACGTCCTTCAAAGACTTCGGCAAACTCTTCTGCTTCCATGGTCTCGCGTTCAAGGAGTGCTTCGGCCACATTGTCTAACTGGCTACGGTAGGTGGCCAGCATCTGACGCACACGCTGGTAGGCGCTGCTCACAATGCGGCGTACTTCCTCGTCCACCTGCTCGGCGACTTCTTCGCTGTAGTCGCGCTGCTCCGAAATCTCCCGCCCGAGGAAGACGTTGTCCTCTTGGCGGCCAATTTGGAGCGGCCCCATGGCTTCGCTCATGCCATACTTGGTGACCATCGCTCGCGCCATGCGTGTAAGCTGATGAATGTCTCCGCTGGCGCCGTTGGAAATGTCGCCGAAGATGAGTTCCTCGGCCACACGTCCGCCTAAGGCAACCGCAATGCGGTCGATGAAGTACGAACGTGGCACCAGGTAACGGTCCTGCTCGGGGACGGTCAACGTGACGCCACCTGCCGCACCACGTGGGACGATGCTGACTTTGCGCAACGGATCAGCATGTTTCACCAGGTAAGCGACAATGGCATGGCCTGCTTCGTGATAGGCAACCACCTTGCGCTCTCGTGCCGTCACCAGGCGGCTACGTCGTTCAGGCCCCCCCATTGCAATGCGTTCAATCGACTCTTGCATTTCGGCCATCGTAATCGCGCGCTTGTTGCGCCGTGCCGTCAAAATCGCTGCCTCGTTGACCAGGTTCTCTAGATCGGCGCCTACGAAACCGGGTGTCTGACGAGCGATCAGGTCGAGATCCACATTGTTCGCCAGTGGCTTGCCCTTTACGTGAACGTCGAGAATGCGTCGACGTCCTTGCATGTCGGGGCGATCCATGGTCACGCGGCGGTCGAAGCGGCCAGGCCGCAGCAGCGCTGGGTCGAGGATGTCGGGCCGGTTGGTGGCGGCAATCAGAATGACATTGGTATCGGTCCCAAAGCCGTCCATCTCCACCAGGATCTGGTTGAGCGTCTGCTCTCGTTCGTCGTGCGAACCACCCAGGCCGGTGCCACGGTAGCGCCCGACAGCGTCGATTTCGTCGATGAAGATAATGCACGGGCTGTTACGTTTCGCCTGCTCAAACAGATCACGTACACGGCTGGCGCCTACACCAACGAACATCTCAACAAATTCCGAGCCGGAAATGCTAAAGAAGGGCACACCCGCCTCACCAGATACTGCTTTGGCCATCAACGTCTTGCCGGTGCCCGGTGGGCCTACGAGCAACACTCCCTTTGGAATGCGTGCGCCCAATGCCACAAACTTTTGTGGTTCCTTGAGGAACTCTACCACTTCCTCAAGCTCTTGCTTCGCCTCATCGGAGCCGGCCACATCGTCAAAGGTGACTGTGGGCATGTCTCCGGTAAAGAGGCGCGCTTTGCTCTTGCCGAATGAAAGCGCCTGATTGTTGCCCGACTGACTCTGCCGGAAGAGGAAAAGGAAAAGCCCGGCGATCAAGATCAATGGCAACAAGTTGATGATCAGGGCGAACCAATTGCCGCTACTCGACGGCGGTTCATAGACAATGTTGACCCTGCTCAACTGTATTGGTGTGACGCCCAATCCTTGCAACGTGCGGATCAACGGAATCCCCAACTCCTTACGGCTGGTTAGCGGGGTTTCGCTGGCGTTGACAAAGACACGAATTTCTTCTTCGCGTACGGTGATGCGTTGAACTTCGCCTTCGCGAATTCGTTCAGCCACCTCACTGATACCGATGGCTTGCGGCGTTTCTCCTGGGCGGTAGATATTCACAAAGAGCGCCGCCGCTGCAACAATAATCAAGAGATAAACGAAGGCATTTCTTGTCCAGTTCGTGTTCACCAACCCCTCCTTGGGTGCGGGTGAAAGATCTCACAATAGGTTTCTAGCATGTAAGTATAGCAGGTGATTAGAGTGCTTGACTAGTATCGAACAATACGATTTCGTCGATCTAGATATCTCGTGGTATTCTGCTTGCTGGCAAACTTTTGTGCCGAGTCTATCGTGCAATCTACGTCAGTTAGGAGAATGAGCCGTGGGATTGTTTGACTCTATCAAGAAGCTTTTTGGCGGGAAGTCAGAATCCGCCGTTTCACCCATGCCACCGACACCCGAACGCAAACCGATACCAGACCCGGAACCTGAACCCGCAATTGAAGTAGCCGAAGTTTCTGTACCGGTGCTAATGGCCGAATTGCAGGATGGTGCAGATTTATTACTGCTCGACTGCCGTGAACTTTACGAATACCAGATGGTACATATTCCCAACGCGTTGCACATCCCTATGGACGAGATCCCGCGGCGCATGAACGAGATCATCGAGTGCTCCGCCGATAAGACACGTCCACTCGTCGTCTATTGTGCTTCGGGCATGCGCTCCTACGGCGTCACGCACTATCTCAGCCAACAGGGCTTCACTGCGCGTAACCTTAGCGGCGGTGTCACTCGTTGGCAAATGATGCGCGGACAGATCGAACGCGGTTAACTGCCTCAGGTCAGTGCATCCCCCAAACAGACCTGAATATTGCGCGCCGAGCTAATCCACGGGTGATCCAGGGGCACTGTCTTCCGTTTTCCGATAACCTGCTCCAGCGGTACCGCTTCCGCGCCGTCGCCACGCGCCGCCACCATAACGCCGTAGGTGCCTTTGTGGATCAAATGGGCGCAGGCTGTGCCCAGACGTGTGGCCAGCAGGCGATCTGCTGCTGAGGGTGTGCCACCCCGTTGCAAATGCCCTAGGATTGTCACGCGCGCTTCCAGCCCGGTGAGCAGTTCCAATTGTTGTGACAATTGAAGTGTGTGGTTGGTCATGCTTGCCTCTACCTCGGCAAGTTTGGCCTTGGCCTTTTTTCGCTCTTTCTTGTCCTCAGCCCCTTCCACCGCCGCTCGTGCCTCGGCCAGTTTCTGAAAGTCTTCTTTTGAGCGTGCACCTTCAGAGACAGCCACAATGCTGAAGCGGCTGCCACGACGGCTACGTTGTCGAATCGCTTCGGCCACCAATTCTACATCATAGGGCAATTCAGGAATCAGGATCACGTCTGCGCCGCCGGCGATCCCCGCGCCCAACGCCAACCAGCCTGTATTGTGCCCCATTACTTCCACCACAATGATGCGGTGGTGGCTGTGCGCCGTGCTATGTAGACGGTCGATGGCCTCGGTGGCAATGCCCAATGCCGTGTCGAAGCCAAAGGTGACGTCGGTCATGGCCACATCGTTGTCGATGGTCTTGGGCATGGTAATCACGTTCAGCCCTTTTTCCATCAAACTGTAGGCATTCTTGGCTGTGCCGCCGCCGCCCAAACAAACCAGCACATCAAGATGGTGTTTGTTGTAGACCTCAACCATGGCGTCGCGCATGTCGATTTTTTTGCCACCGATGGGCATTTTGTTCGGCTTGTCGCGGCTGGTGCCGAGGATGGTGCCGCCGATGGTGAGAATGCCCGAAAGATCGGCCGGCCCAAAAGCAATGTGACGATCCTGGAGCAGGCCGCGGAAGCCATCGCGAAAGCCGACAAGGTGCATATCGTATGCGCCCAATGCCGCTTTGCCCACGCCGCGGATTGCGGCATTTAAGCCAGGGCTGTCGCCACCCGCCGTCAAAATACCGATGGTCTTGCTCACGGATCTTCTCCTTTGTGGCTATGCGCTACTGCGAATTTGGTTGATGTGACTGAGACTTTGTAGAGGGCTAGGCTGCGTTGACAGTTCACAGGTCTGCTCTGGTCAATTTGGCCTTGAACGACAACACACCAGGGGACCGCATTGTAAATGTCAATAGAACTTAAAAGACGAAGGGGATCAGCCGTTTGGTCTGTGCCTGATAAGTGCGGTAGGCGTCGCCGAATTCCTCGGCCAACATGCGTTCTTCAATTTGGATGCGATTGCCGAACCAGATCAGGCAATCAACGATCAGCACAACGATGGCCGGCCAGCTCTGTAAGAGTACGCAGTAGCCGCCAAAAACCAGCAGGTAGCTCGTGTAGATTGGGTGTCGGATGACGCTGTAGATCCCCCAGGTGACAAGCTGATGACCTGATTGGATGGTAAGCCTGTCGAAGAAGCGACCGAGTGTGCGGATCGCCATCTGATTCACCACAAATGCCAGCCCGATCATTGTCAGCCCAATGATCGACCAGAGTATGTTGCCGCTTTCGGTCTGCTGCGCAAAGGTGTAGAGCGCCAGCCAGTGGGCCACGAGCAAGCCCACGGCGCCGCCGATGAAGGCGTAGCGTCCGCTGCGGCCGCGTACCTGACGATCCTCTTTTCGCTGCGCCAAATCCCCATGACGCACCACCCGACGCACACTGCTCAGCAGGAAGAAGCCGAAGTAAGCCACCGCCAACACCACTACCTGCCACCGGTCAGCAATCCCCAGCACACCTGCCGGCGTCAGGATCAGCGCCGAAATCAGTAAAAGCAAAATTGCCACCATGCCAACGGTCCGTTGTGCTGCGCCCATTCAAATCACTCCTGTTCAGTGTGAAGGTGGAATTGGGAACGTCTCGTTCTATGTAACGTGCAATTATTGACGCCAGGAGACAAACTGACGGTCGCGCCATGCGCCGGCCGCCAGGATCGCCAGGCCGCTGTAGAAGAAGAGCGATCCTAACGGGATCATGCGTAAACTCCACAGCCAGGTCACCGCCACAGGCACAAGCACCCCCGCCATCATGTAGGCTGTCCACAAACCCGCCTGCACAGGACGCCCCATGCGCTGGAAGATCAGCGCCAACGCGCCAAGGCCGATGATGCCCTTCAGGATCACCATACCGCGCAGTAGCCGCAGCAGCGCCGGATCATTCCCCTGCACAGGGCCGGCGTAGGTGAAGGTGTACGTCACTGCTACAGCCAATGCAACGGCGATCACCAGTAGGGTGCGCTGTTTTACGCCTGTGCTGATGCTGGGTAGGGCTGGAAAGCGTTGGGCAAATTTTGGTAGTATCGCCCGAATCATCATTTCCTCGCTTTGAACAGAGGTATCACGTTTGGTGGTCCGTAGTGTAGTGCCATGGAGGACGGCTGTCAATGCACCCCGGTTTTTCTCTCTCTGCTTGCATCTGCTCAGTCTACCAGGCCTGAATGTTGTCTCGTCGGCAAAGAAGGCACGATTTTGTCAATCCAGACCCAGGCGATAAAGCCGCCCACAACAATGGACGAAGCAAACGACCAGAAACCGTAGAGATGATAGTAGCTCACCATCAGACCCTCAAAGAAGTTCATCGGCCCCGTCTCCTGCCAAACCACCCTAAGATCGACGGCCATGCCGACCCTCAGCCAGTCGGCCAGGAATGTTGTTGCTGCCAGCAGGGCGGCGGCGGAGAGTGTGAAAATCCAGCCATTGTCGAACCAGTCGTAGTGGATGGCTACGATCATCACGACGATTGCTGCGGTCAACGGCGCTGTGAGCACGAGGATATTCCAGATCGAGGTCGCTTCGTCGGTGCCTAGCGCACCCGGGTCGAGCAAACTGACGATGATGGTAGGCAGCGAGAGGGTGGGCAACGTCACAAAGAGCGCTACCCAGAACCCAACCGATCGAATCTGTGCTAGCTCAGTCTTGAGACTACGACGCGTCTTGTGTGTTTTGGCTGGGAGAGAGTCGCCAGTTGTAAGTTTGACGCCGCACTTGGCGCAGTAAAGACTACCTGGCGCTGTTTCTGCACCACATTGTGAGCAAAACAGGGGGGATTGCTGCGAACCTACCATGTCCTATCCAACTCGTGGTGTACTGCGGCGAGATTTACTGCTTTAGAGCGACTTATCGCTCCGGCACAACAATGTTTTCATTCATTGATGGGGCCGTTCGCTCGTGGTACTCGCGGTCAAATTGTGTGTGATAAAGGTGAGCGTACAGTCCTTCGCTTGCCAGTAGTTCGGCATGGGTGCCGTGCTCCACTAGTTGACCATGATCTATGACCAGAATTTTATCCGCAGCCAGGATGGTTGACAAGCGATGCGCGATGACAAAACTGGTGCGCCCTTTGAAAAGTGGTTCGAGTGCAGCCTGGATCAAGGACTCGCTCTGCGAATCGAGGTGGGCCGTCGCTTCATCCAGGATCAGAATACGCGGATCTTTGAGGATGACGCGGGCAATGGCGAGGCGTTGTTTTTCGCCGCCGCTCAGCCGGTAGCCACGCTCGCCCACCAACGTCTCATAACCGTCGGGCATGGTCATGATGAAATCATGGATGTTGGCGGCGCGGCAGGCCGCCTCCATCTCGTCTTTGGTAGCATTACCTTTTGCATAGTAAAGATTGGCGGCGATGGTGTCGTGAAGGAGGTAGGTTTCTTGGGTGACCATGCCGATCTGGGCAGCTAGAGAATCGAGCGTCACGTCGCGTAGATCGTGCCCGTCGAGGCGAATCGCCCCGGCGGTGGGATCGTAGAGACGTGGCAGCAGGTAGGTGATTGTCGTCTTCCCCGCGCCGCTAGGGCCAACCAGCGCCACCAATTCCCCCGGATCTACGTGGAATCTAACCTCTTTGAGCGCCCACAACCGTGTCGACACGGCCTTGTCTGCGCCGTCCTCTGCTTTGTTGGCACCGTCTTGTTTTTCTGCTTCGTCCGGCTCTTCAATTCGCTCTTCCACATAGCTGAACGAAACATCTTCAAAATCAATTTTGCCGCGCACACTACCCAACTCCACAGCGGCGACCTTGTCCGCGATCTCGAGCGGTTTGTCCAGGTATTCGAAGACACGTTCAAAGCTCACCAGTGCCTGTACAAATTCCACCTGCACGTTGGTCAAAGACGAAATCGGCCCGTAGAGGCGCGAAAGATAGGCGGCAAAGGTGACGATGGTCCCCGGTGTAATCAGGCCATCGAAGACGAAATGACCACCCACCCAGTAAACGAGCGCTGTGCCCAACGCGCCGACGATACTCAATCCCATAAAAAACCAGCGACCTACCAGGGCACGACGTATCCCAATCGCGCGAACTTTGTCGTTGATCTCTGCGTATCGGTTCACTTCGTAATCGCGGCGGCCAAATGTCTTCACCAATAGCGCACCGTTGACGTTGAGCGTCTCGCCGATGGCGCTGCTCATGTCTGCGTTGTACTCCATGGCTCGGCGCCGAATGTCGCGCAGAATCCGTCCTACACGGCGGGCGGGCAGGAGGAAGAGCGGCAGCACGACAATGGAAAGCAGCGTCAGACGCCACTCGAAAGTAAGCATGATGATCAGCGTTGAGATCAGCGTTACCGCATTGGTGACGATGTTGGGAATCGTGCCAGTGATGGCATTCTGCGCGCCGACGACGTCGCTGTTGAGTCGCGAGATGATTTCGCCCGACTTGGTGTGTGTGAAGAAGCGTAGCGACATGCGTTGCAGGTGGGTGTAGAGTTCTTGTCGCAGATCGTAGATAATCCCTTCGCCGATGCGGGCGTTGATGTAACGCTGGGCAACTGTGATCAATCCACTCAAAAGGGGGACGCCTACCAGGATTACGGCCAGCACGTTAAGCTGTGTGCCGCCACCTGCAGGGAGCAGTTGCCGAATCCACGCACCGTAGGTGTCTTGCGGCAATGTCTGATCGGTGAGGTTGCCGTAGAGCAGATCGATCACTGTGCCATAAAGCAACGGCGGCACCAATTCCAGCAGCGACGTCAACAGGATCAGCGAGAGGACGCCGATCAGCGCTTTCCAATAGGGACGGGCGTAGTGAACGACGCGGCCAAGTAGGCTGCGCGTGATCTTAGGGCGGCTTTTCGTGGGATCGTGGCTGATGTATCGCCACCAACCGCCGTCATGGGCCATGGGTTTATCCTTTGCTGAGAAATATCAGAATCCAAAGAATTGGCAGAATTCAACCTGTTCGGGTGTGTTGCATGGGTACCGTGAGGAACGCCACAGAAGAGAGGTGCAGGTGTCGTTGACAATAGCGACTGTAGCTAGGCTGGAATCATGTTAACAATACCAATTCGTGTACGTACAATGGTATCATACAAGTTCAACCGTCAAAGACCAACCGTCAATTCGGGTAGTCTTCAGAAAGGCAGGCACCATGGCTAAACAAAATTCTCTGGTGGAACGAATGAGCAATTGGTTCTTCGGCATCCCGGCCGTGGCCCAGTTGTGGGCGAAGACGGCGGCGCGGCGCACAAACGCCGCCCTTGGCGAAGGCAGCGCCATTCCATTCGTCCCGCTACGTAAACCGTTACGCGAGAGTCGTGTTGCGCTGTTGACCACCGGCGGGATTCATCTGCCTGATCAACCGCCCTTTGATATGGACGATCCAGACGGCGATGCTACCTATCGCACAATTCCCGGCGACGTGGTGACGGCTGATCTGACGATTACGCATAAGTATTACAACCACGAAAGCGCCGACAAAGACAAACAGGTGATCTTCCCCCTGGATCACTTCCGCGATTTGGTTGCTCAAGGTGTCGTTGGGGGGATTGCACCCCATCATTTCGGCTTCATGGGCCACATTGAGGGCGAACACATGGATCGCCTTGTGCAAAAGACAGCGCCTGAAGTGGCCGCCAAACTACGCGCCGACGGCGTTGATTTTGCCTTTCTCACCCCTGCCTGAGGCCTCTGTAATCGGTCCGTGGGACTGATCGCACGTTCGATAGAGGCTGCCGGTATTCCGACGGTTGTGATTTCCATCACCCGGGATTTGACTGAAGCTGTAGGCGCGCCGCGGGCTGTCTTTGTGAAGTGGCCGTTGGGCCATCCAATGGGCGAGGCCGACAACGCCGCACAGCAGCGAACCATGATCTTCGATGCGCTGCGGCTGCTCGTCAACGCCAAGGAACCGGGGATCATTCACGATCCTGGCTACCGGTGGCGTCGTGAAGAGTATTCGGAGCCGGAATGGGGTGGGTTGCGTGGTGCGTAGTGCGTGGTGCGTGGTGCATAGTGCGTGTTGCGTAATCTCATTAAGATAAGCGCGGAGTGAGCACCCCCAGGTGCGGGTCTACACGGATAGCCGCACCTGGGCGTGCTCACTCCGCGGATATTCGAGTGTTGGTCGCTTAAACTTAATGGCATTGAGTGTATAGTGCGTCAGATACATCCCTGTTTCCATCATTGTATATCGGTCGTCCATTGTATACCGGTCGTCCATTGTATACCGGTCGTCCATTGTATACCGGTCGTCCATTGTATACCGGTCGTCGGTCGTCTGTATCGACAAAGGAGTCAACATGTCACAAACCCGTACGCCCCGCCCACCTCGTCCCCCGTTGCGGGTGACTGCTATCCTTTTTTCTTTTGCGCTTAATCTCTTTCTTGTGTCGACAGTGTTTATTGTAAGCGGCAATTGGGGATTGAGCCGTAACGTGATCGTAGGGGCGGTGTTGATCGCCGCCGTTGCTGCCGGTGTGCTGACAACCTTTTACGTGGGCGCTCGGAGCGGCATTCATGCCTTCGTCGGGGGGCTGGCCAGTGTGCCGGTGCTGGCACTCTTCGTCTTTCCTGGAAATTGGAGTTTCGCCATCCTTGCCGGCAGCTTTTGTGCGTTGGGCGGTATTGTGGGTGAAGTGTTTCAACGGCGTCGTGGTGCGTAGCGCATGCAATCACTACGCACCACGCCCCCCACACAATTCCCCCCTCTCGATCCCCTATGCTAAAATGGCTGTCTATGAATTTGTTGACGGCCCTACTTACTCTTTTCACATCTCCACTTGGCCCACCGATGATATTGTTAATCGGTGCTGTGCTGGTTTGGATCACCGGCCGCCTTCTTCACCGTCCCCAGTGGCAGAGCCCTGTCGCGCTGGTTAGCTGGTTGATTGCCATCGGGTTGACGGTGTTGCTACGTCTGGAACCGGTGGTGCCCATCTTCAGCCGCCCCTGGCAACCGTTTGTCATGGGATCCAGTCAACTGCTGTGGGTGAGTGACGGCTGGAACTGGTACGTGTCGGTGCTCTTGCTGCTGCTGGGGGGCGTCGCCATCTTGCTCAGCGGTTTTGGCGGACAGTACGTGGATCGCCCCAGCCATCAAGACCGACGGCGGGCGACGCTGACATTGTCTGCTCATTTGGGCGTGCTGGCCACTGCGCTCCTCTTTGTAGGAAGTGGCAACCTCCTTACTGTCACCTTGATGTGGGTGCTCATGGACATCCTCGTGTTGGCCCACAATGCCATCACCCCACCCGTTCGGCAAGACGAAAACGGCAACGTGCCCAATTGGCTTAACGTCAACCATGCACAGGGGCTAAGTTTGATCGGTGCGCTCCTCCTCTTGGTGGGCTTGTTGCCGGCAGGGCCCGGTGGCCCGGCACAGCCGCTACAGGGGGGTGTGCTCCCGGTTGAAACGATCCTCATGTTGCTGATTGCCGCCGCCATTCGAGCCGGTGCCTACCCTTTCCATGTTTGGCTGCTGCCGGCAAACACGTTGCGCCTGCCTCTGCCCGATCGCTTTGTTGATCACCTGGTGCCGGCGATCTGCGGCCTCTGGCTCTTTGGCTGGGCGTCGGGTTTAGGCGGTTCGCAGGTGTTGGTACAGCCTGAATTTGTGATCCTGGTGCTGATTGCCTTTTTGGGGAGTGCCGTGGCAGCGTACACGGCCACCGCCAAGCCAGGACACACGACGTTCGTGCTTGTCACCTCGGTAGGGTTGGCCGGGTTGACGGCCATCCTCTCTGAATCGCAAGGACCGGCAGCGCTGATCTGGCCGACGACGACAATTGCGCTAGGCGGTGGGCTTTGGTTGGTGGGCGAACGAGTCTGGCGTGAGTGGGGCTGGCAGATCCCGGTGAGTGTCGGCGCGCTGGCATTGGTTGGTGTCCCGTTTACGCCGGGGTTTCTCTCTCATTCCACGATTTCGCGGTTGCTTACCGGGGAGTTTTCAGGATCGCTGGTGATGCCCTTCTTCGGCATCTACATGATTGCACAAACCATGCAGGTGTCGGCGTTGTTGCGCAGTTGGGGGGCGCAGGAGCGGAATGCCGTGGGCCTGGCGCACCCGGTAATCTGGCGGCTGTTGGCGGCCTGCCTGGTGTTGGCAATTCCTCTGGCTGTGGCCGGGATCTTCCCTGAAACGGTGGCTGCGCTAGCCGGTATTCCCAACGCCATCCCTGGCAATGTGGGCAACCCGCCAAGCGCCGTGGCCGACGCGCCGGTCTGGTTGACGCTGGGGGTGCCGTTGCTGTTGGGCATGGCGCTGGCGTTGGTGCGTCCTCGTTATTGGTCGCTTTTTGGGCGCTGGCCCGACCGCTTTTCGCACTTTGCTGGCCTGGAGTGGGTCTCGCGCATCTTTGACTGGAGTTCCATGCGCACCGCCTCGCTGTGGGGGACAACCCTGGGCGTGGTGGAAGGGGCCGGCTACGTAGGTTGGCTGGTGACACTGCTTGTGCTCGGTTATTTCTTGTTTAGTTAATTTTTATTGAAACGGATGTAGTAGGCGTGATGGACTTTCTGTTTGGCGCATCATTTTGGTCGACCAACGCCGCCCTGTGGGGGATAGGCGGCATTGCGCTGCTCTTGATTATCTTGTGGGATTGGCGTCTCTTCTTGCCGGGGTTGGCCCTGATTCAGTATGGCGTGGGTCAGATTCTTGTTCACCGTTACGGTGTGCCCGGGCAGTGGTTGGCTGTCTATTTCTGGGTGATTGTGCTGGCGGTGTTGATCCTGGCGCTGACGCCTTTACAGATGCCGCGCCCGCAACCGTCCTTACGCAGTGGCAACCCATTTTTTCGCTTTTTGATCATGCTGTTGTCTGGTGTCCTCGTCTACACCTTGCAGCCGGACATTCCCCTGCCTATCCTCGATGTATCGACGGCGCGGCTTGTGCTCTGGTTGGTGGCATGTGCCTTCCTGGTGATGGCGCTCACTGATAGCGCGCTGTTTACGGGGATCGGGCTGCTTCTTTGGTTCATTCCCCTACAGTCTTTGATGTCGGTGATCTTGCCGCTACCGGCGTTGATTGCCCTCATCGGCATCTTGCAACTGGTGGTGGCGCTGGCTTGCGCCTTCCTGGCCCTGGCCGAAGACGAACAACTTGCCGAAATGCAACTGCCTGCTACCGATGTCACCTTCCCAGACGAGATCGAGCCATCGGCTGTGGTGACTTTCGAACTGGGTACAGTGCGACGCTTCCTGGCACAGCGCATGGCCGGTATTTTGGCCGTGCTTAAGCGCAGCCAGTGAGAAAATAGGTCTCATTCGATGATTGTATTCTCCTTTCCTGAATTTATGACAGTCGCCCTGTTGGCCGCGGCGCTGCTTGCGTTCCTCTTTCGACGTTGGGGACCGTGGACGGCGCTGGTGACAGCCGTCTATACCGGCGGATTGGCGTTCTGGCTTGGTTTGGCGTATCCGCTGGCCGCAACGTTTGTTTTCCCGGTGCTGCCTGTAGGCGTCAATTTTGACGGGCGCTTCTCTCAGTTCGATTTTGTGCTGCATCTGAATAGCGCCAACCTGCCCGTGGTGGTCCTCACGCTAGGGATCGCTTCGGCGGCTTTCTTGGTTGCTGCCCTCGTCCATCCCGGTGACTATTTTGTGCCTGTCAGTTTGGTGATCGTCTTTGGTTATAGCGGCGTGGCCCTGCTTCAAAACGCGCCATTGGCGCCGGTGCTCCTGATCCCACTGCTGCTGGCGTTGCTCTCAACGGCAGGGGTTTTCTTACTACAAGGAGATCAATTAGGGCAGACGGGCGGCCCCTTGCGCATGCTGTTGGGGCCGATTTTCGCTTTTCCTTTCTTTCTTCCTGTCGCCTGGTATGTAGAGCAGATCCCCCTCAACCCACAAAACAATGAGACTTTTCAGGTGGCCGGCTGGTTGTTGGCTGCCGGGTTGCTCCTCTTGCTTGCACCCGTCCCCATGCATGGGGGACAGCCCGCCGCTGCGGAAAGTGCACCGCCGATAAGCATGGCGATGTTGACCCTCCTCTACCAACTGGCTGTGTTGTCGCTCCTCTATCGCATCAGCGGACAGTTTGAATTTGCTGTGGAACTGGCGCCGCTCTCCCTCTGGCTCACGGTAGGTGGTTTGGTGACAGCCGCATGGGGCGGGATTGCCGCCATCGGCACCAACCACCCAGGTCGGCTTTGGGGCTATGCCATGATCCACAATTGGGGTTTGATTCTGCTGATCCTGGCGGCGACGGGCATGGAAAATTGGACGTTGGTGCTCTTCCTCTTTGTGTTGCGCATCATCAGCACCTTTACCGCAGTGATCGGGCTGGCCCATCTGCGCCAAATCGCCGGCCGTGAGGACACTGTGTTGCACCTTCAAGGTGTGGGCAGCCGCCTACCCTGGAGCAGTACGGCCTTCTTGCTCGGCAGTCTGGGCCTGGCCGGTTTCCCGCTGAGCGCCGGCTTTACCGGTCATTGGGCGGCGATGCAGACGGTGGCCGAAAGCGACTGGCGCATCGCTGCCGTCGTCTTGCTGGCCTCTGGCGGTGTTGTTCTCGGCTTTGTGCGGCTGGTTCGGCTGCTTTTTGGCCCACTGCAAGATCGTCTTCTGCCACAAGAGCGCTGGATTGATGCAATCGTCGCTGGGCTGGCAATCGTCCTCTCTGGAGCTATGGCCATCTCCCCCCAGTGGCTCGAAGCGCCGGTGGCCTGGGCGCTTATCGCCTTTAGCCGCTGAACCCGTCAATGTCTATCAGCGACAAACTGGATAGATCCTGGCAGCCGTTTTCTGGTAAAACGAGAACGGCTTTGTGTATTTGCTATTGAATGCTGAGGAGATTCGGGGATTGGGTGATTCGCAGAAGTCGTCGCGGTTGAGTGGCTTTTATCAGAAGACGGTGACCGAACGAGTGGCGATCTTGGCCGACTGGGCCTGTCTTGACACCGCTGAAATCGACGTCTTGGCCGATTCGTTGGGCGTGGCACAGGCCGACAAGATGATCGAAAATGTAGTGGGGCGCTATGCGCTGCCGCTGGGGATTGGGGCGAACTTCCTGGTCAATGGAGACGAACACCTGATCCCCATGGTTGTCGAGGAACCATCTGTGGTGGCAGCGGTGAGCAATGCGGCACGGCTGGCGCGCAGCGGCGGTGGTTTTTTTGCCGGCAGCACCGAGCCGGTGATGATCGGCCAGATCCAGTTGCTCGACGTCCCCGACCTGGCGGCGGCGCAGACGGCGATCCTGGCGGCGAAGGAGGTACTCCTCGCCGCCGCAGATACCAGCCGCACCATCGCCCGTCTTGGCGGCGGCCCCCGCGATCTCACGTTGCATCCCCTGGCCGAGACGCTGACGGGGCCGATGTTGATCGTCCACCTGCACTTTGACTGCCGCGACGCCATGGGTGCCAACGCCGTCAACACAGCGGTGGAGACCATCGCCCCGCAGCTTGAACGCCTCAGCGGGGGGCGAGCGCTGCTGCGCATCCTCTCGAACCTCACCGATGAGCGGCGCGCCTGGGCCGAAACCGCGATCCCCGTCTCTGTCTTTGCCACGGGCGAACAGTCAGGCCACGAAGTGGCACAGGCGATTGTCGAAGCCAACGCCTTTGCCATGGCCGATCCATACCGGGCGGCGACACACAACAAGGGCATTTTCAACGGTATCGATGCCGTGCTGCTCGCCACCGGCAACGACTGGCGTGCCGTTGCCGCCGGTGGGCACGCCTACGCTGCCCGTAGTGGTCGCTACCAGTCGCTCACCGAATGGCGGCTTATTGCCCGTGCGGAGGATTGGCAGCAAACGTCACGCGCTGGCACACCGTCCTGGCTGGCGGAAGCTGTCGCCTATCCGCTGCTCTATGGACGGCTGGAGATGCCGCTTTCGGTGGGCATTGTGGGTGGGGCCACACGCAGCCATCCGGCTGCGCAGGTTGCGCTCAAGATCCTGGGCGTGCAAAGTGCCCGTCATCTGGCTGAACTGATTGTCGCCGTGGGCCTAGCGCAGAACCTCGCCGCCGTTCGCGCGCTGGTCACCGACGGCATCCAACGAGGGCACATGCGCCTGCATGCCCGCCAGATCGCCGTCAGCGCAGGCGCAAACGATGCCCAGGTCGACGCCATCGCGGCGCAACTTGTTCGCGAAGGCGCCATCCGTCTGGAAAGAGCGCAAGAACTACTGACAGAAATCCAGAAGTCATAGAAAATAGATTCAAAAAAGGAGCATACATGCTAAACCAACCTGCCAACCCCGTCGGTATCGTCGGCTATGGCGCTTATATTCCTCGCTTTCGGCTGCCGGGCACCGAGATCAGCCGCATTTGGAGTGATGGGAACGAGGTCGGGCCCGTCAAAGAGAAGGCTGTGCCCGGGCTGGACGAAGACACAGTCACCATGAGTGTGGAGGCGGCGCGCAACGCCCTCAGCCGCGCCCAGATCGATCCACGCGACATTCGCGCCGTCTGGGTGGGCAGCGAGAGCCATCCCTACGCTGTAAAGCCAACCGGCACGATTGTGGCCGAAGCCATCGGTGCAACCCCTGCCACACTGGCCGCCGACTGGCAGTTCGCCTGTAAAGCAGGGACGGAAGCCATGCAGGCCGGCATGGGCTTTGTGGGCAGCGGCATGGCCCGCTACGCCCTCGCCATCGGCATGGACACCGCACAAGGACGCCCCGGCGACGCCCTGGAGTACACGGCAGGGGCAGGCGGGGCGGCGATTCTCCTTGGCCCGGCCGATGAGTCGGTGGCCGTCATTGAGCGTAGCGCAAGCTATGTCACCGACACCATGGACTTCTGGCGACGGCCTGGCAGCCACTACCCACGCCACGCCGAACGCTTCAGCGGTGATCCCGGCTACTTTGGTCATGTCATCCCCGCCGCTGAGGAGATGATGGCCGAAATGAAGATGCAGGCCAGCGATTACGATCATGTGGTGGTCCATCAACCGAACATCAAGTTCCCCGTACGCGCCATGTCCATGCTGGGTTTCAAGCCGGAGCAGTGGAAGACAGGGCTGTTGGTGGGTGAAATCGGCAATACTTACGCCGGATCGTCCATTGTGGGGTTGACGGCCATCCTCGACGTGGCCCAACCCGGCCAGCGTGTGCTGGTGATCAGCTATGGCAGCGGCGCCGGCTCCGACGCCTTCCACCTGCGCATTACCGACCGTGTCCTCGATGCGCAGCGACGTGCACCGCTTACGTGGGATTATATTCGCCGCCGCACGCCTGTGGATTACGCCCAGTATGTGCGAATGCGTGGGAAATTGGCCACCGACTAATCCATCTTACACAAAAATGCCCTACTTCGTGACCACGAAGTAGGGCATTTTTGTGTAAGATGGATTTATCCCACAACTATCCCACAACTATCCCACACTATCCAACACTTATCCCACACAGAATCCCACACCTATCCCACAAATATCCAACATTTTTCCCACATGTCCCTTCCTTCTCAGGAGGTGACTAAACCTCAGGCAAGACACGCTTCTAGTTTTTTAAGAATATTTCGCATAGAGTGTTTCACAGCAATTTGACGTGCGCCAATGCGGCCTCCTATAATCACCTGACTAGAAACAGAAACTCGGATCAAAAAGGAACACAGATCTAAAATCCGTGTTCCCCTTGATCCGCATCCACAAACTTTTGATTGGTTGGTGGCAAGATTGCTCTGGCAGAGAAGTTAGGCAGCGGCCTCAGCAGCTTGGGTTTGGGCCTGCTCAATCAACTCAATTTCGATGGAGATTTTCACCTGCTCGCCCACGAGGACGCCACCGGTTTCCAGCGGGGCGTTCCAGGTGAGGCCCCATTCCTTGCGGTCGATGGAGGTGGAGGCCGAGAAGCCGGCGCTGGTGGTTCCCCACGGGCTTTTGGCCTTGCCCACGAACTCCGTGTCGAGCACAACTTCCTTCGTCACGTCGCGGATAGTGAGGTGACCGTAGATGCGCCCGTGGCTGTCGTTGGTCTTCTCGACGTGGGTGCTCTTGAAGGTGATAAGCGGGTACTGCTCCACATTGAGGAAATCGGGCGACTTGAGGTGCCCATCGCGCTGGCTGTCGCGGCTGTTGATCGTGGCGGCCTGAATTGCGACGTCGACCGACGAGTTTTCTGGGTTCTGTTCGTCGAAATTGACCTGCCCGCTAAATTCTTCAAAGCGACCACGGACGGTGCTGATCATCATGTGACGGACGGCGAACTCAACCGATGAGTGAGAATTGTCTATTTGCCAAGCCATGTGTGATTCCCTTTCAACTGAATTGTGATTTAGATGCTAAAGAAATTAAGTGGACTCGCGTCCGCTTATGTGGTAAAATCATAGCGGACTCGGGTCCGTTTGTCAAGATGGTTTAATGTTAAACTTTTGTTAGAGAATCGATATGCAAAATAACGAACCGATGATTCCGCTTTCCATCGATCTAAACGCCGACGGCGAAGACCGTGCTGAGCGCCGTGATGCCGTTGAGAACCGGCAACGGGTGCTGGCGGCGGCCAAAGCGTTGTTCGCCGAACAGGGTGTTGCGAATGTCCACATGGCACAGATTGCCGAAGCGGCAGGCGTGGGCAAAGGGACGCTCTACCGGCGCTTTGCCAACAAAGCCGATCTCTGCCAGGCACTCATGCACGACCAACTCAGTGAACATCAAGAAGCGATCCTGGCGCGGTTGCATGGGATGGCAGAGGGGAAAGTTGCCTATTTGGAGAGACTGCAATCGTTTCTAGAGGAAGTTGTAGACTTCACCGAACGGCATGTGCCACTGCTCTGTGAAGTCCAGCGTGGCGGACAAATCGGCGGCCTCGAAGGGGACGCACCTTTCTTCGAGTGGCAGCACATGACCGTCACCGGCTTGCTCAACGCCGCCGTGCGTGCCGGTGAACTTCCCGCCGATACAGACGTCGCCATGCGCGTTGATCTGTTGCTGGCGCCGTTGACTGCCTCTTACTTTCGCTACCTGCGGCGGCGGTATAGCTTGGAGGAAATTCGCCGGGCGGTGCGAGAAAACGTTGAAACGATGAAACGTTGAAACGTTGAAACGTTGAAACGATGGGATGGTGTCGAGCGTCATCATCCCATCATCCCATCATCCCATCATCACTTTATCCCACCAAAAGCCCATCACGGAGCCAATCCCCAATCCCTACTCCCCAACATTCTCATCCAAAAAGGCCAACAACTGCTGCCACGCCTCACCCGCTGCGCCGGGTTGGTTGTAATTCTCGGCTGTGAGGAAGGCGTGCCCCACACCCTCGTATACTGTGACGGTGTTCTCGATGCCGGCCTGATTGAGGGCGTTCTCAAAGGCGGCCACTTCTGTGAGCGGGATCTGCTGGTCCTCTGCGCCGAAGATGCCGAGGACAGGTTGTGCCTCGGTCAACGCCTGGAGTTGGGCGGGATCGTCTACCGTTGAACCGTAAAAGATGACCACCGCCGTCAGCGCGTCGGCGGCGCGTAGACCCAATTGCAGCGACTGTTCCCCACCGAAGCAGAAGCCCACCGACGCCACCCGCTCAGGATCGACGCTGTCCAACCCACGTAGATAGGTCAGCGCGCTGTCGGTGTCGGCCCAGATGACGTCGTTGGGTGTGGTGATGCGCATCCACAGCGCGCCGGGGACGGTTGTCGCCACCCGCCCGCGGTAGAGATCCGGCACGAGAACGACATAACCCTGTTCGGCCAGGGCGTCGGCGATGTGCGGCATCTCCGCGTTCAGCCCCCACCATTCGTGTAGCAACAGAACGGCAGGGTGAGGACCGTCCCCTTCGGGGCGGGCGACGTACCCTTGCAGCGTGAGATCGCTCTCACCGGCATAGGTGACGTTGGTCGAATCCGCTGCGGCGACGCCGAAGTTGGTGTCGTAGACGATAATGCCGGCCAACACCGCCACCGCCAATACAATCACCGCCAACAGACCCACTACGATCCGGATAATCAATTTCATCGAAAAACTCCCACTTTATATTCTTTGTGTGCTTTGTGGTCTTTGTGGTTAACCTATTTCGATTGCCCAGAATAGTTGCTAGGGCCTGCTGCGTCTGTATGCCAGGTTTGCATTCTTGTAATCCACCAAAATCGTCGCGGCCAAAAGGATCGCGTTCGCGCCTGCCTGTGCTACAATGCGTATCGCCATTCACCGGGACATGCTGAATCAGGAACAAAAAGGGATTTTAACCGATGAGCGAAAAAGTCATCTACTCAATGGTGCGGGTGGGCAAAATCTATCCGCCCAACAACAAAGTGCTGCGCGACATCAGCCTGGGCTTCTACTACGGCGCCAAAATCGGCGTCCTCGGCCTCAACGGCGCCGGGAAGTCGACCCTGTTGCGCATCATGGCCGGCCTCGAAGACAACTATGAAGGCGAAACCTTCATCTCCGACGGCTACAGCCGCGGCTACCTGTCTCAAGAGCCGAAACTAGACGAGAGTAAAACCGTGCGCCAGATCGTCGAAGAAGGCGTGCAGGAGATCGTCGACACCCTGCGCGAGTTCGACGAGATCAACGGCCGCTTCGCTGAGGAACTCACCCCCGACGAAATGGACGAACTCATGAACCGCCAGGGCGAAGTGCAAGACAAGCTCGACGCCCTCAACGCCTGGGACGTAGACAGCCGCCTCGAACTGGCCATGGACGCGCTACGCTGTCCGCCGGGCGATACGCCTGTCTCCATCCTCTCCGGCGGTGAAAAGCGCCGCGTCGCCCTCACCCGTCTGCTGCTGCAAAAGCCCGACATCCTGCTGCTGGATGAACCGACCAATCACCTCGACGCCGAGTCGGTGGCCTGGCTGGAACGTCACTTGCAGGAGTACGAAGGCACCGTCATCGCCGTTACCCATGATCGCTACTTCCTCGACAACGTGGCCGGCTGGATCCTTGAACTGGATCGTGGCTTCGGCATTCCGTGGCAGGGCAACTATTCGTCCTGGCTCGGCCAGAAACAGGCGCGCCTGGCCCAGGAAGAGAAGCAGGAAAATCAGCGTCAGAAGACACTGGCCCGTGAGTTGGAGTGGCTCAACATGTCACCTAAGGCGCGGCAGACCAAGCGCAAGTCGCGCATCAACGCCTACAACGATCTGCTCAGCCAGGACGTGGACAAGGCGCGCGAGGAACGTGAGATCTACATCCCGCCGGGTGCCCGTTTGGGTGACGTGGTCATCCGCGCCGAGGGCATTGCCAAAGCCTACGGCGAACGCCTACTCTACGAGGATCTCGCCTTCGACGTGCCCCCCGGCGCCATTGTGGGCATCATCGGCCCCAACGGCGCAGGCAAGACGACACTTTTTCGCATGATCGTGGGCCAGGAGACACCAGACGACGGCGCACTGCGTGTTGGCGAGACGGTGCAACTTGGCTATGTCGATCAAAGCCGCGACAGCCTCGACGGCAACAAGAGCGTTTGGGAAGAGATTTCCGGCGGCAGTGATCAACTGAAACTGGGCGATCGACTGGTCAACTCGCGTGCCTACGTCGCCCGCTTCACCTTCAGCGGCTCCGACCAGCAGAAGAAGGTGGGTTCACTCTCTGGCGGTGAACGCAACCGTGTTCACCTGGCCAAGATGCTCAAGAGTGGCGCCAACGTCCTGCTTTTAGACGAACCTTCCAACGATCTGGATGTCAACACCCTGCGCGCCCTCGAAGACGCGTTGGAGACCTTCGCCGGCACCGCCCTGGTTATCTCGCATGATCGCTGGTTCCTCGACCGCGTGGCCACACACATCCTCGCCTTTGAGGGCAACAGCGAAGTCTTCTGGTTCCCCGGCAACTACAGCGAGTACGAAGAAGACCGTCAGCGCCGCCTAGGCCCGGCAGCGGACCGTCCGCACCGGATTACGTATCGCAGATTGACGCGTGCGTAAAACATGAGATTTAGCGATTGGGCGATTAGGGGATTTCAGATCGTGTACACGATCTGAAATCCCCTAATCGCCTAATTTCCCTCCATACGCCCATGATCGCCGTCCAAATCACCGCCCTAAACGTCACCTATATCGCGAAACCGATTTTCACCGATCTCGCGTGGCAGATCCACGATGACCGCTGTACCGGGCTCGTCGGGCCAAATGGCGCGGGGAAGTCGACGCTGTTGCATGTGCTCGCCGGGCAGTTGACCGCTGATGGCGGCTCGATTATGCGTCAGAGTGGGTTGACCGTCGGCTACCTGCGCCAGGAGCCTGTCCTCGAGCCGGGGTGCACTGTGTGGGAAGAAGCGCTGACGGCGTCCACTGCACTGGCCGAAATCGAAGCACAACTGGCGGCGTGTGAAGCGCAGCTCGGCGATCCAGCCGTCTACGGCGACGAAACGAAGCTGGCCCACGTCCTCGACGAACAGGCGCGACTGCTTCAACGCTACGAAGAATTGGGCGGCCTCAACTACGAAGGACGGGTGCGCGCCGCCCTGGCTCGCGTCGGCTTTGAGCGCGACATCGACCTCTCTCTCAAAACCGACAGCCTCAGCGGAGGACAGCGCAAGCTGGTGGGGCTGGCCAAGCTGCTGGTGACCGCGCCCAAATTGCTCCTGCTCGACGAACCCGACAACCACCTGGACATGGCGGGTAAGGCGCTGCTCGAATCGGTGATCCGCGACTACAAAGGCGGCGTTGTCATCGTCAGCCACGACCGCTACCTGCTCGACGTCGTGGCCGACGAGATCGCCGAACTCGAAGACGGGCGCATGACCGTCTACCCTGGCAACTACTCGGAGTACGCCTTCGAGAAACAGGCGCGGCTCATGCGTCAGCAGCAAATGTTCCAGGCCCAACAAAAGGAAATCACCCGCCTGGAGCAGGCGGCCAAACGCCTCTTGATCTGGGGGCGCACCTACGACAACGAGAAGCTGATCAAACGGGGCAAGTCCATAGAAAAGCGTATCGAGCGCATCGAGCGCATCGACAAACCTGTGCTTGATCGTAAGCGTATGGCGTTGGAACTTTCTGGTTGGCGTGGTAGCAACAAAGTGCTGGAAATCAGCGATCTCGACCGCGTCTTCGCCACAGAAAGTGGAGAAGAGAAGATCGTCCTTGCCGGGGTGAACCTGTTGCTCTGGCATCGGGAGCGGGTGGGGCTGGTGGGGCCGAATGGCGCGGGCAAGTCTGTCCTCTTTCGGCTGATTTTGGGCGAAGATGAACCCAGCGGGGGCACAATTGCCATCGGTCCTAGCGTCAATGTGGGCTACTACGCCCAGCAACACGAAACACTCGACTACAATCTGACGCTGATCGAGACGATCCGCAACGCTGCGCCGCTTACAGAACACAACGCTGTCAGTTTTCTGGGGCGTTTTCTCTTCAGCTATGAGCAGGCGCGTAGCAAGGTCAGCACGCTTTCGGGCGGCGAACGCAGCCGCCTGCAAATGGCGCTGTTAATGCTCACAAACGCCAACTTCCTACTCCTCGACGAGCCGACCAATAACCTCGACATTGCTTCGGTGGAAGTGCTTGAAGACGTGCTAAGCGAGTTTGAGGGGACTTTGCTGGTCATCTCTCATGACCGCTACTTCCTCGATCGTGTGGCAGGGCGCATCGCCGATCTCGAAGACGGTATGATCAGCGAATACATTGGCGGCTACAGTGATTTTCAGGCTGAGAAGACGGAGCGGAAGCAGCGGCAGATACGGATGAAAGAGGGTAGACGAGGGACGAACGTCAAATGAGTTGGTCTAACAAAAAAGCGGACGGCTCTTGAGCCGTCCGCTTTTTTACTGGAGATACGTGTTACTGTCCTTGCTCAAGCAGCCAGGCAACCATGAGATTGATCTCATCTTCGCTCATCTGCTCGCCGAAGTTTGCCGGCATAATGCCGTTCACATAGCCTTCCACCACATATGCACCTGGTTCTACGATGCTCAGGTAAAGGTACTCTTCGGCGCTCTGCCCGGCCACACGGCTGGCCGCAAGTTCAGCCAGATTGCCGAAGTGTGGGCCCACCGGCCCCCGGTTCGACTGTGTCTGATCTTCGGCCAGGTTATGGCAGGCGATACAGGTCAGGGTGGTGAAGAGCGTTTCCGGATCACGTGGCTCGCCGGATGGGGCGGCTGCATCAGGCGCAGCGGCAACTTCCAGCGGTGTGTCGCCAATGGTCTGCTGTTCAGCCGGCTTGCGCACATCGAAGAAAGGCTGCCATGGATCTTCTTCGGCAGTCTGGGCCAATGCTGAGCCTTCAAAGTTCATAACGTAGGCGGTAACCGCTTCCACTTGATCGCCGCGCATCGGGCCGCCGTAGCTTGCCCCCCAAGTGGGCATGATCTGCGCCCACTGTGTGTCGGTCTTGCTGGGGCGGCCGGCGGCCACGGACAACTCAACAAAGTCTTCTAGCGAGCCGGCCCAACCCACATCGCCCAAACGTTGTGTAAAGAAGTAGTGGCTATTGAGGGCTGGTCCGACACCGGGCAAGCCTTTGCCGTCGGGCCCGTGGCAACTGGCACAGTTGTTGTAGTAGAGCGCTGCGCCGTTTTCGACGGCGCGTCCTTCCCAACTGGCGGTCTGAGCTTCCATGCGCGCCTCCTCGGTGAGGAGGACGATCAAGACCAGTGCAATTGCACCCAGCGAGGCCAGGATGCCAAGCACAATCTTCAGTACGGGTGACTTGATGAATAAACCCTGCATATCGGTATCGTCACTCCTAGTTAGTTAGGGAACCGCAGGTCAGACAGATATTTCACGAACTCTCTCTTCCATCCGTACTCTTCCCAGTAGAGAGAGTCTTCGTGCAGCCAGAATTTGCGCTCGAAGTAACCGGGTATGCCCTCCGCGTTATACCAGTAGACTTCCCAGCGTAGACGCTTCAAACCGGGCTGATCCTGCGTGATGTTCAAGACGGCGTAAGCCGCATTGAAGTCTGGGTCGGTCTCTTCGTAGTAGCGCACACCATCGCGGAAATGATGCATCAACTCGGCAAAGTGTTCGTCCTCTTGTTCGATGGCGTACTCCATGTCGGTGCGGAATACACCAAGTGGCAGATGTGCATAGCCCACTTCGTGAATCAGGCCGGCGCCTTCTTCGGGCATGATTTCCTGTACCACTTCCACCGACGGCGCACCCTTGACGGCGTATTCCGGTGTACCCATCCAGCTCAAGATGATCATCAACACACCGGCGACAATACCACTCACAATCGCCACGCGGCGGTCACGGGCGCGGCGGCTCGGGTTCATGTCGAGGTACGGAATTGCCATCAACAAGACGAGCAGCACACCAGGCACCAGCACACCGGCGATAAACTTATCCGCCACCTTCAGCAGCCCTTGTAGCCAGTAGAAGTACCAGGGCGCAACTGTGTGCAACGGCGTCGACTGTGGATTGGCGATGTTTTCCAACGGCGCTTGGAAGAAGAAGACCGTTAGGAAGATCGAAAGTGTTGTGAAGGCTGTTAGGAAGCTAAGTTCATCCACCAACACATCAGGCAAGAAGTAGACACGCTTGTCGGCAGGCACGCGATTGGCTGTGTCTTCACCCACTTCTTCTTCATCGGCGGGCAGGCTGATGCCGAAATGCACCACTTTGTAGTAATGCACGAAGAAGAAAAGAATCAGCAACAGCGGCAAGAAGATCACGTGCAGCAGGTAGAAGCGCAGCAGGCCGTTTGCGCCAATTTCGGGCGCACCACGGGCCAGCAAGTTGACGGTTTCGCCTACCACTGCTGGCGGCACCGCTTCGGCCATCGACGTACCAATGGTTACCGCCCAGAAGGCCAACTGATCCCACGGCAGCAAATAGCCTGAGAAGCTGAGGAAAAGCGTCAAGACCAGCAGAATCACACCAGTGAACCAGGTGAACTGCCGTGGCGCTTTGTAGCTGCCCGTTAGATACGTGCGCACCATGTGCAATGTGACAATCGCCACCATCGCTTCCGCACCTAAGCGATGCAAATCGCGCAAGAATTGACCAAAGGGCACGTTGCTGAGCAGCCGAATCATGTCTACATAAGCTCGTTCTGGCGAAGGGGCATACCAGATCATGAGCAAGAGGCCGGTAATCAGCTCAAAGAAAAATAGGTAGGTTGAGAGCAGCCCCAATCGGAAGGTGTGGTTCCACTTGGTCACACTTTCGTGATAATAGGTGGGCTTAATGTGAAGCAAAAACGCTTCACTGTGTGGCTTCAGGCGAGGGTTCGGACGACCGGCCGGTTCCCCGCGTAGCATTTTGCGAAACTCGCCGGGGCTAATGCCGGCCGTGACCCGGGTGAAGACATCTTCGAGAGCGGCGGCAGTTGCGCCAATCACTCCCTTCTCGCGAATGTCTTGCATCACACTCATAGTCTTGTTTCTCTCCTAGTCGACATGTCCATAAGACTTGGTGACACATTCCTATATAACGGCGCAAGCCCAAAACGCACCTGGCGCCGATTCCTCACCCACATTGTTTCTACGTTACTGCTCGCGCCGGTGATGCGGCCGCCGATTTGCCCAGAACGCGCTGACCTGTCTGAACCACAATCTGCGCGTCTGGCCCAGGAATCTGCGGCGGTACGATGTCGTCGCCTGCGTCCTCTGTGCTGCTGACGACTGCTCCGTTTTGCATCACTTCGATCACAAACTGATCCAGCGAACGAGAGGCCGGTCCTTCGATGTAATGGCCGTCGTGGCTGAACTTCGACGCGTGACACGGGCATTCAAAGCGGAAGGTGGAAGGTTCCCATTTGTAGAGGCAGCCAAGGTGCGTACAGACCATGTAGAGAGCGCGTGGTCCTTCTGGGGTGTCAACCAACCAAAACTTGCCGTTTGTATTCCCATTGGGTGCTGCATCGGCGGGTGGGATGTCGCTCTGTGGCACGGAGAAAGCGCCACCGAACTCACCTGCGCGGAAGCGTGGGTACATAAAGTAGTAACTGCCGACGCCGATTTCCAGTGTGAGCAGACCCAGTGCGGCGCCCCAAGCGTAGGTCAGAAACTCACGTCGGTTGATCCCTGCCTGACCCACCTCTTCTACCGCTTCTTCGGTTGCCGGTGCAGGTTTTGTCGTCGGTTTCGGTGCGGCGGCGGGCGCTGCCGCAGGTGCTGCGGTTGCTGTGCCACCATTGCTGCCCTTTGCTGCTGCACGCGCCTTTGCTTCAGCTACTCGTTGTGCGGCAGACGTTTCCGCTACTCCCGGAGTTGCTGTGCCTGCTGCAACAGGTGCAGTTTCCACCGTTGATTCTACCGCCGCGACCGGCTCCGGTTGTGCTTGTGCAACTGCCATAGGCTCTGCTTCGGCCTGATGTGCGGCTGCGCCGCCACCGTCTGGTTGGCGTGGCGGTAGCATAACTGCCACATCAATACCGCGCCGTTCAGCGGTCATCTCTTGTGCACGTTTTACCCGTGCTCGCCACTGTTCATTCGCCATTCCTAGCTGGACTCCTTTCTGCCAGTGCCCCGTACCTCATAAATCAGGCTAACGATGCTTCAAAGAATGCAAAAAAGTGGATAAATTCTGCTCAAACATTACGGTAAGCAACGTTTGTAATCAACCGTACGTTTTTCTCGGGCTATTGTAGTACAAGTGAATGCAAATGTCATTTTACAAGTGCAAAAAAGAACATTTTGTCGATAGACGTATCGGCAAGATTTTGCGCTGTTGTAAGTTTCAGATCTGGGGAAACTTAGGGGAAGATTAGCATAGCCAGATCGGATTGTCAAAATAATCACAATCAGGGGGGATAGGAAATGGGGGACTGAGGATTGGGGACTGGGTGAAGATGGTTGGGGAGGGTTGGTGTTAGTGGGGAGGGATTTCGGCAATTTTCCTGATTATTTGGGAATGGGCCCGATTCACCAATAAAACCTGGTTCAGCAATAAAAAAGGTCTGCCGGGTCAAAACCCGGCAGACGGGTGTACTTTACCGGGGCGAACAGTGCCAGCCACTGTAGCGTGCACACACCACCAACTTCAGTATTTCACAGAGAATCGTGAAATACTCAACCCGAACTATTCCTCTCTCCCCTGTCCCTACTCCCCAACCTCCCGCAAATTCGCCTGAATCTGCTCACGGCGGATCTTGAGTTCGGTGATCTTCTCCTGTTCGCGTTGGACGACTTCAGGAGGGGCTTTGGCGACGAATCCCTGGTTAGACAACAGCTTTTCGGCGCGCTGGAGTTGGTTGTCCACATTCTCTACTTCTTTTTGCAGGCGTTGCCGTTCAGCGGCGAGATCGACCATTCCGGCCAGTGGCAAATAGACGTTGACGCCACCCGCAGCCAACGCCACCGCTTTCTCCGGCGCGCTGCTGGTTTCGGCGATGATGATGCCCTCGCTAAGCCGAGCCTGACTGATCAAGAGTTCCTGATTCTGCTGCAACAACCCCAGGTGACCGTCCGCGCCGAAGATGGCACTGATGCGGCGGCTGGGTTCCACGTTGTACTCGCTGCGCACGTTGCGAATGGCGCGGATGATCTCTTGCAGGCGGGCAAAGGACTCTTCGCTTCTTTCGTCGATCCAGTCGTTCTGGGCAGGCCAGCGGCTTGTCATCAACGATTCACCGTGTGTTTTCATGTGGGGCAGGTGACCCCAGATCGCCTCAGTCACAAAGGGCATATACGGGTGTAACAGGCGCAAACTCTGTTCCAGGACATGCGCCAGCACCTGTCGCGCCGTTTGCGCCGCCGCCTCGTCGTCGCCGTAGAGACGTGTCTTGGTAGCCTCGATGTACCAATCGCAATACTCGCTCCACAGGAAGTCGTAGATCTGTCGTCCTGCCTCGCCGAACTGGAAGTCGTCGATCAGGCGTGTCACATTGGCGCGGGTGGAACCAAGACGGCTCAGGATCCAGCGATCCGCTAGCTCCATGTGCTGGGCGTCGGGCAGGGCATAGGTAACGCTGTGACTCTCCTCTTCGGTGAAGGTGAGTTCGTCTGCTTTCAGGTTCATCAACACGAAGCGGGCGGCGTTCCAAATCTTGTTGGCAAAGTTACGATTGGCTTCAATGCGCGTGGTGCTCAGCTTCATGTCGTTGCCGGGGGTGCCGCCGGTGAGCAGGCTGAAGCGTAGGGCGTCGGTGCCGTACTCCGCAATCAAGTCCAGCGGATCGAGCACGTTGCCCAGGCTCTTGCTCATCTTGCGTCCTGTCTCGTCGCGCACCAGGCCGTGTAGGTAGACGGTCTCAAACGGCACCTGGCCGGTGAACTTCATGCCCATCATGATCATGCGCGCCACCCAGAAGAAGATGATGTCGTAGCCGGTCTCCATGACCGTGGTTGGGTAGTACTTGGCCAGATCTTTTGTCTGTTGGGGCCAGCCCAGGGTGCTGAAGGGCCACAGCCCGCTGCTGAACCAGGTATCGAGGACGTCTTCGTCCTGAACCAACTTCACACACTCGCCGTAGTGGGCGATGGACTTTTCTTTGGCCTCACTTTCGTTGCGGGCGGCAAACTGGTGACCGTCCGGCCCGTACCAGATGGGGATGCGGTGTCCCCACCAGAGCTGGCGGCTGATGCACCAATCGCGGATGTTTTCCATCCAGTTGAAGTAGGTGCGTTCGAAGCGCTCGGGCACAATTTTGATGCGCCCGTCGCGCACGGCTTCGATGGCGGGTTCGGCCAGAGGCTGCATACGCACGAACCATTGGGTGCTGAGCAGTGGTTCCACCACGGTGCCACAGCGCTCACAGTGCCCTACCTGATGGACGTGTGTCTTCTCGCCCACCACCAGGCCCTGTTCGGCCATGTCGGCCCAGAGTTTGCGCCGCGCCTCAATACGATCCAGTTTCACGTAAGGACCGGCTTCGGCGTTGAGGGTGGCGTCTTTGTTCATGACGTTGATGTAGGGCAGACTGTGACGCCCGGCGATTTCGTAGTCGTTGGGATCATGGCCCGGCGTCACCTTGAGTGCGCCTGTGCCAAAGGACGGATCGACGTGCTCGTCGGCGATAATGGGGATCTCACGTCCCAAGATCGGCACCAACGCCTTTTTGCCCACCAGCGCCTTGTAGCGTTCGTCTTCGGGGTGTACGGCCACGGCGGTATCACCCAGGATTGTCTCAGGCCGCGTTGTGCTCACTTCTAAATAGCCGCCCTCTTTGAGTGGGTAGCGGAAGGTGTAGAGCTTGCCTTCGACTTCTTTGTGATCCACTTCCAGATCGCTGATGGCGCTTTCGCAGCGTGGGCACCAGTTCACCAGGTAGTTGCCGCGGTAGATCAGCCCCTCTTCGTAAAGAAGAATAAAGGCTTCGAGCACCGCATCGCTCAGGCCGTCGTCCAGTGTGAATCGTTCGCGCGTCCAATCGCACGAGATGCCCATGCGCCGCTGTTGGCCGCTGATGCGCCCGTGGTATTCGTCTTTCCAATCCCATACTTCTTGCACGAAGCGGTCGCGGCCCAACTTGTGTCGGGTGACGCCCTGTTCGGCCAGTTTGCGTTCCACCACGTTCTGGGTGGCGATGCCGGCATGGTCGGTGCCGGGCACCCACAGCGTGGGGACGCCGTTCATGCGGTGATAGCGTGTAAGCAGATCTTCGATGCTGCTGGTGATGGCATGGCCCAAATGCAGCGCGCCGGTGACGTTGGGCGGCGGCATCGAAATCACAAAGGGCCTGGCTTTGGGATCGGCCAGCCCACTCTCTTCTTGTTGTTCGGGCTGGAAGAAGCCCGACTCTTCCCACCAGGTGTAGAGTTGCTCTTCCCACTCCTGGGGCGTGTACGTCTTTGGCATTTCTTGAATTTGCGTCATCGGGGTTTCCTTGGTCGTCTTATACACAACAAAAAAGCCGCTTATCCGTAAAAGGACGAAGCGACTCGTGGTACCACCTTTTTTCAGCAGCGAAAACGAATCCACTGCTCTCTGCGCGATAACGGGCGTTCCCGGGTAAGGTTACTTGTCCTTCTGGATGCGTTCGCCTTGCCGACCTTCCCGGCGACTTTCTCCGCTGCGTCGACGAAGATCCCTTTCAGCCCATGAGGATCTCTCTCTGACGTCAGCCGGCGGATACTCCTCCGGTGCACTGTCGTTGGTATTTCGATTGGCAATCGATGCGCGATAGTACAATGATCGTCGCACAATGGACTGTAGTATAGCTTTCATTGAAGTAGGTTGTCAAAGGTAGGTTGGCGGGTGCAAGCCTTCCAGGAAGAAACAGCATCTTCCTGGAAGGGCGGAACGCACTCGACGCTTCTCCTTCCAGGAAGGTTCGCACCCAGCTATGTACGCGGGGGCTCGGAAATGCGGAACCAAGTTCACATTCACAACGTAGATCACAGCGTAGACTCTCGTTTAGCTGAGTACGCGAACTGCGTAAGCCAAAATGATCCACTGGAGTTGCCTGTGAAGCGTTGGGTAAAAATTCTGTTGGGCTCCGCTATCGGTTTGGGGTTGCTGGCTGTGTCCCCGTTTGCGTGGCAGGAGTGGGTAGATGCCACCAATGCACCCAAGATCCACGCCCTTGAGGACGCACCCTCGGCCCGTGTTGCCATTGTCTTTGGCGCACGTGTCTACCCCAGTGGTCGATTGAGCGCAATGCTTATGGACCGGGTGGAGACGGCGGTGCAGCTCTACCACGACGGCAAGGTGGAGAAGATCCTTGTCAGCGGCGACAACAGCTCCATCTACTACAACGAACCCGACGCCATGGCCGCCTATGCCATCGAACGTGGCGTCCCCGCCGAGGATGTTCAACCGGACTACGCCGGCCTGCGCACCTACGACACCTGCTACCGCGCTCAGGCCGTCTTCGGGCTGGAAGAAGCGATCTTGGTGACGCAGCGTTTTCACCTGCCACGGGCGATCTTCACCTGTGAACAACTTGGCATCGACGTTGTGGGTGTCGCTGCGGATCGGCGCGACTACCATCCCCGCTCGATTGCCTGGTCGGAGATGCGCGAAGTCCCTGCCACCTTCATGGCGCTGGTGGATGTGATCCGTCGCCGCCCGCCGATGTTTCTGGGCGATCCGATTCCGTTATGACACTCCACCGAGGATGTACACCACCCGATCCGCCACATTCACCGATAGATCGCCATACCGCTCTAGTTCGCGGCCCACGCGGAGCACGCTGTAACCTGCCTCCGCCGAATCCACCACGTCGGCTTCCATGACCATGAACTCCATCACCTGGGTGAAGACTTGGCCCAGCAGCAGATCCACTTCTTCGTCTTGGGGGCCGACCTGGGCCGCAAGGGCGGCATCGTCGGTTGCGTACGCATTCAAGGCTTGTCGCAGCATGGCGTTGACCTTCTCGCCCATGGGTAGTAGTTCGGGTGGGTGGGGGCGGTTGGGGTGGGTGACCAGATGGGGCACAACTTTGGCAATTCCTTTGGCTTGATCGCCCATCCGCTCTAGATCGACCACCATGCTCATGGCTGCAAAGATCTGCCTTAGATCGCGCGCTGCCGGCTGTTGGGTGGAGATGAGCGTGAAGCAACGTTCTTCAATATCGGCTCGGTTCTGGTTGACAATTTTGTCGGCGGCCTGCACCTGCTCTACACGTTTCACGTCCAGGTGCTTGTAGGCGGCCAGCGCCAGGTTCATCTCTTCTTCGACGCGACTGCCCATCATTAAAATGTCATCGCGCAGGTGGTTCAGTGCCTGATCAAACCGTACTCGAAGGGTCATCGTTTCTGCCTTTCCTCGTCCTAACGAGTCACTCCCACTTGGGGCGGCCTGTTTATGCCTGGCCTGAATAAGATACTATCCTGAAATTCACAGCAGCCCCACGAATCACGCCAATGTAAAGTGGGCGTCGTAAAGCGAGCGTTCTGCTGCGCACTATAATTTCAGGATAGAGACTAAGTTTTCCCATTATACACGATACCCTACCTAGCAGGGGTACCATGCGATAATTTTGTTCTTCGCACGCCATAGGCTAGACTGTACCCATTCTTGAACGGAGAACAAGCGCCAGCGAAATTGTCGGGAAATGTGCCGGAGACAATGATGCAAGATTCGACAAAACAAGTGCGTACCGGCGTCGACGTAGACATTGAATTGATCGACTCGCGCGGTGACCGCGAAACGATGCGCATCGTCATCGCCCGCGGAGACGTGGCCGATGTGGACAGCGGTGTCCTCGCTGCTAGCGCGCCGCTGGCCAAGGCGATCCTCGGCAAGCGGGAGGGGGCTGAAGTGCCCTACCGCCGGGGCGACATTGTGGCGGTGCGCATCGTGCATGTGGGCGAACCGGCAACCGCGCCTGTGGACGCGGCGGCGCAAGATACCGCCCGCCGCCAGGAAGCCGTGAAGAAAGCCGTCGACGACGCCGAACGCACCAACGCCGCCATCTTTGCCGCATCCTTTACCAGCAAGTGGGGCGGGTACGACGCAGCCGATCCGATTGATTGGGACGACAAAGAGAAGAGCCGAGAAGACGACAATGGCCAAACTTAAGCTTGATCTGCACGATATCTACAATAAAGGCGACAAGATCGACGCCGAACTCAATCGCATCGTCCAAGAGGCGCTGGACAAGCGCATTGCACTGGTGGAGATCATCCCCGGCAAAGGCAGTGGACAGTTGAAGAAGAAGGTGCTGCGCTTCCTCAACCAGTCGCACATCCGCTCGCTCTACCACCGTCTTGAAAAGGACGACAAAAACTTTGGGCGGATCTTCATTCACTTCCGCCATTAAAAAACGGATCCCATACGGAGAATCTAGAGGAATAGTGATCCACAAAGCCACACCAAGATGCACGAAGGCAGAGAAGAGAGGGACGCGGACTACGCGGATTTTTAGGATTTTCAGATGAATTCAGAATGCATTTCCTCTTTGCCGGCCTGCGAATCCTGACATCCGTGTCCATTCTTCTCTGTTCTTTGCGGTGACGCTTCTTTGAACCAGGACGTTCCCATGCTGGCTGAAGGCGCTGTTTATCGTTTTGCCCGCACCGACAATCTACGCTACTACCGCGCCGCTCGCACGCAGGCCGGCGTAGATTTCCTCTACCCCATCCACGTCTCCGGCACGCGCATCGCTGACCAGCACAAGAGTGGGCGGCGTTACGTGATCCTCTACTTTATGACCAAATGGAACAAGCTGGCTGCCGTCGGCTACTGGCTCGATCCCAAACAAGCCTTCGAACAAGCCTACGTCACCGACGCCACTGAGGACGATCTCGAACTCATCACCGAGGATCTGGAAGAACTGCCCCACATCGACGCCGCTCTCGACAACATCCTCAACCGTCATGAAATTGGAGTGGATGTGGAGGTGTGGGGGGTGTTGTTGGACGAGTGACCCCATTTCACCTGTCCATTCGGATCGCCGTAGAGTGTGTACGCCAACCAGGTTGAATTGTCGGGCTGGAGGTCGCGGACACGCTGCCGGGCGGCGACGAAGGCTTCGCCTAACTTCGATCCTTGCCAGAGTGCGCTGTAAAACGTCTCCGAAAATTCCGCCGCCAATTCATCGTTGACCTCCCACAGTGTGCCGATGAAGGCGTTGGCGCGCACATCGCCCAACATGCGTTCGGCCCAGCCGCCCAGCCCTGTGAGCGAAAACCCAATCTGCGCCGTGTGGCAGGCGTTGAGGAAGACCAACGGCCGTGCCTTGCGCAGCCCACGTACAAAGCTGCCGCGCAGATCACGCGGGTTCAACTCCATCTGATCGGCCAGCCGGATCACCGAGCTATCGGGGTCGCCGCCGCTGAAGTTACCGTGTGTGGCAAAGTGGACCAACTCCACGCCGCCTTGCTCGGCAAGTTGTTCCACTTCGGCCAATGTTTGGAGCGGCGCGGCGCCCACATCCACGCCCCATTGCCGGATCATGTCGAAAAATGCCTTTTCCTGGCGCACAAAGGCCAGATCGAGATCCGGCGCAATGAGCCGCGCCGCCTGGATCTGTACCGGATCGGCCGGGGCGGGGCCGGTAAGCCAGCGGCAAAGTTGCCATCCGCCTGCCCAGAAATCGTCGTCGCGGTCGTTGTCGGCGTCGTAGGGCTTGATCAACTCCCAGGGGATCCACGGCTCGTCGCTGGTCACCAGCAACGAGTGGATCACGCCCTGCTTGCGCAGATCCACCAGATCCCAATAGACGCGGCGCAACTCTTCGGGGATGACGTCGAGGTAGAGATTTTCGCCCATGCGCCGCAGTTGACGCTCCGCGCCCGAAGAGCGTGTAGCGCTGCGATCCAGCGCCATGCTGCTCAGCGTGGTGAAGAGCGAAGCCAGAAAGTGCTGCGGTGTGGCGTTCAACTGTGTTTTGCCCACGTCCACATGCTGCAAATTCAGTTCGGGCCGTGTGGAGTGGAGGGTGAAACTGAGTACATTGTCGGCGTCGAGGTGCACACGCAGATCCACGTCGGCGGGGGGCGGTGGGTTACGGCTGATGATCAACGACAGCCCGGGCGGGGGGGCAGCGTCTAGGTTGGGCGAAATCGTGGATGAAAGCGTCGTCGGCGGCGTGGCCGAAGACGGCCCCGTGCGCGTGGACAGTCGCGCTAGTTCAGGGCGTGTCACATCGCCCACCAGCACCTCGAAGCGGGTGCTGCCCACCAACCGATCCTTATGACGAAAGTCCACACCGATGGGGTAGATCCCTGGATCAGGCGGCGCTTTGAGCACGAAGATGGCCGGCGACGACGCTGTGAAGCTGTAAACGTCCAGCGTCTCAGCCCAGCGTTGATCGCGCTCGCTGAAATTCGGCGCGTGGACCCGTACCTCCACCACCTCCGCCGCCAGTGGAGCGGCGAACTCGATGCTTACCGTGCTGTCCACGCGCGTGTCGGCAGGCTTCTCCGGCGTGAGCTTGATCACCAGCGGATGTTCCGCCTGTGGCTGCACCCGCTCGGGGAAGTCGATGTCGGTATGGAGATCCACCTGGTATGGCGATTCTGCCTCTGCCATGTTCAAGTTCAGATCAGAGAGGTCGATGTCGAAGTTATCGCCGGCTTCCACAAAATCATCTACAAAATCATCTACAAATTCGTCTACAAATTCGTCAAAGCGTGCGCTGTCTGTGTCATTAAGATCAGCGGCTTCGAGCCTGATCGACTGTGGCAACACACGCTTAAGTGCTTCGTGTAGCTGGGGTTGATCGGAAATGCCTTTGGGGATGAGGGTGGACGTGAGCAGACCGGCGCAGCGGTTGCCGTCGATCACCACCAGTGTGGCGTTGGGGTGATCGTCAAGCCAGGAGAGCAGATCGGCCATCTCGGCGGCGTCGTCCACCGACACAATGCGATCGACGGCAGGCAGATCGAGGTCGCCCAGCGACTGGTTGAGCACGAAGTGGCCCCCGTCCAATACCAGGGGCGTCAACGCATCAAAGCGGACGGCGCGATAGCCGCCATCGTCCAATTGAACGATCAGCCAGGCTTGGCGCTCGTCGTGTCCACTCTCTACGAACTGGCTAATCGCCTCACCTAGCGGCGCAGCGCCGGGCAGCAACACAATCTGTTTTTCGCAATGCTGGTAGAGTTCATCGACAGAAATGGGCATGGGGAACCTCCTCGGAAGATGGACGACGGACGACCGACGACGATGTAACGCAATCCGCAACTCGCAACCCGCCTCACTACCCCCGATTAAACTGCCGCAAAAAGCGCTTCTCCGCGTCTACGGTGCCGATGAGGATCAGGTTGCCGTCTTTGGGCAAAGGACGGTACGGATCTGGGCTTACATCGGTGGCGCCATTGGTCTGGACGGCCACCACACTGCATCCACTTTTGCGGCGAATGTCACATTCGGCGATGCTCCTGCCGGCAATCTGGTCGGGCACAGGCACGGTGAAGATGTCCAATCCTTCGGCGACCATGAGGATGTTGCTGCGGTTGAGCGAGTTGAGGATGGCGTTCGCCCCCATCGACGCATAGGAGAGCACAAAGTCGGCCCCGGCCCGATGCAGCGTGGCAATGTTGCGTTCAAGCCGCGCCCGGCTGATGATCTGTACATCGGGCCGCAAACGACGACAGTAAATGGTGAGGTAGATGTTGGTGTCGTCGTCGTGGGTGGTGACGAGGACAACGGGTGTGGTGCGAATGCCGGCCTGCTCCAAGATGGTCAACTCGGCGGCGTTGCCCGCCACGTATCTTTCGGGGTCGCGTACCCGGCTTGCGTCCATTTCCACCACTCGGTAATCGAGCCCACGTCTGAGCAGCGCCGCAGCGGCCGCGGTGCCCACCCGCCCGCCGCCGATGATCAGAACCGGCTCGGTGTTGCGTTCTTGTCTGCCGTAGTGCTCCCCATAGCGTCGAATATGCTCGGCGGAGCCGGCAAAGACGAGCACTGTGTTCTCGGTGATCATTGTTTGGGGCTGGGCGTTTTCGAAATCGCCCCGTTCCCAAACGCCTAGCACTGTGATGCCCACCTGTTCGCGCAATCGACTGGCCGCCAATGTCTTGCCCACCAGATCCGTCCTGCGCATGTTGGCTTCGGCAATGAGCAACTCGTCGAACTGGCCGATGACGTGTGCGGTGGTATCTCCGCCGGAGACACGACGCGCCAGCGCTTGCCCCATCATTTCGCCCAGTTGCAGCACCTGCGAACTACCGGCCAGTTCCAAAATGTCCACGGAGGCGGGGACATTGGCGGTGGCAATAATCGGCACGTCGGTCGTGATCTCGCGCACGGTGAAGGCAATGTTCGTGTTCACCTGATCGGTACAGGTTGCCGCCACCAGCAGTGCATTCTCCGCGCGCAAGCGCCGATAGGTGTCGGGGCTGTCTTGGTCCCCGCGCACAACTTTGAAGCCCATGTCGTGCAGGCGCAGCGCTTCGTCCAGATCCGATACGAGGAGCACGTAGGGATATTGATATTGGTTCAGCCGTTCAATCAGCGCGTTGGTGACGGCATCATGCTGCACCAGGATCACATGTCCGCGGGTGTTTTCGGGGAGGCGGGTGGGGGCACGCGCCGCCGATTGCGCCTTCATCCACGGTTCGTAGAAGAATTGGATGAAGGTAAACGGAAAGAGAATGAGCAAGAAGACAATGCCGCTCATCAGCACAAAGCTCGAAAAGACGCGCCCCAGATCCGAGTGGAAGGTGATGTCACCGAAGCCCAACGTAGACATCACCGTCAGCGTCCAGTAGAAGCCGGTGATCCAGCTATATTCCTCGCGCCCTTCGTAGGCCATGATGAAGTGAAAGATCACGCTGTACGCTGTCACCAGCAGCGAGAGCACAGCAAAGAAACGCAGCAGGGCCACCGTATTGACACGGGATTGGCGGTCGCGCCAAAAATAGAGCAGTTGCGATACCATGAACTTCATGTCGGGCGTTCACTTTCCTCTCGCTCGATCTCTGCCCAGGCGGCGGCGACGGCCTGCGCCGTGGCGGCGTCGGGCGGATCGGCGGCGTAGCGCGCTTCGACGTAACCGTCGGTGATGACACGTACGGCGTCGGCGGGTTGTGGCCAGTTCTCTTGTAGCGCGGGGACATATTCCAACGGTGTCTGTGCCGTGGCGCGTGGGTGCCCACCCGCCGCGGCCCGCGCCAGGAGTTGTTGATAGATGGCGCGGATGGTGCGCCGTGTGTCGTTTTCGCCGGTGAGATCGGCAAAGGCGGGGCCGTCGGCCTCTGCGCCGAAGCGGTTACGCAGCCCTTGCCAGAAGGCGGCTAGTTGGTTTTGTAGCAGATCATTGCTGTAGATCGACTCGTGGATCTCTTCGGGTTCGTCTTCGGCGGCGGCGCGTAGACGGCGCAACACCAACACAAAGACCACGAAGACAATCAACAGCACCACTGCCAACCCAATCCAACGGAACGGCTCCGGCGTCTGTGTTGGGTCGGTGATCTGTTGCATCACCTCGGGCGTGGGCATCGGAAAATTGTCTTGGGGCTCGCGTTCTGGTTCCTCGCGCGGTTCGTTGTTGATCAAACTTTGTAAAAACATGTAGATCGGGTAGATCAGCCAGAAGAGCACAAAGCTCACGCCCAATACAACCCAAGAGAGCACTTGCCCGATCCAACCCAACACCACGCCCACGCCGTTGAGCAGCCACGCCACCTCTTCCGGCGCTACCAACCAGCCCAAAAAGATGCCCAACCCCAGCAGCCCCAAAATCGTCACAGCGATGCTCAGCAGCCAGTAGCGATTGGCCTGAATGCGGCTATCACTCTGCCGCCAAGGACTCCACCCGCCTGCAATCTTGAGATTGGCCACTGCCAGCGCAGCCATTCCGGCCCCGAAGAAGATGATCAGCCACGGCGCCACATCCATGCGCTCGCCGCTGCCGAAACGCGACAACCAGAGGTAGAGCGCCATCCCCACCACACCGGCCAGGAAGGTCCCCCACACCCTTTCGTGATGAACCGGCTCGCGCCCGTCGAGGACGCCGCGCAGCCAGAGGTAGACGCCACTGACCAGCGCCAAAATCTGCACCGGCAGTTCAACGCGCAGATCAGTGAGATCAAAACCCAGCGCCCGCACCCAGTCCAACGACCAAAGCGGGAACTCCATCCGGTAAAAGTGGAGCCACGTCAGCACGAGCAAGAGGATCACGCCCGTGGCCGCAATCCCAATTTGCACCCTGTTGACCTGCTCCGTCGCTGCCACATCGCGCCGTTCGGGCAACAGCCGCTCGGTGAGGAAGAAACTGAGCAGCGGCACGCCCATCAGCACCCAAATCGGCCAAACCGGGGCCTGTTGGGTGGGTGAAAACCAGGCGCGCAGCAACGCCAACCACGGCCACAGCCAGGCTGTGCGCATCAACACCATCAGAATGGGCAACAGCCCTTCGTCAAGCCAGTTCCAGCTTCGCATCTTCATCGAGGGTTGTCCCATCTGGGGTTTGGCCGTTACTGGTTTGACCGTCGCCGATTTGCCCACTGCTGACTTGACCATTGCCAATGTGGTAGAGGCGCACACCTGGGATCGGGTGAGCGGGCGGCTGATGGCCGGGGTGAACAATCGTCACAGCATGACCGCGCCGGCGCAGATCCAGGAGTGGGCGTTCGAGGATCGCGTCGACCACCGACGTCACCACCACAATCGTGGAGCCGTAGCGTAGCGTCTCCGTCTCGGCCTGGATCGTCTGCTCCAGGCTGGCGATGGTGATGTTGCGCATCAGCGCCAGCCCTTCGAGGACACGCACCGCCTGATCCGAGCGGCTGCCTGGGGCGACGCGCAGCCGTCCGCCGCCGGGGAGTGTGCCGTTGGCGTAGAGGCCCACCGTCTGCCCGGCCTCCCAGGCATGACGGGCAATCGACGCCGCCGCCGTGATCCCCCATTCGGGCAGCACAGGATCGGCCCCTTCCATGCGGCTGCGGAAGGTGTCTACGTTGAGGAAGATCAGCATCAAGCGGCTGGCCGAAGGCTCAAAGACCTTGGTCTGTAGCTCCGATCGGCGTGCGCTGGCCTTCCAGTGGACATGGCGGAAGCTGTCGCCCTGTTGATACTCGCGCACCCCCATTAGCCGCATGGGATCTTCCACCACACGCCGATCTGCCAGTGCTTCGCCGAAGGGGTGACGGGCAGGCAACCCCAGTTGGGTGACAGGCACCAGCCGCGGGTAGACGAGCAGCACGTCTTCTTCTTCCACCGTCATGCGGCGTAGCGAAAAGCCGAAGATGTCGCCTGAAACGAGCTGGGTGGGGCCGAAGGTCCACGCGCCGCGCTGTGTGCCGGTGACACGGTAACGGCGGATGACTCGCTCGTACCAGCGCAGCGAAAAGACATTGACCAGCAGGCGTCGCCCGCCACTGTAGCGGCTGATGCGGGCGTCGGGTTGAATGCCGAGCACGCCTGGGAGTTCGTCCTCTGCGCGTAGCCATGCCAATGGCAGCGGTTTGGCGTTGGTCACTTCGATCCACAGGTCGGTGGACTCGCCGAAAAAGAGGCGGGTGCTGTCAAAACGGCGACGGTAGCTCACCTCCACCAGGCAGTAGCGGTTCCACAGCCACGCCGCCAGCCCCACCAGTGTGAGGATCAGCCCCATGGTGAAGAGCAGGCTGTTGCGCAAAAGGACGGCAGCCAACAGCACCAGGCCAACGGAAACCCAGCCCAGGCGGCCCATTAACGTCCCCCGTCCACAGGGCGCAACTCTTCTACCGGCACAGGCAGCGCGGCGAGGATACGTGCCAGCACTTCGCCGCTCTTTTGGCCCCGCAGGCGGGCGTCGGCGTTGAGGATGAGGCGATGGCCCACCACCACCGTTGCCATCCGCTTCACATCGTCGGGGATGACATAGTCGCGCCCGTTGACGGCGGCCAGCGCCTGGCAGGTACGGAAGAGCGCCAGCGTACCGCGTGGGCTTAGCCCCAGTTCCACGGCGCGGTCATTGCGTGTCGCCGCCGCAAAGTCAAGTAGATAGTCTTCGATGGCGCTGCTTACATACACATCGCGGCAGATCTTCACCGCCTGGCGGATCGTCTCATTGTCCAATTGTGGTTTCAGATCTACCAGGGGATTGGCGTTGCGGAAGCGGTGCAGAATGCTACGTTCCTCTTCGCGGTTGGGGTAGCCCAGCGCCACCAACATCAGGAAGCGATCCATCTGCGCTTCTGGCAGTGGGAAGGTCCCCTCCAACTCGACGGGATTCTGCGTCGCCATGAGGAAGAACGGATAGGGCAGAGCATGGGTGACGCCGTCTACGGTGACCTGTCGTTCTTCCATTGCTTCGAGCAGGGCCGACTGTGTGCGTGGCCCGGCGCGGTTGATCTCATCGGCCAGTACCACGCCCGCCAGGATCGGACCTGGGCGGAACTCGAAGGCGTCTTCGCGACGGTTGTAGACGCTGACGCCGGTAATGTCCGACGGCAACAGATCAGGCGTAAACTGGATGCGCTGGAAATCTGCCCCCAGCGACCGGGCCAAAGACTTGGCCATCGTCGTCTTGCCGATGCCGGGCACGTCTTCGAGCAGAACGTGTCCTTCGCAGAAGAGGGCGACCAGCATCAATTCCACAACATGTTCTTTGCCGACAATCACCTGCGCCACATTGTCGCGCACCTGGCGGGCGATCCGCTGCACGAGTTCTACTTGGGCCAAAAGAGATCTCCTCTAGAGAATGGACGTTTGATGAGAGGAGTATAGCAGAGATGAGGCGATGAGGGGAGATTGGGGATTGGGGACGCTGAGAGGCCCTCACCCCCCGCCCCTCTCCCACAACGTTGAGTCGCTGCCGTGATGAAGGAAACGACAGGACAACGTAAAGTTTGTGTCTGTCGTGGCTGGGTGGGAGAGGGGAGCCGGAATCTTGTCGACGATCTGGCTTCCCTCTCCCATCCGGTAGCTCAGAGGACGAAATAGTCAACACATAGGTACGTGTCAGTCGGCAATTCGGTTCTCCACCAAATGGGAAGAGGGGCGGGGGGTGAGGGCCTCTCAGCATCAACACACCTGTGGGAGAAGTGCGAGTGACATAGGACGACAGACGACAGACGACAGACATCAAACAACGAAGATTAGATGATCCCTGCTACAACAACATCGTCGGTCGTCGGTCGTCGTCCATCGTCGTCCATCGTCCACCCCATCCACCACCCAGGACCAATCATCGTGAACACGCCTTCACACTTACTGATCACATGGGCCATCAAGAAGGGCATGAATCTCAACCAGAAGCCTGTCCACGGCGCGGCGTTTTTGTGGGGGTCGGTGATGCCCGATCTGCCATTGACCGTGCTCACCATTGGCTACGCGGCCTACCGCCAATGGATCGCGCCTATCGATGAGTTCATCTTTGGCCCCACCTACGATGCGCTCTATTTCTCCAACCCCTGGTGGATTGTGGGGCACAATCTCTTTCACTCGCCGCTGATTTTGGCTGTGTTGGCGGTGCTTGGCTACTGGTCCATGCAAAACTGGCCCACACAGCGAGGACAAAAATGGGGCTTTGCGCTGCTCTGGTTCGCCGCCGGCTGTGGCCTGCATTCGTTCATCGACATCTTTACCCACCACAACGACGGCCCGCTGCTCTTCTTCCCACTCAACTGGCAACTGCGCTTCATCAGCCCTGTCAGCTACTGGGATCCGAACCACTACGGCACCATTTTCGCCCCCATCGAACTTGCCCTCGATCTCGCCATCCTGGCCTGGATGGGCCGCTTGTGGTGGCAACGGAAACGGGCGATGGCGACTGGGTGACAAGGTTACCCAGTCACCCCCATTTGACACACCTACTACCTCATCTTATACTACCTACTAACTATGGTTAGTATTCTGGCGAACGGGTAAATGAATGGCCCTGAAGCATGCTTTGTTGGCGCTGTTGATGGATGAGCCAAGTTATGGCTATGAACTGAACAGACGGTTTGAGGATGCGCTAGGGCCGTTGTGGCCGCTACGTGAGGCGCAGGTCTACAACAATTTGCGCGCATTGGAAGCGGACGGGCTTGTGATCCTCGAAGAGCGTGTGGAACAGGACCACCTGCCGGATCGCAAGCGTTATGCCGTCACCGCGGCAGGGCGGGATGAACTGCAAACGTGGCTGGTGACGCCGGTACGCAGTAGCCGCAAGCTCAAAGACGATTTCTACCTCAAACTCTCGGTGCTGGGTGGTGTGCTGCGCCGGCCGGAACACCTTTCAGAAGTGCTCTGGCGCCAGCGCGAGGTAACGTTGCAACAGTTGCGGGAACTGGAACAGGCGCTACTCGAAGCCGAAACCGCCGAAGATGGTGTCACCGCGGCGCTGCTAGAGGGGGCCATTTTGCACGCCGAGGCCGACCTCACCTGGCTCGACCGCTGCGAAGAACGTCTGCTGCGCGGGGGAGTGTCATGAACGGCCCACGTCTGTTGCGCTTTGCCCCGGCCTACTTGCGGGTGACAATCCGCCGTGAATGGCAGTTGGCAATTCTGGTGCTGGGCGGTCTTGCGCCCGGCGTGGCCGTGTTGCTGGCCTGGCTTAACCTGGCCCAGATCGTGGAGACGGGCACCATCGACGTTGATCCGCAGGTGCATCCTGGTTGGCTGCTACCCGAATTCTTGTTGGATCGCCTGGGCCTTGCGGGTGTCCTCATTGGCGCGGGTGTGGTGACGCTGTTGGTAGGTTGCCTGGGGCTGGCGAACGTCTACCTGGCGAGTGTGGAGCGACGGATGCCCGAACTGGCCCTGCTGCGTGGTTTGGGGATGCGTCGCAGCGAAGTGTTGGTGTTGTTGCTGTTGGAGGCAGGCGCCGCCGGGCTGTTGGGCAGTGGTGTGGGTCTGTTGGGGGGGCTGCTCTTGAGCGTCCTTTCGTGGCCGGCGGCCCGGGCCTACTTTGAGATTCAGGCGGGTTTTGTGGTCAGCCCTCTTGCACTCTTTACGGCGCTGTTCACCGGCCTGCTGGCGGCGCTGCTCTTTATGGGGCTAAGCGCCATTGCCACAATTTCCATCGGCCCTGCCACCGTCTTGCGCGGGGAAATGCCCCGGCTCTTGCCGCGGTCGTGGCGTGAACTGGAGACGGCTGTTTACGGCACCCTCTTTGCGGCGGTGCTGGTGCTGGCAGCGGGGATGCCGGTGTTGCCCTTGGGCTCGTTGTTGGTGTTGCTGCTGCTTACCGTGGGCTTGAGTGCGCTGCTCACAGGAGGCGGCTGGCTGTTGACCCGTCTCTACGCGTTGCTGCCTGCGCCGTCACGCTCTCCGTTGTGGCAGTTGGCGCTACAAGGATTGGCACGGCATCCACGCCACACCGCCGGCCTTTCGCTGGCCATGATCACCGGATCCTACGCCGTGGGGTTGGCGCTGCTTTCGTTGCTCAAAGGCGGCGCGGACGGCAGCTTCCCTGTATGGGTGGCAGGTGGCGTCCTCGTGGCGGGGGGTGGGTTGGTTCTTACTGCGGCGGCGCTGGCTGCGCTGGAACGACGACGTGAGTTCGGCCTGCTTGTGGCCCTGGGGACACGCCCCAGCCGGCTGCGGCACATGGTCTTTTTGGAATATGGCATTGTGGCGGTTGGCGGCGGGGTCCTCGGTGCGTTGTTGGCGCTGGGCAATTGGGTCCTCGCCGGTGGGGGCGATTGGCCGGCGGCGCTGCTGATTGTCGTCGCCGATTTGCTGGCGGCGCTCCTCTCGGCCTGGGGGGGTGCGATTCCTGTACTGTGGCGCATTTCGCGCTGGTCTGCGGGCGAAGCGTTGAGGGGATAACCCACATTCTTCTAATCGATGGAGGCTCTGACGATGGAAAACAACATCTTGGTCGAAGCAATCGGTTTGCGTAAGGTGTACGGTGCCGGTGTAACGGCATTGGATGGTGTGGATCTGTCTGTGCGCGCTGGGGAGTTTGTGGCGTTGGTGGGGCCGACGGGCAGCGGTAAGACGACGCTGCTCAGCCTGCTGGCGGGCCTGGAAGAAGCCGACGACGGCACAGTGATGTTGATGGGCAATCGCCTGGCGTCGCTAAGCGAGGACGCCGTCTCGGATCTGCGTGGGCAGAGTGTGGGCATGATCTACCAGTCGTACAACCTTTTCCCCGGCTTCAATGTGCGCGAGAACCTGGGTCTGCCGCTGCGGCTGATGATGCGTCCACCCTTTGATGCCCACCTGCGCTCACGTGAACTGGTGGAATCGTTTGGGCTGGCGCTACTGGCCGAGCGCTATCCTTCTGAACTTTCGGGGGGACAGCGTCAACTGGTGGCCATCGCCCGTGCCCTGGCCGCCAATCCGCCGCTGGTGCTGGCCGACGAACCCACCGCCAACCTCGACAGTAGCGCCGCCCGTCACATCGTGGCGCGGCTGCGCGAACTGGCCGACACCGGCAATCATGGCGTACTCATGGCCACCCACGATCTGCGCATCGCCAGTCAGGCGGATCGTGTCCTCTCGCTGCGCGATGGACGGATTGTGAAGGAGACGGTGTTGGAGCCGGGCCGATCCAGCCGCGAGGTGCTGGCCGAGTTGGCGTAAGTCGCACGCCTACATGCCAAAGTGGCGGCGCAGTACACTCAGGAAGAGCCGTTCGGGTAGTAACTTGGCGAGAATGGGCACGATCTGTGCGTCGCCACCCACCCGATAGCGCAATTTAGGACGAGTTGCCTGGACAATCATGCGGACCTTGTCGGCCACCTTCTGAGGATTTTCGCCCTGCTCGACGCCTTCCACAAGAAGGTGGTGCGCGCGTTCGCGGACGCCGTCATAGTCGTTGATAGGGTGGGCGGGGGCGTGCTTCGCTATGGCCAAGATGTCTGTTTTGAAGAAACTGGGTTCCACAAGCGAAACAGCAATGTTGAAGCGGTGTACTTCCAGTGCCAGCGTGAAAGCGTACCCTTCGAGCGCGTGTTTGGCGGCGACGTAGAAGCCTTCGCCGGGTACGGCGATCAGCCCGGCTAGCGAACTCATGAAGATGATCTGTCCTTGCCGGCGGGGGCGCATATGACCCAAAACTGCATGCGTCATCCGCGCTGCGCCGAAGAAATTGGTCTGGAAATGGGCTTCGACCGCGTCCATCTCAGTTTCTTCCAGCATGCCGCCCAGCACTTCGCCTGCGTTGTTAATCAGCACATCGATCTTGCCTGCCTCGGCGATGACAGCTGCCACGCATTGATCAATTGATGCAGGCTGTGTGATGTCGAGCACGCGCATGCGCACCCCATCGGCGTCCTGCTGTTGCCGTCGGCTGGTACCGTAGACGGTATATCCCGCTGCGGCTAGCGTAGCGGCAATGCACCGACCCAAACCGGAAGACGCGCCTGTAACTAGTACAGTCTTTGTGTTCTGGTCGTTCATTGTTCTCTCCATTCGCTTATCGATCCTGCTGGTTGATTTGGTTTCTGGTTATTTCACCACACTGCCTAACCACCCAATCAGATCCTCGTTGAAACGCCCCGCCACCTCTTCCATCGGCTGGTGACCCACGTTTTCGTATTCGATCAATGTCCCGTTGACGAGGGTGGCGGCGACCTGCCGCCCCGTTTCCACAGGGACGACCGAATCGAGATCGCCGTGGACAACCAGCGCCGGGATCGTTGTGTCTGCCAGATCGGCAACTTTGGCCTGACCGTATCCTGAGTCGCGGGTGAGGGCGAGGAAGCCGGTGTCCCAGTTGGGTGTTTGAAAGCCGCGCAAGTAGACGGCGTAGTCGTCTTCGCTGAGGAAACTGGGATCGGCGTGTACGTCGCTGATCACCGAGCGTACGCCCTCTTCGCTGAAGATCACACGCAAACCCACCTGCATCCAGCGTGTCACCGGGGGCAGAACCAGCAGCCGGTCGACGCCTGCCGGCCCGCCGCCTTCCTCAATGGCCGGGGCCACCAGCACCAACCCGCGCACCTGATCTGGCTGCTGCATCACCATCTGCGTCAGGATCTTCGCCCCCGCGCTGTGACTCAACAACACCGCCCTCTCCACACCCACCGCATCCAGCAACCCCCACGCCAACTCCGCCTGCGCCGCCTGCGTGTAGTCAATTTCCCAACGTTTGTCCGACAGGCCACCGCCAGGACGGTCATAGGCGATGACGCGGTAACCTGCCGCCGCCATCGCGTCGCGGTTGTAGCGCCACACCTCGGTCGTCCCTAGCAGGCCGTGTAGCATCAGGATGGGGACACCGTCTTCGGGGCCGGTTTGGCGCACGTAGAGCGAAACGCCGTCCACCTCAATAAACTCGCCTTCGGGGTCGGCCAGTTCGGCGGGCGGGATGTTGGCCGCGTCCAATGGGATCAGGTAGGGTGTCACCACCAGCAGCGCCATGACAATGCCAAGGATGATAAACAAGGTGCGAAAACGACGCATAGTGCTTCCTTCGGGATTGGTGTTTGATCGGTCGAGTTGGCGGAGGCCCTCATCCCCAGCCCCCATAGGCGTTAAGATAAGCAAAAAGGAGGCAGAACCCCCCTCTAACTCCCCCGCAAGAGCCGCTGCAGCCACCGAAGACGGCGGACAGCGGGCGGGGGGAGAACTGTTGACGCGTCGAGGGTGTTGGTCGCATTGTTTGTCTGCCCAATACAGCATCACTTCCTCCACGCAACAACGGCTCCCTCCCCGCCTCACTCACTCAACAAGTCCCCAAACTGAACCATCGCCGGGAGGGCTGGGGAGGGGTTCCGCTCTGCACGCTTTCAAACAGCGGCTTATCTTAACGCCTATGATGGTGAGGCCCTCTACCTTAACCTACCACACACCACATTCCCACTCAGTGAGATTTCCGTCAAACGCCCGCGCCGAGACTCTGACACGGATGCATTTCAGATTTTTGGCGAACAGTGCCAGGCACGGGCCAATCGCACAGACTTTAACGGGCGATTCGCTGGCCCGTGCCTGGCACTGTGGCCGCACGCCCACACGTGAATTCCCCCTGAGATGGGTCATTTGTTTTAAGAGTCGAAGATGGCTGTTGTGAAAGGTGAAGTTTTCGGGCAGGTCAAAAGTGTTTCAGTACTCGCGCTATCGAGTCGAAGATGGCTGTACGCAGCCTGCGACGACGAATACGGTGGTTGTGGCGTTTCAGTACTCGCGCTATCGAGTCGAAGATGGCTGTTCGTCATTATGACAGACCGTCTCTACCGTCTGTGAAGTTTCAGTACTCGCGCTATCGAGTCGAAGATGGCTGTGTGTAGGTGGCGTGCTAGAGGATGTGAAGGTATCGTTTCAGTACTCGCGCTATCGAGTCGAAGATGGCTGTTGGCAGGGATTGCCACCTGAGCCGGTGGCGTTTGATGTTTCAGTACTCGCGCTATCGAGTCGAAGATGGCTGTGCGGACCCGGGCGGACCGGACTCGGCGCGGTTGGTGTTTCAGTACTCGCGCTATCGAGTCGAAGGTGGCTGTGTCGTCGTCCTCGTGTTCCAGATCAATAGCATGTCGTTTCAGTACTCGCGCTATCGAGTCGAAGATGGCTGTACCATGCCAGCAAGGTTACGTGCGTCAGGCAGAGACAGTTTCAGTACTCGCGCTATCGAGTCGAAGATGGCTGTATGATTCACAAGCGCAACGGGCGCTACATCGAGAAGTTTCAGTACTCGCGCTATCGAGTCGAAGATGGCTGTGATAGTGTGCTTGACCAGCACGGCGTAGCGGCGCGTTTCAGTACTCGCGCTATCGAGTCGAAGATGGCTGTTCTTTCGTCTTGCGCAGCCCGTTCCTCAATGGTCTGTTTCAGTACTCGCGCTATCGAGTCGAAGATGGCTGTGGCCATCGACCGGCTACAATCGCTCATTGAACAGCAGTTTCAGTACTCGCGCTATCGAGTCGAAGATGGCTGTACCCTAGCCCTGTCGGTTCGACGTGGCGGCAGAGTTGTTTCAGTACTCGCGCTATCGAGTCGAAGATGGCTGTTTCTGACAATGTTTCCTCAATAGCTTGCCACCAGGTTTCAGTACTCGCGCTATCGAGTCGAAGATGGCTGTAACGCCGCCGCCCCCATCGGCGAAATCGCATCCATGTTTCAGTACTCGCGCTATCGAGTCGAAGATGGCTGTGCCGACTACGCAACCGAAACGATGGCCGTCGCCTACTGTTTCAGTACTCGCGCTATCGAGTCGAAGATGGCTGTGGTGATATCGCCGGGGGCAAAGGCTCGATCCAGCCGTTTCAGTACTCGCGCTATCGAGTCGAAGATGGCTGTGCGTTTGCACGGTTCGGGTGGCAATCCCTAGCGCCCGTTTCAGTACTCGCGCTATCGAGTCGAAGATGGCTGTGCTTCGGGTGAGCATGCCGAGGTTATAGACCTAGAGGTTTCAGTACTCGCGCTATCGAGTCGAAGATGGCTGTGCTAGCGAGAAGATGGCAGGCTACTTTGATTTGTGTTTCAGTACTCGCGCTATCGAGTCGAAGATGGCTGTGCACTCCACGGAGACGATCCTTGAGGCAAGCATCGAGTTTCAGTACTCGCGCTATCGAGTCGAAGATGGCTGTATGCTCGGAGTCATCATCCATCTGCATCGTGCCGAAGTTTCAGTACTCGCGCTATCGAGTCGAAGATGGCTGTTTGACCTTCAATCGAGTCCTGCAAGCGCACCAGGACGTTTCAGTACTCGCGCTATCGAGTCGAAGATGGCTGTGCGTGAATTGCAGATGTTGGTGGGTAAGTCACGGATGTTTCAGTACTCGCGCTATCGGGTCGGGGATGGCTGTATCTGGATCTCTCGCCTTTGGTTCACATATTCGGTTGTTTCAGTACTCGCGCTATCGAGTCGAAGATGGCTGTCAGCGGCAAGCGCGACCCATTCGCCCCCGGCTTCTGTTTCAGTCCTCGCGCTATCGAGTCGAAGATGGCTGTTCATAGCGTCAATCCTCCTGTGTGCCTGCTACGTCGCGTTTCAGTACTCGCGCTATCGAGTCGAAGATGGCTGTTTGATCTGCGTTTTTGCTAGCGTAGACTTCGGTATAGTTTCAGTACTCGCGCTATCGAGTCGAAGATGGCTGTGTGCGTGTCTGTTGCGGGGACTGGTCGCGGGTGCTGTTTCAGTACTCGCGCTATCGAGTCGAAGATGGCTGTCACGAATGGAAGACGCCGGGGGGATTCGGTAGCCAGTTTCAGTACTCGCGCTATCGAGTCGAAGATGGCTGTTGTACAGGCTGAATCACACTCGCTACCGGCCATTGTTTCAGTACTCGCGCTATCGAGTCGAAGATGGCTGTCTCGTGACCTGCGCCCTCCGCAGCGAGAACGGTTTGTTTCAGTACTCGCGCTATCGAGTCGAAGATGGCTGTTGGCACACCCTTCTTTCTGTTGGACCAGACTCCGCTGTTTCAGTACTCGCGCTATCGAGTCGAAGATGGCTGTAAACTGACAGCCGCGCAGAATACCGGCTGATACGTTGTTTCAGTACTCGCGCTATCGAGTCGAAGATGGCTGTTGGCAGCATCGGCCACGTGGGGGGACTACATGAAAGTTTCAGTACTCGCGCTATCGAGTCGAAGATGGCTGTGTCTGATGATTTCGACATGTTTTACGACCCCATGCGTTTCAGTACTCGCGCTATCGAGTCGAAGATGGCTGTGCCGACTGGGGACGTTTCGGCACCAACTTCCACCACGTTTCAGTACTCGCGCTATCGAGTCGAAGATGGCTGTGTCACCAGCACATCGCCAAACAAATGCGCCTCACTGTTTCAGTACTCGCGCTATCGAGTCGAAGATGGCTGTACCCCAACCGCGCCAGGATGACGACGATTTCTACCCGTTTCAGTACTCGCGCTATCGAGTCGAAGATGGCTGTAGCAGCGCAACGAGGAGATTACTGCGCCGCCTTTACGTTTCAGTACTCGCGCTATCGAGTCGAAGATGGCTGTATGTTACGGCGGCGTGGCGCAATGCGACGCGGCTGCCGTTTCAGTACTCGCGCTATCGAGTCGAAGATGGCTGTGTCGAGGGGTTGCGCCTGGTGTTGATTGCCCTGCTGTTTCAGTACTCGCGCTATCGAGTCGAAGATGGCTGTACCGACGATTCCAACTCAGCGATACGGAACACAGCCGTTTCAGTACTCGCGCTATCGAGTCGAAGATGTCTGTAGCAGCGCAACGAGGAGATTACTGCGCCGCCTTTACGTTTCAGTACTCGCGCTATCGAGTCGAAGATGGCTGTCTCTGGCCTTCGATGGCGTGGGCGTTTGGCTGGCGGTGTTTCAGTACTCGCGCTATCGAGTCGAAGATGGCTGTGCGGCGACGGATGCGAGCTACTATGGGCGGTTTGTGGTTTCAGTACTCGCGCTATCGAGTCGAAGATGGCTGTATATTTCCGAACCATACTCGGGGACCTGGCCCACAGCGTTTCAGTACTCGCGCTATCGAGTCGAAGATGGCTGTACGCCAACGTCGACGCCGGCAACATCGCCGGCCGGCTGTTTCAGTACTCGCGCTATCGAGTCGAAGATGGCTGTATACCGCGGCATATAGTGAGGCTGTAGCCAACGCGTTTCAGTACTCGCGCTATCGAGTCGAAGATGGCTGTAAAGTCCCTGTGTGGTTAGCATTTGATTGGATAAAGTTTCAGTACTCGCGCTATCGAGTCGAAGATGGCTGTAACCCGCCATCGTCGGCGGGTCTTGCCTTGCTTGCGTTTCAGTACTCGCGCTATCGAGTCGAAGATGGCTGTGGCTGTCCTTGCCCAATCGTAACAAGCCCAAAAGCCGTTTCAGTACTCGCGCTATCGAGTCGAAGATGGCTGTGCACCACAAAGTTAACGCGCCTGATGTCGGCCACGTGTTTCAGTACTCGCGCTATCGAGTCGAAGATGGCTGTACGCGCGGAGCTGATAGCGTCAACGGAGGTTACGCGTTTCAGTACTCGCGCTATCGAGTCGAAGATGGCTGTGTGAATTTTTGCAGGAGCAGATCCGCCACTGGGAGTTTCAGTACTCGCGCTATCGAGTCGAAGATGGCTGTATCTGTTTCTGGCCGATATCAACGACCAGTTCCGTTTCAGTACTCGCGCTATCGAGTCGAAGATGGCTGTACTTTGGCTCCAGGGACAAAGGTAACCCTGGAGGATGTTTCAGTACTCGCGCTATCGAGTCGAAGATGGCTGTTGTGTTTGGTGCGTGTGTGTGTTGGTGTGTGGGTGTTTCAGTACTCGCGCTATCGAGTCGAAGATGGCTGTTTCGGTGCTATGTACGGCAGCGCCAGCGCCGCCTGTTTCAGTACTCGCGCTATCGAGTCGAAGATGGCTGTTCCGTGTCGATTTCGCCGGTGACGGTCTCAATCCGTGTTTCAGTACTCGCGCTATCGAGTCGAAGATGGCTGTATAAAGCGTTCCGGCATTCCGTGGGAAACACGTATGTTTCAGTACTCGCGCTATCGAGTCGAAGATGGCTGTGAGAAACACGCAGGACGGCTGTCTGCGATGATGGCCGTTTCAGTACTCGCGCTATCGAGTCGAAGATGGCTGTATTTGTGGCTGCTGAGGAAGTCGTTCTTCAACTCGTTTCAGTACTCGCGCTATCGAGTCGAAGATGGCTGTAGGTGAGGCAGGCGGGAATCGAACCCGCATCTCCAGTTTCAGTACTCGCGCTATCGAGTCGAAGATGGCTGTGGCCACAAAACAGACGCAGTTTACTTGCATACTCACGTTTCAGTACTCGCGCTATCGAGTCGAAGATGGCTGTGCCACCACCGCTACCGACGTCTACGCCAAGTTCGCTGTTTCAGTACTCGCGCTATCGAGTCGAAGATGGCTGTCGCTGCCTGGTCTGCGATTTACGGGATTACATCCAGTTTCAGTACTCGCGCTATCGAGTCGAAGATGGCTGTGACCACCATAGACAGCATTATGCGCATTGTCCTGTTTCAGTACTCGCGCTATCGAGTCGAAGATGGCTGTCCATTGCGTATGACCGTGCAGCCCGCGCCGCTTGGTTTCAGTACCCGCGCCATCGAGCCGAAGATGGCTGTGCCCCTCGCTGAGAGTGTTGGGCAGTTCGTTTCGTGTTTCAGTACTCGCGCTATCGAGTCGAAGATGGCTGTAGGATGTTGGAGCGACGAATACCGTAGGGGGCAGGTTTCAGTACTCGCGCTATCGAGTCGAAGATGGCTGTGCGTAGCGAAAACGCGAACGACTCCCCGTGCTGAAGTTTCAGTACTCGCGCTATCGAGTCGAAGATGGCTGTGCACCGACTTGCAACCGGTAGGGGTGGACTTGTTTGTTTCAGTACTCGCGCTATCGAGTCGAAGATGGCTGTCCCAACGCCCGCGCCCATAGCAGCACGCCCCAACAGTTTCAGTACTCGCGCTATCGAGTCGAAGATGGCTGTGCGTTTGCTCCCTGCGCACGATAGCCAAAGTGGAGTTTCAGTACTCGCGCTATCGAGTCGAAGATGGCTGTGGTCGACGCGCCACAGGACGACGTCGCCGGGGGCGAGTTTCAGTACTCGCGCTATCGAGTCGAAGATGGCTGTATATTCCGAACTGGTATCAGGCGGGGTTGTTTGGTGTTTCAGTACTCGCGCTATCGAGTCGAAGATGGCTGTGGGGCGTTACGGCTGTAACCCGTCACGAGTAAGTCGTTTCAGTACTCGCGCTATCGAGTCGAAGATGGCTGTATCTGGCCGCCAGCTACGAAAAGCACGTCTGCGCATGTTTCAGTACTCGCGCTATCGAGTCGAAGATGGCTGTGTGGGCGAGTCATTGGGGCGCAAGCCGCAAATTTTGTTTCAGTACTCGCGCTATCGAGTCGAAGATGGCTGTTGGGCTTTCGGCGCGCACGGTGCAGGGCCGGTATCGTTTCAGTACTCGCGCTATCGAGTCGAAGATGGCTGCGTCTCGTCGGGGCAGATGGAACAAAGCGGAATCTTTGTTTCAGTACTCGCGCTATCGAGTCGAAGATGGCTGCTAGATCCACGCGATGCCCGCGCCACCCTTGACCAGGTTTCAGTACTCGCGCTATCGAGTCGAAGATGGCTGCATGAAGGGTTCTCCCTCGATGCCCAGCGCCAGCGCCTGTTTCAGTACTCGCGCTATCGAGTCGAAGATGGCTGGCAAAGACGGCTACACCAAGGGCTGGAATACTTACGTTTCAGTACTCGCGCTATCGAGTCGAAGATGGCTGTCTAGATAGACTTCTACCGCTTCCCCCGCTTCCAGTTTCAGTACTCGCGCTATCGAGTCGAAGATGGCTGACCCCGACAGCGGGCCGGGGACGCAGGTTGTGCAAATGTTTCAGTACTCGCGCTATCGAGTCGAAGATGGCTGGCATGTGGTTTCTGTTGCCTGTGGCGCTGTTGGCGTGTTTCAGTACTCGCGCTATCGAGTCGAAGATGGCTGGTTACAGGCGTCTTCGAGCAATTCCCTATGCCGTGTTTCAGTACTCGCGCTATCGAGTCGAAGATGGCTGCTCGTCAATCATGCCGTTGACCCACGATGCAATCATCGTTTCAGTACTCGCGCTATCGAGTCGAAGATGGCTGCAACACCACCCACCACCGCCGCCCGCGGGTATAGCGTTTCAGTACTCGCGCTATCGAGTCGAAGATGGCTGGCACACGTGGTTGACAGGACTGTGCGCATGGAACAGTTTCAGTACTCGCGCTATCGAGTCGAAGATGGCTGCGTTGCCCACGTCTCCCGCACCCACAGCAGATCATCGTTTCAGTACTCGCGCTATCGAGTCGAAGATGGCTGACCTGGAACTCTCCGTCATCAACAGCCGCAAGCGCTGTTTCAGTACTCGCGCTATCGAGTCGAAGATGGCTGTCGTCTAATTGGAGCGCTAAACTTCTGATGATGATGTTTCAGTACTCGCGCTATCGAGTCGAAGATGGCTGCATGCGGTGTGGGGGACCGGCAGCGTTTATGGTGGTTGTTTCAGTACTCGCGCTATCGAGTCGAAGATGGCTGGGGAACGTTGCGAATGCAGGCGAACGCGCAAGGCATGTTTCAGTACTCGCGCTATCGAGTCGAAGATGGCTGCAAGCGGTTGGGCTTGCCGTGCGAGTTCCAGCCGGTGTTTCAGTACTCGCGCTATCGAGTCGAAGATGGCTGGGTTGATGTCGGGCGATTGGGCGGGGTTTTGGGCTGTTTCAGTACTCGCGCTATCGAGTCGAAGATGGCTGCCTGAGTTTAAGGAGCAGGGGCAGGGCGATAATATGTTTCAGTACTCGCGCTATCGAGTCGAAGATGGCTGACGGTGGCGTGGTTTTCGGGTGCGCTGCGCTGGCAGTGTTTCAGTACTCGCGCTATCGAGTCGAAGATGGCTGACGGAAACGGAGAGATAGAGACCGGTAGCAAACAACGGTTTCAGTACTCGCGCTATCGAGTCGAAGATGGCTGTTTCTGCCGGTTCCGCTGGCGCTGGTTCATACCGTTGTTTCAGTACTCGCGCTATCGAGTCGAAGATGGCTGATGCGCCGCGGCCAGCACAAGGACAGGTGATCGTGGTTTCAGTACTCGCGCTATCGAGTCGAAGATGGCTGTTCGTCCGCGTCAAGCTGGCCTAAGTGACACAAGTGTTTCAGTACTCGCGCTATCGAGTCGAAGATGGCTGACTACCCGCGTGCTACAGAGCACAACAGTGCGGGCGTTTCAGTACTCGCGCTATCGAGTCGAAGATGGCTGCACGGGCGCATCAGTTTAGCTACATGCTGGTGACGTTTCAGTACTCGCGCTATCGAGTCGAAGATGGCTGCAACATTACCTGACGCTGCATATCGTAGTACCGAGATGTTTCAGTACTCGCGCTATCGAGTCGAAGATGGCTGGCGATAGAAGTAGCGGCAGGAGTGGCCGTATTCGTGTTTCAGTACTCGCGCTATCGAGTCGAAGATGGCTGACGCCGACATTGGGTCCGACATCAACTCCGGTTATAGGTTTCAGTACTCGCGCTATCGAGTCGAAGATGGCTGAAGCACCGATGAGCGCGGAGGAGGTGGGATTGTGAGTTTCAGTACTCGCGCTATCGAGTCGAAGATGGCTGCGTTCGGGCGCGGGGCGCTAACCTCCGTGACACACTGTTTCAGTACTCGCGCTATCGAGTCGAAGATGGCTGGCCTCATCGATGCGTTCCGGCTTTTGTCTGTTGTCGTTTCAGTACTCGCGCTATCGAGTCGAAGATGGCTGTGACCGCCTGTGTGCTTGATGCCACAATGCCGTAGAGTTTCAGTACTCGCGCTATCGAGTCGAAGATGGCTGACGGTATTTGCGGTTGTGTCGCATGACCCCACGTGTTTCAGTACTCGCGCTATCGAGTCGAAGATGGCTGGAGGAGGTCACGCACACACCAGCCGGTACTACATGTTTCAGTACTCGCGCTATCGAGTCGAAGATGGCTGGCGCGCGTGCGGTTTTTGTCAATGGAGCCGTTACTGGTTTCAGTACTCGCGCTATCGAGTCGAAGATGGCTGCCTGCCCCGCCGGTGCCGCGCTTGCTGCCCGCGTCCTGTTTCAGTACTCGCGCTATCGAGTCGAAGATGGCTGACCTCACGGACAGCTACGTCCGGCGCATCCGTTGTTTCAGTACTCGCGCTATCGAGTCGAAGATGGCTGCTCCACATCGCGTATCACATAGCGCCAGTCCAAAGTTTCAGTACTCGCGCTATCGAGTCGAAGATGGCTGCTCTATTGACAACGGCGACAACCGACCCAAGGCATGTTTCAGTACTCGCGCTATCGAGTCGAAGATGGCTGCAGTAGTTGATCGCTGTCAATTCGCTGGTTTTGCGTTTCAGTACTCGCGCTATCGAGTCGAAGATGGCTGCCGGTGCCCGGCGCTTTGAGACTTCCAACGCGCAATGTTTCAGTACTCGCGCTATCGAGTCGAAGATGGCTGTACGGAAGCGGTCAATGTCGCCGTCACCATCACAGCCGTTTCAGTACTCGCGCTATCGAGTCGAAGATGGCTGCGCAGTAGTTGATCGCTGTCAATTCGCTGGTTTTGCGTTTCAGTACTCGCGCTATCGAGTCGAAGATGGCTGGTTGAGTATGCCACCGCTCCGCTGCGCCTTGACTGTTTCAGTACTCGCGCTATCGAGTCGAAGATGGCTGACCTGCCGCAGTTGTAGAGTATGAACCCGTGTTTATGTTTCAGTACTCGCGCTATCGAGTCGAAGATGGCTGGCCGACGCTCTGAGTTACAAGAGCGCCAGCGCAAGTTTCAGTACTCGCGCTATCGAGTCGAAGATGGCTGCATTGACCCAGATGCGGTTGAGGCGTTGATGCGTGTTTCAGTACTCGCGCTATCGAGTCGAAGATGGCTGCAACGTGTTCGGCGCGAACTCGCTCATGAAGGTGGGGAGTTTCAGTACTCGCGCTATCGAGTCGAAGATGGCTGCGATGATGGCGGGTGGTGTCGCCTGCGAAAGACCAAGTTTCAGTACTCGCGCTATCGAGTCGAAGATGGCTGTGTTCCGGCCACAATAACTCGTTTGGCGTTGTTCGTGTTTCAGTACTCGCGCTATCGAGTCGAAGATGGCTGTTTGACACCATCTCCACTGTCGGCGCTTCGTCGTCGTTTCAGTACTCGCGCTATCGAGTCGAAGATGGCTGTAATCCGCAACACACCATACCGCGAATTGTCCACCGCGTTTCAGTACTCGCGCTATCGAGTCGAAGATGGCTGTAAAAGATGCTTAAGCGTATCCTGCAAAAAGGACGCGTTTCAGTACTCGCGCTATCGAGTCGAAGATGGCTGTATTGATGATGTCGTCTGTGATGTCAAGCTCATAGTGTTTCAGTACTCGCGCTATCGAGTCGAAGATGGCTGTACCTGTTGCCATCGCATCTGACGACGCAACAGCCGAGTTTCAGTACTCGCGCTATCGAGTCGAAGATGGCTGTGCTCCGGTAGCCATACCGTCCTCCTACATGAAATGTTTCAGTACTCGCGCTATCGAGTCGAAGATGGCTGTACTTTTCTCTTATCAGGAGGTTTCTATGCAGATCAAGTTTCAGTACTCGCGCTATCGAGTCGAAGATGGCTGTGGCGTTGCGCAGGTCGTCGTTGTCGAGCGATTCGAGTTTCAGTACTCGCGCTATCGAGTCGAAGATGGCTGTTCCTCATACGGATCAGCATCCTCAACACCTTTCTCAGTTTCAGTACTCGCGCTATCGAGTCGAAGATGGCTGTAGATTTTTACGAGTACCTATCCCAAGTGCACGGATGTTTCAGTACTCGCGCTATCGAGTCGAAGATGGCTGTACCGCAACGCCCTCGTCCTCAACGGCGAACTCTACTGTTTCAGTACTCGCGCTATCGAGTCGAAGATGGCTGTGGCGGTGGTTAGGCGGCGACGGTGACGCGCCCCCGGTTTCAGTACTCGCGCTATCGAGTCGAAGATGGCTGTATGAAGAGTTTCTTGACTGAGTTTGGGATGACGCCGTTTCAGTACTCGCGCTATCGAGTCGAAGATGGCTGTGAATTTGGAGGCCGATTTGACGCTGACGATCAACGGTTTCAGTACTCGCGCTATCGAGTCGAAGATGGCTGTGAGCCGTGGCAGCAGTTCGGGCAGTGGTCGATCTATGGTTTCAGTACTCGCGCTATCGAGTCGAAGATGGCTGTGAAGGGTGGCGTAAGGTTCGGCTTAGAGCAAACGGAGTTTCAGTACTCGCGCTATCGAGTCGAAGATGGCTGTATTGATGTGGACGTGTCGACGACCGTCGAAGTGTCGTTTCAGTACTCGCGCTATCGAGTCGAAGATGGCTGTGCGTTGTACGCACGTTCCACCAGTCGCGCTAACATGTTTCAGTACTCGCGCTATCGAGTCGAAGATGGCTGTGTACGCCTTATCCAACGTCGACGCCGCGTCCGCCGTGTTTCAGTACTCGCGCTATCGAGTCGAAGATGGCTGTGTTTAGTACTAGGCTGCTTAAATGATACCGTTCACTTGTTTCAGTACTCGCGCTATCGAGTCGAAGATGGCTGTCCCGGTGGCATTAAATGGTTATACGCTGTCGAGTGTTTCAGTACTCGCGCTATCGAGTCGAAGATGGCTGTTTGCGGACCCTCCATACAATGCCGATGCTGCCGAGTGTTTCAGTACTCGCGCTATCGAGTCGAAGATGGCTGTCCCTGGCTGTCTACGACGGTCTTGCTCTCCTGGCAGGTTTCAGTACTCGCGCTATCGAGTCGAAGATGGCTGTCCCGATTTTGTCACCGTGATTGCATCGGGATCGGCTTGTTTCAGTACTCGCGCTATCGAGTCGAAGATGGCTGTCTGCTAGACACGGGGCTTAGGGTGTCTGAGCTTGTGTTTCAGTACTCGCGCTATCGAGTCGAAGATGGCTGTAACCTGCTAGATGTGCTGCAAGAGATCGCCGCCGTGTTTCAGTACTCGCGCTATCGAGTCGAAGATGGCTGTGGCGGGCGTCCTAATCTCCTGGAAACCGTGGTGCGATGTTTCAGTACTCGCGCTATCGAGTCGAAGATGGCTGTACCGATGGCGGCACGTTCACGCCGGGCACGTCGCCGTTTCAGTACTCGCGCTATCGAGTCGAAGATGGCTGTTGATGTCAAAGCCCTACCAAAGCTGCGCGCCCCTTTGTTTCAGTACTCGCGCTATCGAGTCGAAGATGGCTGTTCGTGCAACGTGAACCCACCGCACCGCGGGTAATCGGTTTCAGTACTCGCGCTATCGAGTCGAAGATGGCTGTGCAATCGGGGCAGCCGGTGTAGCCGGGCTTACCGTGTTTCAGTACTCGCGCTATCGAGTCGAAGATGGCTGTGTCGTTGAAATCGGAATAGATGAGGCCAGCCGGTCGTTTCAGTACTCGCGCTATCGAGTCGAAGATGGCTGTAAGAGATCCTTGGCGGCGTGGATCCCAAGGACTTCGGTTTCAGTACTCGCGCTATCGAGTCGAAGATGGCTGTGGCGCTGGCGCTGCCGTACATGGCGCCGAAAGCGTTGTTTCAGTACTCGCGCTATCGAGTCGAAGATGGCTGTGCCAAGGGTCATCGGATCCACGTCGGGCGGTTCATCGTTTCAGTACTCGCGCTATCGAGTCGAAGATGGCTGTGCGGTGGAAGCCGTTGCCCGATGCCTTGCCACCGTCGTTTCAGTACTCGCGCTATCGAGTCGAAGATGGCTGTACCAACGAGGGTAGGGGACGCGCTGCTGACATGGCTGTTTCAGTACTCGCGCTATCGAGTCGAAGATGGCTGTTCCTGATAGACTGCGTAATCCATGACCTTCTCCTGTGTTTCAGTACTCGCGCTATCGAGTCGAAGATGGCTGTCAAAGAGCGACGAGATTCAACCATCAGAATCAACGTTTCAGTACTCGCGCTATCGAGTCGAAGATGGCTGTGTCGATACACGGATGTAAAGCGCCGTACAGCCGGTGTTTCAGTACTCGCGCTATCGAGTCGAAGATGGCTGTCTGGCCAGGCCGCCCGGCATATCGCCGGTGTAACCATGTTTCAGTACTCGCGCTATCGAGTCGAAGATGGCTGTATCAGCGCATTGTCATCTATGGCCACAGGTACACGTTTCAGTACTCGCGCTATCGAGTCGAAGATGGCTGTTGGTCCGTGGTGGCTCATACCTGCCGACGTTGGGAGTTTCGGTACTCGCGCTATCGAGTCGAAGATGGCTGTATTGCGTTGTTCGCCCTGGCCAGTGCGGTTGGATGTTTCAGTACTCGCGCTATCGAGTCGAAGATGGCTGTATGCTCTACCTAATGACCTGCTCGCGCAGCTGTTCGTTTCAGTACTCGCGCTATCGAGTCGAAGATGGCTGTACCGACGCCCGGATCCTGACCCTCACTTAGCACTGTGTTTCAGTACTCGCGCTATCGAGTCGAAGATGGCTGTAGGTCACTGAACTGGATATGCGCCTATCGGAGTTTGTTTCAGTACTCGCGCTATCGAGTCGAAGATGGCTGTATCTGTGACAGGCTAACTGTCACATTGGTGTCACAGTGTTTCAGTACTCGCGCTATCGAGTCGAAGATGGCTGTGTTGATGTGGTTCGGTACCGTGTTCGCCCTCACCTGTTTCAGTACTCGCGCTATCGAGTCGAAGATGGCTGTGGGGATGGCTGTGCGCTTGTGTCGGCTTTGGCTCTGTTTCAGTACTCGCGCTATCGAGTCGAAGATGGCTGTCAGCATTGAATCTGACGTGGTTGCAACTGCTGAAAGTTTCAGTACTCGCGCTATCGAGTCGAAGATGGCTGTACATACCTACAGACGGCGCTAGGCTACACGCTTACAGTTTCAGTACTCGCGCTATCGAGTCGAAGATGGCTGTTTTTCGCGGTGTTCTTGCTCCTCAGGCCCAGATCGGGGTTCAGTACTCGCGCTATCGAGTCGAAGATGGCTGTATGTATGGCCTACCTGGTGGCTTTGGTGGCTGTCTGTTTCAGTACTCGCGCTATCGAGTCGAAGATGGCTGTCCGCACCTGGGCGCACAGCCAACGTCACCAGATGGTTTCAGTACTCGCGCTATCGAGTCGAAGATGGCTGTTCTATGGGCCGGGGTTCATGCAAGACGAAAGCTTGGTTTCAGTACTCGCGCTATCGAGTCGAAGATGGCTGTATTGCCTACGCGCTGCATACGTTCGTATCAGCTGAGTTTCAGTACTCGCGCTATCGAGTCGAAGATGGCTGTAATGGCAGCGATTTTGAGAGCAAAAAGGGGAGCAAGTTTCAGTACTCGCGCTATCGAGTCGAAGATGGCTGTCTACACCCATCCAACCGCACTGGCCAGGGCAATCAGTTTCAGTACTCGCGCTATCGAGTCGAAGATGGCTGTGGCATCCAGACCTATGACGCGGCGTTGCGCAACCTGTTTCAGTACTCGCGCTATCGAGTCGAAGATGGCTGTAGAGAAGGCGGCAACACAGGCAGCGCAACTACGGGGTTTCAGTACTCGCGCTATCGAGTCGAAGATGGCTGTTGGCTGGCTCACAGCTAAACGAGCGCCGATCTGAGTGTTTCAGTACTCGCGCTATCGAGTCGAAGATGGCTGTGTGGGAGTGCGCGCCGACGTTAGCACAGCTCCTGTGTTTCAGTACTCGCGCTATCGAGTCGAAGATGGCTGTACCGCACCTGGGCGCACAGCCAACGTCACCAGATGTTTCAGTACTCGCGCTATCGAGTCGAAGATGGCTGTAACGCTTTCGCGAACGACGACACATATCAATGAAATGTTTCCGTACTCGCGCTATCGAGTCGAAGATGGCTGTGGCGACAGTTCACCGCCGATGATGTGGAAGTATTGAGTTTCAGTACTCGCGCTATCGAGTCGAAGATGGCTGTGTACCGGCTGGGCCGATGGTGTGTTCCTCATTCCTGTTTCAGTACTCGCGCTATCGAGTCGAAGATGGCTGTGAACCTGGAAGCGTAGAGCGTTGGCGCGCTCGTGTAGTTTCAGTACTCGCGCTATCGAGTCGAAGATGGCTGTGCGTCATCTCCTTCGTGCCCCTGCCCACGGCTTGCAGTTTCAGTACTCGCGCTATCGAGTCGAAGATGGCTGTGCACGTACAGCGGCTGTAGACATTACCGCAGCTTGTTTCAGTACTCGCGCTATCGAGTCGAAGATGGCTGTGTCTTTGCCCTGGTCGAATCTTGCACATTCGACTGTTTCAGTACTCGCGCTATCGAGTCGAAGATGGCTGTTGTGTTTGCCGCAAATGTAAGCACTGGCCAGCGCATGTTTCAGTACTCGCGCTATCGAGTCGAAGATGGCTGTATCAGCGGCGGTATCATCGCCGTCAATCAGGCGACGTTTCAGTACTCGCGCTATCGAGTCGAAGATGGCTGTCATTGAAGAAGGCCGGGCGAATGAGCAACTGGCAAGTTTCAGTACTCGCGCTATCGAGTCGAAGATGGCTGTACGTACTCAGAGCCGATGAGGGATGGCGCATCAGTGTTTCAGTACTCGCGCTATCGAGTCGAAGATGGCTGTGCTCTATGGTGGCGAGGTCACCCACGGCGGCACCTGTTTCAGTACTCGCGCTATCGAGTCGAAGATGGCTGTGCGTACGGTGTTTTGGCTGGCCAGTGTCGAGTTGATGTTTCAGTACTCGCGCTATCGAGTCGAAGATGGCTGTATCGCTTTGGAGCAAACTCAAGATGGCATCAATAGCGTTTCCGTACTCGCGCTATCGAGTCGAAGATGGCTGTGCGCTGGCTGGACCGTGCCAGTGATGCGCTGAGTCTGTTTCAGTACTCGCGCTATCGAGTCGAAGATGGCTGTTAACGGTTTCAGTCAAAATGACTGTTTTGCCTTCGCGTTTCAGTACTCGCGCTATCGAGTCGAAGATGGCTGTGCACGAAGATGACCTGTCAGGCTGGCTACTGAGCCGTTTCAGTACTCGCGCTATCGAGTCGAAGATGGCTGTACGATGAGCGCAAGCTCTACCGCATAGCCGGTGAGGTTTCAGTACTCGCGCTATCGAGTCGAAGATGGCTGTGCCGATTGATCTCCGCCTCTGCCTTCACCTGGAACTGTTTCAGTACTCGCGCTATCGAGTCGAAGATGGCTGTTTTCCATATTAAAAACGAAGTCGCCACCGCTGACTGTTTCAGTACTCGCGCTATCGAGTCGAAGATGGCTGTTTGTTTAGTGTCGCCCGTTGCGCCGGTGTACACGTGTTTCAGTACTCGCGCTATCGAGTCGAAGATGGCTGTGCCGACAGTTCACCGCCGATGATGTGGAAGTATTGAGTTTCAGTACTCGCGCTATCGAGTCGAAGATGGCTGTTGGCTGGCTCACAGCTAAACGAGCGCCGATCTGAGTGTTTCAGTACTCGCGCTATCGAGTCAAAGATGGCTGTGCGTACGGTGTTTTGGCTGGCCAGTGTCGAGTTGATGTTTCAGTACTCGCGCTATCGAGTCGAAGATGGCTGTTTCACCGTGGGTATGCTGGCCCAACAGTCGAGAGCATGTTTCAGTACTCGCGCTATCGAGTCGAAGATGGCTGTGACAGCGCTTTTTGTGACGACAGAACCCGCCAAGTGTTTCAGTACTCGCGCTATCGAGTCGAAGATGGCTGTACACAATCTTTGTTGTCGAAGGCACCGGCCACCGTGTTTCAGTACTCGCGCTATCGAGTCGAAGATGGCTGTTTTCAAGGTCAGCCGTTGCAAGCAGATGACCATCGCCGTTTCAGTACTCGCGCTATCGAGTCGAAGATGGCTGTACCGGTGGTGCGTCGCATCTTCGTCGATTGGTATCTGTTTCAGTACTCGCGCTATCGAGTCGAAGATGGCTGTGCGCTCATGGGGATGCCAGCGGCATTGCGCTCGAGTTTCAGTACTCGCGCTATCGAGTCGAAGATGGCTGTAACTTGCGGTATGGCGCGCTGCGGGTTGACGAGCGTTTCAGTACTCGCGCTATCGAGTCGAAGATGGCTGTCGCTGTTCGTTGAAAACCAATTTACGGCTTTGGACTTCAACATCTATGGATTTGGGCTTTGTGCGACGATATAGCAAGACGGTTGAGTACATAGTTGCCTCCGAAATTGTATCAAATGGTTGTCGGTTTCGAAAAGAGAAATTTGTACAAAAAGCGCTATCGTTTGCGAATTCACTTTACTCCTGAACGGCAGGATGTGTTTAGCCAAAAACAGGGTGATTGGGGCCGATGCGCTATACCCTGCGGTAGGTTTGCGAAAAGGCGACGCCATTGTCGCCTCCAACATGGCTATCCAGAAATTTGGTTGTTAATGTGCTTGCGTATGCTCCTCGCCGTGGTCGACGTTAGAGCACATCATTGCAGAAACGGCGGAATTCACAATCTACACACTGTCCACGATGCTTGGTTGCATCGGGCATCTGCTCATTTTTGAGCATGTGCAGGATCGCCGCCAGGTGTTTTGTGACCTCTTTGCGCAGCCGTGGGCTGATCTCCACCCGAACCGATTGCTTGCTCTGAATCAGGTAGAGATACCCTACATCAACTGGGATTTGATGCGCTTCTTCCAGCAGCAGCGCGTAGCAGGCAAGCTGTAATTGAAAGTGTTTGCCCGGTTTGCGGCGGCTCAGTTTGAAATCCACTGGGATCAGCCGCCGGGCCGCACCTTCGCCCGTTTCGATGACCAAATCGATCTGCCCGCTGAGTCGCAACCGTTCAGATTGCAGGCTCACGTTGAAATGACGCACACCCTCGAACACATCGTAAGCACGCAGGCTACGACGTTTTTCCAGTGCCTCCACCTGATCCTGCGCACCGATGCCCGCCGTCATTTTGAAGGTGGTGGGCCGTACACCCGGCAGGCAATATTCATAATAGACCACACGCGGACAGTAGTCGTATTGCTTCAGATCCACCACCCGTAGATACCACGCTTCTTCCGTTGAAATCGTTTCCATGTCCGGCTCCAGTTAAGCGGTCTTGACTAACACGCTTCATCAAGGATGGTTTTGTCCATGCCCTGATTGAACGAATGGCGCGACCGCCAATCCTGTTTGCAGATGGGGAAGAGATCGACACGCCCAGCCCCTTTCCCAATCTTGGCCTGGATCTTGAGCATCAACTCTTCTTGATGATTTGTACCCAAACGGCCCATGAACGCACTGTACTGCACCCGATCCAGCCCATAATCCAGGCAGAAATCGGCGATCTTGGCGCGCAAATTGTCGTCGGGGATGTCGTAGATGAGCAAGCAGTTCATTGGACGTTCACCAACCCGCAATGAAGGGCAGGTAATGCTCTCGTTCCCCACGTAGGTAGGCGGCCAGCCGCCGCGCCTGCATTTGGACGATGGCGCGCAGAGGATGTCGCTTTTCTTCGTAACTTTCCGTCGCTTCCAGCCGCGCCAGGACCTTGGCCGCCAGATCTCGCCGCGAAGACTCGGTCAAGCGGCCGCGTTCGTCTTGTTCCACCGATGTACCCCGGTTGAAGACGGCCATCACGGTGCGATCGACCACTGTCTGGCGGAACTCTTCTACGGCGTCGTAGACCAGCGCCACCTTGCCGGGGCGGTCGGTATGGACGAACCCGGCATAAGGATCCAGCCCGGCCAACACCAGGGCGCGTTCCACCTGACTGTAGAGGATCCCGTATCCGTAGTTCAATGCACTGTTGAATGGATCGGTCGCCCCTTGTGTCCGCCGACCCGGCCAGCCCACTTCCGCCAGCAGCAATTTGCCGATGGCGGCCCAATACTTTTGCGATCCGCGCCCTTCGATAGAGAGCAACGTACCGCGGATATCGTCTACCGTGCGCCCCGCTGCACGATCCAGCGGCGAGCGAAGCTGTACCGTCAAACGATCCAACTCCGCCACATGGTCCAGCACTTCATCTGCCAGCAAGCGCACCGCCTCATAGGTTTCGGGCTGTTTTTCTTTGCGATACTTGCTCATGTACTTGAGCAGATTCACCTGATTGCGCAGCTTGCCTTCGGCAACGGCCAGGGCATAGTTTAGCCCGCGCTCATTGTCGCGCGCCTGCAACTGTGCCCGGCGCGTTTGTACCGTAGCGGCCAGCCCTGCACTGTAAAAACTTCCCACCGGGTGACCGCGCTGATCCAGAAAATGAATAGGGATCCCCGCCTCAGCGCAGGCGGCCACGGCATCGCTGCTCAGGCTGACACCCCTGCCGGTGACCAACACCGTTTCCAGGTGCATTATCGGCGCTTCAATGCGCTTTTCACCCTGGCAGGTTACTTGCAGACGTTCACTCTTCTTGGCAATGAAAGACCCAAACTCGTCGACGATTAGATGTTGCACAATGGGCATAACCGCCTCCCTTTCCTATACTATTTTACTGCCGGCGTAGATCTCGATGACGCCGCAGCCCTTGACGATGTTCTTACCCACCCCGACGACGCCACCCCAGATTAACCAGGGCAGAATCGGACCCCAATCCGGTGCTATGTAGGTAGCACTGCCCATCAAGCCGCCCAACACCTGGGATCGCTGCAGTCGCCCCGAATACCCCATGAGATCCCACCAATGTGTACGATCTTCCACCAACGTCACCTGATCAATCCAGGGGTAAACGTCATCTTTGAGATGGACATCAGGCCTGCCGCCGCCATGCTGGGCGCTGAGATCGAGCAGGCGCAGCACACTCTGTTTCGCCAGAGGAAAGAAGCGCGGACCTTGTACGCGCTCGCCACCCTGAATCAGGCGCAACGGTGTGCGCATCTGTATCGTGAGCCGGTTGCCCTCCTCTTCGAGCCGAGGAAGCAGCGCCGCCGCCGTCGCCATCACCTGTTCATGCTGAACAGGGATCGCCGGTTGCTGGACCATGCGTCCGCCTGCTGTCAGCAGAGGCTGTACCTCCCCAGTCAGCGGATTGACGGCGTCGATCCCCGTAATGGTAAAGTGACCACGCCGCCGATTCTCTCCACGTCGACCAATGCCGCTGGTCTCGCCTACACCCTGCACCGCCAACACCAGATAAGGCAGGAGGTGCAAGTTGTTGCCGATGAGCAGCATATCGAACTCGAACGATGCCCCCTCCGCGTAGTGTGTGGCCGAGTCCAATGGCGGACGCACGGCGTAGGGACGGCGAATGTCGCCACTGGTCTCGTCTGTGCGCTCCAGCGAAAGCAACTGGCAGACAGGACAGAGCGACTGGTGCAGCGGATCCGTTTCCTCGGCGCGCCACTGCGGGCAGAAGGTGCTGTTTAGCGTCCCCGCCAGCGCCCCACGCAGCGCGCTGCCCTTGAACTCGTTAAAGTGAATCGGCTCGGTGACACGCACCGTAAAGCGTAACTGATGCACCGTCAGCGGGATGGCCGGTATTTCCACGTCCATCGCTGCAGATTGTGGTGAGACCATTGCAAGATCCTTTCTCCTGGATCGATTGACAAGAACAGGGCGTTGACTAGAATGAAAGACGAACCAACACCTGGTGCTGGTTCACATACAGAATCCCTGAGGAGATGAACCATGACGAACGTCGCCATTACCGTAGAAGTACCTGCCGAACTGGTGAAAGAAGCCGGCGCCGCCGACCTGCTTTCCTCCGAAGCCCTGGTCGATCTCATTCGCCAGGAGATCCGCCGCCGCCGCGTCGACCGTCTCTTCGCCGCCGCCGACCGCCTCGCCGCCCTCGACGCGCCGGTGTTAGCAGGCTGTGAAGTTGATGCGGAGATTGAGACAGCGCGACGGGGAAGACGCTAGACTCTACTCGTCAAACACAAGTCCTTTTTCGCTTGTGTACTGCGCTCTGATCACATGCGGCTCGCCCTTCTCTCTTGCCAATACACGCCCCTGATTTTTAAGTGCATGAAACCTTCCCAGGCGGATCGGCACCAGTAGTTCACCGGCACGGATCGGCTCATCAACTTTTAGTTGCTGATATTCGTCATAGAAGTCGTAGGGCAACACCTCTAAGCCGTCGAACGCTTTATAGAAATCATCCTCAAGTGCTTCATCGGCATCAAACGCCCTGAGTGTTTGTATGCAAATGGCATCAAATTCTCTTGCTGCTGTGACATACTCCTCTGTCCATTGTGTTGCAACATCGCCATCGTAGATTTCGTCCAGCCAGTCACCAACCATTGCCTCGTTTAAAGGATTCCCGTGTTCTCGTTCAAGAACCTTTAGCGTCCCTTGAATCAGGGCTGGGTTGTATATGCCCTGTCCGTCGTTTGGGCTGTCGAATACATGAACAAGAGCAAGATTTTTGTTGAGTCGACGACGGTTGATGCGCCCGAAGCGCTGAACCAGGGCTTCAAGGGGGGCAGGATCTGTATAGATGGTGTCGAGATCAATGTCCAGACTGACTTCAACGACTTGCGTAGCAACCAGGACAATTGCCCGGCGATTTTCGCTCTTTGAGCCAGTGGCATCGCGCACAATTCCCTCTTTGGTGAGCCGGTCGCGCATGTTGAAACGCCCATGAAGAAGCTCAACATGGACCCCTTGCGCGCTAAGTTGACCATCGAGTTCATCGAAAACTGTCTGCGCTCGATCCACTGTGTTGCATACAACCAACACCGACTTACCTGCGATTGCGTCTGCTGAAATTTGGCCCAAGCCTTGATCGGATATCAAGTCCCCATGTTGTAGGAAAAGGCGATGGCGTGTAAATTCATCGAACAGCTTGCCGTCTGCACTGACTACTGCGGGATAGTCTAGTGCTTCGTTGATCCATTCCTTGATCAGGGTAGGGAATGTCGCAGACATAATGAAGAAACGCGCGCGATAGTGCTCCTTGAGGTATCGCATGGTCTGTAGAATCAGCGCCAATCGTTTCACTTCGTAGGCGTGAATCTCATCGAAGATGAATAGCGCATTGTGGTAGTCACTGAGTAATGCCTCATAGCCTTTGAGTCGATACATGCCTTTAAGCATTTGATAGGGGCTGAAAACGCGGACTGGTGGATAGTTGAGATTTGCCAGGTTACGTGTCCAGCGTGCTTCTCTTGCGGCAGAATGGCCTGCGTACTCTTCTCGCTCTAACAAAAACCGGTATAACGCAAGAAGACTGCGCCCGTGCTGGAGTCCAACATTGTTGTCTTTGCCGAACGTTTCTTGTAAGCGCAGCATCATCGCGTTCATGCTTGCCTGATAAGGAAGTGTATAGAAGATGCGCGGCACTCCCCCGTCGATCTTTGCTTGCTGTGCTGCCCACAGTAAGGCCGCCTCTGTCTTTCCGCTGCCGGTTGGCGCTGTGAGTAGGGCTGATCCGGCGGTTGTACCCGAATCTCTCTGATGTCCAAAGAGACCGTCCCAGGTCAACTGCCGACTGTGCAAGACCGTATCGGCGTTGAACGATAGTTGCGGCAAACTGGGCGCATGTGCGGACGCACTGTGATCCGCGTTGATCAGATGCCCCCGTAGTGCGATCGTAGCTGTAATGAGAGCGTTATCGCCGTTGCTGTGAAGTTGCCGCACAAAATGACGATACGCTTTGAGCCAACGGAATACCTCGTTTGCACCTTGTTGTTTGATGCGCTCAACGCCTTCGTTCTGGTCAACCACCTGTATTCGACACACGCCGAAATCGGCTAGCCCCAATTCATCGATCCAGGCATTGCCACATTCGCTCAGCCAACGCCACAAATCATTGATACTTTTATCGTCGAGTTCCGCTACTAGTTCCTTGAGTTGCTCTTTGTCGTCTTCGTAAGTGCTTGGATACAGGCTGCTGATGTCTGATGCGTCGCGATGATGGGAAACAATCGCTGCTACAAGCCATAGATATTCTTGCGGCGCGAATCCACCCACAATCCAGTTCACGAATGCTAGCGAAAGAACTTCATGCCGGTGTGGCCAGGATGGTCCTTTGCGCAGGCGGCTTTGAAATCCGCCTGCGGCTTTGCCATAATCATGCAAAAACGCTGCCCAATAGAGAATGTGCCATAACCGCGGCGCACCTAACTGTTGTGGTAGGTAGCGCCTTAGCCGCGCAAAGTCTGACAAGCGGGAGAGCACATCCCATGTATGCTGTGCCAGGCTTTCAGGTTTCCCATCCGCTCCCTTTTCTGCGCTTTTGGCCCAAATCGTTTCTTCCATCCAGTCCGGCCAGTGTTTTGTGCTCATGATGCTGCCTCATCCACAAAGGTTAGGAACGGAAGTCCCAGGTGTGATCCTTTGTCTACCGCCGACGATGGATCGATCCAATACGGGCCGTAGGAAACATTACTGAACTGCAATCGTTCCGAATCTGGTAAGTGAACCCGATTCTGGAGCATGACATATTGTTGGAAAGTTGGTGCACGGTTGCGCTCGTTGTCGACATAGCGTGGCATCAGTACAGAGATTCCGCGCCCAAATTGGAGTGCCATCTCATGTGGTGCCAAGGTGTGCTCAAAATAGGCACGGTCTGCTTGCTCAAGGTCAATAACTTCAATACTCGTGTAGGTGAATAGATCCTGTGATCTACCCAACACCACCGCATAGCGTGGGCTGCGAAAGGCGTCGATCCATTCTGGTTGGTTGATGTAGAGCACTAGTCTGGGACGAAAGAGAAGTTCCCTATCAAAAGGGTTGACATTGCCTTCAAGCACCTTGGTTATATCGGTGCCGGGCAGTTTGCTGCGCTCTCCTGTTGGGCTAAGCACAATGATGTGCTCAACATCCTTGACTTTTGCCTCATAGGTGAACTGATAAGCAAACGATACCCCTGCGGGGTTGAACCATTCCCCCAATGCGCTTGAAATGTGACCATAGATGGTTGAGGGAGGTGGCATCCAGTAGGTAGGGTGAATCTGTTGCATGAAGTGAGGGTAACGGAAGGACGTGATCTGTCCCTCCGCTACCACTTTTAGTACCCGCATGGACAACCTCCCTACGCCAACCAGTGGCTGTTTTCGGGTTTTTTCAAGTCTTCCACAAAGGAGGCCAGCACTTGACGTGGATGTTCAATGACGATCCGATCTGCAAACTCGGCCAATGCACCGCCTTCGCCCATTGCCGCTTCCAGCTTTGCTCGCTGTTCATCCATGTAGCCACGTACCCAACCGATGTAAATGGTCGATAGGATCTCGTCTTTGAAAACGGTGAGGGCTTCTTGTAGGGCGTCGAGTTTGAGGTCGGGTAGATGATAACCATCGATGCCTACTACATGACCAAAAATGTGGTTGCCCCCCTTGGTAACCGCTAGGATAATCAGTGAAGGTGAAACATCTGTGTAGTGAACTGTCTGCTTCGCACCGCCTTCAAGTTGCGCAAGTCCCTCAAAGAGCGCTGCGATGCGTTGTGTTCTCTCTTGAGGCGGAAGCACATACGACTTCGTGGTCTCTTCGTGAACAAGATTAGCCTCTTTCGCTTCCTCAATCCGTACGTCATCTAGGTTTCGATATCCTGTCTTCTGCACATACGAAAATCGACCAGATGCGTGTAAATCCAAAGACAAGAGTCCTTGAAGTGTTGTTCGGTAAAATTGATGCTCGTGAGGAACAGGATTCCCTTCGTGCCGTGACATCGTACCGAAATCTGTGGTCGGGGTTGCCGGTGCAATAGACACCAGGGTACTAATGCGTAGCGGGGATACCCGAGTAATCGTATCCACTGTAGACGTTTCATCGACACGCGATTCGTCTGCCTCTCTCTTCTCACGCGCAGACGTTCGCTTTGATGGTGCACGCATGTAACCAAACAGATCGTCATCCCACCACTTAATCGGGTTGGCGTCGGTATACGCTACTTTTTCTTCTCGATAGATAGGTGCAGCGCGCCATCCCCATTCGCCACTTTCGAGTGTTGTGCGCAGCCAATACCGGAATGCCTGTGCTGATACATAAGGATAGGCTCCTTCACGTGTGCGAATGGCTTTTACTGCAACCGTGTTGTCGGTTCGCGCCCCTTGTACGTTACCTGCATTGTTAAGCGCCGAAGCGGGTGCATCGATCAGCATCAATCCTGTTACAAATGCCATTGTTCATCTCCTTTGTATTTTTCAGTCTGTAGTCGTTGTGAAGTTGTTTGGTTATTCTGTGTCACTGTCTGTTAGTGCTGCCTCCATAGTTTCTTGATTTTGTCCTAACCAACCCTTTGTATGAAGTTGCTCCACCATGCGAATCAGAACTAGATCACGTGCAAGCCGCCAGTCTCGTCGCGCAAGTTCGTTTCCATCTTCAAATACCTCAATGAATGGATCTAACGCCAAAATAGGCGAATGACCGGCTCTTACGTGAACAAGATTTGCCTTGATGAGAGATGTACGCAGGTAATCGTAGTTTTGAAGTGTAAAGAAGTCTCGGAAGAACCTTCGATCGTTCTGCACACTCACATACTCTGCAAGCCCATCTCCCATTTTTCTGATTTGCTCAATGCGGTGTGGTTCCATGTTAAGTATCCTCCTTAAGAAGTTAGCTGTGATATCCCAGGAAACTAGATCCGATTCCTGGCTCAATGAATATCCTTGGCGTGGATCTGTTTTGCCTTGTGCATAACGAATCGCAAAGCGCAGGAAATATGTACGGATAAAACGGGTTGCATTTTCAGGAAGCTCAAACAGGTCTTCATAAATCCAATTGCGGGCCGGCTGGAAAGGCTCTTTTGTCTTTCCTTTGGCTGCTTTGGTGTCCGGATCAACTTCCCAGGCTCTTCCTACGATCCTATGCCATTGGTTGCGGTATCTCGCAGTTTCCATTTCTCGTAAGAATGCTACGACTTGCATCGGCAGATGATAAATGTCAAGGCCGGGGCCTTGACCACTATTACTGAGGTGATAGGCACTGACACTAAATGGTAGTTCTACTTCAAGGGCGTCATGTCGCATCAGTTCAGCTTCTAAAAGGGTTTCGATCAGCAGTGTTCGATGTTTCCGACGGGGTTCGGGCATTTTGCTACTGTCAGCGGCTTGCGCTAACTGAACTGCTCTGCGGTTTTGCGCAAGAAATGTACGTGCAAAATGGTAGGTGATGTCTGGGTTGTCCGAGTGAACCACAAGTAGACGGCCTGCGGACTTCGCACATCCCAGTGGAAAGGCTTGGATTGCCAGCATTGCTTCTCCTGATACGGGTAAGCCAGCGTCTCCATAAGGATGGAAGTTGATCACATCCTCACCCGTGAGCAGTGGGACGTGCTGACGGAAGGCTCTGCCTAGCGGTAACTCGTCCTTAACGTCAAAGGAAAGGCCGACGGCAGGCTTGCCTGTAAATATGCAGCGTTCAGTGGTTGTACTCGTTTCCTCTCGAAAACCCCATAGTACACTTTGAATGTACTTAAGTTGCTTATCGGGTTGGTTGAAGAACGCTGGCTGCGTGAAACCTGAGTTAGGGAATACTACTGTCAAAAACGATCTAAGCGGTTGCCTGACATATTCTCTAGTAATATAATCCGCTACCATTGACAGATCCTGCTCAGTTAAGATTTGTGGATTCTTTTTGCCAACAAATGCAGCAATGGTAGCTACCCCAATATCGAAGTATGGATGACCTCTGTATTGCAACATGTGCCCTTTTTTCACTCCTCGTATCGCTTATGTGCTCTTAGATGTTCGTGCGCTACTTGATTGCATAAATGAGGCGGTTCAAGCACCTTCACCCGACTCCCGTAATACAACAACCAATTCACAAACTCCGGCGTAATCGGAATGTGCAGGCGAAAAAGCACACTGCCATCTTCCTGTGTTTCTACTTCCTGACTGGAATGCCAGTATTCTTCCACAACCCAGCGTCCAGCCTCTGGCGTGAAGTGGAGTAAGATCTCCTCCGGTTGTAGATCCTTGCCTCGAATGACTCCCCACGCATTGCCCATATATTCATCTGCATCGAAATCAGCGGCCACCTTGTATCCCTCTTCCAACAACGTTGCTCGGTGAATGCGATCTACTTTGAACATGATCACATCGTTGCGTTTTTCGCAATGAGCAATCAATTGCCATGACCGCACATAGGGCATGATGTGATAGGGATGCACCACTCTTTCGCCGATAGCACCGTCACGCGATGCGGTTTCATACACGATTTCTAGCTTTTTCCCCTCCAGGAGTGCCCTGTTTAGCAGGCGCAGCATCTGCTGCCGATGTTCTCGTTGTACTGTCTTGGTTGGGCGTTGATTCAGTGCCTGCAGAAGTGGACGAAACTCGGTAGGAAATAGCATTTCCAGCCGTGCAATCGCCGCAGATAGATCTGCCGAGTCAATCCCTGAAACCCGCCGCGCCACTTGTGCTGCTTGGAGCAACGCCAACGCTTCTGTATAGCCGTAATTTACTGCTGGAAGTTGTGGCATTTCTTCAAAGTGATAGCCCGACTTTGATGAAAACAGGGCTAGCTTCAGCGCATTGCGTATGATCTGAATGTCTTTCTTGACCATGCGTTCGCTGATCTCGAATCGTTGCGCTAGATCCGAGGCGCGAAATTGCTTCGGTCTTGTCGCAATCAGTTGAACGATTTCGAGTATGCGTGCCGTTCGGTTTGTTTCCTCTTCGCGTCGTTCCAATCGGTTGCTCCGCTCCATTTTCTTCACCTGCGTTCACATTTGATTTTCTGTAAGATAGCAGCTTGTAGGGGAACACATTGATTCCCTTTGCGAATGGGGAACCTTAAAATTTCGCGTCGTTTTTTTGTGGCACACAAAACGCGCCAAACCCACCGCCCCGCGCCAGGACAGTCTTCACATCTGCGATAATCTGCGTCTGTCTTCGTTTTGTGCATGCGATGCCCTGCACGGAAATCAATACGCGCGTGTTGACGATTCCGCCGTCAGCGGGGGGGTCGGAGAGGGGTGCGTTGACGGGACGGCGGTGTTATAGAATGGGGCAAGTATACCCGTCCTCGTGCGGACGGGCAAACGGTTTTTTCGCGTTGTGGGTAGGCCAAATCTGCCAGGAGGATGAACGCAAATCGGGCGGATTTGAGCAATCAATCTGCTCAAATCCGCCCAATCCGCTCAATCTGCGTTCGATTCTGATCCTGTGGGGACGGCGGTCGCGCCTGGCTGCTGCTGCTGCCGTCAGATGGTTGACGCCAGGGCGAGTTCGCCGATCTCCAGGAATTTGAGGTCGGGGTTGCGTTCTACGTAGTAGTTCAACTGCCACACCGAGGTGAAGAGCGCCACCAGCCTGCCCTCGCGATCGCGCACACGCCGCGATTGGCTCGACCAGGTGGCCTCTTCAATCGCTTTTTCGCTGCCCACCACCCAGCGCGCTACGGTGTATTCCGACGGCTGCACCGTGGTTTCCACGTTGTACTCCGCCGCCAGCCGCGCCACCACCACGTCGAACTGCAACTGCCCCACCGCCGCCACAATCGGTTCACGGCGGAAGCTGTCGATGTCGTAAAAAATCTGAACGACGCCTTCTTCTTGCAACTGCTCAACGCCTTTGTTGAACTGCTTGTACTTGTCTAACTTCAGGTTGCGCAGCACGCCGAAGAGTTCCGGCTGAAATGGTGGAATCGGCGGAAAGAGGATCGCCTTGCCTGTGCAGACGGTGTCTCCAATGTTAAAGAGGCCGGGGTTGCTCAAGCCGATGACGTCGCCGGGGTAGGCTTCTTCTACGGTTTCACGGTCGGCGGCAAAAAGACGGTGTGGGCGGCTCATGCGGACCGAACGGCCAAGCCGTGGGTGCAGCACCGACATGTCTTTCTCGAAGCGGCCCGAACAGATGCGCATAAAGGCCATGCGGTCACGGTGTTTAGGATCCATGTTGGCCTGGATCTTAAAGACAAAGCCGCTGAATTCGGCCTGGGTGGGCGAAATCGGCCCGTGGTTGCTCTGGCGCGGCTGGGGCGACGGTGCCAGCGCCACCAACGCGTCGAGGAAGCGTTCCACGCCGAAATTGTTGAGCGCGCTGCCAAAGTAGACGGGCGTCAAATCCCCGGCGCGGAAGCTGTCTACGTCGAAGGTGGCGCCGGCGGCGGCCAGTAGTTCGGCCTCTTCGCACAACTGCCCGTGGGCTCTTTCGCCCAGCATCTGCGCCATTACCGGATCCTCAATACCGGCAATGGTCACCGGCGCGCGGTGACGTCCATGCGCGGTGCGTTCAAAACGCATCACCTGTTGCCGCTCTAAATCGTAGACACCCTGAAAATCGGGCCCGCTGCCGATGGGCCAGTTCATGGGCGCCGGTTCAATCTCAAGCACCCGTTCGATCTCGTCTAACAGTTCCAGTGGATCACGGCCAGGGTGATCCAGCTTGTTGATGAAAGTGAGAATGGGCAGATTTTGCCGTCGGCAGACTTCAAAAAGTTTGCGCGTCTGTGCTTCGATGCCTTTGGCGCTGTCGAGCACCATAATGGCGCTGTCCACGGCCATGAGCGTGCGATAGGTGTCTTCGCTAAAATCTTCGTGGCCGGGGGTATCCAGTAGATTACACAGACGACCCTGATACTCGAATTGAATGGCGGATGAGGTGATGGAAATGCCACGTTCCTGTTCAATGCTCATCCAGTCGGAGACAGCCTGGCGCTGGTTGCGGCGGGCACGCACCGAGCCGGCCTGTTCAATTGCGCCCACGTAGAGCAGGATCTTTTCGGTGAGGGTGGTCTTCCCGGCATCGGGATGGGAGATGATGGCGAAGGTGCGCCGTCGTCCTACTTCGTGGGCGAGGCGTTCCTCGTCGGCAGTCATCACTACTTGGGTCATGGGTCCTCTTCTCGATACTCAGGAATGCACGATTTGGGTGCCGATTCCACACGTCACCGCCGCCCAGGAAGACGGAACCACCCGGCGCGCAACGCCCTGGATCGCGCCTGCGATCCACGTTGCAATGGTGGTTCTTCCGGCTTGACTTTGAAGATGGCGGCAGGAGGAGGTAAATAAAATACTGGTCACTCGGTGTACATGTCGGCGTGGTCGTCAGATTGTGGTCGTCAGATTGTGGTCGTCAGATTGCGTAGGTGTCGTCAAATGAGGCGATTGATAAAGTCTATCACAGGTCGAACAGAGGCCCAAAGAAAGGGGGGGGATTAGCACTTAAGTTAACGCCTATGGGCGAGGGCGAGGGCCTTCCACCTCCACCTTTGGCTATCTTAAGCCCCCAATCCCCAATCCCTTAAATACTCTTCCCCTTGAACTGACTCAAATACAACTGGTGATAGAACCCACGCCGTTGCAGCAGATCGTGGTGGTTGCCCTGTTCCACGATCTGGCCGTTGTCGATGACGAGGACGTTGTCGGCGTCGCGGATCGTGGAGAGCCGATGCGCAATGACAAAGCTGGTGCGGCCTTCCATCAGGCGCAGGAGCGACTGCTGGATGCGCGCTTCGGTGCGGGTGTCCACGCTACTGGTGGCTTCGTCGAGGATGAGGATCGCCGGGTCGGCCAGGATGGCGCGGGCGATGGCCAGAAGTTGGCGCTGTCCTTGGCTCAGGTTGCCGGCCCGTTCGGAAAGTTGCGTCTCATATCCCTGCGGCAGTTGACGGATGAAGTGGTCGGCGTCGGCCAGTTCGGCGGCGTGCATACACTCTTCGTCGGTGGCGGCGAGCCGACCGTAACGGATGTTCTCCATCACCGTGTCGGAGAAGAGGAAACTGTCTTGCAGCACCAGCCCCAGTTGACGGCGCAACTCGTCTTTGTGGATGGTGCGGATGTCGCGCCCGTCGATGGTGATAGCACCGCTGTCGATCTCGTAGAAGCGGGTGAGCAGGTTGATGATCGTCGTCTTGCCTGCGCCGGTGGGGCCGACCAGGGCGATGGTCTGCCCGGCCTGGGCTTCCAGCGTCATGCCTTTGATGATGGGCGTGTCGGGCGTGTAGCTGAAGTGGACGTCGTCGAAGCGGACGTGGCCGTCGACTTGATCGAAGGGCGCAGCGGCCTCTTCGTCGTCTTCGCGCGGCGTGTCCATAATCTCGAAGACCCGTTCCGCGCCGGCCAGCGCCGCCTGGATGGCGTTGTACATGTTGGCCAATTGACGCAGCGGGTTGATGAAGTTCTGCCCATAGCTGATGAAGGTGGCAATGGTGCCCACCGTCACCAGATCGCGCAGCGCCAGCCAGCCGCCCAGCCCCGCCAGCACAATGACAAAGAAATTGCCCAGCACAGCGGTGAGCGGCATGAGCAACAGGGCGTAGGTGTTGGCGTAAGTGGACGCTGTGTAGACGGCCTGGTTGTGGCTGCGGAATGTCTCCAGCGCGCTTTCGTTGCGGCCAAAGGCTTTGATCACCTTGCCGCCGCTGACCGCTTCCTCGATGACGCTGTTCAGTCCGCCCACCTGCTTTTGTAGATCACGAAAGCCTCGTCGCGTGTAGCGCGCCACAAACTGGGTGAACCAGAACATAATCGGCACCACCAGCAACGTTGCCAGCGCCAACCAGGCGTTGAGGACAAACATGGCAATCAGAATGCCTACCAGTGAAAGCACACTGGCGATCAAAGACGTCACATTTTGCGACACCGCCTGGTTAATGGCGTCGACGTCGTTGGTGAGGCGGCTCATCAATCCACCGGCGGGGTTGGTGTCGAAAAAGCCTACCGAAAGCTGCTGGATGTGGCCGAAGAGGTCACGGCGCATCTGCTTCAGCGCCCGCTGTGACACCCCTGCCATGATCCAGCCCGCCGCGGCCTGGGTCAGGTTGTTACCCAGGTAGACAGCCAGCATGATCAGCGCAATGCGCCCTAGCCCAGCCGCGTCGCCGCCGCCGATGTAGGTGTCAATCGCCACGCCGATTAAGTACGGCCCTAACAGGCCAAGCAGCGTGTAGAGCACGACAAAACCCATCACCAATACCAGCGCCGGCATGAAAGGACGCAGATAATCTAGCAGACGTACCACCGCCTGCCGCGGATCTTTGGCCTTCTCAATCTTGCCCGGCTGGCCCGGCCCCGGTCCACGTTGGACCTGTGGCCGGTCATCGCTAACTCTTTGACGCATCACACGTACAGCCATTGTTGGTTCCTATTCTCTACTTATTACTCTTTCCATTTCCACCGCTTCGCCGTTCAGCCCGCCGCCCAACTGCGAATCGTAAATTTCGCGGTAGATGGGGCTGGTGGCCATCAACTCGTCATGTGTGCCGCGGGCCACGACTGCGCCCTTGTCCAGCACCCAGATTTCGTCGGCGTGGAGGACGGTGCTGATGCGCTGCGCCACCACGAAACTGGTGCGGTTCTCCATGATCGTATCCAGCGCGTTTTGAATTTTGGTTTCGGTCTCCACGTCCACGGCGCTGGTGCTGTCGTCCAAAATCAGGATCGTGGGCTGGGTGGTGATGGCGCGTGCAATGGCGATACGCTGTTTCTGCCCACCAGACAGGTTGACGCCCCGCTCTTCCACGTGGGTGTCGTAGCCGTTGGGCAGGCGCAGGATGAAGTCGTGCGCCTGTGCAGCCTGAGCGGCGGCCACCACTTCTTCGTCCGTAGCCTCGGGGCGACCATAGCGGATGTTCTCCGCCACCGTCCCCGAGAAGAGGATCGTCTCCTGCGGCACAATCCCCACATGGCGCAGCAGCGAATCCTGCTGGATCATGCGCACGTCCACACCGTCGATGGTGACGCGGCCGCGCACCGGGTCGTAGAAGCGGGGGATCAGGTTGATCAGCGTCGACTTGCCCGCGCCTGTCGCCCCCAGGATCGCTACAGTCGTCCCCGGTTCGACGGTGAGATCGATGTCGTGCAGCACCGTCTCGCCGCTGTTGCCATTGTAGTGGAAATTCACATTCTCGAAGCGGACACGTCCATGCGCGGGGGTGGGCAGCGGTTTGGCATCGGGCGACTGCTTCACTTCGGGTTGCACGTCGAGGATCTCGTTGATGCGGCCTGCCGAGGCGATGCCATTGGCCCACACGTTGGATAGCATCGTCATCATGATCAATGGCGTCATCGTGGTGAGCAGGTAGTTGATGAAGGCCACGATCTGGCCGTCTGTGGCGTCGCCGCGGATGACTTCCAGCCCGCCGGCCCAGATCACGACGACCATGCCGATGTTGACGAAGACCGTAAGCACCGGCCCCATGCTCGACATAAATTGCATCACACGCACCGAGCGATTGGTGTAGTCTTCGTTGGTCTCTTCGAAGCGTTCGCCTTCGTAATCGGCGCGCACAAAGGCTTTCACCAGGCGCGCCCCGGCAATGTTCTCTTGCAGCACCGTGTTGAGCCGATCCAGCCGCTGCTGCACCGTCAAAAAGAGTGGCTCCATCTTCGTGCTGAAAAAGACGATGGCAACGGTGGTCACCAGCAGCAGGGGCAGCATGATCAGCGCCAGCCGTTGATCGGTGGTGAACATCAGGATCAGGCTGCCGATCATGAGCATGGGGGCGCGGGTGCCGATGCGCAGGCTGATCTGCACCAACCGCTGGAAAGCGCCGATGTCCGCGGTCTGGCGCACCATGAGCTTGCCGGTGCTAAATCGATCCAGATCGCCGTACGAGAAGCTTTGGATCTTGCTGAACATCGCCTCGCGCAGATCCCGGGCCATCCCTTCGCCCACACGCACGGAAAAGATGTTGTTGGCGATGGCGAAGATCAGGCTTGTGAGCGAAATGCTCAGCATGATCAGCGCCGTCTGGATCACCACGCCCTGATCCTGGGCGGCGATGCCATCGTCGATGATGCGCTGAATCAGGCGCGGGATCGCCAGATCCAAAAAGACCAGCGTCGTCAACGTGATCAAAGAGAGCATTGATCCGAGCCAATAGGGCTTCACAAAAGGCAACAGCTTTTTTACATCGTTCATTGGCCGTCCACTCCACAGATGAAAGAGAATTTGTCCACAGATTTCACAGACAAAAAGGATGCAAAGGTTCACCGCAAAGGCGCAAAGGACGCAAAGGGCAGAGAAGAGATCCACAGATTTTATGGATTTCCAGGATTCTGAGATGTCACCGCAAGGGGCTCAGATGTTCACCGCAAAGGCGCAAAGGACGCAAAGAGGAGAGGAGAAAGGAGAAGACGAGAGATGCATCTCTTTTCTACATCCTTCTAGAAATCCTTTTAATCCGTGAAATCTGTGTCCTTCTTCTTCTTCTTCTTCTTCTTCTTCTTCTTCTTCTTCTTCTTTGCGTCCTTTGCGCCTTTGCGGTGAATTTATTTTTAGGTTTCCTCAAACGTCCGTTTCAACACGTCCATCGCCTGGATCACACCTTCCAGTTCGGCGGGGGCGAGGGTTTCCATTTTGGCGCGCATCCACGCCCGGTTTTCTTGGAAGATGGCGTCGAGCAGGCGGTTGCCTTCTTCGCTCAACGCCAAATGGACAAAGCGCCGGTCTTCGGCCTCTTGTCGGCGCAAGATCAGCCCCTTTTCTACCAGTGTGTTGACCGTCTGGCTGACGGCGGCGCGACTGATCTGCCGCTCGTCGGCCAGTTGACTCGCCGATGCCAGCCCCTTGCGGATATGGCGTAAAATATGAAATTGTTCCACCGAAATGTCGAAGTGCTCCGCGGCAATGCCGCGCACATTCGTGCGGATGCGGTTCCACGTCGGCGGAACGGCATCCCAGAAACGGTCGATGGCGGCAGTGAGCAGTTCGTCGTGCGAAGAGGACGATGTGTTCATGAAACTAGGTAAGTTCCTTAATGGTTAAGTTGCCTAACTATTCTGCTGCGATCAAAAGAGATTGTCAAATCGTGGAAACATTTTCCATACGCGGATCGTTCTAGGACAGAGACTGACTCAAATGTTCACCGCAAAGGCGCAAAGGTGCAAAGGTGCAAAGAGGAGAAAGAGAAAGAGAAAGAGAAAGAGAAAGAGAAAGAGAAAGAGAAAGAGAAAGAGAAACAAGGACACGGATTTCAGGATTCTGTGGAGGGCAGAAAAAGCGATCCTGAAACCGTTGTATCCTTGTTCTGCATTCTTCTGTAAATCCTTTTAATCCGTGAAAGCCGTGTCCTTCTTCTTCTTTGCGTCCTTTGCGCCTTTGCGGTTTAGATTGTTGAAAGACTACGTCAAAGATCCAGTTCGATTCCACAATTTACTGAGGACAATCCTCTGCAATCCTTGTAACCTGCGGTATCTGTGGACAGAAATCTGCAAGCCAGCAACACGAAAGCACCAACCATGACCTTTCCCAAATCCGATAGATTCGCCCAATCTGCTCCATCCGCGTTCTATCTTTTCGCTGTCGTTTTGGCCATGTTCCTGTTTGGCAGCGCATCGTCTACGGTTTCGGCCCAAGGATCAACGAATCCGTTGTCTATGCAGGTAACGGCGGCCTTTGACGGTTACTTCAAGTACGGCGAATGGCTGCCCATCTGGGTGGAATTGGAAAACCAGGGCCGCGACCTCAACGCCCAGGTGCAGGTCCAGATCAACAGCCGTAGCGGGCAGATCACCTACGCTACGCCTGCCGAACTGCCCGGCGGCGCACGCAAGCGCATCGTCCTCTATGTGCCGCCCAACAGCTTCTCGCGCGAGTTGACCGTCAACCTGGTTGATGTTGGTAATCCCAACGCTGCCCCTGTCCTCAGTCGCGCGGTGACGGTGCAGCCGCTCTCGGCCATTCATTTCCTGGTGGGCATCGTCGCCCCCGAACGTGGCGCGCTCTCGCAGATCAGCAGCCTGACGCTGCCCGGCCAGCCACGCCCCATCTCGCTCGTAGACATCTCTCTGGCCGATTTGCCCGACCGCGTCGACGGTCTGCGTTCGTTCGAACTGCTCATCCTCAACAACACAGATACGTCCAACCTTACCCCTGAACAGGTGGACGTGCTCACCGGTTGGGTGGAAGCTGGCGGGCGACTTGTCATCGGCGGCGGCGCCGGCGCGCTGACTACCGCTGCCGGTCTGCCCGATGCGCTGCTGCCACTGCGCCCCCAATCGTTGGTGGATATGGACAGCGTCCCCGCGTTGGCGACCTATGCCGACGATGCGGCGATTCGGGTGCCGGGTCCTTTTGCCGTGGCGCGCGGTACAGTGGACGGTACCACCCTTGTGGCCGAAGACGACATTCCGCTGCTCGTGGAACGCCCGCTTGGCCAGGGCGCGGTTCACTTCGTCGCTCTAGATGTAACGTCCTCGCCCTTCGACGCCTGGGCCGGCCTTTCTGATTTCTGGCTCAATCTGCTGGGGCCGGGTGTGGCCTACCCCGACTTCCTGCCGCCCGACATATCGCCCGACCGCATGCGCGCCGAACAGATGGAGTATCCGCTCTCCATGCTGCCTTCGCTCGATCTGCCTTCGGTGCGCAATTTGACCATCCTGCTCGGCATTTACATTCTGCTGGTGGGGCCTGTCAATTACTTGGTGCTGCGGCAGATGCGGCGCTTGCAGTGGGCGTGGGCCACCATTCCCCTGATCACACTGATCTTTTCAGGTGGTGCGTTCGGCATCGGTTATGCGCTGCGCGGCGATGACCTCATCCTCAACAAGATCGCGCTGATCCGCCCCACCGATGGCGGCATCACCGAGGTGACGAGCTACATGGGCCTCTTCTCGCCGGCTCAGGACTCCTACGAAATCGTAGTCGACGGCGAAGGGCTGCTCAGCCCGCTGGCGCGCAACGCCGATCCGTGGAACAGCGGCGCGCCGACACCGGGCAACGAGATGGTGATCATTCAGGGACAACCCAGCCGCCTGCGTGGGCTGAACATCAACCAATGGTCCATGCGCAGCTTCATGCAGCAGACCCGCTGGGACGATTTCGGCGCAATCGATGCTGATTTCCGTTTTAACGAAGATGGCATCATCGGCGAGGTGGTCAACCGCACCGACTTCCCGCTGACCGATGTCACCGTGGTCTGGGGAGAGCAGTTTACCCGCATCGGCGACATCGCCGCCGGTGGCAGCGTTGCCGCCACCCTGGAAATGACCCAAACCAGCGATGTCATGCTCGGTTCCACGCTGGCCTGGCGTCTCTACCAGCCAGACTATACCGGCGGTCCGCCCAACCGTGAGGTGGAACTCAAGCGCACCGTCCTCGACAATCTTTTGCAGGGGAGCATGGGCTTCGACGGCTTTATGCAGGCCACGGCCAGCGCCGGCGAGATTTTCCTGATTGGCTGGTTTAACGAGGCGCCGCCTGTCGTCGAAGTGCCTGGTCAACTGCTTAGCCGGCAGACCACAGCGCTTTACTACACCAGTTTCGCTTACCCAGCGCCTGAAGCCGGGCCATTTTCCCTGCCGCCCGGCCTGCTTGCCAACGAACTGGTGGAAATGCCTGTGGAAGGCGGCACCTGTGGCCCAACTGGCAATGCATCGATTTTTCTCAACCGCGGAGACGCCATCTTCGACTTCACCGTGCCGCCCGATTTCCGCGACAGCGAGCTTTGGGATCTACACCTGTCCTTGCGCACCGACGGCGGCTGGATGAACGCGCCCGACACCGCGCTCTACAACTGGGACGACGAAAGCTGGCTGGCGCTAGACTCGCCGCAACTTGGGATCAACGACATCGCCTTTGTGGACGGTCTCATGAACGACGAAGGCAAGATTCGTCTACGGGTCAGCGCGCAGGCCAACGGCGGTGGCTGTATCTACCTGGGCATGGGGATCTCGGGGACCAAACCGTAGCCGCACGCAACCTGCGTGCGGGACAATGAGGACCGGATCGCGTTCGATGTAAAAGGCATCGTTGACCACACCCCGCACGCAGGTTGCGTGCAGCTATGACATAGGAAATTTTGCATGACACAGACCACCGCCGCCGTCGAAACCACCCATCTCACCCGCCGATATGGCAACCTCGTGGCCGTGGACGATCTCAACCTGGTTGTGCCGTCCGGCGCGATCTTTGGGTTGATCGGCCCCAATGGCGCGGGGAAGACGACCACACTGCGCATGCTGGCCGGGCTGCAAGCGCCGTCTTCGGGCCAGATTCACTTCCACGGCAAAGATGCCGGCCAGGATTGGGATCACTTTCGCCGCGAAATCGGCTACATGCCCGACTTCTTCGGCGTCTACGAAGACATGCTGGTGTGGGAATATCTCGACTTTTTCGCCCGTTGCCACAAACTGCCGACAGCGCGACGCAAAACCGTGGTCCACGAACTGTTGGCCCTGGTCGATCTGAGCGACAAGCGCGACGCCTACGTGGAAAGCCTCTCGCGCGGCATGCGCCAGCGTCTCTGCCTGGCCCATGCGTTGGTCCACGAGCCGCAGGTGCTGTTGTTGGACGAACCGGCCTCTGGTCTCGATCCCCGGGCGCGGGTGGAAATGCGTGAGCTGCTGCGTGAACTGGGCGCGATGGGCAAGACGATTATCGTCAGTTCGCACATTCTGGCCGAACTGGCCGAATTGTGTGATTCGCTGGGCATCATCGAACACGGCAAACTTGTCGCCAGTGGCCCGCTGAGCCAGATCATGCGCCAGGCCCGGCATGGACGCATCTTGCAGATCAAGCTGCTCTCTGATCCCGATGCCGCGCAGAAACTGCTCTCCGCCCATCCAGGCGTCGGCGAAATTCGCCACACCGACAGCGTCCTCGACGTGGATTTTGTGGGCGAAGACGCCGACGTCGCCGCCGCCCTTGCCGCACTGGTCAACGGCGGCCATCAGGTCGTCTCGTTTTACGAAGAAAATAGTGATCTCGAAGAGGTCTTTTTGCGGCTGACGCGCGGAGAGTAGGGATTGGTGATTTGTGATTGGGGAGAAGTCGCTGCCGCGAGATGATGGGATGATGGAGATGATGGCTCGTGGCGAGACTCACATCCCATCATCCCATCATCAACGCCGAAAGAATCCGCCCCAATCACCAATCACAAATCACCAATCACCAACGAAACGGTCAACGAATCTATGAACTTACTTTCAAACCTCGCCCCCAACCCCATCATCGTCAAAGAACTGCGCTCGCGCATGCGTGGGGGGCGGGCGTTTGCGATTTTGACGGGGATGCTGCTGTTGCTGGGTGGTGCGCTCTATGGCCTCTATCGCATCATGGTGGCCAATATGTTTTACACGTCGATGCTTAGTGCAAGCATTGGCCAGGCGCTTTTCAGTGGGCTGGCATTGCTGCTCCTGGCCATCATCTGTTTTGTCACCCCCGCGGTGACGGCAAGCGCGGTGAGCAGTGAACGTGAGAAATTGACCTATGACATGCTCCTCACTACACCGCTACACCCGGCAAGCATCCTGTGGGGCAAGCTGATCGCGGCGCTCAGTTATGTCTTCCTCTTGATCTTTGCCGCTGTGCCGTTGGCCAGCCTCGTCTTCATCTTTGGCGGTGTGGCGCTCACGGAAATGTTCAAGGCGCTGATCGTGCTGGTGACCATTGCCGTGATGCTGGGTGTGGTGGGCATCTTCTTCTCCGTCTGGCTAGGACGCACCGCCCGCGCCACGGTGATGAGCTATCTCTTTGTGTTGATCCTTGTGGTAGGGCCGCTGGCTGTCTACATTGCCACCGGCATCATTCAACAAAGTCTGCCGCCAAGCTGGCTGCTCATCCCCAACCCGCTCAGCGCGCTCTTTTCGGCCATGACACCGTCGCTTTCTAACAGCAACGGCAATTTCCTTGGGGGCCTGGGCATGGCGCTCAGCGGCGAACTGAACCGTCTTAACGGCATGAGCACAGTTATCGTGCGTCCGCTTTACCACTACAGCCTGGTCTTCTACGCCGCCTTGACCCTGCTGCTCTACGGCCTGTCCGTGCAGCAGATCCAGCCCATCCGCCGCTGGCGGCTGCGCGCTTCGGGTGTGACGACGGCGCTGTTGGTGGTAGCGTTGGTGGGCGGCGGCACGATCTTCGCTTTTCAAACGACGTCGGATCAATACCAGGGCAGCATCTTCTCGCCTTTGCCCACACCCACGCCATTTGACGGCATGGCAATGCCCGCGCCGATGGCTGTTCGCGCCGTAGAAGTGCGCGCTGTGGCCGATCCGACCCCAACCCCGGGGACGCCGACCCCTATGCTCGTAGATGGCTACCCGCCAGCCGAAGCTGTCGCCATCTACAGCGCCGCGGTGAACCAACTCCTTGCCGAGCTGGATCTGCCTGCCATGCCGACGTTGTTGATTGCCACCACCACCGACGATGTCGTCGGCTTTGCCACGACTGCTGTGCAACCCAAGCAGCCCATTCCCGACGCCTTCCAGGTAGAACTGTCATCGTTCCTGATCGACGAAGTGCCCACCGTGGCGTGGACCGACGAAGTGCCTGCCGAAATGGCGGCGGATGAGTTGTTTATCGTGTTCGGCAGCCTACGCGCCCCCGATGAGGATACCGTCCTTGTGTCGATTTCCGCCACGCTGCCCACAGGCGCGTCTGCGGGGCGCGCCTATGTGCTGGATCGTCTGGGCGATGAGGACGGCGGCTGGCAGGTGACGGAGACAAGAGCGTCATGGGGCGAATGAGTATGTTTACCGGCGACTCCCTCGACCCCATCCTGGCCCGGCTAGGACGGCGCTTGCGCCTACGTGACGGCTGGCGGCTGGCGCAGCGCACGCTGTGGCCTGCCTTGGCCGTCGCCGTCCTCGTGCAGATCGTTGCCCGTTTCTGGCCCGTAGAAAATGCCATTTGGTGGACGTTGGCCCCGCTCTTGCTCTGGCTGCCCGCCGTGGCAATGTGGACGCTGGCGCGCCCGCTTTCGCCGTCTCAGATCGCCCGCCGTGTGGACGTGGAACTGCATCTCAAAGAGCGCCTTTCCACGGCGTGGACTCTGACCCACGTCGATTCGTCCACTGCGCACGCGCACCATTTCGATCCCGATCTGCTCACCCGTCAACAGGACGACGCCCTCGCCGCCGCCCACAGCGTGGACCCTGCCCGCGACTTTCCGCTGACGTGGCTGACCGGCCCACTGCGCATTGCGGGGGTACTGGTGGTCGCGGTCCTGGCGCTGGCGTTGCTGCCCAATCCGATGGATCAGATCCTGGCCGAGCGCGCCGCCATCGCCCGCGCCGCCCAGGAAGCCGCCGAACGTGTTGAAGAATTGGCCGAAGAGGTGGAAGCGTCCACCGAACTAACGCCGGAGGATCGCGAAGAACTGGCCCGTCAACTGGCCGAGTTAGCCGAGGAACTGCGCGCCAACCGCGGCGACCAGGAAGAAGCCCTCGCCGACTTCGCCGCCCTGGAAGAGCAACTGCGCAACCGTCTCGACGCCGATTTCGCTGCCCAACAGGCAGCACTCGAAGCCCTCGCCGCCCAGCTTGAAGCGCTGGCGGCAGCCAACGCCCAGGCCGAACCGACCGACGCCGCCGAGGCCCTCGAAGCCCTGGCCGAAGCGCTGGATTCGCTCGACGAAGCAGCGCTAGAAGCCCTGGCCCGCGAACTCTCGCAACTGGCCGGCGAAGCCGCCGCCGCGGGCAACGCCGAATTGGCCCAGGCATTGGCCTCTCTCGCCCAGGCCGCCCAGGCCGGTGACGCCTCCGCCGCCCAGTCCGCCGCGCAGTCTGCCGCCGAAGCAATGGAATCCGCGCAATCTGACGCCGACGCCCAGGCCGTCCTGGCGCGGACGTTGGATAGCCTGCAATCTGGCCGACAGGTCATGGCGCAGGCAGGCGGCAACCAGTCCGCCGCGGCGGCGTCCGCGCCGTCGAACCAGCCGGGGCAGAACCCGGGCGACACGCCGGGCAACGGCTCCGGCAACAACCCTGGCAACAATCAGGGCAACAGCGCGGGGAGCGGTGGCGGCACCAACGCCTCCACCCTCCCGCCCAACACCGGCAGCGGACGCGCCGACGCACCGCGCGGGGATGCCCCCAACAGCACTGAAGAGCAGATGGCCGATCAAGTCTACGTCCCCTGGGAACGGCGCGGCGACACCGACGGCGAATTCATCGTCCCTGGCCAGCAGACCGGCCAGGGCGAAACCCAGGTGCGCGAAACCGAACAGCCCCTCCCCGGCAGCGCTGCTGCACCCCTCGTCCCCTACCAGGACGTTTTCGGCACCTACATCGACGCCGCCAACCAGGCGCTCGAACGCGAGGCGATCCCGGCGGGGATGGAGGAGTATGTGCGGGGCTATTTTTCGCAGCTTGAGCCGTAAAAAGAAATGAATGAAGAATGATGAATGGGTAGAGTGCGTCGGCTGTGCATTGGAGGCCGTTCTCGAAAAGGGCACTTGAACGGCTCAGAAAGAGACCACTCGCGGGTTCACCCTCTCAACCCATTCATTGTTCTTCATTTTTCATTCATTTCTGTTCATCTCTGCCCAATCGCCATTCATCATTCATTCTTTTTCCGAGGATCTCCCATGTCCCACCCAATTTCCGCCGACGACTTCCGCCGCCACGCCGCCGCCATTGAGGAGCAGGTGGGCCAGGTGATCGTGGGGCAGCGCGCCCTGGTGCGCCAGACGTTGATCACGCTGCTCGCTGGGGGCAATGCCCTGCTTGAAGGTGTGCCCGGCCTGGGCAAGACGGTCCTGGTGCGCACGCTGTCCCAGGCGGTGGACTGCGCCTTCTCGCGCATCCAGTTCACGCCTGATCTCATGCCGTCGGACATTGTGGGCACCAACCTGATCGTAGACGACGAACACGGGCGGCGCTTTCAGTTTGAGCAAGGACCGATCTTCGCCAATCTCGTCCTGGCAGATGAGATCAACCGCGCCACGCCCAAGACGCAGTCGGCCATGCTCGAAGCGATGCAGGAGCGCAGCGTCACCGTGGCCAAGGCCACGCGCCCCCTGCCGCAGCCCTTTTTTGTCCTCGCTACGCAGAACCCGCTGGAGATGGAAGGAACCTACCCGCTGCCCGAAGCCCAGTTGGATCGCTTCTTCTTTAAGATCGACGTCACCTTCCCCACGGTGGACGAACTCGTGGAAATCGCACTGCGCACCACCGGTGCGGACCAACCCACCGCCCGCGCCGTTGTGGACGGACCCACGCTGCTGGCGATGCAATCGTTGGCGCGTGGCGTGCCCATCGCCGAACACGTCGTCACCTTCGCCGCCCGCCTGCTCAAGGCCACTCACCCCGATTCCCCCGAAGCGCCAGAGGAGGTGCGTCGCTATGTCCGCTTTGGGGCCAGCCCGCGCGGCATGCAGGCTATGATCCTCGCCGCCAAGATCGGCGCGCTCTTGGATGGTCGCTACAACGCTGCCTTCGACGATCTACGCGACGCGGCCCGTCCTGCGCTGCGCCATCGTTTGATCCTCAACTTCGAGGCGCAGGCCGAGGGTGTCAGCGCTGACAGTGTGATTGGGGGGATTTTGGAGGGGATGACGGAGCGGGTGTAGCGGAACCCCTCCCCAGCCTTCCCCGCGATGGTAGAGGATGTGATTTTGTGGAGTATGTGGTGGCAGGGAGGGAGCCGATGACGTGAAGAGTGAGTGAAGGGACATTGGATATACCCACAACGCGCCCAACATCGCCGACCCACCAACAGTCCTCCCCCCGTTGCGGGGGGAGTTAGAGGGGAGTCTTCTCCGAGAACCAATTCATGACCCAACAACCCGCACAACCCGCCCTACCACCCCGTCTCTTCGACGAGACCTACCTGCGCAAGCTGGATCGGCTGGCGATTTTGTCGCGGCGGGCGATGGCGGGGCAGATCCAGGGCGAACGGCGCAGCCCCAAACGGGGACAATCCGTCGAGTTCGCCGACTACCGTCCCTACACCGAGGGCGACGACTTCCGCCGCATCGACTGGAACGCCTACGCCCGCCTGGAGCGCTTCTTCATCAAACTTTTCGTGGAAGAGGAAGATCTCCTCGTCCACCTGCTCGTGGACGCCAGCCGCTCGATGGACTGGGGCGAACCCAACAAGTTCGCCTACGCCATCCGCGCCGCCGGCGCACTAGGATACATCGCCCTCGCCGGATTGGACAGACTCACCGTCTCCACCCTGGGCGCGCGCGGACAACTCACCCCGCGCCGCGGACGACCGCAGGCGCTGCCACTCTTCCGCTTCCTGCAAGACGTGCAGCCCCAAGGCGAAGCCAACCTCGCCACCGCGCTCACGTCCTATGCCGCGGCGGCACGCCAGCCAGGACCGCTGCTGCTCATCTCCGATCTCATGGACGATGGCTGGGCCGCCGGTCTGCGTGCCCTGGCCGGGCGTGGTTTCGACGTCACCGTGCTGCACATCCTGGCCCCGGCGGAAGTCGATCCCCAACTCAGCGGCGATCTCAACCTCATCGACAGCGAAACCGACGCCGCCATTGAGATCACGGCGGACTTCGGTCTGCTGCAGCGCTACCGCGACAGCGTGAAGGCGTGGCAGACCGAGATCCGCGAATTCTGCACCGCCCGCGCCATCCAATACGTGCCGGTGATCACCTCGTTGCCCTTCGACGAATTGCTCTTTTCGCTGCTGCGCCGCCGGGGGGTGTTGGCATGAATTTTCTTGCACCCGCCGCCTTCGCCCTGGCCCTGATCTTGCCCGTGATCGTGGCCATGTACCTGCTCAAAGTGCGTCGCCAACGGCAGACCATTTCCAGCGTCTACCTCTGGCAGCGTATGGTGCGTGACGTGGAAGCCAACGCGCCGTGGCAGCGCCTACGCCGCAACCTGCTCCTGATTTTGCAGTTAATCGCCACCGCGTTGCTCGTCCTTGCCCTCACCCGCCCCTTCACGTGGACCGAAGGCATCGGCGGGCAGACGGCTGTGCTCGTCGTCGACACCTCCGCCGGCATGGCCGCGGCCGACGGTTCGCCCACGCGCCTCGACGACGCCAAGGCCCGACTGCGTATGCTCATCGACGGCCTGCCCGCCGCCGCCACGGCCACACTCATCACGGCGGGCGAGGATGTGCGCATCGCCGTGGCATCGAGCCGTGACCGCCGCCAACTGCACGACGCTGTCAACGCGCTCCAGCCCGGCACAGGCGGCAGCCGCCTCGACGCCGCCCTCGAACTGGCTTCCGCTGTGGCCGCACGCCAGCCTGGCGCGGAGATCGTCGTCTACTCCGACTTCGCCGGCATCGACAACGCCGATCTGCTACTGGATCGGGTGGACGCCCCCATTCGCTTCGTCACCCTGGGGACGCGCGCGTTGAATCAGTCTGTCAGCGCGGTGACCCTACAACGCGCGCCAGATGGCGCGTCCTTGATCGCTTTCGTGCAGGTGACCAATTTCAGCACAGATCCTGTACAGCGCAGGTTGGTCCTTTCCCAAATGCAAAGCGAAAGCCCCACCGCGGGGGACGCCCTGGCGGCGTTTGATCTCGACCTGCCGCCGTTGGGCGAACGTGTGGTTGTGGTCGAAGATCTGCCGCCCACGCTGTCCGCCGTCGTCGCCTCGCTTTCCGGCGACGATCTGCTGGCCATCGACGACCGCGCCTGGGCCGTCGCCCCCAGCGCTGCCGCCGTAGACGTGACGCTGGTGACGCCGGGCAACCGCTTCCTCGAGACCGCGCTGGCGCTGCAACCGGGGCTGGCGCTCACCACCGTCCGCCCGGCAGACTACCGCCCTACGGCCGCAACCCTCACCGTCATCGACGGCAGCCTGCCCGTCACGATGACGCTGCCTACGGGCAACCTGCTTTTCGTTGGCCCCGTGCGCAGCAGCGAGTTTTTCAGCGTCACCGGCGAACTGGACCAACCTGAACCCCTGGCCGTTGATCGCAGCGATCCACTGTTGGACAATGTCAACCTGGGAGAAGTCAGCATCTTGCGCGCCGCATCGCTTGTGACGCCCGCCTGGGCACGTCCGCTCGTGGTGGACGTAGCCAATCCCACGTCGCCGCTGCTCTTCGCCGGTGAGCTGGACGACCGACGTATCGCCGTGCTCGCCTTCGATCTGCGTCGCTCGGATTTGCCCTTGCAGGTGGCCTTCCCCATCCTGCTCAGTAACCTCATGAGCTGGCTGGCGGCCTCCTCGGCGCAGACGCCATTGGCGTTGGATCCTGGCGAACCGCTCACCTTCGCGCCGCCGCTCACGGTGGACGCCGTCAACATTGTGCGCCCGGACGGTGCGTCCGTGCGTGTGTTGCCCGAACAAGGACGCGTCCAATTCGCCGACACCGCCGCTCTCGGCCTCTACCAGATCACCTGGGACGGCGTCACCCAGGCCCGTTTCGCTGTCAATTTGGCGGCGACGCAAGAATCGAACATCGCGCCCCAATCGCTCACCACCCCCGCTGGTGACAACGGCCCGATCTCGCCCCTGCTCCAGGCCGCCCGCCGTGAATGGTGGCGATTGCCGGCGTTCGTGGCGTTGATCGTCCTCGTGGCGGAGTGGATCGCGTATCAGCGGGGGGCGGTGGGGAGGGTGAGAAAATTGGTTCAAAATCGATTGAATCGTGGAGAGGTTAGTGCGTAGTGCGTAGTCCGTTGAGTGAATTTGAGCACAATTGGTGTGATGCAGCGCCGACAATGTATTTTTCGTCTCGGGCGACAGGTCGCCAATCAAGCGACAAGGTCCTCGACGGACTACGCACTACGCACTAAATTAATAGAAAGCAACCATGTCCCTAACCTTCATCTACCCAACCACCCTCTGGCTTCTCCTCCTCGTCCCTGCGATGATCGGGCTGGCGCTGCTGGGGGATCGACGACCGACCCGCACGCGCTTCTGGATCGGGTTGACGTTACGCTCGCTGCTCATGACGGCGCTGATCGGGGCGCTGGCCGGTGTGCAACTGCGCCTGCCTTCGGACACGCTCACCACCGTCTTTGTGCTCGACGTCTCCGACAGCGTCCCCGCGGCGGAACGGGCGCGCGGCGAAGCGCTGATCCGCGCCGCCGTGGACGACATGCCTGAGGACAGCGAGGCCGCCATCGTCGTCTTTGGCGGGGACGCGCTGGTGGAGCGGCTGGCTTCGCCTGATCCACTCTTCGCGGACCTCTCTTCGGTGCCGGTGAGCAGCCGCACCAACATCGGCGACGCCTTGCAACTGGCCACGGCCCTCTTCCCCGACGCCGGGGCGCGGCGCATTGTGCTCCTTTCTGACGGGCGCGAAAACGTGGGCCGCGCCGTGGAACAGGCCGAACTCGCCGCCATTCAGGGCATTGAACTTTCGTACATCCCGCTCAGCGGCCCCGAAGGCGACGTGGAAGTGCTGATGGAACGCCTCGACGTCCCCGCCGACGTGCGCCAAGGACAGAACTTCGATCTCTCGCTGACGGTGAACAGCACGGCGGCCACCGACGCAACATTGCGCATCTTCGCAGACGGATCGCTGATCCACAGCCAGAGCGTGCGCTTGCAGCCGGGGATCAACCGCTTTCGTGTCCCCTTCGACGACGCCCAGGGCGGTTTCGTACGTTTCCGCGCCCAGGTCGTCCCCGACAACGACACCTGGTTGCAGAACAACGAAGCGGGCGCCTTCACTGTTGTCCACGGCGAACCGCGCCTCCTGCTCGTCTCCACCGCCGAGGACGGGGCCAACCTGGCCCAGGCGCTTAGTGCGGCGTCGATGAACGTCTCCACCGTCGCCCCCGCCGACCTGCCCACCACGCTCTCCGAACTGGCCGCCTACGACGGCGTGATTCTGGCCAATGTCTCCGCCACGGCGTTACCCGCCGGCAGCATGGACATGTTACAGGCCTACGTGCGCGATCTGGGTAAGGGGTTGCTCATGACCGGCGGCGAAAATGCCTTCGGCGCAGGCGGTTACCTGCGCACCCCGCTGGAAGAAACCCTGCCCGTGGACATGGACGTGCGCAGCCGCGAACAATCCCCTAACCTTGCCCTCGCCCTCGTCGTCGACAAATCGGGCAGCATGGGGGCCTGTCATTGCGAAGACCCAAATTTGGAGCAGACCTATGAACGTCGTCCTTCGGGGCAGCCCAAAGTCGACATCGCCAAAGAGGCCGTCATGCAGGCGGCGTCGGCGTTGGGGCCGCAAGATTATTTGGGCGTCGTGGCCTTCGACAGCCGCGCCCACTGGGCCATCGACATCAACCGTGTAGACGGCTTCGCCCAGATCGAAAACGCTATCGGCGGCATCGAAGCTGAGGGCGACACCAACATCAAAGTCGGTGTCGAAAGCGCCTACCGCGCCCTGCAACAGGTGGACGCCCGCCTCAAGCACATCATCCTGCTTACCGACGGCTGGCTGCAAGAGGGCGAACTGGCCACACTGGCTGTACAGATGCGCGGTGAAGGCATCACCCTTAGCGTTGTGGCGGCAGGCGGCGGTTCGGCGCTCTACTTGATGGGGCTGGCCGAACAGGGCGGCGGACGCTACTACCCGGCCACCGACATTATGCGCGTGCCCGATTTCTTCCTCAAAGAGACGGTGCAGGCCGTGGGCCGCTACATCGTGGAGGAGCCGTTCTACCCCTTTCTTTCGCTTTCGAGTCCTGTGCTGCGGGGGGTGGTACTGGCCGAACTGCCGCTTTTGTGGGGCTATAACGGCACCACGCCCAAGGAAACGGCGCAGGTGGTGCTCACCACGCCGCAGGGTGATCCCCTGTTGGCGACGTGGAACTACGGCCTGGGCCGCGCCGCCGTCTGGACCTCGGATCTCAAAGGCCGTTGGGCCACCGAATGGGTGACGTGGGACGGTTTCGCCCCCTTTGTGGCACAGTTGGTGGACTGGACGTTGCCCCTGCCGCAGGTGGAAGGCATCGCCGCACGCGCCGACTATGCCGGCGGCAACGCCGTCCTCACTGTCGCCGCCGAAGACGATCTGGGCCTGCCCCGCAACTTCCTCGACGTCGAAGCCACCATCATCGGCCCCGACCTCTCGGTGACGGAGACGACGCTGCGCCAGACCGGCGCGGGCCAATACGCCGTCGACATAGACGCGGCGCTGCCGGGGGCTTATCTTGTGCGGCTTTCCGTGGCGGAAGACGGCGACATTCTCGGTCAGCAGACGTTGGGATTGGTCGCACCGTACTCGCCTGAATACCGGGTGGGGGGGACGGATCGGGCGCTGTTGGGACGGCTGGCGGCTGTGACCGGCGGCGGCGAACTCACCGACCCTGCCGCAGCCTTCGCCGACAACCTGCCCTTCGCCGGTGCCGTCCAGGAGATCTGGGACTGGCTGCTGCTTTTTGTCGTTCTCCTCTTCCCGCTGGACATTGCGCTGCGCCGGGTGATGCTGGAACCTGGTCTCGTTGGGCGACTTGCCTCCCGCCTGGGCCTCTCCCGCGCCCAGCGCCCCACGGCAGACGCATCTGCTCCCGTCTTAGGCACACTCTTCGACGCCCGTGAGCGGGCGCGTAGCCGTCAATCGCGGCGGGCGGCGGACGTCTCCTCAAAGCTGGTGGTGGACGAAAAACCAGCGGCGTCCGTGCAAGAGGAGAAGCCGGACGAGCGTACGTCTACGGACTCGCTGGCGCGGTTGCGTGAGGCCAAGCGGCGGGCGCGCGGTGGGAAGGGAGCGGGGGATGCGTGAGTGGAGGCCCTCACCCCCAGCCCCTCTCCCACAGCGCTGACTACGTTGCGGTGACGAAGTATCAGACAAGACTGCGTTTGTGTCGTCTCTGTCGAACGTGGGTGGGAGAGGGGAGCCAGCGCGTCAACACGACTCTGGCTCCCCTCTCCCACCGAGTGTGTCAGTCGGCGAAACTTGCGTTACAAACAAGAGAGTCAGACGCGCTCACCGTCCCTACCGCTTGGGAGAGGGGCTGGGGGTGAGGGCCTATCAGCGCGTCAACTCCGCGACGTATCCCAACCTGTTCAAAAACGCGCCCATCAACTGCGCCTGAAAATCACCCACAAAAAAAGGAATGGGGACCGTCACCGGTCCCCATTCCCCTAATCGCTCATTCCCCTAATCGCTCAATCTCGTCTATCTCCCCACCACCGGCAAGAAGATTCGCTGGTTGTTGAACGGCTGCTCACCCGTTCGGCCTGTCACCGGCCCATACTCGAGGATGATGCCATCGGTCTGGGTTTCGGCCAGCCAGTAGGTGTAGGTGACACCAGGACGTACGCCGCTATCGAGGACGCTGTAGCTGCCGCCACTGTTGGCGCTCCCCTGCGCGGGGACCAGTTGCGTCGTTACCTTGACGGCGTCGGCGCGGTTGCCCGTTTCGCTGCGCCAGATGTGGAAGCCCCAGGTGTCGATCTCCAGCCCGGTGACCCACGAAACCTGAATCATGGATTCGTTCACACCAATGGCGGTAAAGCTGAGCAATTCCACCACCGTCGGATCCTGGATGATGACGCCGGTAGAGCTACCGCTACCCGACGGTTTGTCGTCTTCGTCTAACGCGTTGACCACAGTGGCGACGTTGATCGTCGTCGGCGTGGGCTTGTCGGCGGTGAAGACAACCTTCACTTCCACCGATGCGCCGGGGGCCAGGTCACCGAAGACTGTTGTCAGATCGAACCATTCTACTTCGCCGGTTGTGGCACGATCGTGGGGCGGGATGCCACGCACGAAGGTGATGAACTCCGCTTCGTAGGTGTCGCTCAGCGGCAAGGTGACGATGGTGGTCGGGCCGGTGTTAGTGATGCGAATGGAGAAGGTAATCTCCGCGCCTACGCTCACCGGGTTGGGCGTCTCCAACGTCTTCGTCACCAGGATGGCGGGAAGCTGATCGACGGTGATGATCGCCGGATCATGGTCGTCTTCGTCGCCGCCGGTCTTGCCGTTCTGGCCCACCTCGTCGTCGACGAAGGTGCCGGTCTGTTCACCGGGCGTGTTCTGGTTCGTCTTGTCTGGCGTGCTGTCGATGTCGACAGGCGGCGTGTTGTTGGGATTCGTGTCGTCGTCGCCCTTCGAGATTTCGGCCCAGTTGATCAACTCATCACCGCGGAAGTCTGCCGAGACGCGCAGCACGATGTTGAGCGTCGCCTGCTGGCCGGCAGCCAGAGAAGCAATCTGTTTCACCACGTTGCTGCCGTCTGCCGTCCAATTGTTGGTGTCGACGGGGCTGAGTTGTAAATCTGCACTTAGGTAGTCGACGACTTCAATGTTGAAGGCGTCCACCGTCCCCTGGTTGAAGACAGTTAGGGTGAAGGTGACATCGTCGCCGGGTTCTACACTGGCAGGCTGACCGGCGGCCAGTTGCTTGCGCAGCGCCAGGTCGAAGACGTTGATGCGGATCAGGTAATCTTCCACTTCACCGTCGCCGGCGGGGCCGTCGGGGCCGAGACCGGCGTCGGTGCTGAGGCGGAAGCGAGCGCCAAGTTCCTGTACCGAATCCGCATCCAGCGGCACGTTGAAGGTCAGGTTGACAACGCCGTTGGTGCCGTTGGCAACAGTGGCCGTCACGACCTCGCCGGTATCGTCAAAGTCGCCGTCGCCGTTGAAGTCGATGAAGCCGTAGAGCGTGGCGGCAACGCCGGTGTTGTTGGTGACCGTCACTGCCACTGTGGCCGGATTGCCGGCCAGGAAGACGGGCAGTGTCACACCGTCTTCATCGTCAGGTGTGCCGTTGACATCGTCACCGGTGGCGTCGGCGCTGGGCTGGCCGTTGGTTTCTGCGTCAACGGTGGCACCCATGAACAACGTTTCGATAATGCGGTGGCTGGGGCCGGTGATGCCGTTGCTGTCGGTGTTGTACTCAGGCCCGTTGGGGTTGGTCACACCGCTGGCGTCTGGCAGGTCACCCCAGTCGAAGAGGACCGGTGGCGGCGGCACCACGATGAGACCGGCGTCGATGTTCGGGTTCTTCTGGCCGGGCGTCAAGGTGACCGGTGCTGTTTCACCCGTTGTCGGGTTGGCGTCCGAGTTGGCCGGGTCGTTGACATTGCCGGTCTGCGTCGTGAAG
>WGMT01000037.1 GCA_016124945.1 bacterium | reverse complement strand
CATTGACGATGGCGGCGCAGAGATTGTCTACTACGAGACACCCACCAACGGGGCCGTCTTCTCGGTGGGGTCGATCACCTATGTCCCCTGCTTGCTGGTTGACGATGCCATTTCGCGCATCACCGCCAATGTCATCACGCGGTTCTTAGGAGAAGATTGAGCGTTGGCAGGTGAGGGTGCCCACAGCGCCTGGTCTTGGCGTGACTGCGGCTTAGCGGGAGCCTTATGCCGTCGGAAGTGATTGAGGCTATGTAGGATCGGCGCCGCTTGAAAGATCTGCCGGTAGCACAACAGCAGAAAAATCGAATCCCCAACGGCGCACCGAGACAGCAGTTTGTGTCGCCCCGTTGACGGCCATCGTAGGATGTTCACCCAACTGTAACACTGTTGCGAATGGCAGTTCGGCCTGGTTGTGCAGCAAGATGCCGTCGGCAGACCAGGTCCATGTGGCACGCCGTCGCGCCCGCTCCCAGGCGTTGATCTGCGCCGCCGTCCACCATTCCATGCCCGCAGCGTGAGTGACCCTTACCGCTTCGAAGATGGCTTCCGCCACACCGGATTTGGCAATGTGGGCCGGGTGGAAGAGCAGATGCAGAATACCGTTGCTCTTGAGGACAGCCTCCACCAACGGATAGAGCAGCGCCGTGGGGGCAAAGATCTCCAGATCCTGGGTCGGCGTCGCCATTTCCAACACGTCGATGACCTCGCCGCCAAACTCCACAGGGAAGTAGACGTGACAGGTGCCGAAGTTGTAGCCGGCCTCCCCCGTTTTCGACGCGCCTTTGGTCTGATCCAACTGAATACCGTGTTCCACGCACCAGTGGAAAAGCTCTACGTCGCCTTCCCAGCGCAGGTAATGGTTCTTGTTGCTCACCGGCTCGCCGCCGAACATCGCTACCAGTTGCACCCACTGCGCATGGAAAAGTTCATGGCTCCACGGGCAGTCGTCGCTCATGGAATCGTAATGCATGGCGAATTCGTGCCCCGACGCTTTAATGCGATCCATCAGTTCGGGCGGGTAACCGGGGACAATCACACACCAGGTCGAATGGATCCCCGCTTCGTTGACCACCTCCAGCAGCCGTTCGCCCAGCGGAATTTCATTGCCGTCGGTGTCGTGGGAGAGGTGGGCCAGGGCCGGCAGGTTGCGCGGATAGAACCAGAGGACCGGCAGCGCCGTCCCTGCGACCTCAGCAGCTTCATAAATGGCGCGCAGCAGCAGTTCGCGCCAGAGATCGGCGATGGGCTGCAAGAAGGCGTTCAGCCCTGGCACGCCCGGCACCGGCTGCCGATCGAAGATCCAATCGAGGACGCTGCCGTCGCCGCTCTTGAGCACATTGTCGCCCACCGGCGCGGTGCCATCGGGCGCGGAGACGCCGTCGCGGGTGACGCCGATCCCCTGCTGTATGCGCACCACTGTGCCGGGGATGTCCACCGCAATTAGCGTGCTACGTCCTTGACCGACGGATTTCACCGTTAGCGCTGGGCGGCTGCCGGCGCGCTGATGGGCATCCAACACCGACGCCAGGACGGTGGCATCGTCCACGCGCACGGGGATGCCGTTGAAGAAGTGCAGCGGCATGGTCACTTGCTCGGTGAGACGGCTCGCCGCCGTCGGCTGCAAATAACCTTCACCGAGGGTACTCGATCCGCCGCCGCCAAAGCTGAGATAGGACGACGGTTCAGGCGTCACCCCCAACAGATCGACTTGCCCGCAGACGCCGCCTACGCTGATCCATTGCCCGCCGCCGCCCACCCAAGCTTGCAGCGCGCTCGCCAGATCTGCGGGCAAGGACGCTTCGCCCACGGTCAACAGGACCGTCAATTGCGGCAATGCCGATGCCAGGTCATCGAACGCGAGCGACGTGTACGCCACTCCCGCATGTCCTAGAATCTCGTGGATATAGTCAGGATAGCTCACCGTGCGCGACGCATTCGGCCGCGGCGGCGGCAAGACACAGACGCCGAGGGGAGAGGGTTGAGACATAGCGGCTCCTTGGGGAGAAGTGATTGGTGATTGGGATCGTGTTGAGTGGGCGGTTGGGAGATTGGAGGGGGGGATTGGAGATTAAGGGATTGGGCGATTAGGGGATTTCAGATCGTGTACCGGAGCTGAAATCCCCTAATCGCTTAATCCCCCAATCTCCAATCACCACTCACAATTCCCCAATCTCTACGCGCCGCCCCTCGTTTAAACTCAGATCAATTGCTGCCCCGATCTGGATCGCCTCGATCATGGCTTCGGGGGCGACATCGCCTGCGGTTTCGCCGCGCAAAATCGGCAGGATGCGCTTCATGCCTTCGACGTAGCAGTCGCTGATGTTGAGGTGGGCGCTGTGGAAACCCTCTTTGCCCAGCGCCACGGCGCGGAAGCCGTAGTGGGCGTCGACCGTCAGTTGCAGCGAGGCCATGCCGCCGTCGGCCCAGGCGCAAACTGCGGTCATGTTGCCGTTGCCTTGATCGTCTACAGCAGGACCTTCCACGGCCTGCACCCACTGTACGCCGCTCCCTTGAATCATCAACATCAGTTCGACGCTGTGAATGGCATAGAAGATTACGCCGCCATAGACGCTGCGCCGCGTGGCCGGCCCGGTGTAGACGCCGGTGCGCACGCCGCCCAATTTCTGGGTCTCTGCGTAGAACTTCTGGGTGTCTGCGCTGAAACGAACTGTGGAAAAGGAGGTAAACGGTGTGCCATGTTTGCGCGCCAATTCGACGATGGCGCGGGCGTCGGCGGGCTCGGTGGCCAGCGGCTTGTCCACAAAGACGGGGACGCCTGCCGCCAAATAGGGCGCGACGAGATCCTTGTGCAGCCCACCATGCCGGGTGACACAGAAGACGGCGTCCACCTGGCCAAGCATGGCTTCGGGGCTGTCTACAATCGTGGCAATCTTGCCGTTCTGGGCTACCTGCTGCGTACGTTCTGCTTCCTGGCCCCAGATGGCCACCACCTGCGCCCCCGAATTGGGCAGATAACTGGGATGGTCCTCCCGGTTGAGGATCTCGGAAAAGCGGTCGGCGTGGCTGTTGTCACTGCCGAGGATGCCGATTTTAAGCATGGGGATCTCCTTGGATTATTGACGATTGACGATTTTCGATTGACGATTTGCGGACGACGGACGACGGACGACGGACCATCGCATCATCCCACTATCCAATCTGCCTCTCTAGCCCGTGGAATGCCTGCTTTGCCGCGTCGTTGAGGCCGGGGGCGAAGATGCCGGGGCCGCTGGTCATGTAGCGGTTGGAATCGATGACTTCATAGCCGCCTTCGGGCAGGAGTTCGTCGGTGGGCAGATAGCCACACATGTCCTGGCAGTAGCCGAGGGGAAGGAGTTCGCGCCCGCCGAACCACTGGCGCAGATGCAGCGCCCACTCGGCCACCGGTTCCCCGGCAAACCAGGGGACCCATAGATCGGGCGTCAGTTGGATCAGGCCGATCCGCCACGACTCGGCGCGCAGCAGCGGCGGGCCTGAACGGTAGCGGGTGGACCAATACTGGCCCAGGTTGCGATCCAGTTCGACGGTGGACGCCGCCATCCGGTCCCACAGATCCAGCGGTGGCAACTGCGTCTGATCGCGCCGCGCGGGGAACCAGCCACTGGCCGCCCGCACCGAGAGCGTGAGCGCTTCGCCAGGGCTGTCCACTGCGGCCAGGACGTCTTCGGCCAGGGCCACGCCGGTGAATTCCACATCGGCGGGGGTGGCCTTGCGGAAGCGTCCATTCTCCAGATCGGCCAGCACGCGTGGACGGATGTTGCCGGTCAGCCCCTGCAAGAACTGACAGTGGACCTGCTCGCCCAAGCGACGGCGCAGTTCACGCCGACAGACGCCAGGGTATTCCGCCGAGATGGCCTGCCAGGCGAAACCGTAGACGATCACCGGGTGGCAGGCGTGGCTGAAGAGCAGGGCGCGTCCGTCTTCGCTGCGGATGTCGAAGACGGGCAGATCGGGCAGGTAGAGCGCGTCGGGGTTGGGGTTCATGGCCATGACGCCTGTTTCGTCGCGCTTGCGCCGGTTGATGCCGATCTGCGAAGCGCCGCGGTGATAGGTCACCGACGCCGGGCGCAGTGCGTGCATGGCCTGCGCCGCCGCCAGGACGATCTGGGCGTCGCGGTGACGGTCATAGGCCGCCAGTTCGGGCGACGCCGGGACGGTGGTGGCGTAGGCCGTGATGCCGGCCATCGGTCCACAGTGTGTGTGCGAAAAGTTGACGACGACGGCGGGATAGGGGATGCCGGTGGTTTCAGCCAACTCGTGGCGTAAGCGGTTGCCGGTGTCGCGATCTACGCCCAGCTGATCGACGGAGATCCAGAGCAGTTGGCGGCCGTCGTCGTCTTCGAGGACCAGCGCCTGCGCGATCAAGGGCGACAGGATCTCGGTCCCCGGTGCAAACCGAGGACCGCGCCCGCCCATGGGCAGTCCTAGCGGTGGGGTGATATCTACTTCGGCCCAACCTGCTCTCATGGCTTGCTCACTTTTGTGATGAAATTTCTGTGATGAAGTTGTCCACGTCGAAGATGAAGCCGAAGGCCAGGGCCACGCGCCAGAGCGCTTCTTCTTTGTGCGCTTCGGCGCGGGCTGATTCCTTGTTTTCTACAGCAGTGACGGCTTGACGAAAGGCCGAACACATCACGCCGTGGCGGCTCATGTCCACCATGCCGCCGGGCGACATGAGCAGACACCAGTTGATGGCGAAACCGGCGTAGATCAGGTGGTTGACGCCTGCATCGAGGCAGAGCGCAGTCAACTGCTGCTCGTTCTCGGCGATGCCTTCCTCGCCCAGTGGACGCGCCGCCGCCGGGAAATCCAACCCGGCAAAGCCGGCGTCTACGTCGGCGCGGTTGTGTTCGCCCACGAAGACATGGCGGGCGCGGAAGCGGCGCAGCTCTTCCAAGGATGGATCAACCGGCGCTTTGGGCGCGGGCAACGGCGGACCGGCCAACCCGACCGCCCGTTTGTAGCCGGGGCACTCCTGATAGTAGTGGCCACCGCCCACCACGTGGAAGAGGTGAAGACCCTGATCGCGCACCGTTGCCAGGAGCCGCGGCATCACTCGGTCCAGAATGGCCTGAGCGCGTGGAATGTACTCCACGGCGCGGTGCCAACCCGGGTAGGCCGACGGCGTCCCCGTTTCCCAGGCGTGCATCACGACAACGGCGGTGCGCGCCAGATCGATGGGCAGATCCACACTGCGCCAACCGCCGTAGCCTTCAGCCGGAACATCGCGGCTGAGATCGGCGTCGAACTGCTGGTAGTATTCAGCGCGTAGGTGGACTGTCTTCACAGGTAGGGTCCTAAGTCATGTAGGATGGGTTTCGACCGCATGAACGTGCTCCGGTTGTCCCGCCAAGTTCGGCGGTCGAAACCCATCGAACTAACGGTGTTGATAGAAATGCCAGCCGCCCAGTTCCGACGCGTTGCCGGGATCGTCGGCGAGCAGCGCTTCGTAATTTTCGGCCACTTTGCGGAAGGCGTTGGCGTGCTGTTCGATGATGGCCGGTTCGTAGTGCTTAAACCAGGGGATGCTGTAGGTGAGCCGGCCAATCTCTTCGCTGACAGGTAGACTACCCGCCGGTTGGCGCAGATCACGGTTGCTGAAGGCGATGCGCGTGGGCCGGTCATGGCCGTAGACGTCGGCAACGTTGAGCAGCGGGTGCACGTGCAGCGGCTTGTTGACCCCCGGCGTACAGTCTGTGCCTTCGGCGCGCACGGCGTCGGCGAAGCGAGTCACCGACAATCCACCCAACTCGTCGGGTTTGTAAAGACCGTGGGGCGCGTACCAGCCCGCCATGTTGCTGTCCGAATCGGCGGGGACGCGGTGCGCCTTCAACCCTGGCACGTCGGCCAGGAGATCCCAGAAGTAGTTCATGGCTTTGCGGATGGTGGCCATGCGCTCGTCGTAGTGCTTCAACTGCACACGGCCCACAGCAGAGCTCATCTGGTGCATACGGTACTTGTAGCCACCCATAGGCAAGTTGCGGAATGCCTTCAGATCTTCGTCTTCGATGGTCTCGTTAAAGCGTTCGTAGTGGCCGAAGGCGATGGCGCGCTCGTAGATTTTGCGGTCGTTTGTGGCCAGGATGCCCGCTTCGCCAATCGCGAACGACTTGCCGCTCATCAAGGACATGGCCGCCACGTCGCCGAAGGTGCCGAGTTTGCGTCCTTTGTAGAGGCCTCCCTGGGCGTGAGAGACATCTTCGATCACCTTGAGATTATGTCGCCGCGCGATCTCCATGATCGGGTCCATCTCTGCCGGGTGACCCATGTAGTGGACGACCATAATCGCCTTCGTGCGTTCGGTGATACGGTGTTCGATATCGTTGGGGTCGATGCACATGGTGTCGGGCAGGATGTCGGCGAAGACAACCGTGCCACCCAACGAGAAGACTTGCAAGATCGAGGCCCAAAAGGTGAGGCTGGGGCAGATGATCTCGTCGCCCACGCCCACTTCGCAGCCGAACATGGCGCAGTGCAGCGCGGACGTGCCGGTGTTGCAGCCCAGGGCATAGGTCAACCCCTGCCAGGCGGCGAACTCCTGCTCGAACTGCTTCGTCACATCAGTGCCCGACATGGCCCCACGGCGCAACACATCGAGGACGGCGGCCTCGTCCTCCGCCGTCACAATTGGCCAATGAAAAATGTCTTTGTTGCCCGCATCCACAGCGGGTGCGCCGCCGAAGAGGGCGAGATTGGTTTGGGTGAGTGTCATGGAAAACTCCTTCAATCGAAAATCACTTATAGATGATTTGCCGAATGTCATCACTGCGCAGCCGCACGGTCTGGCTGTCCACGCGTTCGACGTTGGGCTGGCTGGATGCGCCGTCGGCGGTGTCGGTGTGGAAGTAACGCTTTTCGAGGACAAAAGGGCCGTCCCACACCAGCGGCGGGATGGGATCGGCGCGTTGTTTGTCGATGGCGGTTTTGATGCCGAGGCAGATCAGGCGACGTGCTTCCTGCGCCGAGAGCGAAATGGCGGAGCCGCGGCCCAATCCTTGTTTGACGGCGACGGTGGTCATGCCGGGGACGAGATCTTCGGCTTCGCGGCAGGCGTCCTCTTCGCCGCTGAGGAAGATGAGCGGCAGCCCAAACGCGCCGAAATAGAGCGCGATCTGGCCGATCTCACCGATGTACTTGCCGTTGAGCTTGTAGTAATCGACGGTCTGGCTGCTCTGGGTGTGGTTCTGGTTGCCTGTCGCCACACCCGCCCGCGCATGTTGACCCACCATCACACAGACATCGTACTGCGCGATGACCTCGTTGAGCCGCGACCAGGGCGGCGACGGGCGTCCGTGTAGCAATTTGGCGGCGGGGTGCAGATCCTCGAAGCTAATGCCGCCCGCGCCGTGACCGTCCCACACCAGGATCTCGTCCACACCGGCGTCGCGCAGCCCATCCACCGCGGCGTTGACCTCCGCCGTCTCCAGTTTCTTCGCCTGCTCGTAATACTTCCCATCCGGGTACGACTGCTGCGTGAACGAGACCACCCCCGCCACGCCCTCCATATCGGTGACCATGAATACTTTCATTGTTTTTTCCTATTCCGGCACCAACCGCAGTGCATTGTCACAGTAGATCTTCGCCATTACGTCTTCGGGCAACCCCAGACCGTTGAGGAAATCTTGTAGCCGGTTGTCGAAGTAGTCGCGGCCGTAGAGGAGACGATCTTGGAATTCGATGAGGAACTCTTTGGCGAATTCGGGATCGCGGCTCAGGGCTGTCAACGCCGAACCGGCGGAAAGGTCGGCCATAAGGTTGGGGTAGTCGCGGAACATCTGAGACACCTTGCCGCCTGACTCCACCTTGCCCGTGGGGTAGGGGACCTTGTTGTACTGGTCATCGCCGGAGATGTGGGCCCAGAAGCCCGGCGCATGGCCGATGAAGATGGTGTCGGGGCAGGCGCGCACGGCCCGTTCAAACGGATCAATGCCGCCGCCATACCACCAGTTGGGGCGCGGATACTTGCGTCCGCTGTCGAATTCATAGTCGATGTGGACGGTGACCGGCAGCTTCTTCTCCCCACAAAAGCGGTAAAGTCGCAGCGCGTCGAGATCGTCGTACATCATCCGCAGCTTGAGTTCACCGTAAACCTGCACGCCGTGAACCTCCATCGCCGCTTCCAGTTGATCAATCGCGTCTGGGCGGCGTGGGTCAGGACCGTAACAGAGCACAAACTTTTCGGGTGCGGCCTGTTTGTAGGCCAGGCAGCGCGAAAAGGGGATAGGGTAGCCGTTGTCGGCCACGAGTGAGACCGTGTTGTAGTTGGGATCATACTCGGTGATGGGCGCTTCCCAGGAGAGCAGCCACGTCTTGTCGATGTTGTACTGCGCCATGTTTGCCAGAAACTTTGTGAGGTCATGGCGATGCCAATCTGGGTGATTGTGGGCGTCGATGATGCGCATTGGCGTGATCCTTTACGAGTGGTGGGGAGGAGAATTGATCCACAGATTACACGGATTAAAAGGATTTGTTTTTGACGATTTGGGGATGAGCCGCTCCTTGGTTTCGACGATCCAATCAACATCGCAGTTCCAAAACACTGCGTTGAACTTTCTGAAATCCTTCTAATCCGTGCAATCTGCGGATCTCACTTCTGGTCTTTGCGCCCTTTGCGCCTTTGCGGTGAACATCTCTCAATTTACTGTTTCGCGTAGTGTTCGTCAACCCGGCGGAAGATGGCGATAGCGTCGTCGATGTCCTGGCTGCTCCAGTTTTCGTGGATAGTGAGATTGAAGTGATCGTCCATGACGGCGTGAGCATTAGGACAGGGGAACTGGCGCTGTGCATCGCCTTTGTAGTCGGCGCTCGTCCACGGATAGCCAGGACGGCCAAAGACGCGGCGCTCAACAAACCAATCCATGGTGTGGGGCAGCGCCGCCCGATAGCTGGGGTTGATGGACAGCCCCTCGGCGCTCAACGCCTGGCAGAAGCTCTCCTTGTTGCAGGATGCGTTGACCGGGTGGAAGCGCATGCGCAGGAACCAATAGACGGCCTCCGCGCCGGGGATCAGCGGCGGCAGCGAGACGGTGGACAGATCCTCAATGCCTTCGCCCAATTTTGCTACCACTACCTGTCGTCGTGCCACCAGATCGGGCAACTTCTTTAACTGGGCGCGGCCCACCGTGGCGGCCATGTCGTTGAGGTTGAGGTTGAGCGACGCCACACTGTTGGTTGAACCGGCGGGCAAGCCGAAGGGTTTGCCCCGATCCGACTGGCGGCGGATCTCCCAATAGCGCGCTTCGTCTCGCGTGAAGACCAGCCCACCCTGGCTGCCCGAACAGTGGTGCTTGCCCGACATGGTGGAAAACGCCGCCACATCGCCGAAGGTGCCCACCATCTGCCCGTGGATTTTGGCCCCGTGCGCCTGCGCGCAATCTTCGAGGACGAGCAGATTGTGTTGCCGCGCCAACGCCATGATCCCGGCCATGTCCACCGGCTCACCGCCGATGTGGGCGACAACGATGGCACTGGTCAGTGGCGAAATCAGGGGCTCGATCTGGGCCGGTCCTGTGTTGTAGCTGCCCGGTTCGGCGTCGGCAATGACGGGGATCAGGTTGAGCAAGGGGACGGGCATCAGCCCCCCCGGATCGGTCACCGCGCCGACGATGACCTCGCTGAACGGCTCCAGGTTGAGCGCTTTGAGCCCGACGTAGACGGCAGACGTGCCCGAGTTGACAGCGTCCACATAGCCGCCGCCCAGGTAGTCGGCAAATTCGGCGCAGTAGGCCATCTCCTCGTCGCCGTTGTAGCCTGGCGCGCCGCCGGTGGCGATGGCGTGATCAAAGAGCGCGTCAAGGGCCGCTTTTTCCTCGGGGCCAATGTGTCCACGTGCGGGGAAGGGTGCTTGCCGCAGCCGCTCGCCGCCGTGGATCGCCAGTGGGGTGGATGTTTCGATGCTTGCCATAGATTGGTTCCTTTTGGGGTGAAAGGGTTTATTGCACTTCCGCCAACGCCCGCCAACTTGATCCACTGTGAATGTCGTACCCGCGATCGCCACAGCGGGTGAAGAGGACAGGCTGTCCCTGTCGTTCCTCAACCGCGAGGACAGGATACCAGCCGCCGCGCCCCGTGTCTGGGTCCACGTGCAGATGGCTGCCGATCAACGATGTCAGCGTGCACAGGTCGCCACTGGTGACGAAGCCAGATTCGTGCTCGGTGCAAAATGTCTCGTACACAGGGCCGCTCACGTCACCCACAGGCTGCGCAAGATGGACATCGCCACAACGCAAGGATCTGCCACCGATCAACAGCGTCTCGTGCGGCGAGACGCAAGCAAAAACACCATCGCTGCTGAGAATGTCCTCGGCGTAGATCGGTTGGCGAGCCGGTCCTGCACTGGCGGCCCAACACGTCCCAGCGGCGGTGCGTACGGCTACAACGACGTTGAGCGCTTCCAAGTCGAGATGGGGCAGCGTGACACTTTCGACAAAGTCGCCCGTACTGTAAACGGTCACAAAGATCGATGGTCCTCCGCGGCGGCGTACAAGGTAGGGGACCGTCGCCCCGTGGTCACGGGCTTTGCGCTGCCCGAAGCCCTGACCCACGTACAGCCTTTCGCCGTCCACAGCGGGAACGTGCAGGCGGAAAGGCGTGCCACTGTCGGCAAACCAGGATGCTGTCCACGCGCGCTGGGGCTGCGCTGTCTGCACGGCGCTGAGATCGTAGATTGTCTCGTCGGTGGATGAAAGGTTGATACCGCTCACGGCCACCGGATTGGCTGGGCCGTGCATCACCCAATCGTGGGTTTCGCTGCCGCTCCCGGCGACGCGGAAAATGTCGATCACGATCTCCTGTGCGCCGTGGCCAATCAGGGCGACGGTGCGCCGGTAGATCGGCGCGGCGGCGTAGACGTCGGAAGAAGCTTCCATCACCTTGATTGATCCACGCGCCGAAAAGATGTGAAAGTCAGCGTGGCGGCCCACGCTTTTCTGATCTTCCCCATTCACAAGGACGAGTTGGTGGGCCAAGGAGCGACGCACTTTGGGCATCTCGGCTTCCATGTCCCACAGATAGCCCAGGTCGGTGAGCAGTTCGCGGCCGTCCTTCCAATAAAACAGGTTGAGGTGATCGCGCTGATGGTGTCCTTTCCAATCGTTGGCCGAGAGGGCCAACATACTGTCTGCGCCACGCAGCGTGCCAATCTTCAAGGACGGTCCTAGATCGTCCACGAAGGTGGGGAGCGTGTCGCCGCTCTCTTCGCTGTCTTCAGGACGGCGGTAAAAGGCCGAAATCGCGTCAAGGTGACCCGCGTACCAGAACTGGGCGATGCGCCCGGCATAGCAACGGGGGATCTCGGCAATGGCGTTGCGCAGCGTCCTGTGCTCGGGGCTGGGATAATTGCGTACCAATACTTCGGCCAACATCAACGATAGGTGACAGGGCAGGCGGTTGTCGGCCAGCAGCGGATAGTCGAGCGACGGCGTCAACGGGCGCACCATTCCCTGCCATACGGCGCGATAGCGGGGCCAGCGATAGAGATCAACGCCGTCGAAGCGGGGCGACAGGTCAACCTCAACGGGATCATGATAGTGCTTAAGCGCTTCAGCCACGGCCCAAATGCCGTGCAGCATCATGCTGGCATAGCCATTAGATTCGGGTGTCCCCCCATCGGGCAGCCACCAATCTCGTACGGCGCGCACGAAACCGTCCACGCCAAAGCGCACCAGCAGCGGATCGCGACAGACGATGCCGATCAGGGCGACTGCGCCGCGGTTCATGCCCGTTTTGTTGTTGATGGTGGCGTCGGCGAAGAGGAGCGGCGCGGCGTCGAGCAGTAGATCGCGCTCGATGTGGCAACATTCGGCGTCGCTCAACGTCTCGGCGACAAGATCATAGGCCAGGATCAGCTTTTGCAGCGACGCTCCTTCCATCCCTGCCGAGGATCCCCAACGCATCGCCATCCAATAGCCGGGGTAAAGCTTGCGGTCAGGCAGGTTGCCAGGCGGACACCATTCATTGGCAGGCAGATTGGTCAGCGAAATGGCGGCGATCTTGGGATCCATGTCGGCAATGTCGCCATAGGCCGAGTGGACAAGGTAGCGCGGGTGGACGTCGGCAAAGCGCTTTAGGATCACGGCTGCGGCGACGGCATGGCGTCGCTCCCCGGTGAGGGCGTAAGCTAGCGCCAGATCCTCAGCCAGATTGGCGGCATAACGACAGGCGTGGATGCGCGCATGTCCTGAAAAGGACGAGTGAATGGCGGCGTAGCCATAGGCAGGCCAGGATCGTCCTGCATAAAAGGTGATTGTCTGGCTAGGGTCGAAACGGCTGCGAAAGACGAGATCTTCCGGGTAGTCGGCGTTGGGGTAGACAGTGCCACACCCTTTGCAGCGGATCTGTTCCGGCGCGACCGGTTCCCAGTCGTAGGCGCCGTGCATGGGTGCGAACTCGCAGCGAGGACACATGGTGAAGTGGGGCGCGAAGGGTGTGGTGGCCGAAATATAACGTTCCGCCCAGTGTGTATCCACCACACCGGCAGCGGCGATGCGTCCTAGCAGGTGGGCGAGTGCGTCTTCGCCCCAGGCACTACGGTGGACATTGCCGCGCGCCGCGTCAATGTCCACCGCCGTGAAGATCGTCGACGGCTGGCGGACGCCGCCGCGGAATTTCTCCCAGCGGGCAAGGTCCATAATCTCGGCGACATCGAATTGGGGTCGCCAGTTTTCCAGCCATGCCAGATCGGTAAGGGACATGCAAGCCTCGATGGGAAGGGAGTGATTGGTGATTGGCTCAGAGGTAATTCTGCCCCAATCACTAATCACTAATCACTATTCACTAATCACCTAAACTCGAATTCCGCGCAATGAGAGTTCCTCGACGCGCAGGCAGGCGACGCGCCGACCTTCGCTGATGGTGCGCAGCGCGGGGACTTCCTCTTGGCAGCGCGCTTCGGCGTAGGGGCAGCGCGGGTGGAAAGGACAGCCCGACGGCAGGTTGGCCGGATCAGGCACCTCGCCGCTGAGGATGATCTCATCATCGCGAAAGCGCGGATCGGGGCGCGGCACCGACGAGAGCAGCGCTTCGCTGTACGGGTGCAGCGGCTGGCTGTAGAGATCCTCGGTGTTGGCCTCTTCTACGATCTTGCCCGCATACATCACAGCGATGCGGTCGCAGGTGTGTTTCACCACGCCCAGATCGTGCGAAATAAAGAGGAAGGCGATGTTCAACTGCTTTTGCAGATCCTTGAGCAGATTGATGATCTGCGCTTGTACCGACACGTCCAGCGCGGAGACCGGTTCATCGGCGACAATCAACTTGGGGTTCAGGGCCAGGGCGCGGGCAATGCCGATGCGCTGGCGCTGCCCGCCGCTGAAGGCGTGTGGATAGCGGCGCAGATAGCTTGGGGCCAGCCCTACCAATTCCATCAACTCAAAGGAACGCGCCTCTAGTTGTTTGCGGTCGGTGATGCCGTGGGCCTTGAGCGGTTCAGTGATGCTCTCAAAGACCGTCATGCGCGGGTTGAGCGATGAAAAGGGATCTTGAAAGATCATCTGCGCGTGACGGCGAAAGCTCCGCAGTTCTTCGTTCCCCAATTTCATGATGTCCACTTCGGCGCCGTCCACCTGCATTTTGATGCTGCCGTCGGTCGGCTCCAGCCCACGCAGGACGCAGAGGCCGGTGGTGGTCTTGCCGCAACCGCTTTCACCCACCAGCCCGAGGATCTCACCGGGGCGCACCACAAAGTTGACATCGTCCACAGCTTTTCGCACCTGCACACGACGGCGCAGCAGGCCGGATCGCAGGACGAAATGTTTCTTCAATCCGCTGACTTCAACCACATTTTTGGGCGTGGCGTTCTTGGGCATGGCGTTAGTGGACGGCGTTGACATCGGCGATTCCTTCCTTGGTGATTCCGTCCTGGGTTTCGAGGACACAGGCCACCTTGTGGTTCAACTGGATCTCTTCCAGCGCAGGGGGATCGCCGACGTTACAGAGGCCGTCGATAGCCAGATCGCAGCGCGGGTGGAAGGGGCAGCCGGGCACCTGAGCAAAAGGCTCCGGCACAGTGCCGCGGATCGAAAGCAGACGTTCCCCGCGTGGCGTGTCCACTTTGGGGATCGAGCGCAGCAGGGCGCGTGTGTACGGGTGTTTGGGGTTGTGGAAGATGGTGTCGACGTCGGCAAACTCCACCACCCGCCCGCGATACATGACGGCGACCTCGTTGGCCATTTTGGCAATGACGCCCAGATCGTGGGTGATGATCATCACCGACATGGCGTACTCGGCTTGCAGTTCCTTGATCAGCCGCAAGATCTGCGCCTGGATTGTCACGTCCAGCGCGGTGGTCGGCTCGTCGGCTATGAGCAGGACAGGCCGATTGCACAGGGCAATGGCAATCATGGCGCGCTGGCGCAGACCGCCGCTGAGTTGATAGGAGAAATCGTCGAAGCGTTCTTCGGCGCGGGGAATGCCCACCTTGCTCAGCATCTCGATGCCGAGGTTACGGGCTTCGCGCTTGGAAAGCGCCTGGTGCAACAGGATCGCCTCACTCAACTGCGCCCCAATCGAGTGGACGGGGCTGAGCGCGGTCATCGGCTCCTGGAAGATCATGGCGATCTTGCCGCCGCGGATGTCCAGCATCGTGCGGCTCTCTTCGTCGATCTTGGCCAGGTCCACAATCTCGCTCTGACCTGGCCCAATGGGATTTTGAAAGAGGATCTCGCCGTCGGTAATGCCGGCGGTGCGCGGCAGCAACCGCATAATCGACTGCGCTGTCACGCTCTTGCCACAGCCACTCTCCCCCACGATCCCCAGCGTCTGCTGCGGCTTGATGTGAAAGTCCACGCCATCCACCGCGCGCACGATCCCCTCATCGAACTTGAAATAGGTCTTTAAGCCTTTGACTTCGAGTACGTTTTCCATCGAGGTTTCCTGTAGGGTGATGTGTAATGCGTGATTGGTACAGCGAGATACACTGTACCAGTTACGCATCACGCATTACGCATTACATCCTAATCACTATACGGATCCGCTGCGTCGCGCAGACCGTCGCCGAAGAAGTTGAAGGCGAGCACCGTGATCACCACAAAGAGGATCGGGATGAGCAGCCAGGGATAGCTGGCAATGGTGCGCACGTTTTGGGCGTCTTGCAGGAGCACGCCCCAACTCGACACCGGATGGCGCAGCCCCAGCCCCAGGAAGCTCAACACCGTCTCACCCAGGATCATAGCGGGGATGCTCAAGGTGATCACCACGATCAGGTGGCTGGTAAAGGACGGCAGCAGGTGATGGGTGATGATGCGGCGCTCTCTGACGCCGGCCAGCCGCGCCGCCATGGCAAAATCCTGCTCGCGTAGTGAGAGGATCTTGCCACGCACCACACGCGCCACTTCGGTCCAACCGAGCAGGGCGAGGATGATGGAAATGGCAAAGTAGACGCGCAGGATCGGCCAGTTGGGTGGCAGCGCAGCAGCGATGCCCATCCACAGCGGAATGTCTGGGAAGGCGCGTAGGATCTCGATGACGCGCTGGATGACCACGTCCATGATGCCGCCGTAGAAGCCCGAAATGCCGCCCAACATGATCCCCAAAACCAGGCTCATCACCACGCCCACCAGCCCAATCGAAAGTGAGATGCGTGTGCCGTAGAGGATGCGCGAGAGCAGATCACGTCCCAGGCTGTCGGTGCCGAAGAGGAAGACGGTGCCGCCTTCTTGCGCCCCGAAAAAACGCCGATTCAGTTCCAGAATGCCCCACATTTTGTACGGTTCCACTTTGGGGAAGAGGGTCAGGTAGAAGGGCTGAGTGCGATCCTGGGCGTACATTTCGAGCAGTGTTTTGGGATCGCGTGTCATGGTGTAGCCGTAGACAAAAGGACGTAAGCCGAACTCACCCTCATGAACAAACTGAGGCACTTGCGGCGGCGCGTAAAGGAAATCGGAATAGCGTCTGGTGTATTCGTAGGGGCTGAGAAATTCGGCAAAGATGGCGGTAAGGTAGAGGGCCACCACAACCCCCAACGAAAAGACTGCCAGCCGGTGTCTGCGCAGCCGCCAGAGGATCAACTGAAATTGGGATGCCGTGTAATATGCTTCGGCCCGTCGACCAATCCGTACAGTGGACGGCGCATCGTCGGCCAGAGGCGCATCGTCGTCAATCGGTCGTTGCAGAGTTGATCCACTGGGGGCAGCGACCTTTGGTGTTTCTTCAAGCATCGTGCCCTCCTACTTCTGTCCGCCGAAGCGAATGCGTGGATCGGCCCAGGCCAACAAAAGATCCGAGATGAGCGTGCCGATCACGGTAAGGCTGCTGAGCAAGAGGATAAACGCGCCCGCCACGTACATGTCCTGGCTTTGTAGTGCACGTAGATAGATCGGCCCGGTGGTGGGCAAGTTGAGGACAATCGCCGTGATTGTCGCCCCCGAAACGATACCGGGCAAAATGAAGGCAGCACTGCTGATCACCGGGTTCATAGCGACGCGTACTGGGTACTTCCAGAGCAGGCGGCGGCGCGGCATTCCTCGAGCGCGGGCGGCGACGACGTATTGTTTGCCCAACTCATCGAGCAGATTGGCCCGTGTCACACGGATCAGGCCTGCCGTCCCCGACAGGCCGACCACGAGCACGGGCACCCATAGGTGGCTGAGTAGATCGATCACCTTGGCAATGCTCCACGGTGCATTTTCGAATTCCGGCGAAAAGAGACCACCTACACTCATACCGAAATACTCAAACCCTACATACAAAAGGATCAACGCCAGGCTGAAGTTGGGGATCGACAGCCCCAAGAAGCCAATGAAGGTTAGAACATAATCCCACAACGAATACTGGCGTAACGCCGAGAAGATACCAATCGGAATTGCCACGGTGTAGACAAAGACAACCGTCACCAACGAAATGGCAATCGTGCGGCTCAGGCGACTGCCGAGCAGATCGACCACAGGCCGCCGCCACTCGAACGACTGGCCGAAATCTCCTTGCAGCGCTCGAGAAATCCACCTGAAGTATTGGACGTAGATAGGCTGATTGACGCCGTACATTTGCTCCATCTGCTGGCGCGTCTCAAAATCGGGGATCTGCCCTTGCCCGGCCATCTGCGCCATAAAGGCGTCGACGTAGTTCCCGGGCGGCAAGTTGATCACCCAAAACGAGATTACCGAAATAATCGCCAACGTCGGGATCATCAAGAGCAGACGTCTGATCACATAAGCGAGCATAAGGACACTCCAAAAGTAGATCGCGTAGGTTGGGGAGTAAACAGTGCCAGGCACGGGCCAGAAAATTGCCTGTTCAAGCTTGTAAACTTGGCCCGTGCCTGGCACTGTTTGCCATCGGCGCGAAATGCACCCCAACATCCAACTCACTGTGACAAAGTCACCGGCTGGCGATTACAAGACCAGGAACTCAATCCAGTCCCCAGTCCCTAATCCCCAGTCCCCAACTCTATTCATCCAACCACCACTGCTCCGGCTGCATGTAGCGCGGGAAGTAGATGCGGAAGTCTTCCAGGCCGAACTCATGCGGAATGTTGCGAAAGGCTGAGTCGGCCAGTACCGGCTGGAAGCCCTGGACATAGCCGACACGGAAGAGATTTTCGGCGTTGATGCGCACGATCTCCTGACCCAGGCGCACCTGTTCCGCCGGATCGGTGGCGGCCTTCATGGCGTCGAAGTTCTGCTGCAACTCAAGCAACAAGCCTTCGGGTTCCACGCCCTGCGCACCGTTGGTGGCGTAGTAGAGGCCGGTGAGCGGCGCGAAATAAGCTGTGTCCGCCGTCGGCACGAACCAGATGGGATCGACCACCCACTGGATCGTGGCCGAGAGGTAACCGGCGACGGCATGTTCACCGGCGCGCACCATTGCCACCCAGTTCTGCGACGGCATGAAGTTCACGGCTACTTCTAAGCCCAACGCACGCCAATACTCGACAAGCACTTCGTAGGCGCGGTCGGCTACACCTTGCCCACCGAGGACAGGCATGGTGAAGCTGAGGCGGCTACCGTCGGGGGTCAGGCGGAAGCCTTCACTGTCACGCTGATCCAGGCCCATCTCGTCGAGCAGACGGTTGGCTTCGTCGGCATCGTATTCGGTGTAGAGCGTGCGCAACTCGGGCAGTGCGTAGGGGTCCGCGGCCGGTGGCAACGCTTGGGTGATCTCACCCAGACCGAGGAAGGCGCTGTCGTTGATGTCGTTGCGGTCGACGCCGATGGACAATGCCTGGCGGAAGCGCAGATCCTTGACGATGGGGCCGAGGACGGGATCGCTGCTGTCCATATTAAAGAAGACAACCATTGGCACCGGGCGAGGATAGCGGTGCATGGTGTAGCCGCCGCGTTCTTCATTCTGGCTCAGCACCGGGAAGTCGGTGGGGGCGATCACCTGGGCCTCATAGTTGATGTCGCCATTCATGGCCCCAAGGACCATTACTTCGCGGTCCTGATAGATCACCACTTCCATCGTATCCATGTAAGGCAGTTGGCGGCCTTCGGGATCGACCTTCCAGTAATACGGGTTGCGTTCGAAGACTACCGAGGTTTCCGGGTTTTCGGTGACGCTGACCCAGGCGCTGAGGCGGGGCAGATTCGGATTGGTGGGGAAGGCCAGATCAAGCACAGCCGTGTTCCACGTCTCGTAGCCCAGTTCCGAAAGTTTTGCAGAAAGCTCATCGGCCTCGGTGTAGGCCGGGTGGAATTGCGAAATATAATGTTTGGGGAAGTCGAACATCGAGACGCCGCGGAAGGCCAGATTCTGCAAGAAGAGCGTGTACGGGTGGGCAAACTCGAAGACGACGGTGAATTCGTCGGGTGCGTTTACCGTGACCACTTCGCCCTGGATGCGCAGCCAATCCGGCGGGGCGGGCGTGTACTCTGTGTTCAATATGATGTCGTTGAACCAGAACATGATGTCATCCGAGGTGAAGGGTGTACCGTCGGACCATTTGATGCCCTGACGCAGGTAGAAGGTGTAGGTGGTGCCGTCGTCAGAGATTTCCCAGCGGTCGGCAATGTCGGGGACGGGCTGCGAGCCTGTGCGATCCCACATGGCGAGGCTCTCGGTGACGGTGCGGGCGTTCATGTACGCCGCCCGCGGCGAGAGGACGCCGATTTTCCAGGTGCCGCCATATTTGCCCGGCGCTTCATGTGGTTCTACCACCAGTGGGTTCACGGGCAGCCGTTCTTCCAGCGGTGGCAATTCCCCTGCGGCGACCTTCGCTGCCAGCGCGGGGGCTTCCTTTTGCGAAAGATCCACTTCGCCTGCGGGGGCGACCGCTTCTACACTCGTTGCGGGCGGCGCCGCTGTGTCGTCGGCAGGTGTGGACGGTGCCGCCGGCGCGCCGCCACAGGCAGCCAATAAGAGAATCAACACGCCGAGTATCCACATCTGCACAAGTTTCTGATGCCTGATCTTTGCTTGAATCATTCTGCTTCCTCCATGTGTGGTAGTGAATAACAGGATTCCCATTAGGGAAAGAGGATAGGCAATTGTGTCGGGGGAGGTGTCCACTCATTGGCGTGACCGCTCTGGAAAATCCACCAGTGGACACCGTTTCCGTTGGGCAGCGTGTTTGTGTGTCCAAGTGTCAGCGAGCCGCGGCTGCCAGGATGGCGGTGCAATTGTGACGCTGCGCATGGGGCCGGCTGTGCCCCGATCCAGAGAACGCGTTCGCCGTCGCTCAAGCGCGCCCAACCGTCTACGAAAGACCAGGCGAGATCCGCCGCGGCCAGCCAATGGGTTTTTACCGTACAGCCAGGGTGCAGCCCATGAAAGCTATCTCGCACCATCACAGTGAAGGATTTGCCTTCTGTGTTCATCCAGACATCACGGAATACCTGCGTCGACGCGGGCAAGCCTTCGTAACAGCCGCTAATATCGAGCGTAATATGGTATTGCCGGTTGCTATCTTCGCTGACGGCGGTTCGCTTCACGTTACGCCGGGTCTGGGCGATGCCTTCAAGTACAGGGGGATTGTGGGCGGCGACGCCGATGGTGTAGTCACGTTCCTCGCCAGGCCGGTACTGTTGGTAGCCTGGATCGGTGATCCAAAAGCGTCCTCGCCAGCCCAGGAGCATCTCTCCTCCGTCGTTGTGGAGATGGCTCATAGGGCTGCGGTTGGCTGCGATCACCAGAAGCAGATCCTCGCTCGCCCAGCCTGTGCGGATGGTGACGGCAGTGGCCAAGGGTTGTATACCCGGCGACGGAGAAGAGGGAACGGCACTCAGTTTTTCCTGATTGAGCAGGAGCCATTCCAACGCGGCAGCCGGTAGTTTGGCCGCCGGGATCCGTTGTACAAGCCATTGCCCTTGGTCGAAGGGCGCTTGGCCGGCGTAAGCAACGAAGAGCCGACAGAGCACAGTCATCCAAAAGGGCATTTCGCTTTCCACATCACCCAACGGCGCGCTCTCGGCAGGGGCACCGGGCAGTGCCAGGTGGATCCATTGTGTGACAAGTGAAGCAAAAGCCGGTAAACCTTCAGCGAAGAGGGCTTCTGCCTGTGGCAACGAGAACAGCCATTCGGTGACGTGATCCATCAGATAGCCGTCGTAGGCTGCGCCTTCGCTGTGTGGTGGATCGTCCAGCCGAAAACGCCACCAACTGCGTATGGCATCCAGCGCTCGTTCTTCAAACTGCGTTGTCGCTGGATGGTCGAGCATCCGCGCCAGATGCGCGCCGCGGACCAGTGAGATCAGGGCAATGTTGTGGAGCTTGATCGGGGTAAACTCATTTTCGTTGGCCCAATGGCTTTGGAACCACGGCAGTAGATCCCGATCCATCATGTCGACCGCGGTGGCATGAATCTGCTGATAACTGCTAACATCCCAGTTTGATGGATGCGATAGGAGGTGGGCAAAGATAGCGGCGACATGCCCCGTGATCAGGCTCACGTTGCCGTCATCGCCACGAAAGTGCGACCAGTTCGCCAACGCGCTCAACTCGTCTTGCAAAAGACGCCCCGCCTCTTCGTCTTCCAGATGCCGCCAACCGGTATAGAGCAGCCGCCAGCGCGTCTCTAGTTCCCAGAACAGCCAGGTTGTCCACGGGTAAGCGCTCATTTGCGGGATGCCGGCGGGCAGCCCTTGAGGACGCTGATCCAACGGCAGGGGAAAGGACAAGCGATGACCAATCCGGTAGTAGCCGACCGTCAACTCGGGGCGCGCCTTTTCTTCGGCGATCCGATTGCGCAACTCGACGACGAGCTCCGACACATGCCGGCTAGATGCCGCAAACGGGTCAATAGCAATGGGCGTATTCACAGATAAATGTGAATCGAAAGGTAAACATGAATCGAAATCCGAGTCAATCGCTTGAGGCAGAGACATGAGGCCTGTTCCTACACAATGGTTGGAAGCCTATACGGACTTGCACGAAACCCAAGATGGGAACGGCAATTCGTTCAATTGTGTGTAACTGTCAACAGATCCTAGTTTGAGAGGCTGAACAAGCCGGCCTTGTTGGCAAAATTCGGTAGTAACACGGGCAGGGGAGCAGGGGACATCAGTTCATGAAGGACAAGGCTCGCCGCGCCAATCGAGGGCGCATCTTCCTTCAACGTGGACGGCACGACCTCCAGTCGGGCCAAATGGGTAGGCAACGCCCGCCGGCTAAGTTCGCTACGCAGGGGGCCAAGCAAACTCTCCCCAGCCTGTTCCATTGGACCACCGACAATGATCATGTCGAGATTGAGTAGATTGACTGCAGAAGCAAGTGCAATTGCCAACCAACGGCCGGTCTCTGCCAGGGCCTGTTGCACCACGACATTCCCAGCATGAGCCGCCTCGGTGACAATCTCTAGCGACAACAATTCAAGATTGTTGTCGAGTTTGCCCCACAAGGGGTTGTTAACATCTTCGCGCAGGAGCCGCCCAACGCGGCTCAAAAGTGATTCTACCGTAGCGACGGTGGCTAGACAGCCTCGGTTACCGCAGCGGCAGATGGCGCCATCCGGCTGGACAGTGACATGTCCTAGCTCGCCGGCGCCGAAACCCTGGCCCAGATATGGCTGGCCGTGGAGCACCAGCCCCGCCACAATCCCACTGCCGACACGTACATAGATCAAGTTGGCGGCGTTCTGACCGGCCCCATACCAGCGTTCACCCCAGGTGGCCGCATTCCCCCGTGAGAAAACCGCCACAGGGAAAGGGAAACGCTGGTCGAGTTCCTGGGCCAGTGGCACATTACGCCAGGGCAAGATCACCGAAAGGGCGACTTGCCCTGTCGAGGGATTCACGACGCCTGGGACACAGACACCCATTGCCAATATCTGGGCGTGATCGATGCCGACTAGAATCTGTTCAACACAATTTTGCAGTAGATTGACCAACGTATCCACCGAAAGATCCGAGGGTTGAACCTGTTCCGTCAACCGCCGGATTGGTTCGGCGCGCAAATCGGTCAAAATCACACGGCATTCCTGGTCGGTCAATTCGGCCCCTAAAACATAGCCGGCCTGGGGCACCAAAGAAAGCAAAATACGTGGGCGACCAATCGCTGCGCTCTGGCTGCCGGTCTCTTCCACCAGCCCAACATCGATCAATTCAGCCACAATCGATGAGACAGCCGCTTTGCTCAAACCTGTAGCGTCTACAATGTCGCTGCGCGAAATATATTTGCCCTGACGGATCTGCTCCAAAATGAGCCGACGATTTAACTCTTTGGCACTATCCAGGCGTGGGAGCATAGATCCAAACTTCTGGCGCGTGATTCAGTATATTTGTTCACAAGGAAAACCAATTTCAAGAGGATATTCTAGAGAATAGCATAGCTTTTCTTGAGCGTCAACAACGAAAAAATCGAGCTTTAGTCCTGAGTTTGTGATTGACACTGTCCAGAGTCAGTGCTATTATAGACAAGATAGTTCGGCTAGTGAACTAAATGGGCTGTACTTCTGACAGCCCAAAGATGCTGTGCCAGTAGATCCCATTCCTCACCTGCCCACAGGATCTACATGTTTACGCTCCTCTTGACCCGGACTCAAAATATCCTTTCCATCACAAACTACACGCGATTCTGTCCTTGTCCACGCCAATGCGTTTCCCGTCTCCTCAAGGCAGGCAGCCGGTGAAACATCTTATCCAACAGTAGGGGTAGCTCTGTGAACGCTCAACGCGCCTCATTGCCGGTGCCTGACAATGAACATATGCCGGCAACCGTCGACTCCATCAGTCAAGTGGAGGATCTACTTTCGCGCCCAACATTGCCTGTCTTAAAGGCGCTGCAAACGCTGGATAGTGATCTCGTGATCCTCGGGGTCAGCGGCAAGATGGGGCCGACGTTGGCGAGGATGGCGGTACGCGCCCTTGCTGCGCTCAATCTGCCCTATAAAGTGTACGGCGTGGCCCGTTTCAGCCAGCCACATGTCATGACCGAACTAGAACGAATGGGCGTCCACCCCATTGCGTGTGATTTGCTGGATCGGTCGGCGCTGGCGCAGTTGCCAGACAGCCGGAACATCATCTTCATGGCAGGCCAGAAATTCGGCACCACCGGCGCACAACACATGACCTGGGCGATCAACACTCACCTGCCGGCCCTGGTCTGTGAACGCTACACCGATGCGCGGATCGTGGCCTTTTCCACCGGCAATGTCTACGCCTTGACGCCGGTAACATTGGGCGGCTCCACGGAAACAGATGAACCCCAACCCGTCGGTGAATATGCTATCTCTTGCCTCGGGCGCGAACGTATCTTTGACTATTTTTCGCGGGAGCACGGCTTGCGCTGTGCCATCATGCGCCTAAATTACGCGGTTGAAGTGCGTTATGGTGTCCTTGTGGACGTGGCGCAGAAGGTTTTTAACCGTCAACCCGTTGATCTGAACATGGGCTGCGCCAACGTCATCTGGCAGGGAGACGCCAACGGACAGGCGCTGGCGCTGCTCGAACACTGCGATTCTCCGCCCTTTGTGCTTAACGTCACCGGGCCGGAGGCGGTTTCGATCCGCCGGGTCGCCGAACAATTGGGTCAACGCTTTGGGCAGACACCCATTTTCACAGGGACGGAAGCCCCCAACGCGCTACTGAGCAATGCTGCCCAAGCACAGCATCTCTTCGGCTATCCTTCTGTTTCGTTGGCCCAGATGATAGATTGGATCGCCGGGTGGGTAGAGAGAGGCGGGGAAACGCTCAACAAACCAACTTACTTTGAAACGAGGGACGGAAAATTCTGATGGAGACCTTAGCTCCGCAGTTATCTGCCCTGTTACGGCAGGGAACGGTGATTCCGGCCCATCCACTGGCATTGACGCCCGATCTGCGTTTGGACGAGCGTCATCAACGCGGCCTGACTCGCTATTACTGCGCCGCCGGCGTGGGCGGTGTGGCTGTTGGCGTGCATACCACCCAGTTTGAGATCCACGCTCCCGCCATCGGCTTGCTGGAACCTGTGTTGGCGCTGGCAAGCCGTACTGTGGACGAATCCCTGGCGCTGTCGCCGCGACCGTTTATCAAGATTGCAGGATTACTGGGGCGCACCGAACAAGCACTCCGTGAAGCGGATCTGGCACTTTCCTTGGGCTATCATGTGGGCATGTTAAGCCTTTCGGCCTGGCGAGAAGCGCCGCTGGATGAACTGCTGGCCCACTGTCGCGCTGTTGCTGATCGCATCCCAGTGATGGGCTTTTACCTGCAACCCGCCGTCGGTGGGCGCGTCCTCGATTATGAATTTTGGCGACGGTTTGTGGAGATCGACAACGTCGTCGCCATCAAAGTCGCTCCGTTTAGCCGCTACCAAACGCTGGACGTTGTGCGCGCGCTTGCCGCGTCCGGCCGTAGCCAGGAGATTGCTCTCTACACCGGCAACGATGACAGTATCATCGCCGATCTGATCACCGACTTTGTCTTCGATCCCAACCAGCCACCAGTTCAATTCGTCGGCGGACTTTTGGGGCAATGGGCCGTGTGGACGCATCGGGTTGTGCAGGCGCTGAATGCCATCCAGCATGGCCGGGCCACCGGCACGCTAGACAGTACTTATTGGTTGACCTACGGCGCACAATTGACCGACGCCAACGCCGCTATCTTCGATCCTGTTCATAGTTACCGAGGTTGTATTCCCGGTATCCATTGGGTCTTACAGCACCAGGGATTGATGCAGGGGGCGTGGACGCTGAATCCGCAGGAGAGATTGGCTCCTGGCCAGGTGGAAGAGATCAAGCGGGTTTGCGCTGCCTACCCTCATTTGAACGACGATGATTTTGTCGCCGCCCATCGCGACGAGTGGTTGGATTAGGCAACCAAAGATTTGCACCTCTTCATACCAAACGTGGATGGGAGGAAAAGTTAAAGACTTTCAATTTATGTGCAAACTGCACATAAATGTAACTACATGATTTGTAGATTATTGTTCGTTTTTATTCCTACGTACTAGTGATAAAATAGGCCCCAAGAGCTAGAGATAACAGTTAACAGTTGTCTGTTGACCGTGTCCCCTCATCCTCTTTGTTCGCTCACCCATTGAATACACCCCTAATCTAGCCAAAAACCGTAAGTTTGCCGGCACTGTTTGGCAAAATGATCTTACCGTGATTGTTGTCCTGCCGTTTTTCCGACTTCTGCTTTGCTGCCCTACAGGTGTACTTACTCTTCCAATCGTTTACTAGTCTGATGGGAGGCGAAATCGATGCCAAATCACTTTTTCCGTTTGGTTCAGTGTCTACTCGTCACAACGTTGTTCTTCACCGGCTGCGCCGCCCCCGCTTCACCCACTGCACCGTCAGCACCAAGCGAAGCAGGGGCCGCCGACGCCATGGTTGACGACGCGCCGGTGCGTGTTGTGGTGGCCCAGGGCAGCGGTGTTGAATCTTGGGATCCACCGGCCGGGTGGGGGACGGCTTCTGAATGGATCGAGATGCATGTCTACGACTGTCTGGTCTTTGCCGACCGAGAGAGCGGTGAAATCACCGGTTGGTTGGCCGAATCTTGGGAAAACGTAGACGATCTCACCTGGCGCATGAACTTACGCCAGGGGGTTACCTTCCACAACGGTGAACCCTTCACCGCCGCAGATGCCGCCTACTCGATCAACCGCATCATCAACGGTTCACGTGAGCAGTTCATCGTCTTTGATCAGTGGGCGTTTGTCGACTCTGTGGAAATCATCGACGACTACACCATCGACATCATTACGCCCTACGCCGAACCGGCCTTCTTGAGCAAGCTGGGCAGCACAGGCTGTGGCGTGGTCAACGAGACCTATGTAGAAGAAGTGGGCAACGACGGCCTGGCCAACTTCGGTATCGGCACCGGCCCCTTCAAACTGGTGGAGTTTGAACGTGAGTCCTTTGTGCGCTTTGAGGCCAATCCAGACTACTGGGGTGGAAAGCCCGTGGTGGACGAACTGGTCTTCCGCGTCATTCCTGAGGCCTCAACCCGTGTGGCCGAACTGTTAACCGGCGGCGTGGACATTACCACCGGCATTCTGCCCCAAGATTGGCCCCGTATTGACGGAGAAGACAATCTCAAGGTGGTCCGCTACCTGACGGATCGTGTCTATGAATTGACGGTGGGCCACACCGCGCCCGAAGGTGTAGACGGTGTGGCAACGTCCATCCCTGAAATTCGGCAGGCCATCAGCTATGCTATCGACCGCCAGGAATTGGTTGATCTAATTGGTGGTGTCGGCGTGCCCACGCTCACACGCTTGACGCCGCCTCTGCCCTGCTCCGATGCAGTGGACGGCACACTCTACAACGTCAATCCCTTTGATCCGGAAAAGGCGAAGGAATTGATGGCGGCAGCGGGCTATCCGGATGTCCCCGGTGGGCCCGAGATTGCGCTACACAGCACCTTCGGGCAGTACATCGGCATGCGTGAAATCGCAGAGACCATCGCTTCCATGCTCGAAGATGTTGGGTTCGAAGTGCGCCTGGACATTCTCGAGTCATCAACTTTCAACGAGACTGTCTATCGCGGCCAGAACGAAGAGCTGATGGTGCAAAGCCTGGGCAATCGCATCACCGACCCGTGGATCTTCATCCTCAATTACGACACCAAATTTGGTACACGGTCAGTCGTACGCACCCGTCACTCGTTTGAAGAGGTTGACACCCTGGCCGAAGTTGCCAACACCACCATGGATCCGGCGGCCCGTTGTGAAACGGTTGTGGAATATGCCAATCTGGTAGCCGAGAACATGATCGTGATCCCGCTTTTCCAGATGCCCGAGGCTATGGGGATTCGCGCCGACCTGGATTGGACGCCGCCACCAGACGGCATGATGATGCTCCACAACCTGAAAGTGGTTGAATAGGTAGTTTTAGAGTCCACGAGAGCAGACCAGAGGCTGTGAGCCACGTAATGTATGGCTCACAGTCTCTGTGTCACACGTCTTAACTCAGTCCTCCATAATGTTCTGCGAAATTGCGGAGAGCGCATCCTGCCCTGAAAGGACCCTGTGGACACGGATCAAAGCAAACACGGATCCATCCGAAAAAATCCGTGTTTCCCCAATCCGTGCCCACAACTTTCATCCGCCGTGGCGCAGCAAAGCGCATGAATAACTCAGATGCGGCTTGTCCAGGTCTACCCGGCATCTGAGGATGCCTACTCCGCATCAAAATTGTGAATGACTGAAACTCGTAACTGTTCAGTTTCAGTTAAGACGCACCTGAATAACTGAGTTACTTGAACTCTTTGTAGAAGGCAGATCCTATGCTGCTATACATCTTTAAGCGACTCCTTCTGATGATCCCCATCTTGATTGGGGTGACTTTGATTGTGTTTACACTGATTCGCATCAAGGGCGATCCTGTGTTGCAGTTGGTGCCAGACTATTACACCAACGAGCAGATCGAAGAAGTACGCCGCACCTATGGGTTTGATCGCCCCGTCTTTGTGCAGTATTTCGATTTCTTGTTTCGCGCCGTACAGGGAGATTTCGGCCAGTCGTTTCGTAACCGCCAGCCCGCCTGGGACATGGTGATGCAGGCCCTGCCCTACACCGCACACCTGGGGATTGCGTCGTTGGTCTTGGCGATTGTGGTTGCGGTGCCGTTGGGTGTCGTCTCTGCATTGAAACGTAACTCGCCTATCGATCTCTTTGTCACGGCGATTTCGGTGGGTGGGCGCGCTGTCCCCGGCTTCTGGCTTGCCATCATGCTCATCCTCCTCTTCGCCGTGACCTTTCGCATGTTGCCTGTCTCAGGCACCGGGGCCACGACCGACCAACCGTACTGGAAACATCTTATTCTGCCTGCACTGACGCTTTCGACCGGCATGGTGACAACCTTCACCCGCCTGATCCGCTCGTCGATGCTGGAAGTGCTCAAAGAGGATTACGTCAAAACAGCCCGCGCCAAAGGACTGCCGGAGCATGTTGTGATTCTGAACCACGCCATGCGCAATGCCCTGATCCCTGTGGTGACTGTACTTGGCTTAAATGTGGCGTGGCTCCTCGGCGGCGCGGTCATCATCGAGCAGATCTTTGCCTGGCCGGGCATGGGGCGATTGATGGTGGATGCCATCTTTGCACGAGACAATGCAGTGGTTCAGGCCGGTCTGTTCGTTACGTCGTTGATTGTGATGGCGTCCAACCTCATTGTGGACGTGCTCTATTCGTTCCTCGATCCGCGCATTGCGACGAACTCATAGGACAAGGTATGACAGGGGCAAAGTTGCAACAGCATGGAACCGCGACATCTCTTTCGATCCCGATCACGCGACAATCAAACCGATGGTCGCGTCTCTTCGGTCAGTGGACGCGTAGCCCTGTAGGCGTCATCGGCACGGTGATGGTGTTGGTGGTGCTCAGTGTGGCAATCTTTGCCCCACTGATCGCGCCACATGATCCCAATCAGCACCATCGTCAGCAGCGCTTTCTGCCGCCCATCTGGGTGGAAGGCAGCGATCCTAACTTCTTGCTCGGCACCGATCAGCTTGGCCGCGACGTATACAGTCGCCTGCTCTACGGCAGCCGTATCTCTGTCATTGTGGGGATTTCGGCGGCGCTGGTCAGTGGTGTGTTGGGGGCGGCGCTCGGTTTGATCGCCGGCTTCAAAGGGGGGTTGACCGACCAGATCATCAGCCGCTTCATCGACATTTTGATGTCGATCCCCTTCATCATCCTCGTGCTGGCGGTGATTGGCGTGCTCGGCCCCAGCCTCACCACGATTATCCTCGTGTTGGGGTTAACTGGTTGGGCGGGCTATGCGCGCGTGGTGCGCGGGGAGACGCTGTCGATCCGGCAGCGCGATTTTGTCACCGCCGCCCGAACCGTAGGCGCACCATCCTACCGCATTGCGCTGCGCCACATCATGCCCAATACCTTCGCCTCCTGGTTGGTGCTGGCCACCCTGGACGTCGCCAGCACCATTCTGGCTGAGTCGAGCCTTAGCTTTTTGGGGTTGGGCGTGCAGCCGCCCACCGTCACCTGGGGCTTGATGGTCTCCACCGGTCGCGAATACATCTCTTCGGCCTGGTGGCTTGTGGTCTTTCCTGGCGTTGCCATTGCCTTTACGGTGTTGGGCATTATCTTTTTGGGCGACTGGCTGCGCGATGTACTCGATCCCCGTTTGAGGAGCTAAACAATGCCCCATCCATCTAACTTGGGTATGTATGCGGCAGATCCCGCTGGATCTGCCGCAGATGATTTTGATGTAGAGGCGCAGGCCGGCCCACTCGTCTCTACCTTTTCTATTGTCGGCTATGACCCGACAGGACCGGCATGGGGCATCGCCATCGCCTCACGTTTCCTCGCCGTCGGCGCAAGGACCTGTTGGGGCGCGCCCGGCGTGGGTGTCGCTGTGGTACAGGCCCACCTCAACGCCGACAATGGCAGCGAAGCCGTTTCTCTGCTGCGCCGCGGTCTTAGCGCCGAGGAGGTGATGGACCGGCTCATGGTCAAAGACCGCTTCCGCCATCTGCGCCAAATGGCCATCATCGACGGCACAGGCGACATTGTCACCTACACCGGGGATCGGTGCGGCCCTTGGGCGGGTGGGGTGCTCGGCGAGCATTGCGCCGCGCAGGGCAATATGCTGATCAGCGGCGAAGGCTGCCAGGCCATGATCGATCACTTCGCGGCGACGGCGGGCACGGGCCTCTCTCTGGCTCGGCGGCTCGTGGATTCACTCACCGAAGGGGACCGCGTCGGCGGCGATTCGCGCGGACGGCAGGCCACCGCGCTCTACGTCACCCGGATCATGCCCGGCGCCCGCTTCGACGTCTTCACCGAGCCCACCATCGATCTACGCGTCGACGATCATCTGGATCCCCATCACGAGTTGGGCCGCCTGTTGGACGTCTACGAACTGGTCTATCACACCACCTTGCCCACAGAGCAGCTTGCGCTGGACTCTGCCACCGTCACCCGTTTGCAGCGTGCGCTGATGCAGATGGGCGATTACACAGGTGAGACCAATGGGATCGTCTCCTCTGGCTTGATCGACGCGCTGCAAATTGTTTCGAGGCGCGAAAATCTACGCCGCCGGATCGCGCTGCCGCTGGAGTGGCTCGATAGTCGCGTCCTCGCCTACCTGGAAATGCGCGCCCAGCAAACTTTGTCCACCACAGGATAGAAACCATGTCCACACCCCCAACCGATTCCACCCAACTGCCGCCGCCGCCCGTCATTGATTGGACACGTTATCACCGCTACGCCGATCTCACGCGGGTGCTCCAGGAACTCGAAGCGGCCTACCCACAATTCATGCGTCTTTACAGCATTGGGCAAAGTCACCAGGGGCGCGAATTGTGGATGGCTGAGATCACCGATTTTTCCACTGGCCCCGCCGAGGACAAACCAGCCTACTACGTCGACGGCAACAATCACGGCGAAGAAGTCCTCGGCTGTCAGGTGGCGCTCTACACCATTGTCCACTTGCTCAGCCGACAAAGCGAAGAGGCCTCCGTCGCCAATCTCCTGGCGACACGGGCCTTCTACATTGCGCCCAACATCAACCCCGACGGCGCCGAATACAGCATGACCACGCCCTACAACCATGTGGGCAACGGCCACTACCTGCCCTGGGAATTTCAACCGCCCAAAGGACTTTACCCCGCCGATGTGGACGGTGACGGCTACATCTTGCAGATGCGCTACCCCGACCCCGCCGGCGAGTGGAAGATTTCCACCGACGATCCGCGTCTTATGCTGCGGCGCGAACCGGGCGAAGAGGGCGGCGTCTACTACCGGCTACTGCCCGAAGGCTTCATCAACGACTTCGACGGTGCGGAGATTGTCATTCCCAAGCCACCACATGGTAATCTCAACCGCCAATTTCCCGTCTTCTGGGCGCCGGAACGGGGCGAATATGGTGCAGGCGAACACCCGCTCAACGAACCCGAGGCAATGGCTGTCGCCCGCTTCATTTTGAGCCATCGCAACATCGCCGGCGCGCTGGCCCACCACACACACGGCGCGCTGATCCTGCGTCCGTCCTCGTATCGGGCGGATGCCGAACTCCCGCCCGAAGACGTCTACCTCTTCAAGACGCTAGGCGGCGTCGGCGCCGAGATCACAGGCTATCGCCTTGCCTCGATTTTTGAGGACTTCACACGCGACAAACGCAACGCCCGCAACGGCGGCTTCGGCGACTGGCTCTACGAACAACTGGGCATCCCCATCCTGGCCACGGAACTGTGGGATCTCGCCTTTGCCGCCGGGATTCGGCGCATGGATCACTTTCCTGTCGGCGCCAAAGGGACGGAACATCAACTGGCGCTGCTCAAGTGGTGCGACGAACAGCTCGACGGCAAAGGCTTCATCGGCTGGCACGCCTACACGCACCCCCAACTGGGCGCGGTGGAACTCGGCGGCTGGGACGCCATGGGCGTCATCCGCAATGCGCCCGGTCACCTGGTAGAGGACGTCGCCAAACCTGTGGTGGACTTCACCCTGCGCATGGCCGCCTCTTCGCCGCAACTTGAGATCACCGATACGCTGGTTGAACACCTGGGCGCACAGCTCTATCTGGTGCGAGTGGTGGTGAAGAATCTGGGCTACCTGCCCACCCACCTCACCGAAATGGGCCTCCAGACAGGTGAAATCCCCGGCGTGACGGTGAAGATCGAGACGGAAAACGCCACGTTGTTGATGAATGAGGCTGTGCGCGATCTCGGTCACCTGGACGGCATGTCGAGCCGCCGCACTGGGTGGTCGGGTTGGAATCCACCCTGGGGAACCGATAGCCGTGTGGTGGAGTGGCTGGTGCGCGCCGACAGCGAGGACGCCACGGTGACCGTCGAGGCCGCGGCACAGAAAGCCGGGACACAACGCAAGACGCTGGCGCTCAGCGCATTCTAAGTTCAGCCATCCATGATTTTGATGCGGAGTGAGCATTTGAGCTTAAAACCGGATTGAAAAGCAGAGACTGGGAGTGAGCGTCGGTTGAGTAGCGGCTGTGATGCGACCAACCCGCTTGGTTTCGACTCGCTACGCTGCTCAACCAGCGCTAGTCTACCATCCATGACAGCGTATCGAAACCAGCGAACGGCTCTTTTCAAACAGATTCTGAGGATGCTCTCTTCTCGATATCGGGGTAAATCGTGAATGATTGAAACTCTAGATAGGAGGCTCAGATGGCTGTCGCAACTGTACCGTTGGTCAAAGATGAAGGCACGTTTCGCTACTTTTTGGAAGGGCTGGATCGACAATTTGCCGACATCGGCTATGCCCGCACGCGCCTGGAGTATGCCCAGCGCATGGGCGAGCCTTTTGATCCGGGTGAACGCGCCCGCCTCGATGCCGCCGCCGACGCGCTCTACACCGCCGAAAACCACGAAGTCATCCGCCGTTGGGGGAGCGAGGTTGACGATCCTTTCCTGCGACGCTGGGCCACCCTGCTCGATCAGGATTTCACCGTGGCGCGCCTGGAGCAGACGCCCGCGCTACGTCAACTCGTCCACACCATTGGTGACCGCTACCGCGATTGGCGTCCTATGCTCGATGGGCAGGTGCTCGCTTATACCGAACAGACCCGCATCATGCGTCACGAACTGGATCGGTCACGCCGCCAACGGGCATGGTCGGCACTGACGCCGCTGGGCGAAGAGCTTGCCGCCATCACGCGCGAGATGTTTTCACTGCGCAACGAACTGGCCAGGGTTGAAGGATTCGACACCTACGCCGACATGCGGCTGAAGTACAGCGGCATCGACCGTGGCTGGCTCATGGATCGGGTTGCCCAAATGGAAGAGACCACCGCCCCTACGTACACCGACTATCTCACCGAACAAGCGGACAAATACGGCATCCAAGACGCGCAGCCCTGGGACATCCAATTTCTCTTTGATCAAGATCCCTGGCCTGATCCTGCCTACTTCCCTGCCGACAAAATGATCCCCAACCTCTTTGCCTGCGCCGAAGCCCTGGGCGAAGACACGCAACACATGAACATCCGCGTCTTCTGGTACGACAGCCCCTACGGCGGCCAGTGCATGAACTACGGCCCTAACGATGTGCGCATCCTCACCAACCGCGGCGATGGCATGATCTACTACCACACGGCCTACCATGAATATGGACACGCCATCCACAGTTGGTACAACCGGGTGCCCTACACCATGCAGCGAGAATCCAGCATGTTCTCTGAAGGCATGGCCCAATTCATGGCGCTCTTTGTCCACTACCCATCCTGGCTGCGCAAGACAGGTGTGCCCGAAGAGGTGATTTCCACTTATCGCAACACCCGCAAGCTGCCGTGGATGTACCGTCATCGCCGCATCATCGCCGATGTTGCCGCCGAACTCGCCACGTGGGACGATCCTGGGCACGATTTCGACGAGAGTTACGGGCAGAGCACCGCCCGCTACCTGGGTGTGGGCTACCAGCCCCGTCCTTTCGCCGCAACCCCGCGGTGGACGTCACCGATGCGCATGCACAGCTACTTTATCGCCGATCTCATCGCAGCGCAGACCCACGCCTACCTGCGCCGGGAATTTGCGCCTGTCTTTGGATCGAATGACGCGCTGGCCCATGTGCGGCGTCACTACTGGTCCACCGGCAACAGTTCACCCTGGCTGGAACGTGTGGAAGCCTGTACCGGCGAACCGTTGACCTATCACTATCTGGGCCTGGAAATGACCGAGCCCTTGCCGGAGGCATAGTTGTAGGATGGGTTACGACCGCTTGCATCCACTCTGCTCGTCCCGTCAGGTTCAGCGGTCGTAACCCATCTTGAACAACCAAATTTGTAACATACCACCCCCACCGACGTAACAGACCACCGCCATCCCTTGGGAGCGAGACGCATGACTGAGCATTCACCGAGCGGTTTCACCATGCCGCCAACGGACATTGACCCGATATCGCTGGAAATATTGTGGCAGCGGCTGATCTCGATCATGGACGAAGTTGACCAGATCATCGTGCGCACAACCTTTTCCACGATCCTGCGCGAAAGTCGGGATTTCGCCTGTATCCTCACCGACCCCAACGGCGCATCCCTCTGCCAATCCGTCTTGAGTACGGCGAACTTTGCCTCCATCTACCCACTTACGGCGAAGGTGTTGCTCAATCGCTTCCCCATCGAGACGTTGAAGCCGGGCGATGTGCTGGCAACCAACGATCCCTGGATCGGAACGGGTCACCTGCCGGACTATATTCTGCTGACCCCTGTCTTCTTGAACAATCGGGTGGTGGCCTGTATTGGCACTGTGTCCCACATGTCAGACGTGGGCGGCCACCCAGGCGAGATCGAAGGCTATGATATCTTCAGTGAAGGGCTGAGAATGCTGCCCTTCAAGCTCTACGAAGCAGGCAAGGAAAATCCCATTGCCTTCGACATCATCGGCGCCAACTGCCGCGTGCCGGATCTGCTTTTGGGTGACTTACGGGCAATGGCCGGCGCCGCCAAAATTGGGGCTGAGCGTGTCCGCGAGTTCCTGGCCGACTATGAAATGGACGACCTCGATGCGCTCTCACACACCATCCTCTCCCGTTCCGAAGCCTTTATGCGCCGTCAGATCCAGGCCCTCCCCGACGGCAGCCACGAATATGGGCTGGACATTGACGGCTATGTGGAGACAGTGCATCTCCATGTAAAAGTGGACGTGCGTGGCGACACTGTCTTCATAGACTATACGGGGACTTCGCCACAAAGCCGACATGGCGCCATCAATGTTCCCTTCAACAGTACGTTGGCGACGAGTATGTACCCGTTCAAGTGTGCGCTGGCGCCGTCTATGCCCAACAACGAAGGGATCTTCCGGCCCATTCATGTCTCTGCACCGCCTGGATCGATCCTGAACGTTGCCTATCCTGCCGCCGTGAAGGCGCGCGCCAAAACAACCAACAACCTGAATCAGGTCCTCTTCGGGGCGCTTTGGCCCATCTTCGGCGAACAGGTCCAGGCGTGTAACGGCGCAATCTGGCCCTTCGTCCTCAGCGGCACCGACGCCAAACTTGGCCACTTCCTCGTGGACATGCTGCCCCATGGCGGGCGTGGCGCTCTACCGTCAATGGACGGCATGCTGCCCGTGGCCTACCCGAACAACAGCACGATCACACCCTGCGAAGTGATCGAGAGCATGGCGCCTATCCGCTTTCTGAAGAAGGAACTGCGGCCTGATAGCGGCGGCCCCGGAGAGTTTCGTGGCGGGCTTGGGCAGATCATTGCGTTTGAGCATGTCGGCAGCGATCCCATCATCTTCAACCTCACCCCCGATCGACTCACCACGCTCCCCCAGGGATTGAATGGCGGTCGCCCCGGCCAGATTGGCGAGGTCTACATCAACGGCGAGCGTACCTACCGCTTCCCGCCCATCAGCCTCCAACCAGGTGACGTGGTCGAGTTGTGCATTGCAGGTGGGGGTGGCTTCGGTCCTGTGGAAAGACGCGCCGAACACCGCGTTCTGCGCGACCTTGCGCTGGGCTACATCACACCCCAGTCCGCAGCACAGGAGTACGGGATAACGGGAGAGGAGCGGAAACTTGGAGCGTGAGCATCTAGCCGCACTTGACTCGTTTGTGCTGGCGCGCATGCAGGAGACGCATCTGCCCGGTCTGGCCGTCAGCCTTGTCTCAGCGGATGAGACGTGCGATCACCGCGTCTTCGGCTTTCGTGACGTTGAGGCGCGACGACCGGTTACGCCACGCACCCAATTCGGCCTGGGCAGCATCACCAAAGTCTTTACCGCCCTGGCCGTTTTTCAACTCTGTGATCGCGGACTGCTCAATCTCGACGACCGGATTGACCAGTGGTTGGCACTTGATCTGGCGCCACACGGTGAGCCGATCCGAGTCTGGCATCTGCTCTCCCACACGAGCGGGATCCCTGGTCTTGGCTTCTCAGAATCTAAGATGTCGGACGAGTGGTTTATGAGTGGGATCCCTGTTGCTACCGAAGCCGACTTGCTTGCGTTCTTGCAGGGCGCGGACGATTGGGCGGTCTGCCCACCTGGCGAGCGCTGGTTCTACCTGAACGAAGGCTATCTCCTGCTCGGTCGCCTGATCGCGCAACGCGCCGGCCAAAGTTATACAAGCTATGTCGAGCAGCATATCCTCAAGCCGCTGCAAATGGAGCGTACCCACTTCGCCCGCACACGCTTTGAACAGGACGAAGACGCCGCAATCCCCTATATGCATGACCGCGACGGCAAACGCTTCGTGGGCGCCAATCTCTACGGCGAGATGCCCGCTGCCGGTGGTCTGGTAAGCTGTGCCGAAGACATGGCGCGTCTCGTCGTCGCCCTGCTCAACGACGGGCAACTGCCAGACGGCGCACAACTGATCAGCCGAGAGTCGCTCCAGCAGATGCGAACGCCCCGCGTCCGACTGCCACAAGAGGACACAAGCATCGTCCTCGGCCCCTTCGGCGACCAGGACGGGGCAGATCCTACGGAAACAGATGCGCCCATCCACGAGGGTCACTTCGGTTGTGGCTTTCAGATTGCGCAGAACTTCTACGGGGACGACCTGGTTGGGCACGGCGGCGGCATCATGGGCGGCACATCCTATCTGGCCCTGATGCCCGAACGTGGCGTCGGCGCTGTGCTGCTCGCCAACGCGCATGGCTATCCCATGGCGCAACTTGCCATGGTGACCCTGGCGCGCATGCTAGGCGAGTCGCCGCAGAATCTCCCCTTCCTGCGCATTGAGCAGGCGCTGGCGCGCCTCACCGGGGCGTACACCAGTTTCCGCAATACAATCAGGGCAGAGGTGACGCCCCTGGGCGACTTGCTGCGTTTCACGATCCGCTACCATCACGAAGACCGCTCCTCCATCCTCATTCCGCTCCATCTCAGCAAAGATCTAGCACGCTTCCAGACCTTTTCCAGCGGTCGCAACACAGTGGTGGAATTCCATTTGGACGACGACGGCATCAACCTCATCTTCGAGCGCTACAAATTCCGCAAAAACTTCGCATAGACGTTTGTGATTTAGATGTGGCATAGGCATCCAGCCCTGAGAGGAACCTGTGGACACGGATGAGCCGCGAATTGTAAAAGGGAAAGGATGTGAAAAATGCAGACGGAAATGACACAGCGTGAGGGTGCATTTTCGCAGATTGCAGCGGTTATCGACCGGGATATTGAGCAACATATCACCAACATTCAAGAGGTGATTCGCCAGCCCAGTATGTCAACGACGGCTGATGGCGCCGAAGGTATCCAGACGACAGCGAGGCTACTGCGCGACAAATTTGCCGCCCTCGGCTGCAAGGACGCCCAAATTTTCGAGACACCGGGAAATCCAATTGTCTTCGGCCATCTTGATGCCGGTGCAGCACGCACCTTGATCATCTACTTCATGTACGATACTGAGGCCGTTCTCCCAGGCGAAGATTGGATCGCGCCGCCGCTTGACGCCCAGATTGTCGACATGCCGCCCTATGGTCGTTGCATGGTCGGGCGCGGGGTGATCAACACCAAAGGACCGATGCAGGCTTTCCTCAATACAGTGGAAGCCTTCCAACAGGCAGGCATCGCGCTGCCTGTGAACCTCAAGTTTGTGGCTGAAGGCGAGGAAGAGCTTGGCAGCGGCAGCCTTGGCGCTTTTATTCGCGACAATGTCGAGCTCCTGGCGGCGGACGATCTCTACTTTCCTATGCCGCGACAGCAACCGAATGGACGGACAGCGATCAACCTGGGTAGCAAACGGGGCGTCATCTTTGAACTGGAGTGTAGCGGCGCGCTTTGGGGACGCGGACCGGGGCGCTACGAGATCCACAGTGGCTATGGCGCACTGGTAGACAACCCCACCTGGCGCCTAATCGAAGCGCTCAACTGCCTCACCACCGACAATGGCAACACCGTGCTCGTCGAAGGTTTCTACGACGACGTCTTGCCACCCAACGAAGAACAGGCTACACAGTTGGATCGGCTGGCCCATCAGTGGGACGAACAAGAGTACAAGCAACTCATCGGCGTCGATGAATTCATTAACGGACTCACCGGCAGGGCGGCCCTTGAACGACTTATGTTTGCCCCCACGCTGGGGATCCGCGGTATGTATGCCGGTGATGCACGCCCTGGTGACGTATCCGTTTCCAAAGCAATTGTGCCGCATCGGGCCGTCTGTAAATTGAACGTGAGCCTCGTGCCCGATCAGAACAAAGAAGACCTGGCCCAGAAGATCCGTGCACACCTGGACAAGCACGGCTACAGCGATATCGAAATGCGGCTACGCCCGGGGACAACATCGGAACCCGGCAGTTGGGGGCATGTCAGCGAAGAAGATGCCATCGTCAAAGCGCTCATTGCCGGCTACCGCCAATTTGGCGTCGAACCACAGATCTGGCCGCGTAGTTCAGGCGGCTGGCCTGGGCACCTCTTCCAAAAATACTTGGGCGCTAGTTTTGTCAGCGGCGGCATCGGGCACGGCGGCCGTGCCCATTCACCGAACGAATACATTGTCATCGACGGCTACACCCATAGCGAGGGCGTGCGCGTTGGTGGTCTCGCGGATCTGGAAAAGTTTTACGCCAATCTTCTCTTCACCTATGCTGATCTATAAAACTGGGAGCCGTCAATGTCTATACAGCCTTTGCCAAAACCATACCTGCCTGAACTAGACAGCCGTTCCGCCCGCCTTTTCAGCCTTGTCCAGCAGTTGAGTGAAACCCCGGGGCCAATTGGACGCGAAGAGTATGTCCTCGCCCAATTGCGTGAGCTGTGGTCGCCCTATGTCAGTTCGACAGAATTGCAGGGCATTGGCAACCTGGTGGCCCGTGTCGGCGGCAATGGGCCGAAGTTGCTCGTCGACGCCCACGCCGATGAGATCTGTTTCATGGTCCAGTCGATTACACCGGGCGGCTTCCTCAAGCTCTCGATCTGGAATCGGCAACCGTCCAAAGTGCCGGGGTGGCTCTATCCCATCGGCCAACCTGCGCTTGTCATTGGGCGGCGCCAGATGATCGAGGGTGTTTTCGCTGCGCCAACCGGTCATATTGTGGGCGATACAGATAGTAGTTCGGTGAAGGGTTGGGGGGATGTTTTTGTGGATATCGGGGCAACCAGCGAAGCCGAAGCGCGCAGTTGGGGCGCAGAAGTGGGTGCTCGCGTGATCTGGACCCCGATCACGCGGCGGCTGGGGCATTTTGTCACCGGCAAAGCGATGGACAATCGTGCGGCGCTGGCGATTATGACCCTGCTTTTGGAAGAGATGGATCCAGCCGAATTCCAGTACGAATTGATCTACTCGGTAACGGTCCAAGAAGAGAACGGCTGCACCGGTGCGCTTGCCCTCTGTTTACAGGAAAAGTTTGACTGGGCGATTGCGCTCGATGTGGGGCTATCCGGCGATTTGCCGGTGGCCGGTCAAGAACACATGCCTGTCTATCTAGGTCAGGGGCCGATCATCGTTCACAAAGATTGGGTGCACTATGATCCAGTGTTAAGCGGTCATCTAGTCGACTGTGCTGTGGATGCATCTATTCCGCATCAGCACGCGATCTTTCACAATTATGGCAGTGACGGCGGCGCCTTCTTGCGCCAGGGCGTCCGCACGGCACTGGTTGCATTCCCTTGTCGTTACACACACAGCCCATTTGAGACGGTCTCGTTACAGGATCTGCTGTTGACCGTCGATCTGCTCAAGTCTTGCTTGTCACAGCCACCCCTCGCTGGTTGGTGAGGATCGTAGGCCGCAACCGGCGCCAAATTTTACTTCGGTCACAACCAAGCCATCGACCAGGTTGCGGAGAGTCCGCATCTTTCTCCGCAAACTGGCCAAAGTCATCTAAGAACCGCCAGGCTCTCCTTCACAACACTGAGTCTCTGGCGGCTCTTTATTGAACCGATGTAACTGTTCAGGTGCGACGCACTGGCCCAGACGTTGGCGCATACAGGTTGCTCTCCTGGTCAGTGCGCCGCACCTGAATCGTGACGAACCGATTAGGAAGCGCAGGTGTCAGTTGCCATGAACGGTGGGCAAGTAAAGGTTGTTGCTTTCGTTTGCCGAATCACCGTCTCCATCTTGATCCTTATTACCCTTCTTGCCATCGTGGACCACGATGTTGCCGCCGCCCAATCCGGTGCAGGGATCTGCGTCGGTCGATAGGTTACTGCACGCGATCTGGTTGTCGTAAAGAAGTTCTTCGGCGCCGTCTACATCACGCCAGATCTTGATACGGAACGTGTCGGCAGTATGGGCATCATTGGTGTTGACATCAGCGTCAATCGCCGTGACAAAGAACTTGTACCCACCTACCCCGTTGACGACGCCGTTCCCCTTGTACTGTGCTTTGGCCCCGGCTACCACCAGCCATTCATAGCTGTCGGATTTGAAGCTCAGATTGGCTGTCTTAAACTGGAACTCTGTGACACCTGAGGGTACGTTGGCGCCCTTCTTGTACTTGGAAACGAAACCGAAATTGGCTTTCCCCTCAAGATTCGGTTCGGGCAGGTAAGCGCCGGCCGGAGAGTAAATCCAGCCGCCGCCGGTGACGAATCCACCCTCTGGATCGTAAACCACAACGTACTCGTAGATCTGGCTCGTAGACCCGCCGTCGCTGTCTTCCACTGTAACTTGAACTGGGTAGACGCCGGCCCCGGCATAGACGTGCGCCGCTACAGCCGGGCTCAAGACATTCTCCTGCACGGTGACGGGTTTTCCATCTCCCCAATCCCAGGTGACTTTGTGCCGATCTTGCGCGCCGGCATCGGTGAATGCCACGCTGACAGAGACAGGTTGCATCTGGATGTCGACCGGTGCGCTGGGCGCGGTCAGGGCAGTGATCACCGGATCGCCGTTGTTTACGGTCACGGCGAGTGTGCCTGCCGCGACATGAACGCCATCCTCGTCGGTGAGATCCACACTGATGTTGACATTTCCAGGGCCGTCTCCCCAGTTGACAGTCCACGCTATCACCGTGTCTTGCCCTGGATCGGTGACGGCACCCAGCGTCAGGCTGTAGCTTGTGCCTTCCTCCGCGCTAGGCGCGCCGCTCAGGTCGATGGTCGGCGCAACGTTGACCACCTCAACCGTGGCTCTGTCGACGGCGCAATTGCCCTTGTCGTCGCACACCTGGAGCGAAACGCTTACGTTGTTGGGGCCGTCCACCTCAATGAACGAGACGTCCTGCCCGGGTGTCTCAAACGTGCCGTCGTTGTCCAGATCCCAAGCATAGGTCAACGGATCGTTATTAGGATCCGTCCCCACGCCGTTGAGCGCGACGCTACCACCTTCGTCTACGCTGTACGGGCCACCGGCCTCGGCGGTGGGCGCCGGGTTAAGGACGGTTAACGTGACCGTTGCCTCATTCGAGTCGAGCCGGCCGTCACTGGCCTTGAAGACAATACTATCGGTGCCGAAGAAACGGCTATCGGGGACGTACGTGAGCGTGGGCGGCACACCGAGCAGCACCCCGTGATCCGGCCCATCCACCACCCGATAGGACAACACATCCTGGTCGGTGGCAGTGAGCACAATCGCCGTCGGCGTCCCCGACTCGATTTCCAGCGCTTGGTCGATGGCGACGGGCCCTTCATTCAGGATCGTCCAGACAAAGCGGGCGGCTGTACCGGTCTGGCCGGCGTCATCGCGGGCGCGCACCTGGAAGGTGTGTTCGCCCTTGCCTAGGTCGTCGTAGCGCCATGGCGTGGTGCAGGGACGAAGTCACCATCGTCGAGTTGACACTCGAAGACAGTCGCCTCCCGCCCAGTTGCCACGTGTCCGCCAGGGTGAGGGTTTCGCTGTCCAGTGTTACAGACGGCGACGTCGAGGTTGAGCGTGCCGACGAGAAGACTTACCACGTTCTCGTACTGCCCATTGCTCAAGCCTACGACGCCGGACGTAGGCAGATCGTTGTCGATGGTCACCATCAGCTCAGCGCCCGCTGTGATCTTGCCGCCGCGCACGTCGGGCGAGGAGATGTTGAGCTTGGTCCAGTCGTAGCTGCCCAGGTTGTACTTGACACCAACACAGTAGGATTGCAGGGATCGGGTGTACAGATCACGCACTGTCTCCGCGCCCAGCGGTGTCTTGTAGATTTGTAGATCGTCTGTTTAGATTGGTGTTTGCCGAGAGTGTCGTATTTTCAATCGCAAACTCCAGGCGACCGCTGCTGTTGTCTATCCTCAAGGCATAGGGTGTGTCCATGCCGTTGGCTTGGACGCCGATGATCGAGAAGGGTGTGCTTTGCGTGGCGACGCCTGCCTTGTACCAGAAGGATACTGTGTAGCTGGGCAGTAGACCGAGCAACAGATTGGATGGAACCTAAACCCCTTTCCTCACCACCCCATGCTGCCAGTAACCCATCTTGCGAACTTAGCGAAAAAACTTCGGCAGAGTTAACCCTCGTCCTCTCCCGTAATGCGCAGGAAGAGCGCCTCAAGATCGGCGTTGCGTGTCGTCACCTCAGTGGGGACGACGCCGCCGTTGACAAGCTGCACAATCACTTCGTCGCAGCGCATACCAGTGACGTCGATGTAGGAGCCGTTGCTGTGTACGTCCACTTCGCTGGGTAACACCCGCAGGGCAGCCGCCGGATCGGGGATGCGCACCCGCACGACCGATTGGCCGCCGCGCAATTCGTCCACTGCGCCCTGGGCCACGATCTTGCCTTTGTGCAGCACCGCCACCCGATCGCACATCTGCTCAACCTCATGTAGTAGGTGACTGCTCACAAAAACGGTGACGCCGTCGTCGGCCAGGCTGCGAAAGAAGTTGCGGATCTCGCGCATCCCCGCCGGATCCATGCCGTTGGTCGGCTCGTCGAGGATGAGCAGTTCGGGCCGGTGTAGCAGCGCCATGCCGAGACCCAGCCGTTGCTTCATGCCGGTAGAGAAACGAGCTGCCCGACGGTCGGCAGCTTCGGTCAGTTTCACCAGGTGCAGCACTTCTTCGATGCGAGCGGCGTCTACAGTGCGGTGCAACCGTGCCACCAACTGCAAGTTCTGTCGCGCGCTCAGGTAGGGGACAAGCGCCGGCGACGCGCCCACCAGCGAGCCGACCCGGCGCAGGGCCGCCGTCTGTTGTGGCGTCACCGCTTCGCCGAAGATCTCCACCGTCCCCGCGCTGGGGTGGATCAGGCCAAGCAGTATGCCGATGGTGGTCGTCTTGCCCGCGCCGTTGGGGCCGAGGAAACCGAAGATCTCGCCCCGGCGCACGTCCAGCGATACACCGTCCACTGCGCGCATCGGGCCGAAGTTTTTCTGTAGGTTTTCAATATGTAACACCGAATTTGAAGTGGTCGTCATTGTGCAATCCCTTCCGTTGTGAATCCATCTGCTGCGTTTGTGTGTACGCCCATAGCATAGGACGAATCCGCCTTGCGCACCCGCTGCTCAAGGACTGTTCCGCGCCGGCGATCTGTGGGCGTAAGCCAGTTCCACAGCAGGATGCCGCGCCTGGTCACATGGATAGGCCGCCATGCGATAAACGACCAAGGCAAAAACAGACCTTCCGTGCACACGCAATTGGCACGCTTAATGGTACGGTGGATGCATACAATTTTGGTTAATGATGCAAAGAGAGCCGGAAAATGAAACGTATTGGCAAATGGATCACCCGCGTTCTGCTTGGGTTGCTTGCCCTGATTCTGTTGGCAGCGTTGGTCCTCTTCATCATCAACTTGCGGCTGCCCACCGAGATGACGTCGGCCACCGAACTCGATGATCTAACCCGTGCGCGCGTAGACGAGATCTTCCACCTGCGGCGTACCCTTGGCGACGAGGTTTGGCCCGGTTTCGGCCAGGCCGAGATCCCCGTGATCCTCTACAACGAGGAATATGCCTTTCTCGTTGGTTACCCCGGTGAGCCATCTGCTGGATGGACGCCCGTCGGCGCGGACCAGCCCATCGGCGCAGCATGGGAGCGTGTCAACGACGACCTGCTCGCCCAAGGACACTACTTCCGCACACCGCTGCCCGAAGACGGGACCACGCCGCAGGCCTTCACCGTACGTGTCGACGACGTATGGGTGGCAAGCCTTGGCCAATACGAGTGGATGAAATTCTCGCTCACCCAACAGATCCGCGCAGACCTGCCGCCGGTGTTGCGGCAGATCATGCCCTATACGTTTTTCGTCGATCAGTTGCTCAACGGTACAGACGGTCATATTGCGGCGGTGGTGCACGAAAGCTTTCACGCCTACCAGGCCATCGAGGCAGAGGATCGGCTGCAGAGAGCTGAGGTCGCCGCCCGTACTGGTGAGCCTGCCTATCCCTGGCATGATGCCGAGGTGATGGCCGCCTGGCAGAGTGAACTTGATCTGCTGGCAAACGCCGTGCGCGCTGAATCCGACGACGAAGCGCGCCAGTTGGCCCGTCAATTCTTGACACAGCGAGCAGAGCGACGCGCCGGATTGGCGTCAACGTTGGTTGTGTATGAAAAACACCGTGAGTGGGTGGAGGGATTGGCAAGGTATGCGGAACTGGAGATCTGGCATGCAGCCGATACAGCCGATACTTACACACCGGTCACCGCGTTAGCCAGTGACGCGGACTTCGACAGCTACCGCAACTACACCACCCGCTGGAATCGAGAGGTCGATCAGATCCGCCGCATGGCCGGGGATGAAGGTGATGGCCGCTTCTACTACTCGGGCATGGCTCAGGCCGTTCTCCTCGATCGATTCATGCCGGGCTGGAAGACACAGATCATGGACGAAGGCGTCTGGCTCGATACCTTGCTGGTGGTGGCATTGACGGACTGATGGTGTATGAGCGCGGAATTCCGCATTGTTGGATGATGCCCGTAGCCGCGCATCTGCAAAGCCACACAAATTGGAAGGAACTGCATCATGACATCGAATCAAGAACCCAAACCGAAGAAAGAAACAGATCAGAAAAAAGTGGGGGAGTGGATGGGCATCGGCATTGCTTTGGGCCTGATGTTTGGTCTGCTCTTCGACAACATCGGCATGGGCATGATGTTCGGCCTGATCATCGGGCTGATCATCGGATCTACGTTGCAGGCAAAAGAGCAGGAAGGGCAGACGCCGACCGAACAGACAGACTAACGCTGCGCGTCGTTTTCTGTGGTATCCGGCGTCAACCCGCTCTTCCTGACGCCGGGTGTATTTCAACTTCGAGGCGCACTGTCTGTCCCATTCTGAAATGTACCTCCTGACGCCGGAATTACGGGAGGTCAGTCAATATGCATACGCCATAGGGATCAAGGTCCACCGCATCGGTGACCGTCTTCCCTTCAGCCAGTAGATCGGTATATGTGCCGGCCAACGTCACGGTGCGCAGCTCGGCGGCATGGTTGAGTAAGAAGAACAGGCGACGACCGTCGCGATGGCGTACCGTCACCTCCACGTCTGCCGGAGCAGTGAAGACAGGCTGTACACCGGCCAGATTTAGCAGCAACGGCGTCAACACCTCATAAATGGGCGCGCTCAAGGTGCCTACGTAGAGGACCTGTCCCTTGCCATAGTGGTTAAGGGTCACAGCAGGCTTGCCCGCATAGTAATCCTCGGTGTAGCGTGCCAGCACTTCGGCTCCATCCACTTCAAGCACATCGCACCAGACGGAGACCGCCACCGTGGCAGGCAAACCGGCCACCGGCTCAGCAAAGGTCACCTGCGTCTGCGCATGGGGCGCCAGCGATACATACTCCGACACCGTCACACCACACAGATCGGCGAATAGGCCCGGCAGTTTGGCGTCCACCACCGTATTGGTCTCATCTTTGACGCCGCTGCGTGCCGTCAGCACCAGTATGCCCCCACCGTCTACGAAGCGGCGTAGGTTGTCGGCCACCTCTTCGGGCACAACGTGGAGGGCGGGCGCGATTGCCAGCCGGTAGGGTGTTAGATCGGCGTCAGGCGGCACAATGTCCACCGTCACCTGCCGTTCGTGCAGGGTGTGGTAGATCTCTTGGAAGTGAGCGCTGTGGTTGAACGAGGGGTTGTTTGCCTGGATCTGGAAGGCGAAGCGGCTGTCGTATGAGAGGATCATGGCGACGTCAGCCTGTGTCTGCGCGCCCACAATTGCGTCGCCGATGTCCTGCATTTCCTGGCCCATCTGCACCACTTCGTGGTAGCGCCGTCCTGGTTCGCCGTGGTGATCGAGGATCCCATGCCAATACTGCTCGGCCCCATGACGCGCCGTGCGCCAGCGGAAAAAAACGATGCCGTCGGCGCCGTGGGCAATCGCATTGTACGCCCACAGCCGCAGTTGCCCCGGCTTGGGCGATTCGCTCACCAGTTCCCAGCCGCCTGGGCCGCTCTGCTGCTCCATCACCCAAAAAGTTTGCTGCTTCAGGCCGCGCATGGTGTCGTGACTGAGCGCCATGTTGCTGGCCTGCGCCGGATTCCCCATGTTCCATTGGTGCCGCCAGTAGGCGTCCCACGTTACAAAATCGAGATCGCGCGCCAGATCGAAGTAGTTGATGTTTGGGTAACCAAAGCCCATGAAGTTGTGGGTGATGCGCTGCCGATCCGGACAATATTGGCGTAGTCGCTCAATTTGAAGACGCTGATAGCGCACATAGCTGTCCGAGCAAAAGCGATTGTAGTCAAGCGCCAGCCCGGGGTTGTGGGGCGCCACTGTGGCCACTGGTGTGGGGATCATCTCCCAATCCGTGTAGATGTGACTCCAAAATGCCGTACCCCAGCGTTCGTTCATCTCATGCAGCGAATCGTAGCGTTCCGCCAACCAGCCGTGGAAAGCGCCGCGGCAAATGTCACAGTAGCAGCGGTCGCCAAATTCATTGTCGATCTGCAAGCCAACCACAGCGGGATGCCCTGCATAACGCCGTGCCATAACGGTTACAATTCGCTCAGTGTGCATCTGGTAGAGCGGATGGTTGGGGCAATACGCGCGGCGATGGCCATAGGTCAGGCGGCGTCCCTCTTCGTTCACACGGAAGAGCGTCGGATCTTGCGCCATCAGCCAGGGTGGTGGCGACGCCGTGGGCGTGCCCAGAATGACGTCGATGCCATGCTCGGCCATCAGATCGATGGCGCGATCCAGCCAGTCGAAATCGTACAGATCCTGGCGCGGTTCCAGGCGCGCCCACGCAAATTCGGCCAGGCGTACCAGGTTCATACCGGCTTCTTGCATCAGCTTTGCATCAGTGGCCCAGCGCGCAACGGGCCAGTGTTCGGGGTAGTAGTCAACGCCATAAATAAAAGTCACAGCTCTTTATCGCTTTCCTTGATGATGTGGCGTCTCCGCTTGATAGAATCTCCTTGATGGACGGGATACCGCCGATCATGGATGCGCTACATCTTGTTTTTATCCCTTTACCGCGCCGGCAGTAATGCCTTCCACAAAGCGGCGCTGGAAGATGAGGAAGATGATAAGTAACGGGATAATGCTGATCACCGACATGGCCATCTGTGCGTTGTAGTTGGTCAGCCCGACGGCGCCGCCGAACTGGAAGATGGCCAGTGGTAGCGTAAAGTTTTCGGGAGATTTGAGATAAATCAAGGGGCCAAGGTAGTTGTTCCAAGAGGACATGAAGAAGATCAGGCCCAGGCTGGTAAGGCCGGGGGTGATGATGGGCACAATGATGCGCCAATAGATGCCGAATTCGCCGGCGCCGTCAATGCGGGCGGCGTCCATCAATTCTTCGTTGATGCTGGAAATGTACTGGCGCATAAAGAAGATGCCGAAGGCGTTGGCTGCACCCGGCACGATCAAGGGGAGGAAGGTGTCGATCCAACTCAACTGACGCATGATCACAAAGACGGGCACCATTGTCACCGCCGCCGGAATTACCATCGTTGCCAACAGGAAGGCAAAGAGCGCTTCGCGGCCCGGAAAGTGGAATTTGGCAAAGCCATAGCCGCCCAACGAGCAGAAGAAGAGGCTGAGCAGGCTGGCTGCAGTTGAAACAAAGAGGGTGTTTCCGGTAATGCGCAGCAGGTTCCTTTCCTGGATCAAATAGGTGTAGTGGATCAACGTCGAATCTTCTGAAAAGAGCACCGGTGGGTAACCAAACGTGTCTTGCGGCAGTTTGAGTGAAGTGCTCACCATCCACACAAAAGGCAGGATCATGAAAGCGCTGATGGCGATGATCACGCTATGCAGAAGCACTGTGGTCAATCCATGTTGAAAACGCCTTGTGCTCATGGACATTCCTTTCTCAACATTTGACGACGATATCTGGGCGCTTTGTCCGGGCATCTTTGGGGAAGTTAGCGACGAGTCTACGCCATCGTCTCCTAGGTTTCGCGACCAAACGCGCGGAACTGTACCAGGGTGGCGGCAAAGATAAAGGCAAAGAAGACATAAGCCAGGGCCGAAGCATAGCCGAAACGCAGGTTAGCAAAGGCGACATTGTAAATGCGCAGCAGCGGTGTCAACGTTGCATTGGCCGGCCCACCACCCGTAAGCGCCATAACCTCGGCAAAGAGACCAAAGCTCCCGATGGTGGATGTGACAGCGCAGAAGAGGATCACCGGGCGCATGAGTGGCACGGTGATGGCGAAGAACGAGCGTACTGATGAAGCGCCGTCTACCATTGCCGCCTCGTTGAGATCCTTGGGGATGGTCTGCAAACCGGCCAGCATCAGCACCATGTTGTAGCCCAACCAGGCCCAGATAATGAGGATCGACAGGGAAACCCGTGCCCCCCAAACGCTTTCGAGCCAGGGGACAGCAGGCAGGCCCACTGCTTCGAGGAGGATGTTGATGAGCCCGTTGTTCTGTGTAAAGAGAATGCGAAAGGCGAAGCCGGCTGCCACCATATTGGTGATGAAGGGGACAAAGATCAGCGTGCGAAAGAAGCGGAAACCGCGGATTCGCCCCGAATTGAGGATCACGGCCAACACCAACGCCATAAAGAGCATCACCGGCACGTACATCAAGAAGAGGATGACGCCGTTGAGCATTGACTGCCAGAAGACACGATCAGACAACAAACGCTGAAAGTTGGCAAGCCCAACCAATTCGATGGGGCCCAACCCTTTCCAGTCGGCAAAGCTCAGGTAGACAGACAACAACAATGGATAGAGGCCAAAAATGGCAAACAGAATAAAGAAGGGCGAAATGAAAATATAGGCCCAGCGCGCCTTGAGGACCTCACGCCAGAGCGACGGCGGCTTTTTCTGTGACTGGGACAGAGGCTGGGCAAGTTCCATGGCGAGTCTCCTCATGAGGAAAAAGCGGTAGCGGAACGCATGGACTGAGATTGCTGCCTGATGTCCCGTGCACTGTCATGATCACCGTGACAGCACACGGGACTCGGGTTCGTTTGGATCACAGGCGCCACACTGCCTGCTCTCAGTGCGCTTACTCTAGTTCGGTTTCGACACGAATATTATCCGCCGCTTGTTTCAGCGCCTCTTCAGCCGAAAGCTGGCCGAGAGCGTACTGCTGAATCGCTGTGGCCACCGCACCACGGACAGCTTGTGCGTATGGACCGTAGAGATTGGCACTGGGCATGTTGACCGCCGATTCCGCGTAGATCTGGCGCACCGGTTGATCAGCGAAGTAGGGATCTCCTTCGTCGAACATCGGGTCGTCATAGACGGACTCCAATGCGGGGAAGTAGTCGCTGTAGGCGAAGATCTCTTTCTGATTCTCATCGTTTAACAGCATGAACTCGATGAAGGCCCAAGCCGCCTCACGGTTGCTGGTGGCTGCGGGGATGAAGATACACGAGCCTCCTTGGTTGGCTGCACGCACACCACCCTGAGTGTAGGCGGGCATCTGAATCACGCCCCAGTCACCGGCGCGATCGGCGGCAACCCATGTCTTCAGGAAGCTGCCCATCCACGAACCAATGGTCACGGTGGCCATAGGCGTCACATTCGGATCGTCCAGCGGTGCATTGAGTTCGGCGTACCAGTTATCGGTCCACTCCAACTCATCAGAGACCACATCGGCTTCCCAGAATTGTCCCAACTTTTGCAGTGTTTCCACATACTGGGGGCCGTCAACTGTCACCTGGTTTTGATCGTTGTAGAAGCCCAGCCCCTGCTGCCAGAGCATATTGAAATACATGTCGCCGTAGTTATTGGCTTTGTTCATGGCAAAGCACGAAGCGCCTGTTTCTTCTTTGATCGTGACACAGGCATCCAGGAAGCTGTCCCAGGTGGCGACGAGTTCGCTCACTTCTGCCGGTGTAGAGGATAGCCCGGCTGCCTCGAAGATGTCACTGCGATAGAAGGTAACCACTGGCCCGATGTCCCACGGTACACAGTAGTTCTTGCCATCGGCGCTGCCTTCGGCCAAAGCAAAATCGTTGAGGCTGTCTTTGTAGGGCGCAAGTTCTTCCGAGAGATCCAACAAGCCACCCAGATTAACCAGACGCCCGATACTGGCGTTTTCGGTGACGGCGATATCAGGGCCACCGGTCCCCCCTTGGATCGCCAGCACGACCTGATCGGCTACTTCGGCGGGCGGGTAATTGACAAAACTGAGCGTGATGTCAGGGTAGGCCGCCTGAAATTCATCGAGGACGGTCTGCTCAAAGACATCCTGGTTGGCCTGCTGCACCCAGATCAGCAGATTGCCGCTCGGTTCGCCGCCTGTCGCTTCGTTGCCGGTTGTGGGCGCCGCGCCAGGAGTCGGCGCGCAGGCAACAAGCAACCAGGCCGCCAGAATCATCAGTAAAGACAACGAAATTCGACGTTGAATCATGTCTCTTTCTCCTTTGTGGTTGAGTTTCTGGACTGAAATTATGGTGCTGAAATTATGGTGCTGAAACTACGGAGCTGAAATTACTACCCTGAAATTACTGAGCGCAGCACGGGCTTTTTTGCGGCGGTCGATCTGGCTCGGCTGCTGTGGATTGCAGAACTGTCGAAGAATTTCCTACACCAGTGGTCGGCTCGCATTGTTCCGGCCACTCTGCGGTGCGACACGGCTCAAACCGAACTCTCGCGGACAACCAGATGTGCCGGTAGCAGCAGGTTACTGCCATCGTCCTGCGCCGGTAGTTGTCGCCCGTCGAAAAGATGGGCAAATGCCTCTACTGAGCGTCGCCCCAACGCAACAACATCCTGGTGCATGGTGGTCAATGAAGGGGTGAAAAAGGCTGCCTCTGGGATATTGTCGAAGCCGACCAGGGCCAGATCGCTAGGAATGCGCCGTCCGTCGGCGTGGGCGGCGTGGATCACCCCCAATGCCATCTGGTCGTTGCAGGCAAAGACGGCGTCGAGATCGGGATGAGCGGTTAGCAGGCGCTGAAAGGCAACTTCTCCACTGGCTGCCGACCAATCTCCCTCTACAAGCAAGCTCTCGTCCACAGGCAGATCGGCTGCCAGCAAGGCGTCTTGCCAGCCAAGTCGGCGCTGCAACGCGTCCCACCAGTGTAGCGGCCCTGTGATCAGCCCGATTTTGCGGCGTCCTTGTTGGATCAAATGTTGCGTTGCCGTGTAGCCACCGCTGCGGTTATCCATGTTGACAACCAACTGGTTGGGACGTGGGCGTGTGCTCAAATAAACAATGGGCACAGACACGGCGCGCGAGATGTCGTCGATCCAGGTGCGGTTGTTACCGATTTCAGGTGCGGCCCAGATGATGCCATTAACATGAAGTGCTGCCAGTTTGTCCAGAATGGGGTAAGGATCGTTGTCCTCGGGTTGGCGGATCAGATTGAGCAGTACGGTGTAGCCCAGTTGATCAGCCTCTTGTTCAATCCCCGACAGAATACGCGATGTGCCAAAGTATTCGAGCCCATAGCCGACCACGCCCAGCGTCTGGCTCTTGCCACGGCTTAAACTGCGCGCAATGCTGCTTGGGCGGTAGCCGAGCGCGTCGACAACTTGCTGTACACGCCGACGGGTCTCGTCCGCGACATCAGGATGCTCATTCAGTACCCGCGAAACTGTCTGTTTGGAGACACCTGCGCTGCGCGCGACCTGGGTAATTGTGATACGAACCTGGCTCATCGAAATTCTGCCTGGTGGGTGGGGTACATAGGGTGTGTTACCGGTATCGGGACCGGTAACAAAACAATATCACGGAGAAAGAAGCGTGTCAACCACATATTCACAGAGCACAGGGGGGGCGTTTCAGGATGGGGGCAGACAGTGCCTGGCAGCCCAACCTTAAATTACACCATTGATGCAGCGGCCCCATCACTTCAAAAACCCCTATTGATAGTTTATTGATAATTTCTTGATGACCCCATGGTACTGTGCACATCAGCACAGTATGCAGGATGTGGCGCGTCAATTGGCGCCCACCGATTCTCCTGCCGAAACTAAATCTTCACTGCATGGGGAGGTAGCTGGAATGAAGCGTAACCTGTTTGCCAAGTGGCTGAAACTCAGCCTGCTGTTAATGCTGTTATCGATCACCACGCTGCTTGCGTCCTGTTCGGCAGCCGGGGTGACCACCACCGACATCGGCACCGACATCACTACTGAGATCGAACAGAGTGTGTCGCAAGTGGTGGAAAACCTATCGGCGCGCCGACAGGTGGAGGCCGCCTGGCAGCGCGCCCGCGCCGCCGGCGCCTATAGCTTCGACGCCGACGTCAGCCAGCAGAGCATTCCGCTGACCACGGTGACAAACGTGGGTCGCCGCAATGTGGAGACCCGCTTTTACATGGAAGGCGACACCAACCTGAGCGAGCAGCAGTTGAATCTGCGGCTCTGGTCACAGGGCGGGAGCCTCTTCAACGGCCAGGGCGGTGTCGAGATCCGGGTGGATGGCGATCGCACCTTCGTCCGCAACGGCGAGGAGTGGGAGGAGGTGGACGACCTGACCAACCTCTTTGCCCCCGACAGCGACTTCATGGCCTACCTGGCCGCCGCCGAGAACATTCGCCGACACGCAGACGCTGCCGACGAGGGTCAGGTTGCAGACGGCGCTTTCCGGCCTATCCGCTATACCTTCGACATCGACGGTCCCCGTTTCGGCCGCTATTTGCGTGATCAGATCCAGTCGCAGATGACCCAGCGCGGTGAACTCCCCGCCGGCGTCATGCTGGAGATCCCACAACAATATGTGGAGATGACAGGGTCAGGCGAAATCTGGCTCGACGCCGTCGGCTACCCTGTGCGCCAGACCCTCGATCTCTCCTTCCCGCCCCAAGGCGATCAGGATGCCCGCATTGAGGCCGCAGTGAAGGTCTCTTTCTCCGGCTTTCCTGCGCCCTCCCCCGAACCGGCCAATGCACTGGCTGGGGGCGGAAAAGCAGAGGGCGAAGCCCGTTTCGGTCCACTGTCGGCCACACGGCTGCTGGCAAACTTGACGGAAATGCTGCCTGCCCCCCAATTCAACGGCGCGCTGGCCCAGGTCGGCTATACCCTGAGCCTGATGGCGTTCATGTTGGCGCTGATTGTGGTGATTGTTCGCTACCGCCACAATCGCCGCCTAACCCAGGTGATCCATCTGGCCATTATGCTCTCGATGTTGATTGCCCCCCTGGTCAACAGCCAGCACACTGCTGCCTTCTACGATCGTCAGGCAGAACGCGCAGACCAACAAACAGCCCGCCAGGAAGAACAGACCGCGCGCCAGGAGTTGCAGGCACAGTTAAGCCAACCCAGCGCCAGCCAGGCCAATGCCGCCAATCTGGAACTGTTGCGCAACGACACCGGCGCCGACCTCGATCAGGACGGCCTGAGCGACGTTCAGGAAGGGCTACTGGGCACTGATCCGCTAGTCCCTGAAGAGAGCGCCCCCACACGCTGGGCGCGCACACTCTCACCTACTGACCCCACCGATACCGACGGCGACGGGCTGACCGACTATGAGGAAATGCTGCTGGGTACCAGCCCGTTTCTGGTGGATACCGACGGCGATCTGCTCTCCGATTTGGAAGAGATCGAGGGCTTTCGCCTGGGCAACACCACCTACACCACCGATCCACTGTCGATTGACACCAACAGAGACGGCATCGCCGACGGCATTGAATGGGGAACCGACGGCAGACGCGACCTCAACGGCAACGGTGTGCCCAACATTGTTGATTTCGACAACGACGGCGACGGTGTTATCGATCGTCTCGACCTGTCGCCCTCGGTTCAGGTCACTTCTACTTTCACCGAATCTTCGCCCCTTAGCTTGCGCGTCAGTGGATTGGCGGCCGGTGAAATCACCTACGCCGAGTTTCAAGTACGCCCGACCAACCCCGATCGCCTCTGGTACGCCTTCAATGTTCTCGACTGGCCAGGCACCCGCCACGGAGACGTCATCTTTCCGGATGACCAGGGCCAGATCCGCGATGTAGACGGCGCCACTTTCTACGATGCCTGTCTTACCGGCATGACGATGGGCAACGACTGTACCATGACCCCAGATGCCAACGGGGATCTCAGGCTGTTGCCTATGCTGGAGATCCGGGGCGGTGGCTTCGACAATTTCGCTCCAACTGCCCTCCTGGATCGTTACGGTATCAGTACACAGGTTTTAGAAAACGCAAACCGCGTTGCCTACGTCCCCCTGGAACTGGTTATAGATGAGCAGAGCGGTAGCCGCCAGGCCTTTTATGGCAAGATGGTCTACGAGCCGAGTGGTCATTGGGCGCCCCAACAGGTGCGCCTGGTCTGGATGGTGCAGATGCTGACAGACATCTGCCAGGGCTATGATGCGAACGGAGCGTGTAATGATTACGAACACAACGTGCCGCGCATCGTGCAAGCCTATTACGACGAGTGGCGGCTCACCGGTTTTAGTGTACGCGAGAACCACAGTGTAGAGGTCGCCACCGTCTTCGAAGATCCCGCCGTCGACGACGATGTAACCGCTGATCAACGTCTCTGGCAACTGGTCAACGGGCTGGATCGCAGCTTTATCGCCGCCCGTGATTGTGACAGCCTCGATGCCGATGGCGCCTGTATCGGCGATGGAGAGGCCGATATTGATGTGGCTGAGATCGCCCGCCGGTTCGATCGGTTGAGCAATAGCGGTGTCAGTGAGACAGAACGCTGGGGGATTGACAACCTGCTACGCGTCGACCGCCATGACTACAGTCACCTGGACGAAGCACTGGTCACCACAGTTCAGACCACGACGCGGGATCTGCTCACCCAACATTTTAACGGGGTTAATGCCGCGCCGACGCTACTTTTTGCCCGCACGGAGACATTTCGGGCCGGCAATATGGAACTGCTCGGCCAAGATCCACGGGTCGCCTACAGTGACGGCGAACTCGCTATCAATCTCAACCGCGGCGAAGGCACACCCCTTCAAACCAATGCCACAATAAACCTGGCGACCTACCGCCAAAACACCACAACACAGAGCTGGGCTGTCTTAAATCTATATGAGGGGTTGCAGGCGTTGCAGCGATATGGAGGGACCGGGGATGACACTGAAATCTTCCTGACCCAGTTGCTCTACCTTCGCCTATACGACGGCCATGGACGGGGCGTTTCCTTTGGGGGTGAGTTGCTAACCACCAACACAGATGCTGACGCCATCCTCGAACAGCTTAACAACGCCACCAATTTACTCGGCGTCGGCTCTCAAGTCGTTCTCGGCGTTGTGAACAACGTATTGGGGCGTTTCCTGCCTGCATCCTTTGATACAAATCTGCTCTCACCAGAAACCCAGAACGCTCTTGCAGATGTTAACGAAAGCTGGGGATTGTCGCGCAGTGGCAATAGCAATCTAGCCTTTGCTGTCACCGGTCTGGTGCTCCAGGGCGCCGGTTTAGCGCTGACTTTTTTGAACTTCTTTGAGTTCAACAACGATATCTTGTCCGGTGTAAGTGCAATCTTTTTTGTCCTCTCAGGTGTTCTTGATGTGATCAAGCCGGTGGTGGATGCGGCGCTAGCGGTCACTGAAAGCACCAGAAGTTTGGGGTTCGGGACTGCGCTCACAAATAAGCTCTTCAGTATTTCAATGAGCAGCGCCATTGGCGCCGGTATCGGTTTGGTGATTAGCATCGGCGTCATCTGGGGGGCATTCGCCTGGCAGGTCGCTTCCGCAGAGGTTGAGCGTGGCACCTTTACCTATGACCAGTTGGTTGCCACAGCTATCGCCGCTACCGTCGTAACAATCCTCCTGGCTGTGATTGGCCTGATTGCCATCGGCGCCATTTTGGTCGGATTGGTCGGCATCTTTGATGGATTGGCCTATGCCATCTGTAGTTTTGGTGTGGAAGACGCCTGTGACATCAGTATCACCGGTTATCTCACCCAGGTGCTGGCCAGTGAGTTTTATCAGGGTGGTGTTGTCGTTGAGACCAATACAGACAATTTCGTCGATATAGGCCAGTTCGCGGTTCAGAATTTAACGCCGGAAGTCGGCTATCGTGATGGCGCCGTGATTCGACTCTCCACAAACATCACTACCACTATACGCCATAGTGAGCCACCAAATCTTGATATCTATAATATCTTCGGCTATGGTGCCGGTTACTACATGCGTCAGACCACTGTTCGTTATCTGCTGAGTGTTCAGCCTAGTGAAGTGGCGGTCACTGCAGGTGAAATGGCGTCGAGTTGGAATGTGCAAGAGGATCGTATATGGACTCCCCCTGACTTATTTCCTCGTAGGTTCCTCCCTCTCTACCGGGCTTCTGCTGTCCAGGGGCCATACTCCGTCGACGTTGTCTTAGATGCCGGTATCAACGTCGCACCGGCTGTCTATCTCAATATCGGATATGCTCTTCCTGGCTACAGCAGCCTTGCATTGCGTGGCTCTGAGGAGCGTATCGAGATCGGCAATACCTCGCAATTGCTCAATGGCCTGGTGACGTTGGATGTGTTCCCCCGCACGCTGGACGAATTCTACAATGTGCGCGCCTGGTCCAACGGTCTCTTCCGCATTCAAGACGACGCCGACGGCGACGGCCTGATTAGCCAGGAGAACGGTGGCAACGATCCCAACGACAGCATCACCGGCTGCAACGGTCTCTGCTGGGACAGCGACGGCGACGGGCTGTCTGACCGCCTGGAGATGGAGCGTAGCGCGTTGGGTGTGCGCAACGGCGGTATTCCCCTTGACCCGCGTAACGCCAACACCGACGGTGGCGTCCTCAACGATCTAGACGAGATTCGTTTTGGATCGAACCCCACTGTCGTTGACACAGACGGCGACGGCATTTCCGACGATGAAGAGTTCGCCGGCTATCAGATGACCCTGCCCACCGGGCGCGTCGTTCACGTCTTCCTCGACCCAACACGGGCCGACGCCGACGGCGACGGCATGAGCGACGGTGTAGAGCGCGACCTCCACCTGCTCGATCCGGTAGCCTATCCTTTCCATCCGCGCGTCTTCAATGAGGGGCCGGTAGGGCTGTACACCGAGATCGACGACGCCGACGGCATTGTGGCGCCGGGGGCTCAGGTTGTCTTCACAACCACCCTGCGCAACACCATCGATGCCCGTCGCTATGTAGACGGTGACCTGTCGGTCTCCTACCCGGCACGCCTGGGCGGTGGCAGCCAATCAACCCCCTTCCTGCTCTTCACCGACCAAGAACAGCAGTTGACCCGCTCTAGCACGGTCACAGCAGGACCTTCCGCCCAGGTCAACATCAACACCACCGCCGACGCCCAACTACGCCAGGGCCTGGTCGGCTTCGAATGGGCCTGGCAGTCGCTTGTGCCGCCAAGGTTTTCGAGCATAGGACAGACGACTCGCCATGCCACAATCGCAACGCACATAGGCACGGACGATCTTGATGCGAATTCTGTCTACGCGCTGGCTTACATTGGGCCGGATCCCACCATCGCGACTGGCTCGCTGTTAACCGGCCCGAACCGACAATCGGTGCCGATTGGGGATGCAAGTGACGATCAAGACCGGGCGCCGGCAATTGCCTGCAACAACCAACGGCTCTGCCTGCTGGTCTGGACTGAGCTCGTCGGGTCGGGGAATGCCACCGAACGCAAGGTCTATGGGGCACTCTCCCAATATGACACTCGTTTGCTGAACGACGGCTACCCCACCCGTAAATTTGCGATCTCCACGCTGCCCGGCAACCAACAGTATCCCTCGGTGGCAACGGATGCGAATAATGAAGACTTCCTCGTGGTCTGGTCCGGCCCCAGCGCTTTCAGCAGCACACCGACGCTTAACGCGCGCATGGTGGAGGGTCGCGACAAGTCTCAACTGGCACAACGTCCGATTGTGCCGGTAATGGGCAACATTCGCAGCTACTTCCCTGGGGCCACGCCGGTGCAGCGCACCGCTGTCGATACTACAACCGATGGATATATCCTGGCCTGGGAAACCGTGTCTGGGGGTAACGTCAACGTACACGCCATAGCCATCGTAGGTGGTGGTTTGAACAGCTCCCTAAACACGACTGTCTTCGCCCCCCACTTCATAACCACCGGCGCCGGCCGTAACGAAGCGCCCAAGGTTGCCTATGATGAATTCGAGGACCGCTATCTGGTTGTCTATCGCCATAACGACAGAGAAATTCGAGCGCGGATGGTGGACGCTGTCGGGCCTCGTTCCGACACGCTCCGCATTGCCACCACACAGGTTTCCGCCGTTTCTCGCCCTCAAGTTGACATAATGCCTGTAAATGGCATTGCAGGCTACGGCTTCATGGTTGGTTGGGGGATCGGCGGCTTCGGCGCCGACAGTAGCAGATTCAGCACCTACCGTGCGCTGTCTCCCGATTTGGATCTTCGTGGCGGTCAATTCACCATCGACTGGGGAAACAACATTCAAGGCGATACCGACTTCGCCTGTAGTGCAAATCACTGTGCCGCTTTTGCGGTCAGCCCCCAGAGGCTACACTTCACTTCCTTCCGGCTCAACCAGCCCAATCCGCCGCTGGGCAACATCCTGCTCAACGAGTTTGAGCGGCTGACCATCGACGCCGATGACCCCAGCGTCAGCTTTAGCATGGGGCAACAGGCCTTCCAGCCGGGCAGCAGCATCGTCATCGGTGGAACGGCTGCCGATCCATCCTCGTACATCGACTCGGTGCAGGTACGCATCAACGGCGGGGCGTGGCAGCCTGCCACCGGCGCCGAGAGTTGGGCCTTCATGTGGGAGACGCCCACCACACCCGGCAACCATACCATCGAGGTAGAGGTGACCGACGCCGTGGGCCGCACCGGCCTCTCGTCGTCTACGGTCAGTGTGGACGCCGATGTCCCCTCCCTCGCCCTGGATCCCATCCCTGGCGGCATCTATGCGCCCCTCTATACCGAGACTGGCGGCCCCGCCCTGAGCCTGAGCGGCGTGGTGCAGGATCCCAACGGCATCCGCAGCGCCACGGTGCAGGTCGTCCCCAGCGCGGTCGGCCCGCTCCCCATCCCCGGCGGCGCCTGGCAGGTTGATGTACCAATCCTGAGTACGCAATCCACAGGCACCGAGATCTCCGGCGCCTACACCGTCACCGTCCAGGCAACGGACAACGCCGAGCCTGGCGGCAACCAGGCCACGTTGACCACAACAGTCCAGGTCGACGCCCGCGCCCCCATGGTGACGGTAGACTTGGAGAGTGGCGGCATCATCAGCCGCAGCGTGGACATCACCGGCGACATCACCGATACCGGCACTGTCGCCGCCGGTGTCAGCGCGCTCGAACTGGCCCTGGTGCCCCTGCGCCTGCTGCCCGAACTGGCAGATCCTGTGTTACTGCTGCCGTTGGACGAAACACCGGGTAGCCGCAGCTTCCGCGATCTCTCGCCCAACGAGTTCACCGCCGTCTGTAGCGGGGCAGAATGCCCCACATCCAGCGATGGTCGCATCGGCAACGGTCTGCGCTTCGACGGCAACGACTTCATCGAACTGGGTAACCCAGACGCCCTGAACTTCGAGGGGGCGATTACCCTGGCCGCCTGGATCAAGCCGGAAGCCACCAATGACTTCCGCGACATCATCGTCCACGGTCACCCCGCGGCGCAGACCTTCCTGCGCATCCGCGACGGATCCTACCGTCTCGGTTCGGCAAACAACACCAACCACGTGGTCATCGCGCCCATGCCGGCCGAAGACCTGAATCGCTGGGTGCATCTGGTCGGCGTCTACGACGGCGCGGCCTGGCGTCTCTACCGCGACGGCGTGGAAATCGCTATGCAGGCTGAGCCTGTCGGCGCTGTGTCGGTGAATGGGCCCTGGCGCATCGGCGCCGGTTCCACCAATACCGGCGCAGGCATTCGCTTCTTCCAGGGCGAGATCGACGAAGTAACCATCTTCAACCGTGCCCTCTCCGCCGATGCCGTGGCCGCGCTCTACAACGGACCACGCCAGGCTACAGTGGATCAGACCGGCCCAGGCGTGTCGGCGAGCACCTGGCGCTACGCCATCGCCGACGGCGTCGAAGACTACTACCAGATCGACGCCCGCCCCGGCGATGTGGTCGGCAACTACGCCACCCGCCGCGCCGACTGGCCCATCTGGCAGGGCGAGATCGACACCCGCGCCCCTCTGCTCAATCTAGAGGTCAGCTACGAGGGCTTCGGCAGCAGCGCCCGCACCATCTACAGCGCCGACGTCACCGATCTGAACCTCGACCTGAACGGGTTGACCTTCCTCTGTGAGGCCCAGCCCACCGACCGCCACTTCCTCGACGCACCGTGGTGGCGCGATCTCGCCGGCGACGAGGAACGATTGGTGCGCCTGACGCCCACATGCAGCGTACCCGGCTTCCAAACGGCCCCGGTGACCCTGCAAGCCTGTGACCTCTACGGCCACTGTGCCGAGGTGACGGCGGACGGCGGCACGCCGCCGCAACAACCGCCGCTGCGCTCCACCGCCATCCTCACGCCGAGCCACAACGCGGCCTTCACCAGCCTGGATCCCCTGACGATCCAGGGCGGATCGCAGGCAGTCAACGGCCTGGCCAGTGTCACCGTCTCTGTGAACGGGACGCAGATCGAAGAGATTCCCTACGGCGCCGGTATCACCGACAGCGCCTGGTCCGTGCAGTGGACGCCGCCGGGCGAAGGTCGCTACCTCCTCTCCGCCCAGGTTGAGGACAACGGCCAGGTCACCGCGCAGGCCGGTCAACCCCACACCATCACGGTGGACCTGAACCCGCCGTCGTTGACCGTCAGCATGAGCGTCATCACCACCACCCATCTGGTCGGCGAGCGTGGCCTCATCACCGGCACGGTCAGCGACAACGTGGGCATCGACCGCGTCACCCTCTCGCTGGACGGCGCACCGGCCCGCCAGGCCGCGGTGGATGAAGCCGCCAACACCTGGTTCGGTTACTGGTGGCTCCCGCAAGAGAATGGGTTGTTCGACGGCAGCAGCCACACCCTTACAGTTGAGGCGCTCGACCTGGGCGGCTACACCGTCCAGGCCGGCGGCCCCATTACCATCGACATTGTGCCGCCCCAGGCTGTTACCGCTACACTGACCCTGGCCGACGGCACGGTCATCAACCCGGGTGAAACGGTCACCGTCACCGCGCCGACACCCACCATCTCCTGGACTGCACCGAGCGACGGCAGCGGCATCCTGGGCGTCTGGGCCGGGTGGACGGCAAGTGAAGTTGCCGAACTGACCGATCTCACCAGCTACGGTCCCGGCGCCGGCAGCCATACCCAATCCTTGGGCGAAGCCGAGATCCGCTATGCCCACGTACAGATTGTGGACAACCAGGGCAACGTCTGGCGTCAACAGTATGGTCCTTTCTACTTCGACAGCCCGGCCACGCCCGATCTGGTCACCAACATCTTCTACCAGGCATGGACGAACAACGACACCGCCCAGATCGGCGTCGACCGCCTGATCGAACAGCGCATGACGGGGCGGGAACAACGCCTCTACGCCGCCTGGGACAGCAACGCCCTGCGCCTACAATGGCAGGGGGCCAACTGGAACGCCGAAGGCGATCTCTTCCTCTACTTCGACACCACCGGCGCCGCCGGCGGCGCACCGACGCTCTACAATCCGCACGACGACGGCGTCACCGTCCAATTCCCGGTTGGCTTTGCCCCCGACTACCTGGTGCTGGTCAGCCAGTCCGACGACGCCCGACTCTACACCTGGAACGGCGCCTGGACCGAAGTGCAAAATCTCAGCAGCGACTACTTCCTCGTGTTGGGGGATAGCACCGACTTGATTCTGCCCTTCACCTGGCTTGGCATTACCGACCCGGCCAACACGCCGCTTTCGCTGTTGGGCGTGGCCTCGCAAGAGGACGAGTTGCGCCTGTGGGCAGCCATTCCAGATCGCAACCCGCTCAACAGCGCTCGTGTGCTCAACCCGATGGTCAACCCTGAGGAGATCACCAACTTCCAGTTGACCCAGTTCCTCACACTGCCCTCGTTGGGCGCAGGCATTCGCCCAGCCGACGGCGTCTGGCGTGGCGACGATGTGCAGGCGCGCCTGACCCGAGGCGGTACAGACAATCAGTTGGGCTACCTGGCATCAGGTCTCTTCCACCTCCTGCCGCTAGGCACCCGCGTCGATCCGGATCTGGATGGCGAACTCGCACCGGAACTGCCCTTCGACACCAATCCGCAGCCGGTCGGTACAGGAGACACAATCAGCTACACCCTCTTCTACCGCAATCAGGGGACAGCGCCGGCCACCGGCCTCTCCCTAGATGTGACAACCTTCGGCGGCCTGGGCATCAACGGCGGCAACAGCGCCTCCTTCCCGCTGCCCGATGTCGGCCCCGGCGCCGAGATGACCTTCGATTTCGTCGTCATCGTAGACAGTGGCAGCGCCCCGTCGGGTGAACTGCACGCCGTCCTCGCCGACGATTTGCGCGGGCCATTCGATGGATTCTGGTCGCAGTACGACATCGACCGCATGCCACCCACCGGCCTGACGGTGGACGGCCCACCCTACATCGGCCCCCGCAATATGTTCGTCGGGCGGGCAATGGACAGTTCGGGCGTGACGGCGGTTCAGCTATCGCTGCTGCTCCAGCCCCGAAACGAGACCATCGAGATCACCTGCCCGGTGGACATGCCCATCGGCGGCACCTGGAGCTGCCTGTGGCCTGCCGGTGACGTGAGCGATCTCAACTTCGTGGCCGTGCGTATGCGGGCCGTGGACCGCTACGGCAACATCTCGCCCTGGGTCGACGCCGCCCCTGAACTCTTCGTCGACAATACGCCGCCCACCGTCAGCTTCGACAACATCAGCGAAGGTGCGCTGGTAGACGGTGTCATCGCCGCCGATGAACTGACCCTGTCGGGCCTGGTGGTGGACAACCGGCTCGTCACACAAGTCAACATCTGCCTGGCGCTGGCCGACAATGAACAGTGCAACGATGTCTCCCTCCAGGGCCGTGATCCCATGACGGCGACCTGGCAGACCATCCTTCCCGGCGACGTGCAGGAAGGCATCACCGCCACCCTCACCCTCTACGGGATGGACAAGGTTGCCAACCGCAGCCTGCCCATCAGCCGCACCTTCCAGATCGACACGACGCCGCCACAGGCAGCCGTGTTGACCGAGACCGTCACTGTGGACCTGGCCACCTACTGGGCCGAGGAGATGGCACTGCTGGAAGGAACCATCAGCGACGGCGCCTTCGACGCCACCCTCTACGTCGGCATCGAAGGACCGGGCACACTGCCCACCCTGGCCATTGCCGACCAGATCAGCAACACCTGGCGCTTCCGTCCGCTGCTGCGTGAGGCCGGCGTCTACACCTTCACCCTGGAAGCCTGGGATCTCCCCGGCAACAGCATGTCGCTGGGGCAGTATGTGGTCACCGCCACCGGCGAAGCGCCTGCCATCGCCATCGACTTCCGTTGGGATGGCGGCGGCGACGGCGTCAACTGGCTGGACCCGGCCAACTGGCAACCAGACGGCCTCCCCACCGACATCGACCGTGTGCTGCTGGACAGCAATGTCACCGGTGAGATTCGCATCAATGGCCGCGCTCGCGTCAGTGAACTGACCCTCCCTTCCGGCTACACCGGCACCCTGTCACTGGACGGCGGTGAGTTGAGCGTAGCAGGCAACTTCTTGCAGACGGATGGGACGCTCCTGCTCAACAATGGGCGTCTACGTGTGGGAGGAGACTTCAACGTCACCGGTGGCAGCTTCGAACCGGGCAACGGGCAGGTGATCCTCACCCCAACAGGCGAACAGACCCTGGTGGCGCCGACGCTGAACACCCTCGTCCTGGGCGACGGCCCCACCAGCCACTGGAAACTGGACGAAGGCAGTGGGCGCACCGTGCGCGATAGTTCCGGCTCCAACCATACCGGCATAGGCGTGGGCGGCGTCGGCTGGGGCGAGGGTGCAGGCCGTGTTGCCAACAACGGCAGCGCTCTTACCCTCAACGGGGTGAACGGCTATGTCACCTTGCCCGGCGGCAACGAACTCGGCCTGGTCGACAGCAGCTTTAGCGTCTCGGCCTGGATCAATGGCACCGAATTCGGCACGGGTGATCGCACCATCCTGGGCAACGACAGCGGCGCCCAATACCAGGGGCTACACCTGGTGATTCGTAACGGCAGGCCCTACATGGGCTTTATCGACAGCGCCGTCACCAGCCCGACGGCGATCCAACCCAATCAGTGGAACCACCTGGTCTTCCGCTACGACCTGGCGCAGCGTACCCTGGCCATCTATGTCAACGGTGAACTCGTTGTCTCGGGCACCGACCGCCATCCCTTCCAGGGGACGGCCCCGGTCTACATCGGGCGTTGGAGCAACGGCAACTACTTCAACGGGCGTATCGACGATGTGCGCATCTACGACCGTCCGCTCACCGACGCCGAAATTCAGGCACTGACCAACGGCGACCATCGCAACGGTCTTGCAGGCCACTGGCCGTTGGACGAAGGCAGCGGCATCGTCACCGCCGACGTCTCCGGCCATGCCCTGAACGGCACGTTGACGAATGGCCCAACGTGGAGCGCGGACGCACCAGGCACGACCTTCAGCAATACAGCGTCCCTCTCCTTCGATGGGGTGAATGATCGGGTTGTGTTGCCCATCGGTGGCAGCGCCGGTCAGTTCCAGAACAACTTCACCGTAGCCGGTTGGATCAAACCGACCAACCTGTCCGGCGCCCGTCGCATCATCTCGGCGGACCGGAGCAGCGCCGGGCTGGGCTGGGGCTTCGGCACCCAGGGCGCCGGCTTGCGCTTCACCACATACGGCATTCGGGACTATGACACCGGCACCGTCAGCTTGACGCCCGGCGTGTGGACCCATGTGGTCGCCGTCATGGGCAGCAACAACGCCGTCACCTTCTATGTCAACGGCGTGGTCGCCGAGACCATCGCAGGCGCAGTACCCGCCAGACCAGCCGGAAATCGGCGTATGGTGCTCGGCTCGCTGGGCCTGGAGAATCTGGAATTCTTCGCCGGGCAGATGGACGATGTTCGTGTCTACGACCATGTCCTGAGCGCGGACGAAATCGCAAGCCTGGCGGCAGGCGAGAACCTGCCTCAGAGTTTGGGGAGCGTCACCCTGGGTGCGCCGCTGATGCTGAATGAATCGCTCATCCTCAACGACGCTGTGCTGGATGTCAACGCCACGGAAAGCTTCAGCATCACCCTGCGCGGTGACTTCCGCGGCAACGGCGGCGGCTTCCTGCCCCGCAACGGCGACGTGATCTTCGCCGGCAACGGCGCTCAGATCGTCGACGCCCGCGGCATCACCTTCAACAATGTCACCGTTGCCAACGGCAGTGAAGGGCTGGTGGGCCAGTGGTCGCTGGACGAGTTCGTGGGCGGCCGCAGCCCCGACGCCACCCAGTTCGGCAACACCGCCACCCTCGCCGGCGGTCCGGCTGTAGTAGCGCCGTCACCCGCCGGTGGGCAGGCGCTCTCGTTCGACGGCCTCAACGACCGTGTGGCGCTGGGCAACCCTGGGGTGCTGAACTTCAGCGGTCGTATCGCTATCGCTGCCTGGATTCGGCCAACTGCCACCAACGGCATCCGCAACATCGTGGCCCACGGCCATCACCTCAGCCCCAACGCCGAGGTGGCGCTGCGCATCAACAACGGCCGTTATGAAGTGCTGTCGTGGAATGGCACCAACCATCTCGTCTCCGCGGATATCCCAGCCGGTGACCTGAACAACTGGGTCCACCTGGTGGGCGTCTACGACGGCACCTTCTGGCAGCTCTACCGCAACGGTGTACAGATTGCAGTCGGCAGTCGGCCGGTCGGCGCTGTCACTGTCAACAGCGACTGGGCCATCGGCGCTCGAGGCACAGGCACGGAACGCTTCTTCCAAGGCGACATCGACGAGGTGCGTATCTACAACCGAGCGCTTACAGCGGCGGAAGTGGCGTCTCTGGCCGGTGGTGCCGCGGCCCGTAGTGGTGAGGGCGTACTGACAACGCTGAATGAGGAGGCAGGCGGCGTCACGCTAGCTTCTCAACTCCACATTGCCGGTGAGCTGATGCTGGAAAGCGGCACCCTGGACGCTTCCGGCGGCGACAACGAATTGAAGTTGGAGGGCAACCTCATGGCCAAGGACGGTCGCTTCAACGCCCGTAACGGCACCGTCAGCTTTGCCGGAAGTGGCGAGCAGCGCATCGAAGCGCCGCAGATCACCTTCGGCCAGGTGGCTGTGATGGAAAATGTGGAATTACAGACCGAGACGCCTATCATGCGTACCGGCGAGTTGACCAGCGAGGGCTTGATCGTGGAGACACGCCGTCTCGACGGTGCGCCGACAGAGGAGTATCCGGGCACCGTACAACTGCACTATGGGCTGGCCGACATCAGCCTGGATGTGGTTGAGCCTGGTAGCTTCGAATCGATGCAGGTGACCCGCATCGACGATGACAGCGCCAACGCTTCCCCCACCACACGCACCGGACGTTACTGGCTCTTCGACGCCAGCGGCGAGAACTTCCTGGTTGATCTGAGCCTGGGCCACGACAATGTCGCCAATCCTGGCGTCTGTCAGCACCTGGGCAACGGCGAATGGGACTTCTACAACGACAGCGCCACCGGTGACGATGTGACCCGTACCGGCGTCACCTCGCTGGATGGTGAATGGGCGGTGGGCTTCGACCCCAATGCGACGATGAGCCTTTACCTGCCGCTGGTGAGTGTAGAGCGTGCGGAAAGCGAGGAGGTGGCGGGTCAACAACAGCTCTTCTTGCCCTATGTGGATCGAGCGGCTCCGCCGACTGAGTGATTCTGTTGGCAAACCCGCAGCTACGACAGACGAGGCCGGCCTCGTCTGTCGTAGGTCACGCTACCAGCGTGACGTAGATGCTCGACGAGTTCTGTTACGCGGGAACGGTCTCGAAGTGGAAGTTCTGCGGTTGGTAACCGCAGCTACGACAGACGAGGCCGGCCGCTTTGTCGTAGGTCACGCTACCAGCGTGACGTAGATGCTCGACGAGTTCTGTTACGCGGGAATGGTCTCGAAGTGGAAGTTCTGCGGTTGGTAACCGCAGCTACGACAGACGAGGCCGGCCGCTTTGTCGTAGGTCACGCTACCAGCGTGACGTGGATGCTCGACGAGTTCTGTTACGCGGGAATGGTCTCGAAGTGGAAGTTCTGCGGTTGGTAACCGCAGCTACGACAGACGAGGCCGGCCGCTTTGTCGTAGGTCACGCTACCAGCGTGACGTGGATGCTCGACGAGTTCTGACACTTGTTGCGTCACAGTGCCTGGCACTGTGACGCAACAAGGTTGAATTACGGCTACGTGGGTTTGGCGCCCAGTGTTTGCAGCGCTGCCTGTTGAGCGCCTGTTAGTCCCGTTGTACCGCTGATCTGTAGCCCTGCGTAGGGGCCGGGTGGCTTCACACTGGCCAACGCCGTCCCCGTCTGCACATCCCAGAGGCGGATGGTGCCGTCGAAACTGCCCGAGAGGAGCCGACTGCCATCTGAGTTGAACGTAAGGTCTACCACCGGTGCCGTATGTCCGTGTAGTGTGTGAAGGATCTCGCCGCTTGCGATGTGCCAGAGATGAATGGATGCGCCATCTGCCCCGGCCACCATTGCGCCGCTGGGATGATAGTCGACGCCGCGCACCCAGCTTGACTGGGTGGGGAAGCGATGGAGAACGCGACCTGAGGAGAACTCCCACAGGTAAACGTGTTTGTCGGCACAACTACCAGCCACAATGTTGCTATCGGGGCTAAAGTTGAGGCTGTAGGCGTGACTGGGCAAGCGTTCCCATTCCCCGATGGGGCTGCCGTCGTCGGCATTCCACAGGCGGATGACACCGTCGGCGCCAGTGCTGAGCACGATGGGTAGGGAAGGGTGAAAGCAAACAGAGAGGATGTAAGTGCTCTGGGCTTTCCAAAGTAGCCTGCCACTGTCGGCCTGCCACAGGCAGAGTAAACCGTCCTCGCCACCGCTGAGCACTTGTCTATCGTCTGGGCTGAAGGCTACGTTGCAGATGCGGTTGTGGTGCTCGCGCAACACATGAAGGCAACGACCTGTGGCAACATCCCAAATGCGTACTGTCAAGTCGCCGCTGATACTGACCAACCGCCGTGCCGGTGCATCAAAGGCTAGACCGAAGACCCAGTTGGTGTGATCGTGCAATGTCTGGCGTAAAGCACTGTACACCGGCGCAGCGTCCCCCTGCGTCAGGGTGGCAACGTCCCACAGGCGCACTTTGTCGTCTTCGCCGCCACCGGCGACGATGGCGCCATCGGGGCTAAAGGCTACGGCCCAGATGCGTGCCGTGCGCCCGTACAGCGTGTGATGGAGTCGGCCGCTGGGTACGTCCCAGATGCGTACGGTCTGGTCGGGGCCGCTGCTGGCCAGCAGCTTGCCGTTGGGGTGGAAAGCCACAGCCCAGACGCGGGAGCCGTGTCCGGGGAGCGAACGGCGCAGTTCGCCGCTTTTTACATCCCACAGGCGCACCATCTGATCGCTACCGCCGCTGGCCAGTAGATCGGCGGTGGGGTGGAAGGCGACGCTGCGCACCCAGGCGCCATGTTCGCTTAGGGTGTGCAGCAGCGTCTGTCGTCGTAGATCCCAGAGGCAAATGTTGCCGTCCAAACTGCTTGTGGCCAGCGTAGCGCCGTCCTTTGAAAAATCGATGGACCAGACGCCGGCGCTGTGGCCGCTTAGTTCGCACAGCAGTTCTGCCGAAGGTAGATGCCAGATCCGGACCAACCCTGTGTCGTCGCCGGCAGCGATGTAGTTGCTTGTTGGATCAAAGGCAACCGAGCGCACCCAGCCGTTCATCGCCAGCGTCTGACATAGTGCGTCTTGACCCGAGGCGACGTCTGCGTGCAAATCCCAGATGCAGACGCGACCGTCTGCGCTGCCGGCCGCCACCCATGTGCCGGCGGCGTTTACCGCAATGTCCCAGATCGGAGACTTTTGCTCGGTCAAGACTCGAACCGGCTTCCCGTCGGCCACGTTCCAAAGGTGGATCAGGCCGTCTTCGCCGCCGCTGAACAGTGTGTTTCCATCGGGGCTAAAGGCAATGCGATAGACAGGCCGACTGTGGCCGATCAGGGTGCCCGCCGGTTGATGGTCGGCGCCCTGCCAGAGGCGAATTTCGCCGGACATGGTGCCGGCCGCCAGGATGTCGCCGTTGGGGTGCCAGGCCAGGGCGGGAATGTAGGCGAAGGTGTCGCTGAAGACCGAACCTGTGAGGTCGGCGCCGGTGAAGTCGACATCGATTAGTTGGCGGTCGCGCAGGTGGGCGTTCCAAACGGCCAGGTGAGAAAAGTCATAGCCGCGTAGATCGAAGCCGAGGTGGATCAGTAGATTGAGTAGATTCCCGGCGGTGTAGCCGGGGGCGAGCGGTGCCTTTTCCCGCAGTCGCGCCAGCAACCTCTGCACGGTCTGTTCCAACCGTGCCCGCCCGACGCGAGCCAGCAGCCGTTCGCCGATGGGCGCTAGGAAGAGCCGTTCTTGGGTACGGCGCACATAGTCGAGGCTTTGGGTTTTCAGGAGCGCAAAACGGCGTAGAGTCTGTGGCCGTCCTCTTTTGATCTCGTCGCAAATGGAATCGACCAGATGGGCGGTGGCAAACTCCATCACCACATTTTGTAGGCCGAAGCGATTGTGCGTCTGTTCGAGCAGTGAACGACGTTGGAGGGAACGGACGGCGGCCAGCAGGTCGCCTCGGCGGGCCGGAGTGAGCAAGTTGCCAGCGAGCGTAGCAATATCTACCGGTTCACGCTCAATGGCAAGCCAGAGCATCACCTCCTGCTCCAGTTCAGAGAGGCGGCTGAACTGCTGTTCCAACACATCACGAATGTCGTCGAAGAGGGGCGTCTCCTCAGAGAGGAAAGCGCCGACGTCGCCCAAAAAGAGATCTTGGACAACCTCGGCCACCAGCCGGAGTGCAAGCGGGTTGCCCGAATAGCGGGAGACGAGATCTGCGTTGGCGTCGCCCTGAAGGATCACGCCCTGATCGGCCAGAATCGCCTGCCCTGCGCTGCGATCTAGCCCTTCTAGATCGAGCCAACGCACCCAAGGGATTTCCCGCTCCAGCCGTTCCAGCCCGCGGGGGCGTTCGCGGCTGGTTAGGAGCAGGCAACTGCGGTGATCCACGGCGGCGAAGCGTTGTAGCAGTTCACCGTACAGCTCGTAGCCTGGGCGGTAAGCGCCGCTGCGATCGCCGTACTGTAGCACGCTTTCCACATTGTCGAGGATGAGCAGATGACGTTGTCGGCGCAGGTAACCGAAGAGCAGATCGAATTGCGCGTCTACAGAAGCCGGTAGATCCACAAGGTGCTCACCCGAGAGGATCTGAAGCCAGGTGCGTAGGATCTCATCGGGCGGCGGCGCGTTGACCAGCGAGCGCCAAAGCACGCCGTCAAAGCCGTCGGCCAACTCCTGGGCCAGGCGCACGGTGAGCGACGTTTTGCCCACGCCGCCCATACCCAGTACCCCGACCAGGCGGCATCCTTCTCCCCTGATCCAGGCGTGTAGCCGATTCAGTTCGCCCTGTCGTCCGTGGAGCGCGGTGACGAAGGGTGCACTGCCCCAATCACGAATGGGCGCAGGGGGTCCGGGCAAAGAGGGCGACTCTTCAATAGGGGAGGCGGCTTGCGCTTCTTGTGTGAATCGCTCGTTCCCGCCGTGTCGGATCTGCTCGTAGAGCGCGACCGTCTCTGTATCGGGCTCTACACCCAGTTCTTCATGAAGCATCCGCCGGCAGATTTCATATTGTGCGAGCGCGGTCTCTCGCTCGCCATTTTGGGCGAAGGCCCACATTAACTGTCGGTGTGCGCCCTCGCGCCAGGGCACCAGGGAAAGCTGTCGCTGACTATAACGTACCGTCTCTTCTAGATTTCCTTGATCCAGATGTTGTTGGGCCAGTTCACCCAGAGCACTCAACACCCGCCTTTGCAGGCGCTCGCGCTGTTGAAAGAGCCACTCTTCAAAGAGGACGCTGCCGGTGTAGATGCCGTCGAGGAAGTCGCCCCGGTAAAGTGCTACGGCGTCGGCAAGGCGGCCTTCGTCCAGCGCGGCGAGGAACTCGGTCACGTCTAGCATCTGGTCGCTGTCGGCGTTGAACTGGATTGTCTGCCGGGTCACCAAAAGATGAGGTGGATCATTCTGTGCCGTCGCCACGGCTTTGCGCAGTAGATAGAGCGACTGGCTGAGGTTGTGCCGGGCCACATGGGTTGGTTCGTCCGGCCAGAAGAGTTGGATCAATGTGTCTCGTGGATGGGGCCGGTCGTTTTCCATCGCCACATAGGCTAACAACGCCTGCACGTTGACAGAGGCGAAAGACGAGATGGGGATGCCGTTGCGCAACACCTGAAATGTACCAAGAAAGAGGAGCCTGAGACCCATTGTGTTCTACGCCGAATCTGGTGCGATGGTGGTTGGCGCGCCGACTGTGGTGTACAAGCTTTGACGCCACGAATCGGTTAGGCTGTTTCAGTGGTCTATTCTAATTTGGAACGCTATGTTCTGTCTACATGCGCAACTGTTTTAATGGGATTCAAGTTGGGGGACGGGCGTCACAGTGCCTGGCACGGGCCGGTGCGTTGTGCGTGAAGGGATGTGGGCCTGGCCCGTGCCAGGCACTGTTTGCATCAACGTCGCATCCGTGGGTCGAAGGCTTCGCGTAGACCGTCTCCTACGAAGTTGAAGCCGAGCACAGTTACGAAGATCGCCAGGCCGGGGAACGCAGTTAACCACGGGGCGAAAGCCATGTAGTTGCGCCCCGCGCCCAACATAGAGCCCCAGGCCGGCGTTGGTGGCTGTACGCCTAACCCCAAGAAACTCAGCCCGGCCTCTACCAAGATGGCATAGCCTACACCGAGCGAGAATTGCACGATGATGGGCGAGAGGCTGTTGCGCAGAATGGCGTTGAGCATGATGCGCATGTCGCCGGCGCCCATCGAACGCGCCGCTTCGAGGAATTCCTGCTCGCGCAGGGAAAGCGTACTCGCGCGTACCAGGCGCGCGAAGGTGGGCGTATAGACAATCGCCACGGCCAAGATCGCATTGACAAGCGACGGACCCAGCACCGCCACAATAAAGATCGCCAGCAAGATGGCGGGGAAGGCCAGCAGCGCATCCATGGCGCGCATGATCAGTGTGTCTGGCAGGCCGCCGTAGTACCCACTAACCAGCCCCAAGGTGATCCCCATGACCATCGCGATGATCATAGATGTCAACCCCACCGAAAGCGACACGCGGGTACCATACAGCACGCGGCTGAAGATGTCGCGCCCGATGTTGTCTGTGCCGAAGGGATGGTCCCAACTCGGTCCTTGGAGCGCCGCGGTGGGGATTTGGGTTTCGGGCGCGTAGGGTGTGATCCAGGGCGCCGCCGCCGCTGCCACCGTCAGCACCATCAAGATGACGACCCCCACGGCGGCCAGGCGATTGCGCACCACGCGCCGGGCCAGGCTCAACGGCCCCCAAGATTCGTCGCGTGGTCGGCGCAGCGAAGGAAGTTCAGAAGTAAGTTGACGTGCCAAGCGTGGCATCCTCTCCAGTGTTTTGCAAGTTCTATCGGCTACGAGTACACCAGCGCTAATCAGTCGCTGGATTCTGTATTTGTGCGGAGGGAGCACGCCCACGTGCGGCTCTACATGGCAAGAGCCGCACGTGGGCGTGCTCCCTCCGCTTGATTTCGCTAGCTTATTCAGCCGAGGTGTCGGCGATAGCGTCTACTAGCGATAATGAATGCGCGGGTCTAAATAGGCGTAGGTCAGATCGACCACTAAATTGACGGTCATATAGATCAATGAAATGAAAAGGACCACCCCTTGTACCACGCCATAGTCGCGCTGTTGAATGCCTTGGAGCAAAAGCGTGCCGATGCCCGGCCAGTTGAAGACAGACTCTGTAATGATGGATCCTCCCAACAAGCTGCCCACCAACACCCCAAAGACCGTCACCACCGCCAGCAGTGCGTTCTTTAGTGCATGGCCCAGCACCACGCGGCTGGGGGCCAATCCCTTGGCACGTGCCGTGCGGATGTAGTCTGCGTTCATAACGTCTAACATGCCGGAGCGGATAAAACGGGTGAGGGGCGCGGCCAACCCCACGCCCAATGTGAAGGCAGGCATGGCCAGTTGCTTCATCCCCATAACCGGATCGACAAGTGGCGAAGTATACCCGGCCGGCGGCAACCAACGCAGGGTAACAGAAAAAAATAATAGCAACATAAGGCCCAACCAAAAGCTAGGTAGCGCAATCCCCATCAACGCAAATACCGATGAAACATGGGCCAACCACGAATGAGGACGTACCCCGGCATAGATACCTAGGGGGACACTAATCAACAGGCCAATCAACAAAGACGCACCGGTTAACCACAGTGTGGCGGGGAAACGACGCAGAATCAACGACGTCGCGCTCTGTTGTGAACGCCACGAAATCCCGAAATCGCCTTGCAACACGTCCCCAAGCCAACGTCCATATTGAATGTAGATCGGCTGATCCAGACCCATTGCTGCGCGCAGTTCATCATAGGCTTCGGGGCTGGCTTCCAGGCCCAATTGCACGGTGACCGGATCTCCAGGAACCATTCGCAACACGGTGAAGACCACCATAGAAAAGAGCAATAGCACCAGAATCATCTGCAAGAGCCGGCGCAAAACATAAGCTTGCATGCCCATCCTGTCTTTGATCTGTATGAGGGGTGAATCGTAGGGGTACGGGTTGGGGCGGATGGCTTTCCCGCCCCAACCCGTACCCTTTACAGGGCTATCCTGCGAATTGCAAGGTGTAGAAGTTGGGGAAACCCTTGGGCGTGATGACAAAGTTGCGCACCTTGTCGTTGACGGCCCATGCAATTTCCATTGTCTTCAACTTGATCAAGGGGACATCTTCCAAGATCGCAATCTGCATGATCTCGTTGTAGATGCGTTTGCGCTCTTCCTGATCGCTGGTGCTGCGACCCTGATCAAACAACTCGTCTACTTGTGCATTCTCGTAGCGCATGGGGTTGTTGCCCTGCTCCTTGCGCAGTACTGAGCTGAAGAGCAGATCCGGATCGATCTCACGCGTGTACCAGGCCAGGGTCATCTCGAAGTTGCGGCCCACCCAGGCGTCTTCGACATAGAACGACCATTCCAGCGGCTCGATCTCCACCTCAATGCCCACGTCGCGCAGATTCGCCTGAATGATTTCCGCCACAGGAATACCAAAACCGCGGTCCGAGAAGGTGCGGAAGACGATCTTAAAGTCTTCGGGCAGGTTGGCTTCGGCGACGAGTTCACGTGCTCGGTCGGGGTTGTAGGTGGGGCAATCCAACTCGGTATAGGCCCAGTGCGCCTCGGGAATAAGGCTACAACCGGCGCTGCCGGAGCCGAAGAAGACATTGCGCACAATTGTGTCCTTGTCCACCGCATAGGAAATGGCCTGGCGTAGCGCCTTGTTGTCCATGAGCGGACCGTTCTGCATGTTGAAGATCAAACAGAGATAAGAAGCAGACAAATCCTGACCAACCAGGCGCAGTGTGCTGTCCGCCTCAATTTGTGAGAGCAACTCCGGTGGGATGGATGTGGCCAGATCCGCCTGACCACTCTGCAAAGTGGCAATGCGTGTTTGTGCCTCAATGACAGGGGTGATGATGATCTCATCGGGCATCACTGCCTGCATATCAGGCGCAAAGTAATCGGCAAAGGTGCGATAGACGGAGCGCTCACCAGGAATCCATTCCACAAAGGTGTAGGGGCCTGTACCGATGGGATTGGTATCGATCTGGTCAATGGTCTCCTGGTCTACAATCGAGGCGGACATGGCCGAGAGGTTGAACATGAAGGTCACATCCGGCTGAGACAGTGTCGCCGTAAAGGTGTAGGGGTCCACAGCCTCATAGCTCTCGATAATGCGCATGGGGCCTGCGAAACGACCGGCGGAGCCGATTTCGAAGTTGCGATCAAAGGTGTAGACCACATCTTCGGCGGTCAATTCGCGGCCGGAGTGGAACTTCACACCCTGGCGCAGGTTGAAGGTATAGGTCAGCCCATCGTCAGAGATACTCCACGATTCGGCAACACCCGCAATCGGCGACATCATTGTGTCATCAAACTCGACCAAACGGCTGTAGATCAGTGCGCTGGGCGTCCAGTCTGTTGTCGTCTGCTGATAACCGGGGTCAAGCCGGATAATGTCCGATTCGAAGGCGATGGTCATGGTGCCGCCGCCCATGGTGGCGGCCTCTTCGGCGGCCGGGGCGGCCCCTGGGGCGCTCGGTGCAGCGGCAGGGGCACAACCGGCTACGGCAAGCGCCATCAGGCTGGCACTAGCTGCACTCGTCATTAAGAATCGACGACGCGAGAGGGTTGGGTACGGCGTACGGTTTAGATCGGTCATGGTGCGTTTCTCCTTGAAACAGACAATGGATTGTGGATTCTGGATTGTGGATTCTGGATTGTGGATGGTGGATTCTGGATGGTGGATTCTGGATGGTGAGATGAAATCTGTCTTGTCTGGGGTGCTTACTAAACCCAAGGAACCGAAAGCGTTCGCATTGCAAACGCCTGAAGGGGGCCCGAATCAATACCGGGTGAGGAGAGTAAGATTACAAAACATCGCCCAGGTAGGATACCGAACCTCACAAATATTTGTCAACACTCTGCTACTTTGGGGAACACTTCAAGTGGGTGTGAACAGTGCCTGGCACGGGTTTGGATCACAAGCTTTTACAGGCTATCCTCTGGCCCGTGCCAGGCACTGTGGCGCGATCCTCAGATCCCCCCGCTTACTGTTTGAAACGTAGGGAGCGTCCTGGCAGGCGCGGGGGCAAATCGCCGACCGGCGCTCCCTCACGCACAATCGGCACCCCATTCACGAGGACATGTTCCACCCCAGTCGCGGTCTGCTGCGGCTGCTGGAAGGTGGCGCGGTCGTGAATCGCCTCGGCATCAAAGACGACGAGATCGGCGAACCAGCCTTCGCGCACCACGCCCCGCTCCTTCAAACCGAAACGCTCCGCCGGGAACGCGCTTAACTTGTACACGGCCTCTTCCAGCGTCAAGAACTTGTGATCACGTACCCACGGGCCAAGGATGCGCGGGGCGGATCCATATTGGCGAGGATGAATCACACTGTCGGGCTGATAGATGCCGTCGGTGCCGATCATGTAGCATGGATGCTGGATGAAGGGCGCAACTGCTTCGTCTTCGCCCCCATTAAAGACCAGCAACACGGCCAGATTCTCCTCGGCCACCAGGTTGAGCAGCGCCTCCGCCGGCGGCAGTTTCACCGCTTCGATATACTCGGCCAGCGTCTTGCCCTGATAGATCGAGTTGGCCTTGCTCAACACCCAGGCGATGTGAATGGCGTTAAAGTCATAGCCGGTGTTCTCCAATGTAAGGGCACAGCGGGCGCGCACACGGGGGTCGCGCAGTTGCTGAATCACGCCGAAAGGACCGTTGCGCCAAACCTCATACGGCAACAGGAAATTGAGCATGGTCGAGCCGGGCATATACGGATAGACGTCGAACGAGAAGGAGACCTCCTGCCGCGCCTCCTCGATGAAGGCCATGACCTTCTCTGTATCGCGTGGCGTCCCCGCTTTGAGGTGCGAAATGTGGACAGGTACGCCTGCGCGCCGTCCAATTTCCAACGCCTCGCGTAACGCGTCCAACGCGCCCAGTTTGTAGCGCGCGTGGGTTACATACAGTCCACCTTGGGCGGCCATTGGGCGACAGGCAGCCACCAGTTCGTCGGTGGTCGCCCAACATTGGGAAATGTAGTCAAGCCCAGTGGAAAGGCCCACGGCCCCTTCGGCCATGCCGCGCGCCACCTCTTTGCAGATGTTTTGCAACTGATAGTCGTCCACCGGGCTGTCGCCAAAGCCGCAGACCAACGTGCGCACGTTGGCATAGGGCAGGTGTGCAATACTGTTCTGCACATTCGTGCCGTCGAGCAGCGCCGTGTAGTCGCTCAGGCTCTGCCAGCCCCGGTAATCTTCAAACGAGAGACCGTTCAGCGCGCGCAAGTAGTAGATCCACTCATATGCGGTGTGCGGGTTCACGGGCGCATACGAGATGCCGTCGGCCATAATCACTTCGGTGGTAAAGCCCTGGCTGGTTTTGGAAAAGTTGTGGGGAATTTTGAGGAGCCACCCATCGGCGTGGTTGTGCACGTCTACGAAGCCGGGGGCTACAATCTTGCCCGTTGCATCCAGGATCTGCGACGCGTCCGTGGCCGACAGGTCACCGATCTGGACAATGCGGTCACCCTGAATGCCCACGTCGGCACGGTAGCGGGGCTGCTTCGTGCCGTCGATGAGGGTGCCGTTGCGGATAATCAGATCGAGCATCTATGCCTCCGTTGTTGAGCGATTGAGCGATTGAGCGATTGAACGATTGAGCGATTGGGCGATTGAGCGATTGGGCGATTGAGCGTTGGAGTGATTGGGGCAGAAGTTCAACCGCTCCAACGCTCCAACGCTCAATCGCCGGCCTAGCCGTCCTACGCACGTGGCGTATAGTTGCGCAGCGTCGCCAGGTGCCCCGAGAGGGTTGTTAAGCCGTAGCCCAAGGGGCTGCCCACATTCATGAAGGTGTAGCCCCAATCTAGTTTTTCTTGAATCTCGTCGATGCTTACCAGGGTTGTGCCGACGGCAATGCCGCTCCCCTGTAACCGGCGTGGGATCTCCTTCATGATCTCCTGCACCGCAGGCGCGTCGTTTTGCATGATGTGTCCTAGTGAGGCGGCCAGATCGGTCGGCCCCACGAAGAGGACGTCGATGCCCGGCACTTGGGCGATGGCATCTAGGTTTTCGTATGCCTGAACGCTCTCGATTTGGAGGATGAGCACCGTCTCATCGTTGGCCGTGCGGATGACATGGGCCCAATCTTCGCCCGCCACAAGTGGCCAGTTTGGCGAGACGCCGCGCTTCCCTAAAGGAGGATAGTAGGCGTGTTGCACAGCCAGCGCCGCTTCCTCGGCAGTGTCAACCTGGGGCACCATCACGGCTACGGCACCGGCATCGTAGGCTTTTTTGATGAGCGCAGGATCATTCCATGCTACGCGGATCATAGGCGCTACGCCCTGTCCGCGGATGAGTACAGGAATTGCACCTACCGACTCCACCCCTTCGGGCCAGTGTTCTGTATCGATCCAGAGAAAGTCAATGTCTGTCTTACTCGTCATGGTGGCAATATGATTGGCTAGCGCGGGCAGTGCTGTGCCAAGTACCAGATTGCCGGTTTTGAGTTTTTGTTTGAGTGGATTGGGATACATGGGTACGGTCGGCCCTTTCGATGGCGTGTTGGAACAAACAGGGTGGAACAGAATCAGGTGAACTGAAAAAGTGGATTCACTGCCACGCTTTATTGCCAAACAGGACGTGAACAGATAAATCCTTACAGAGAATTCTGCCCGAATTCTGCTTGTCACGCCAACGGGAAGATCGCTGCGGGT
>WGMT01000049.1 GCA_016124945.1 bacterium | reverse complement strand
CGCCAACGGGCAATGGCTGATCCGCACCCTGGACGCCGACACCGAAGATGCCGAGATGTTGCAGGCGCTAGGTCAGGTGGGCGGCGCTCCCGCAGACATTTTCGCCTTTGTGCGCAACTTCGGTTTTGAAGCCTATCGTGGCTCGCTGCGCGGCACCCGCGGCACCCTGTGGAGCGCGGCAGGCAACAGCCTCGATCAATCCAGCCTCCTCATCGCCATGCTGCGCGCGGCGGGTGTCCCCGCGCGCTATCGGCATGGCACGTTGAGCCAGGCCAACGCGCAGACGCTCATCGCCTCCATGTTCCGCGCGCCGGCTTCGATTATCGGGCAGGTCGCACCGGAAATCCCCGTCAGCGATCCCGTCAACGACGCCGATTTGATTGCCGAGGTGCAGGATCACTGGTGGGTGGAAGCCTACGTCAACGGCGCGTGGACAGACCTCGATCCCAGCTTTGCTGGTGCAACCGTCGGGCAGCGCTTCACCGACCAGATCGCGGGTGACGGCACAGATCGCATCGCCGAAGTGCCAGACAGCGCCCGCCCCAAGGTGACGATTCGCCTCGATGTTGAGCTTTTCAACCAGCTAAACGTAGCCGGGCAACCCAGGGTGGTCACTTACCTGGAACACACCTTTCGCGTTGTCGAAATCGCGGCGTCTCCCGTCCATTTTTCGCACTACGTTGACAGCAACAACTCGGGGGGGTTGGTCTTTGTCAACACCCAACACACCTATACGCCCTTCCTTTACGTCGTCGCCAACGAGACATTGATCCTGGGCGATCCTTATCAGGAATTGCTCACCAACTTCCCCTTCGGCACCACCTTTGTCACCGGGGCGTGGCTCAAGTTTGAGGTGCAGGACATCGACGGCGCGGTGACCAGCTACAGCCGCACACTCAAAGATCGGCTGGGCTACGACGTGCGCACCTTCGGCGGCACGCCCAACATCGCCCTTTCCGGCGACAGCCCCAGCCTCTTCTCTGACTTCGACATCTACGCACTCTCGTTCTTCCCCGGCGTGGTGCCTGCGGCGGCGGCGGAAAGCAGCCGCGCCGCCCTCGTCGCCGTGATGGACGAACTGGCCGAAGACAGCCAGCGCATGCAGGCGCTCTCGGCCATCATCTCGCCCACCCCCCAGCAAGTGACGGAAAGCAACCAGATCCGCAGCCGCTATCAGCTCAACCTGGGTACCTTCCTCACTTCGATGAGCATGGGCTTTGCCGAAGTGGCCGACCGCGCCAGCGCCATCGCCCAGCCATCGTTCTTTGTGAAGGCGTACCACGACGACCCGCGGCTGGTGATCATCTCCCACGAGATCGTCGACAACACACCCCAGATGAACATCGACCTGCGCACCACCCTGGAGCGGACAATCGCCCACCCCGGCCAGGGCGAACCGGCCACCGTCGGCTTCAATCTCTACAAGGGGATCAACGAATCGTGGCTAGAAGGCCAGGTACTCGGTGCTGCATCAGACAGCCCAGCGCTCACCACCGCCGCCGTGATGCAGGCCGCCTCGGCCCAGGACATCGACTTTGTCTTCGTCGACGACACCAACCTCGATCTCCTTGCCACCATCGGCCTGAGCGAAGAGGCCAAAGCGCGCATCACCGCCGCCGCGCTGGCAGGCAAGATCATCAACCTGCCCACCGCCGCGCCGCTCATCAACGGCGAGCCTGCCATCGGCTGGTGGGAAATCGACCCTGTCACCGGCGAGACCATCGGCGTCATGGAGAACGGGTTGCACAACGCGCTAATCGAGTTTATCGGCAACCTCATCTTCAGTACCACCGTGGGGCGCATCACCGATTTTATGATCGGCGCCACCGCCGCCACCTTTGACTACGTGGGGCAGAAATTCTTCAAAGCCACCGGCGCAGGCGAATTCGGCACCCCCGCAAAAGACGCAATGGGCAAGACGAACCAGGGGCTAGGCTGTCTGCTCAAGGACGCGCTCACCTGCGGCGGCATCAGCAAAGGCTACCTCGACTACGGCTACATGGCCATGGAGGCCTACCTCAACTACCAATCCAACTACGATCCGCCCCTGCCCGACATCCTCATCGGCAGCGTGCCGGTGACAAACCCGCAGACGACGGCCGTCGCCACCGTCAACGTGACGGCCAACATCGCCCCCGGCCCCATCAGCGCCAACGTGCAGACCGATCTCACACAGATTACCGACAGCGCAGGCGGCCTCTCGTTCTACGCCACCGCCGTCGATCCCCTGGCGAGCGGCGCCACAGGACAGAGAACGCCTGTCAACTTTACGGCAAGCAGCAACCAGACGCTCACCACCGCCGATCTGCGCCTCTCCCCAGCCACAGGGACGCTCACAGTGAACGGTCAGAACGTGGCACCCGGCGCGGCCACGGCGCTGGCCCAGTTCAACGGCGCGGTGACCGTCACCGCAGCGGGGGCGCAGGATCAGGCGGTGATCAGCGGCGCGGGTGATCTCTTTACGCTCAACGTCTCGCCTGCCAATTCCCTGATCTCCCCGTTGGATGGCGTGGCCTTCAACGTGGAGATCGCCGCCACCTTCAGCGACAGCTTCGCCGTCACCGTCCTCGCGCCGGATGGCTGGGTGGTGGGCGTAAATAGCGCCGGCGCGGTGACAGCCCAACCGCCCAGCGGTGCGCCCGCCGGCGACTACACGATTGTGACAATTGCCCAATCCACCCAGTTCCCCGGCCTGGTGCTGCGCGCGGATCACACGGTCACCGTCGGCGCTTTCGACGGCATCGCGCTCTCGCTGACGCCGGATCCGCTCATCACTGTGCCCATGGGGACAAAGCTGGACGACACCGGCTTCATCAACACCGGCCAGGCGCAGGTGCTGGGCGCGGCCTACCTCATCCAGTTGACCAACAGCGCCAACGCCGAACGCACCTTCACCGTCAACGTGGGCGGCCTGCCCGGGGGATGGACGATCCTGGGCGGTGAGCGGCGCACCAACATGACGCTGACCCTTGGCCCCGGCCAACTGGGCCAGATCGGTCTCTACGTCGCCCCCGACTCGCTACCCGCGCAGGGGACGTCCTACAGCATCAGCATTTCGGCATCGTCCAACAGTGGACAGAACGCCAACGCCGGTGCGAATTTCGTCATGCCCGCCGTCCCCTTTAGCTACGTCACGGTGACGCCGCCCAGCCAGGCGATTACCCACACCGCCACGGTGAACTATGACGTCACCGTGCGCAATGTGGGCAACGCCGCCGGCACCTTCGGCGTCACCGCGGAAGCCTACAACGTGGACAACACCGTCACCTTCGGCGCGATCCCCGGCCCGGCCAACATCCCCGCCGGAGGAGAGGCCACCTTCACAATCCCCGTCTCCACTGTGGACGCACCCACACAGCGCCAGGTCGTCCTCTTTTTCGGCAGCCCTGTGGACGGCACGATCTACGAGCCCACGGCGCTGGCCGACCTGTTGGTGGTCTCCGCCGAGGCCGAGGCTTTCCTGGCCGCGCAAAATCGCTGTGAACTGCCCGCCACCCTGGCCGCCGCCATTCGCGCAACGGCCCTGGCCGTAGACGAACTGGCCTATTGGTGCGAGGAGGGCGACTGCCCACTTGTGTTGCGCGACCGTGTGGTGGACGCCGCCACAGACGTGCGATCCTTTGCCCGTAGCAGCGCCGCCCCCTTCGCCCTGCCCACCCTCACCCAATTGGACAGCGCCATCGCCGCTCTCGACAGCGCCACCGGCGACGAAGCGATCCTGGCCGCGGTCAGCGTGCTGGGGGCCACGATCTATGATCTCACCGGCGAAGCGTGCCAGGTGACGGCCCACCGCGCCCGCGCCCGTTTCTCGCCCTACACCGAAGCCGTGCTCCTCGGCCAGACTGCCGGCTTCTCGCTGGACGTGACCAACCAGGGCACAGTGACCACCACCTACGCCGTCACCGTGACCGGGTTGCCCGGCGCCGATCTCACCTTCAACGAGACCCTCGCGCCCGGTGAGACACGCAATCTGCCCGTGGACGCAACCCCGGCTGCGCTGGGCACGTTCGACCTGACGGCGACGGTGGATCCGGTGGTGACCGATCTGACATTGGATCTACGCCGTGAAGCCCAGGCGCGCCTCAACGCCGTGGACAAATTCGTGCAGGTGACACAGGTCCTTGCCGACCCACCCTTTGTAGACAGTGGTGGCAGTGCCACCGATCTCAGCGTCGAAGTGGCGAACATCGGCGGCGTACTGCGCACCGCTGTGGCAGGCGTCGTCGTCACTGCACCCTCCGGCGCGGTAGAGTTCAGCCAGGCGGAGATTCCGCTCACCGTCTTCGGCGGCGCGCCGCGCACCTACGATCTCACCAACGTCGACACCTCGGGCTGGGCGGAAGGCATCTACACCGTCACCGTGGATCTGCGCAACGCCGCCGGTGATGTAATCCCCGACGGCAGCGGCTACGGCTACCTCAGCGTGGGGCAGGCGTTGCAGATCGAACACTCCGTTTCGCCGGAAGTCACCGCCCCCGGCACGGTGACGGTGACAACCTACATCACCAGCCAGATCGCGTCGGCGGCGCTGCCTGGCAATCGCGCGCTGGCGACGTCAGCGTCGATCTACAACATGCCATTCTGGGAGATCCCCGCGGACGGCATCAGCAACGGTCCTGTGGCCGATCTCTTCCTGCCCATTGTCAGCCAGAGTGGACAGCCGAACAGCACCGCCGAAGACGTCTCCGCGCCGCGCGACGACACCCAGTTGACAGGCCGCGCCAGCCCCAGCCCCTCCTTCACCCGCCTCGAACAGGACGACGTCGCCTGGAGCTACACCGGCACGTGGACCAACACCAATTTGGCCCGTGCCAGTGGCGGCAGCCATTGGCGCAACGCCACGGCAGGCAGCACAGCCCAACTCACCTTCGACGGCACCTGGATCAGCCTGGGCTTCATCGCCGACAGATTCAGCGGTTATGCCGCCGTCACCATCGACGGCGTCGATTATGGCGTCCTCGATCTCTATCGCAATCTGGAAACCCCAACCAGTTTCCTCTTCGACGGGCTGACACCCGGTTCCCACACACTGGTGATCACCGTAGAGGGCAGCGCCAACCCCTTCGCTTCGGTCAGCCGCGTTCAGCTAGACTACGCCGACTTCGGCGACGGCTCACTCCTGCCCGACGGCGACTTCGAGCAGGACAATGTCCGCATCCTCAAGAGCAACAACTGGTCCACCGCCAGCTACGCAGGGGCCAGTGGCGGCAGCTACATGCAGAGCAGCCTGGCGACGGCCTGGTTCCCCTTTGCCGGTGACTCGTTCACCCTGCACAGCATGGCCCACAGCAACGGGGGCAAAGCGCAGCTCTTTGTGGACGGCGTCTACCTGGATACCATCGACCTGTTCGCGCCGGTCTTTCCCAGCGCCGCCCTCTCTCGTACCTTCTCGTACAACGGATTGGGCAGCGGACCGCACATTTTGCAGATTATGAGCTATCAAAATCAAGTGACGGTTGACAAGCTTACCACTCCCGGCAGCGCGCCCTTCGTCGACCCCAACCCGCCGGTTACGGGCGTCACTCGCTTCGAGGCGGATCACCCGACGATCCGCTACAACGGCGTCCCCTTCACCCAGACGGCATCCAGTTGGGTGCGTGTGGCCGACATCAACGCCACTCGCGCCGGCGCGGGCGAGTACATCTACTCCGCGGCGGCGGACGATACTGTCAACTTTGACTTCGAGGGCGAGTGGCTGGGCATCGGCTTTGCTACCGGTCGAGTCGGTGGTCAGGCGGAGATTCGCATCGACAGTCAACTGGTGCAGACTGTCGATCTCTACAGCCGCTATGACGACACCGCCGCCTTCTACTTCCGCGATCTAGGCGTCGGCGCGCACACAGTCACCGTCACCGTGTTGGGCACCGCCCGACCAGAAGCGACCGGCACCCGCGTCCAACTCGACTACTTCGACGTGTGGGACGGCCAACCGTTGTCCACCGGCACGTTTGAAGAGGACAGCGAGCGCGTCATCCTGAGCAGTGGCTGGGGACGCACGCTAAACGCAGGGGCCGGCGGCGGGGCTTATGCCTCTAGCACCAGCAACGTTACCGCCTGGTTCCCCTTCACAGGCGATTCCTTTACCTATCACGGACACACGCGTTCCTTCTACCAGGAGGTCGAGCTCCGGCTGAACGGCGAACCGCTCGGTCAATTCGATCTGTACAGCTACGAGGACGGCTTCCGCACCTACTCGTTCGACAATCTAGGCGACGGCCCCCACATGCTGGAAATCCGCCAGTATCGCGGCGTCGCCACCGTGGACGCCGTGAGCACGCCCGCGATTGGCCCGGCTTACACGCCGCCCGCCCCCGCCCCGATTGTGCGCTACGAAGAGGACCATCCCGACATGCGCTACAACGGCCAGCCCTATCGCACGATGCCCCAAAACTGGGCATTGGACGGCACCCCCGGCTGGACAAGCAGCGGCGGCAACAGCGTCAACACCAGCACAGCCGGCAATATCTGGCGCTTCAACTTTGACGGCGAGTGGGTCAACATCGGCCTGCGCACCACCGTCGGCAGCGTGGACATCCGCATCGACGGCGTCTCACAGGGCACCTTCGATACTTCGGGCGGCGTCAACGGCGTCAAGAACTTCCCCTTTGTCCTGGATCCCGGCCCGCATATCGTCGAGGTGGAGGTGATCAGCGGCACGGTGGCCGTCGACTACATGGACGTGTGGCAGGGGCAGCCCGTGGCCGACGGCTGGTACGACGCCCTGTTGGAGGATGAAGAGACGGGATTGTTTCACTTCAACCACAAGCAGTGGTGGCGGCAGACGGCCGACATCTACGCCTACAACGGGCTTTATCTCAACAACTTCGCCAGCAGCTTCAACAACATCTGGTTCCACTTTGTGGGCACAGATCTGACGATCCTGGGCAATCAGCGCGACGGGACCAGCCTACAGGTGGTCATCGACGGCGTGGATTACGGCGTCTTCGATATGTCGACGCCCGCGCCCTTCCGCGGCCAGCCCCACGCCCTGCACTTCCCCGACTTGGGCGAAGGGCCCCATGTGGTGCAGGTCTTTCTGCCCTCCACAGGCGGTATCACCGCCCGCATTGACGCCTTCGAGGTGGACCCCGACGGCTTCTACAGCTACATGCCGCAGATCACCTGGTACGACGATTCTGTCACAGAGGAGCTGAACCCCGATTTCGGCACCGGCTTCGCGTCGACGATTGGCATCGGTGACCTCAACGGCGACGGCAGCGTGGAACTGGTAGCGCCGGGCGTCAACGGCCGTCTCTACGTCTACCGCGGCGACGGGCAGGACACCGGCAACGGCACGCCCATCCTGTGGACCAGCGATCTCGTCGGCCCGGCGGCTGAACCGGCCCTGGCCGACCTCACCGGCGACGGCCTGGCCGAAATCGTCGTCACCGGCTTCAACGGCACCTTCGCCTTCCGCCATGACGGCACCCTGCTGTGGGACGAACCCACGATCCGCTCGTTCCGCTCGACCAGTACCGAGACCTTCGGTTGGGGTGGCCCCACCGTGGGCAATCTGGACAGCGATCCCAATCCCGAAATTGTCATCGCGGCCTTCAACGACGGACTCTACGTGTTGGACAACATGGGCAACATCCTGCACAGCCTCCCCGTGTCAGGACAGTGGCCCACCGTCCCCGTACTGGTCGATCTCACCGGCGACGGCACGATGGAGATCATCAGCGCACAAGGACACACGCTCACCACCTACGAGTACGATCCTGTGGACGGCCTCTCCGTCCTGTGGACGTACACGCTGACGCAGACCACCAGCACCAGCGGCAGCTTTGGAGCGCCCGCCACCGCCGACCTCACCGGCGACGGCCAGCCGGAGATCGTGATCAACTGGGGTCACCGAATTGAGGCGCTGCGCGCAGACGGATCGTTGTACTGGTCCTACTACACCGAGAACGACAACCACTTCCGCCCCAGCCCCATCACCGTGGCCGATGTCACCGGCGACGGCGAAATCAACGTGGTCACGGCGTCGGCCATCAATGCCGGTTTCACCATCTTCAACCATACGCTGATGGTCTTAACCGCCGACGGCAATCTGGTCTGGGAACAGGCTGTCGCTGACACCACCGCTTCCGCCTCCGGCGTCGCCGCCCAGGATCTTACCGGCAACGGCGCATGGGAGATCCTGTGGAACGGCTTTGGCGACGGTTTCCTGATTCTGCGTGGTAGCGACGGCAAGCGGCTCTTTAACGAACCCTTCACCAGCTCCGGTACAATCATGGACTATCCGACCATGGGCGACGTAGACGGCGACGGCGTGGCCGACGTGGTCACCGCCGGGCGCGAAGGGCTCTTCGTCATCAGCCATGTGGGGCGCTGGGTCGATTCGCGGCCGATTTGGAACCAACACAACTACCACGTCACCAACATTAACGACGATTGGAGCATCCCCTTCACCCAGCCCAACAACTGGGAACTGAGCAACACCTACCGCACGCAGACACCGGAACGCAGCCCTGCACCTTCGTACCGAGTTGCCATCACCCACACCGTGGGCGTGGACAACGTGACAGTCGACGACGGCACCTTCTCCACACCGCCGCAGGGAACGCCGCCCCAATATCTGTGGGACTACCAACTGGAATGGTACGCGCCGGTCAACGAGATCAGCTTTGCGAGTGAACTGGCCGACATGCAGCCGGGCGAGACGCGCCAGATCAACCAGGGCACCGAAGTCAGCTATCGCCTGCCCAGCGGCATCAACCGGCTCACACTGCCGCCGCTCTACGTCACTGCGGCCTCGCTGGTTGAGGTGACGCCGCCGACGCAAAGCGTGGTGATCGGCGGATCAGCCGTCTTCACACTCACGTTGACCAATCCCCTGGCCGCGGCGGAGACCTTCTCGCTGACCGTGGGCGGCGTGCCTGCGGCGTGGGTGACCGTCCCCGCCACGGTGACGTTGGCCGCGGGCGCAAGCCAGGCGGTGACCGTCACCGTCGCCGTGCCCGCGGACGCCGAGGCCGACGTGCTGCCCCTGTTGGTGGATGTCGCCGGCAGCGGCGGCTCGACGCAGAGCGTCCAGGCGGCGCTGACCGTCTTCACCGGGGTGCAGCTTGCCGTCACCCCGCCGACACAGACGGCGCAGCCCGGTGTGGCCGTCACCTACACAGTGGCGATTACCAACGCAGAATCCATCACACAAACCTACAACCTCAGCGCCGATCCCATCGTGAGCGGCCTGCCTGCCACGGCGGAGATTGGCCCTGGCGCAATGGCACTCTACACCGTCACCGCGGCGGTGCAGAGTGGACCGCAGCCCTTTACGGTGACCGCGGCAGCCCCGTCCGGCGCGACGGCGACGGCGTCGGCCATCCTCAACATCGCGGCGACAGCGCAGGCAGCGCTGCAACTTTCGCCTGCGCCGCTGGCAGTGGGGCCAGGATCCACCGGCGTCTTCGTGCTGACGGTGACGAACCGCAGCGACACGGTGGAAAGCTTCGATCTAGACGTGGACGTACCCGCCGGTTGGGGCTATCAAATTCTGCGCAATGGTCAACCGGTGAGCAGCGTCACCCTGCCGCCGTCGATCTTCAACAGCATCGACCTCACCCTGCTGCTGACGCCGAATGGCGGCGCAACCCCGGGCGACTACCCTGTCACGGCGCGGGCGATTGCGTCGGCAAGCGGCGTTGAGGCCGGGGCCACCACAGCCACGGCGTCGGTGACCGACCGCGGTGTGACGATCCAATTCGTAGGCGGGCCGGGCAGCATCGATCCGCGCAGCGGCGGCACATGGAACGTGCAAGTTACCAACACAGGGCAGTCACCCGACAGCTTCAGCCTAGGCGTGGCCGGTCCTGTGGCGACGGCGGCGAGCTTCTCAAGCGCCAACGTAAGCCTGGATGCAGGCGCGTCACAGGTGGTGCAGTTGCAGGTGGGCGCATTAGGCGCGGTGATCCCCGCCGACTTCCTGCTGGAAGTCAGCGCCACATCGCAAGCCAACAGCAGCATCAAAGATACCGACCGCACCAGCTTCGGTGTAAGCGAATTCGAGGATCTCGTCGTCTCGTGGGCCGAAGCAAGCCGCACCGTCGACGGCGCGTTGACAGGTGAGATGGCCCTCGTTGTCGAGAACCGCGGCAACGTCAACCGAAGTTACAACGTCACCGTCAACGCCGGTGAGGCCAATGCCGCTGTGCCGGTGACGCCCATCCTGATCCCCGCGGGCAGCACAGCCCAGGTGCCGGTGACGGTCACCGCGCCGAGATCGGGGACATACGCGCTGGATGCATCGGTCACCTCGCCGGGGGCGGCGGACGATGCTGCGGCGACGGTCACCTTCGTCTTTGACGATGCGCCTGTGCTCGTCATCGAGAAGACGGCCAACCCTGCCGTCGTCAACGAAGGCGGCACGGTGACCTACACCGTCGTCGTGCGCAATGAGGGCCAGGGACCGGCCACCGATGTCACCGTCACCGACGACATGACGGGTACACTCGCGGCCGGCGTGACGCTGGCGGTAGGCGAGGCAGTGACCGTCACCTACGGTGTGACGACCGACGACGGACCACAGACGATGGTCAACACGGCAGCGGTGACCAGCGCGCAGACGGCACTGATCACAGACAGCGTGAGTGTGCAGATCAACAACGTGGCGCCCACAGCGACGCTGGACAACAACAGCCCGGTCAACAACGGAGTGACGGCCACTGTCACCTTCGGCGGGCAGTTCGATCCGTCAGCGGCAGACACGGCGACAGGCTTCCGCTACAGCTACGACTTGGACAACGACGGCGTCTTCGACGTCACCAACGTCATCAGCCCGTCGGTAACTGTCCCCGCGACTCTGTTGACCGACGTGAGCAGCCGCACCGTCCGGGCGCGCATCGCCGACAAGGACGGCGGCTTCAACGAGTACACCACCATCATCCAGGTCACCGCGGCAACGGCGACGCCAACTGCGACGCCCACCGCCACGGCCTTCCCGCCGACGGCAACTCACACACCGACGGCAACGGCAACAGCGACGGCAACGGCGACACCTGTCCCGCCGACAGCAACTGCTACAGCGACGGCGACTTCTACAGCGACACCTGTCCCGCCGACGGCGACCCCCATGTCGACGGCCACAGCCACGGCGACGTCCGCCCCACCGACGGCAACGCACACGCCGACGCCAACAGTCACGCCGACGCATACGCCGACACCGACGGCAACGCCCACCGCTGACAATCCCGGTGGCGCGGGGAATCCACCGTCCGTCACCAACCCGGGAGATCAGGAGAATACTGTCAACGATACAGTTGCGCTGACCATTACAGCACAGGACAGCGACGGCGACGTCCTCAGCTTTAGCGCCGAGGGCCTGCCGCCAGGGCTGTCCATTGACGGGGCAAGCGGTGCAATCTCGGGCATGCCCACCACCGCAGGCAACTATACCGTCACAGTGCGTGTCTCCGACGGCACAGAGACGGTATTGGTCTCCTTCGCGTGGCGTGTGTTGCCGCCACATGGGATCTTGTTGCCGCAGGTGCTGAACAACGCGCCGGTGAATAGCCGTCGCGAAACCGTACCCTGAGTCGACCCATTCAATTGAAGCAAACCGGCCTTATCGTTTCTTGATCGTTCCATAGATACAGTGAGGAAAGATTGAACCGGAAGTAGTTCTCTCGCTAAACACCGATGCGAAGAACGCCCTGTAGGATGGGTTCTGACCGCTTGAATTCAGACTGGTCGTACTGCCAAGTTCGGCGGTCGGAACCCATCTTGCGTATTTAGCGAGAAAACCACTAAATGGTCTGCCCGTCATCTGCGGATGGCCTACGCCGCCGCAAAATCGTTCACTGCTGGTAACTTATTCAGGTGCGACGCACTGGCCCAAACGTTGACGCATCCAGGTCGCTCTCCTAGCCACTGCGTCGCACCTGAACAGTTATGCCTGCTGTACCAACTTGACACCACCACAGGGAAGGATCCTTCATGTACTTGTGGAAACCTAGCTTTCGACTGATCGCCTACATCCTTTGCATAAGTCTGCTACTCCAGACACCTGGACTGGTCTGGAGTGCGCCGACAACACGGACACAGCCCGGCCCAACCGCGGCGGACACAGGCGATCTGGCTCGTTTGCCCACGCAGCGAACGGTGGCGGACCAGCCCGCACCGCTGGTGGACCCGTTGACGATCTCGCGCGTTCAATCGCGCTACCAGACGGGCGGCGCAGTAGAGATCACCTACACGCTCCACAACAACCTCACCCCGACACGGGCGCCGGAGACGACGGCAGGTGCGCCGGTCACCGATACGGTGGCGCTCCTCACCACCTTCGACCCGACGGACGATATGAACACGCTGCGGCAGGTGGCGGTGACCACCACCCTAGCAAGCGGCGTCACCTTTGTAGATAGCAGCGCTGCGCCGTCGCAAAACGGTGGCAAACTGAATTGGACGTTGCCCGCCATCCCGCCAGGGACGAGTTACGCCTTCACGATGACGGTGCAGCCGCCCGCATCCGCTGCCGACTTCGTCTTCCTCGAAGACGGCCTCGCCGCGTCCGCCACGCTGTGGGACACAACGACGAGCGCGTCGGCGCGGCCGGCGCAGCTCGCGCCCGACGGCGTCCCCGCGGCGACGGTGCAGGCGAGCGCCGAGGCCGATCCTTTTGACGTCGACATACTCTGGTTCAGCGCCAAATTCCAGCAAGATCCGCTCTCCGCGTTTGAGGCGGTGCAGGCCATGGCCTATGAACCGTACCGTGGATCGCTGCGTGGCACCCGCGGCACGCTCTGGAGCAACGGCGGCAACAGCCTCGATCAGGCCACATTGCTCATCGCCATGCTGCGCGCCGCAGGCATCCCCGCGCGGTACAAGCAGGGCACGCTGACCGAAGCGGACGCCAAGACGCTGCTGGCAAGCGCTTTCCCTACGCCTGCGGGTGTGGCCGGTTACCGTCCTGCAAGCGTCACCGCCGCGGATCCGGTGAACGATCCGGATCTCGTCGCCATCGCCCAGGACCACTGGTGGGTGGAGGCCAATCTGCCCGGCCAGGGCTGGACGAGCCTCGATCCTAGCTTTCCCGGCGCGGCGGTGGGCGACTCCTTTGCAGGCGGCGGCCAATATGACGGTGTGGCGGCTGTGCCCGCGGCGATGCAGCATACGATCACGCTGGCGCTCACCGTGGAACAGTACACGGCCTTCCCCACCAACGGCACCTTTCTCACCGAATTTAGCCCCCTCTTTGGTACCTTCCCCACGGCGCAGGTGGCGGCGAAACGCGTGATCTTCGGCCAATTCGTCGAGGACGCTGGACCTACCGGGGCCATCTTCAGTTCACGACAGATTGTCTACCAGCCCTATTTCGGCATCGAAGAGAACAACGACGCCGTGTTGGGCGATCCGTTTCAAGACCTGCTCACAAACTTACCCTTTGCCACGCAGGCCACCACAGCCATCTGGATCGAGTACACGATTACCGATCTCGACGGCAACAGTGAGAGCTTCCGCCGCCCCATTAAGGATCTGCTGGGTGCGGACGTGCGCAAGAACGGCGGCGAACCGAACCTGAGCATCGACGCCACAAACTCGCCACCCTTCTTACAGCCCGACGAACAGTACGTCCACTGGGTGCTGCCCAATGCGGTGCCCGAGTGGGCCTACACGCGCCAGGCCGTCTCGGCGCTGGATTCGCTGCTGGCCATCGGCGACATCGGGCGGCAGGTGCTCGATATGATCCCCGAACTGGGCGACAGCTACACCGCCGACCAGATCGACATTCTTGTGCGCACTGCCGGGCTGCACGTGTCGGCCAACCGCGATCAACTGGCGCTCATCGGCCTCGACTTTGCACGGCAAAGCGACGCCGTCCTCGCCAATCTGGAAAGCGGACTGCGCACCGAACTCTTCTACACCACGCCGCGGCTCTTTGCCGTGGGTGCAAAACTCGAAGAGGGCGGCATATCGGCCAACGTGGATCTACGCACCACACGGGTCAACGCCGTGGTGCATCCTGGCCAATCCCCGCGCGCTGCCAATACGGCGCAGTGGATCAAGGGGCTGGCCGAAGGATACCTGGAAGGTGTGGCGCTGGAGAGCATGAGCGCCGAAAAAGCCGTCAGCGCCGCCCGCATCTTCGCCGAAATGGCCGCGGCGGACATCGAGCCGGTGATCTTCCATTCCGGGGACATCGATCTGCTCGTCCACTACCCCTACTCGGCGCAGGGCAAAGCCTACATGGTCGAAGCACTGGCCGCCGGCAAAAGCGTCCTCGCGCCGTCCGCGCCGGTGACCATCGACGGCGCGGACGAATTGGCCTGGTGGCAGGTCGATCCAGTCAGCGGCGAAACGGTTAGCGTGGGCGAAAACGGGCTGCACCCATCGGCGCTGGAGTGGAATTTCATCCAAAAGTTCGGCGAACAGTTGATTATTCAGATCTTTGAATACTTCCTCAACGAGTTGCTGGGCCAAATCAGCGACGGCTGGCTGGGGACACCACCTGGTGGCGCAGGGTTAGCGCAGTTGATCGCCCTGCTTACGGTCATCGGTGACGGACTCAACAATATCTTCATGGACGTAGCCAACGCCATCAGCAGCGGCGGCGCGCGGAGTGCCGCCACCCGCCAGGCCGTACCCGATCTTTCCTGGGCCTTCCTGCCCGCGCACCTCTGCCCCATGGACAACTGCGGCGTGGAGCAATTTGTGCTGGCGCAGGCGGCGGCGTCGCCGATTCCGCTGCCCGATGTTCAGTTCGCCTACACGCCCGACGCCGCGCCCAATCCCGCCGCGGGGACATTGCTCAGCGCCGTCAACAGCCTGCCCGGCCAGACGTCCAGCGCGCAACTGAGCACGTCGGGATCTTCGTCCACCGCGCCAGGACAGCCCGTGAACGTCCTCGTTGCGCTGGCAGCAAGCTTCGACGGCGCGTTTGCGACGTTCGCCTATGTCCCCGACGGCTGGGCCGTAGCGTGGGGTGCGGGCAATCAGGTGGTGGTGACGCCACCCGCCGGCGCGGGGACAGGCGACCACACGATCCTCACCGTGGCACAGTCGCGGCAGTACCCGGATCTGGTGCGCAGTGTCGAACACACTGTCACCGTCACCGGCGCGGCGCAGGTGACAATGTCCTACGCGCCCGAAGCCAACATCACCGTGCCCATGGGCACGGCGGGCTTCAATGCCGTCTCCAACCAGACCAACGACGGCGAAATGGAGATCCCCAACGCCGCCTACCGCCTCACGCTCACCAACAGCAGCACCCAGGCGCAAAGCGTCAACTTGACGGTCAGCGGCGCGCCCGCGGATTGGCTTGTCCTCAACGGGACGCGCCAATCCAGCGCCATGGTGATCGTCCCCGCGCACAGTTCGACGGATGTGGGCCTCTACGTCGCGCCCAGCTCGCCCCCCGCGCCGGGGACCTCCTTCAGCATGTCGGTGCAGATGAACAGCGGCGCCGGCAGCGCCAATCTCTCGATTCCGTGGGGCATGGCCACACAGGCCTTCAACTTTGTAGACGTGCAACCGGACACCCTCTACCTGCCGCCCAATGGCAGCGTGGACTTTGATGTCTCCTTCACAAACGTGGGCAACGGCGGCGGAGACTTCCCCGTACGCGCCGACCTGCCCGGTGACAACTGGACCTTGTCCTCGCTGCCGTCGTCGCTGTCGCTCTCGGTGGGCCAGCAGCGTCGCCAAACGCTGACCCTCACCGTCGACGACGACGCCATCCTCGGGCAACGCTACCGGCTGATCCTGGCCGGAGACGCGCCGAGCAGCTACACCCAATATGCCCTGGCTGATGTGCAGGTGATCAGCGCGCAGGCCGGTCTGCTCACCGCCGCGGCCGACCGCTGCACCGTCAACGACACACTGGGCGCGGCGCTTTCGGCGCTGGCCGAAACCGTCGTCGAGTTGGAATACTGGTGCGAGACGGGCGACTGTCCGCTGCCGTTGCGCGATCAGGTGGCAACGGCAGGGCAGAATGTGGTGACCTACGCCCGTAGCGCCGCCCAACCCGTCACGTTGCCCTCGCTGGCGGGGGTGGAAAGCGCGTCCACCGCGGTGGGTGCAGCCACGGGTGATGACGATATCCTGGCCGCGGTGGGTGTTCTGGCGGCGGCGGTGGACGTCCTCAGCGGCGAACTGTGCCAGGTGACCGATCACCTCGCCCGCGCCCGCTTCACACCTTACGTCGATGCCGTCCTCATGGGTGACACGGCCACCTTCTCGCTGGATGTGACCAACCAGGGCGCGGTGACCACCACCTACGCCATCGCCGTCACCGGCCTGCCCGGCGCGGACCTCACCTTCGACGAGAGCATTGCGCCCGGTGTCACCCGCAACCTGCCTGTGGACGTGACCCCAACGGTGCTGGGGATCTACGATCTCACCGCCACCGTCGATCCCGTCGTCCCCGATCTGACGTTGGATCTACGTCGCGAAGCCAGAGCGCGCCTCAACGTCGTGGACAAATTCGTACAGGTGACGCAGGTAATCGCCGACCCGCCCTTCGTAGAGACGGGGACGAGCAGCGCCGATCTGCGCGTGGAAGTGGCCAACCTCAGCGGCGTGCCGCAGGCGTCCAACGTGGACGTCAACGTCATCGATCGGGCGGGGACGACGCAGTTCAGTCAGTCTGAGATCGCGGTGGATGTGTCGGCGGGCAACCCGCGCGTCTACGACCTCGCCACCGTCAACACCTCGGGCTGGGCCGAGGGCGTCTACACCGTCACCGTGGATCTGCGCGACGCCGCCGGTGACATGATCCCCGACGGCAGCGGCTACGGCTTCTTCAGCGTGGGCCAGGGGCTGCGTGTCAGCCAATCGGTGTCACCCGCAGTTGTGGCGCCCGGCGCGGTGACGGTGACCACCAACATCACCAGCCGCATCGACGGCGTGGCGATCCCCGCGGTGCGTACGGCGGCCAACCGCACCACCCTCTACAACGCGCCCTTCTGGCAGGTGGAGATGTCTGAGGCAATCACACCCACAGCCGCCGCCACCCAACAGAGCGGCCCCAGCGAAATCTACCTGCCTGCGATTCAAAACACCACCGGCGACACGACGGAGCAGGCCACCGTGCAGGCCGCCGATGCCACCGTCATCGCGCCCGGCCTCGTCCGCTACGAAGAGACAGACGCCGGCGTCAGCTTCAATGGTGCGTGGAACAACGTCAATTCGGGCAACTACAGCGGCGGTTCAGCGCTGCGCAGCGAAGGATTGGGAAACACCGCCACCTTCACCTTCACGGGGACATGGCTGGAAATCGGCTTGGGCGAAACCACCGACGCCGGCAAGGTCGAGGTGTCCATCGATAGCGTAAGCCAGGGGATCTTCGATCTCTATGGGCGCGACGAAACCAGCGCCCTGATCTTCGGCAACCTCACCAACAGCCAACACGTGGTTCAACTCAACGTCGTCACCCAGGACAACCCCTTCAGCAATCGCAACTGGGTGGCCCTCGACTACCTCACCGTATGGGACGGCAGTGCGCTGCCCACCGGCGTCTTCGAGCACGACGATGGCCGCGTCCTCTCGTCGAATGGCTGGAGCACCAGCAACGACGCCGACGCCGGCGCAGGCAACTATGGCTGGCGATCCGACAAGACATGGTTCTACTTTGAAGGCGACTCTGTGGGTATGCAGATCGTCACCGACAATGGTTGGGATGAGATGCGCATCAGCGTGGACGGCGAATTTGTGACCAAGTGGGATCTCTACCGCACCGACATCGCCACCGAAACGCTCTCGCTGGACGGCTTCGGCCCCGGTCTGCACGTCGTCGAATTGGACGAATATCGCAGCAATTCGGTGCTTGACACCTTCTTCACACCTGGCGTGGCGCCCTTCTACCAGCCGCCGGTCATCGACGGCTACACCCGCTTCGAAGAGGACGATTCCGCGCTGCGCTATAACGGCGTCCCCTTCGGCAGCACGTCCGCAACGTGGGCACTTGGGCAGCAGGCAGTGGCCGGCAATCGCTACGTGGCGGGCAGCGGCACACTGAGCGACACCGTCAGCCTCACCTTCGACGGGACCGCCGCGCTCCTCGGTTTCTACACCAGCGACTGGGGCGGCCTGGCCCATGTCGTCATCGACGGCGTGGAACAGGAGATCGTCGACACCTACAGCAACGAACCGGGCCTGTTGACCCGCCGCTACGCCAATCTCGGCGCGGGGACACATACGATCACGGTCACGGTGTTGGATCAGCGCGGATCTTTTGCCCTCCGCGACGACGTACGCCTCGACTTCATCGACATCTGGGATGGCACCGGCCTCGCCAATGGCCGCTACGAAGCGGAAGATCGCAACAGCGTCTTCAGCAGCGACAACTGGAACGTCCTCAGCGACGCCGGTGCGTCGGACGGACGTTACCTGGAGTTCGGATCTACGGCCTGGTTCCCCTTCAGCGGGGACAGTGTGGGCATCGTCTTGCCTAGAGATCGTTTCAGCAAGGAGATGCGCCTCTTCGTCGACGATCAGTTCGTCGGTTTTGTGGAGAATTACGCGCCGTCGTTTGTTACCGAAACGCTATCGTTCAACGGCTTCGGCGCAGGCGTCCACTTGCTGCGCCTGGAAGGCTACCGCAGCCGCGCCCTGGCCGATGCCTTTGTCACACCGGGGGTCGCGCCCTTCACCGACCTCGATCCGCCGGCCACAGGCATCACCCGCTACGAAGAGCACCATCCTGCCATCCGCTACAACGGTGTACCTCTCGCACAGACCGCGCAGAGTTGGTCGCGCGGGGACGGCATTTTCGCCAACCGATCCAGCGAAGGTCAGCACGCCTACTCAGCCACGGCGGACGACACCATCGAGTTCGACTTCAGCGGCTCGTGGCTTGGCATCGGCTTCAGCACTGACAACGACGCCGGGCAGGCCGAGATCGCCATTGACGGCAATGTCCTCGCTACGGTGGATCTCTACACCCGTGTCGCTGACACCAAAAGCGTCTACTTCGACAATCTCGGCAGCGGCGCGCACACGGTGACGATCACGGTGTTGGGCACGAGCAACCCCAACGCCGGCCGCGCCCGTGTCTACTTCGACTTCTTCGACGTGTGGGCGGGGCAGGCGCTGGCAAACGGCGTCTTCGAGGAGAGCAATGATCGCGTCCTCTACAGCGAGGGGTGGGGATCAACCAACGATGCCGACGCGTCCGGCGGCAGCTTCGCCGCAAGCAGCAACGGCACGACGTGGTTCCCCTTCACCGGCGATTCCGTTACTTTTGATGCCTGGGTGCGCTCAAACTACCATTCCATCGACATCCGCATCGACGGCGAATCGCAGGGGATCTTCAACAGCTACAGCCTGACGCCTGCGATCCGATCCTTCTCATTCAGCGGCCTCGGAGACGGTCCCCACGTGCTCGAAGTGCGCGCCTACCGCGGCAACGTCGCCGTAGACAGCTTCACCACGCCGTCCACCGGTGTGCATTACACGGTCCCTGCGCCTGGCGGCGTGATCCGCCTGGAGGAAGATCACCCCGATCTGCGCTACAACGGCGATCCCTTCCGCACCATGCCGAACAGTTGGTCGGGCCAGGGCAGCCTGTTCAGCGCCAGCGGCAACTACTACGCCGGCACCAGCGCCGTGAGCAACACCGTTTCGTTGGATTTCAACGGCAGTTGGGTGGGCGTGGGTTTCGTCAACGGCGGCGTGGTGGAAATCTTCATTGACGGCGTTTCGCGTGGACAGGTAGACACGTCCACAGGCGTGGGCGGCGTCAGTAGCACCTACTTCGACGACCTCGCTGACGGCACGCACACCCTCTCGGTGACGGCGGTGAGCGGCGCGCTCAACCTCGACTTCGTTGATACCTGGGACGGCCAAACCCTGGCCGACGGCTGGAGCAACGCCGATCTAGACGACTACAGCGGTCGCTTCCACTTCAGCAACAAAGATTGGTGGGGGCGTGGCACCAACCAGTACGCTTACGCAGGTGACTTTGTCGCCTCGGGGCTGCCCAACGTCAGCCACAACCTCTGGTTCACCTTCGTGGGCGACGGCCTGACCGTGCTGGGCTTTAACCGCAACAATTCCACCCTGCAAGTGATCATCGACGGCCAGGCCTACGCCGAAGTGGACATGGCCGCAGACTACTCTGATCAGCCCGACACGCTCCACTTCCCCGATCTTGGCCCTGGGCCGCACGTGGTTCAGGTCCACGCGCGCAATGCGGGCCGCGTCGATGCCTTCGAAGTCAACCCCGCCGGCTTTTACGACTACGTGCCGCAGATTGTGTGGAGCGACGACACCGGCAAAGAGGAACTCGATGCGGGCTATGGCACCGGCTTCCTCACCACCATCGGCATCGGTGACCTGAACGGCGACGGCAGCGTGGAACTGGTGGCGCCCGGCGTCAATGGCCGGCTCTACGTCTACCGCGGCGACGGCGCGGACACGGGAGACGGCGATCCCATCCTGTGGACAAGCGATCTGGTGGGGCCTGCCGCCGAACCGGCGTTGGCCGATCTCAACAACGATGGCACGGCGGAGATCATCCTCGGCGGCGAAAACGGCCTCTTTGCCTTCCGCCACGACGGCACTGTGTTGTGGCAGCAGAACAGCATCAAGATGTCGTCGGCGTCAAACAATCCGTTCGGGTGGGGCGGCCCCACGCTAGGCAATCTCGACGCCGATCCCGAAGCTGAGATCGTGGTCGCCGCCTCCGAGGACGCGCTCTACGTGCTCGATCACCTGGGCAACGTCCTCGACAGTGAACCGATTGGCGTGTGGCCCAGTGTGCCCGTCCTCGCCGACATCACCGGCGACGGCCTGCTCGACATCGTCAGCGCACAGGCGCACACGCTCAACGTTCACGAGTTCGGCCCCACGGGCAGCCTCGAACTGGCGTGGACGTACACCCTAACCGACACGACCCCGCGCAGTGGCGTCTTCGGTTCGCCCGCGGTAGCCGATCTCACCGGCGACGGCAACCCCGAGATCATCATCAATTGGGGTCACCGCGTCGAAGCGTTTCGGGCCAATGGTTCGTTGCTCTGGTCATACTACACCGGCAGCGACAACCACTTTCGCCCCAGCCCCATCACCGTGGCCGATGTCACCGGCGACGGCGAGATCAACGTTGTCACAGCGTCGGCCATCAGCGCCGGGTTGGTGCTCTTCGATCACCTGCTCATGGTGCTCAAAGCGGACGGCACGCTGGTGTGGGAGCAGACCGTGGCCGACAGTACCGCGTCGGCGTCGGGCGTGGCCGCACAAGACCTGACCGGCAACGGCGCCTGGGAGATCCTGTGGAACGGCTTCACCGACGGCTTCCTCGTGATCCGCGGCGCCGACGGCAAGCGGCTCTTCAACGAGCGCGTCACCCGCTCCGGCACGATCATGGAGTATCCCAGCATGGGCGACGTCACCGGCGACGGCGTGGCCGATGTGGTGGTGGCAGGCGTGGACGGTCTCTTCGTCATCAGCCACGTGGGGCATTGGGTCGACTCGCGCCCGCTGTGGAATCAGCACAACTACCACGTCACCAACATCAACGACGATTGGAGCATCCCCGCGACGCAGCCCAACAACTGGGATCTGAGCAACACCTACCGCACACAGACACCGGATCGCACGCCTGCGCCGTCGTTCAACCTGGCCTTCACCTACACCGAAGACCTGCCCAACGTTGAACTGCTGCCCGACACCGCGTCTACGCCACTGACGTCCACGCCGCCGCGCTACACGTGGGACTATCGTCAGGAATGGATCAACCCGGTGATCGTCACCTCGTTCGACAGCAACCTGAGCGCCCTACAGCCCGGCGAAGTGCGCCAGATTTCGGCAGGGACAGAAGTCTCGTACCGGCTGCCCAGCGGCATGAACAGGCTGACCCTGCCGCCACTCTACGTCACCGCGGCGGGGCTGGCAGAGCTGACGCCCCCGGCACAGCGTGCGGTGATCGGCGGATCGACCCTCTTCACGCTGACGTTAACGAATCCCAGCGCCGCCGCGGACAGCTACAGCATCGGCGTGGGCGGTGTGCCTGCGGCGTGGCTGAGCTATCCAACGAGTGTACCGCTGGCCGGCGGTGAAACCACCACCGTGCAGATCGCGGTGACCGTCCCCGCGGACGCCGAAGCGGACGTGCTGCCCCTGATCGCGGATGTTACCAACGGCAGCGGCGGCGTAGACAGCGTGCAGGCTACGTTGACCGTCTTCGCCGGGGTGGAAGTAGCGATTGCGCCGCCTACACAGTCGACGCAGCTCGGCGTGGCCGTCACCTACACGGTGACGCTGACCAACACCGAAACAGTCACCCGCACCTATGCGCTGACCACAAGTTACCTGATCACGGGGTTGCCTGCCTCAACCGAGCTTAGCGCAGGCGCAAACCGGATCTACACCGTCACGGCGACGTCGATGGTCGCCGGGCCACAACCGTTACGGGTGACGGCGCGCACGTCCGCTTCGGGCGCGGTGGGCGCGGCGGACGCCGTCCTCGACGTGGCGGCGGCGGCGCAGGCAGCGTTGCAACTGTCACCCGATCCGCTGACGGTCGGCCCCGGCTCAACGTCGGCCTTCGTCCTCACCGTCACCAACCGCGGAGACAGCGTCGAAACCTTTGACATCGCCGTCGATCTCCCAGCAGGCTGGGGTCATCAACTGCAACTCAACGGGCGCGACGTGGTCAGTGTGACGCTGCCGCCGGCTGTGCTCAACAGTGTGGAGCTGACACTGCTGGTCAAACCCGATAGCGGCGCTTCGATGGGCGACTACCCGGTGACGGCGCGGGCCGTGGAAAGCAACGGGCTTGTCGCCGGCGCCACTACCGCCACGGCGTCGGTGGTGGATCGGGGCGTGGAGGTGCAGATCCTGGGCGGGCCGGGCAGCATCGATCCTCGCGACGGCGGCACGTGGAACGTGCAGGTACGCAACAGCGGGCCGGTGGCCGACACCTTCAGGCTGGGGGTGACGGGTCCTGTGGTGGGGGCGGCGGGGCTGTCGGCAAGCAGTGTCAGCCTGGCGCCCGGCGCAGCGCAGACGGTGCAGCTCAACGTGGGCAATCTGTCCACGATTATGCCGGGCGGCTACCCGCTGCAAGTGACAGCCACATCCGACGGCAACAACAGCGTCAGCGACAACGACCAGACGACCGTCAACGTGGGCGGCTTCGAGGAGATCGGCGTCTCCTGGTTGCAGACGAGCCAGACGGTGGACGACGGTCTGTCCGCCGAGTTCACGCTGGTGGTGACGAACCGGGGCAGCGCCGCCGCTGAGTACGCCGTCAGTGTGGACGCCGATGACGCCAAGGCAACGGTGGCGGAGACGTCGATCCAAATGCCGCCGGGCAGCACGCTGCAACTGCCGGTGACGGTCACCGCGCCGCGCGCAGGGACATACGCGCTGGACGCAACAGTCTCTTCAACGGGGACGTCGGGCAGCGCGGTGGCGGCGGTCACCTTTAGCGCAGAGGCGAACTTCCCCATCTTCCTGCCATCGGTAACGGCCAACCGATCCGGCACTCAACCGACGGCGGGAGATCCGGTGTACTTGCCGTTTGTGACGGCCGGAGAGTAGAGATTGGCGAGTAGAGATTTACAAGTAGAGATTTACAAGTAGAGAAGAGAGATGGGGTGATACCGACGTGCCCAAGGCTATGGATCATGCCTGATCACAAGCGATTTCTGGGCCTGATCGTTTCTTGATCGTTTCATCCGCTAGGATGGCGTAACAATTCAGGTGCGAGATGACTGAATTGTTACTGCCAACATTCAAACACCACAAGGAGAACGTCATGAAACAGCACAAGACCCTATGGTCTTCTCAAGACTCAGGAAAAAACCGATGGCGGCTGGCCGGGCTGATGGCAGCCCTGGCGATTGCCCTCATTTTTGGCTTGACAGGACAGAAGCCTGCACAGGCGAATCCAACCGCCACCACCATCACGGTGGACACCAGTGACGATCTGATCCCAACCAGCCTCACCCACACCTGCACCTACACCGAAGGCGCCTTCTTCTTCCCCGCGGCGGACGGAAAGTGTACGCTACGGCGGGCGCTGCGTGAGGCAGGGGCGCGGCCTGATGCAGATCGGCCCATCACCATCGCCTTTAACCTGCCCGCGGGCGAAGCAGTAGACGGCGTCTGGACGGTAGAACTCCAGAGCACAATACTGGAACTCAAACGCAAGAACTTGAGCGTCACCGGCGGGCAGGTGATCCTCGACGGCGACACACAGCCGGGCGGGCGTCCTCGCGCAGAGGGGCCGAAGATCATGATCGACACCAACGATTTCAGCTTCGAGATCCGCACCGAGAACAACGAGATCCGCAACCTGGGCTTCCAGGGCGGTGGTGTGATCTTCCTGCACGAGGACAACAACCTGATCGAAGACAACTGGATGGGCTTGAGCAACGACGGCCAACAGATTGTCTTCCGCGATTCGGGCCAACCCAACAGCCGCATGGCCGGCGGCGGCGTCTTCATCCGCTCCAGCGACAACATCGTGCGCAACAACGTGATCACCGGCGCGTTCGCCAAAGCGGTGGACATCAACAGCGGCAACCAGAACAACCTCATCGAGAACAACCGCATCGGCACCCGCGCCGACGGCACCGTACCCACACCCTTCGCCTGCACCGGCGGCGTCGCCGACCCGGGCAGTTGGTATGGCGGCTGGGGAATTGCCATCTCGGGCAGCAACAACAAAGTGATCGGCAACCGCATCGCCGGTCTGGACAACATCCGCTCGGGCAACGACACACCGCCGCGCGCCATTGAGATCTTTGGGAATACCCACGAGATCCGCGACAACATCATCGGCGTTGACAGCGCAGGCAACAAAGTGGGCGTCTGTGGCCAGGGGATCAAAGTGAGCGACACCGGCACTGACATCCTCGACAACACGATTGTGGGCAGCAAGCAAGATTCTGAAGACGCCGTAAAGGCGGCCATCCTCACCACGGGCAACTCCACGGGCATCACCGTGCGCGGCAACCTGGTTGAAGACGGGCCTGAAAAGATCTACGACTTCGGCGGCACACAGGTGCCACAAGCGTTGCGCACCTTCAACGCGGCGCGCATCACCGGCATCGACGGCGTCAACATCAGCGGCGGCAGCGGCGCCAACAGCCCCTGCCCCAACTGTCGTGTCGATCTCTACCTCGACGACGCCGACGAAATCGACGAAGCGCTGGAATATCTCGGCCAGGCCACAGCCAACGCACAGGGGAACTTCACCTTCACCCTGAGTTCACCGTTGCAGCCGGGTTTCGGGCTGCGCACCCTGAGCACCACGTCGTCGCTCAACGTGATCCCCGGCCAGCAATCGACGACGACCACCAAGAACTCGGTCCTCTACTTGCCGGTGAGCGCTGTCACGGTGACACTGCCCACCACAGGCACGGTGGGCGCGAGTGTGCCTATCACATTGACGGTGGCGCCAATCGCCGCGGCCGCCTCGCTGACCTACACCATCGAATCCACAGGGCTTTCCAACAAGATTGGCACATTCAGCCAGGGGGGCAGCGCCGTTACCACACTGATCTGGGATGGCACCGGCGCCAAGACGGTCACCGTTACGGTGGAGAATGAGTTCAGCAGCGCCATGACATCCGGCGAGATTGAGATCGTGCCGGGCAGTGCAGAGCGGCGTGTCTACTTGCCGGCGGTCACACGCCGCTAGCAGACAATTTGCCTGTCACGGGCTGGGCCGTTGGCGGGAGTAATTCATTCTCGGGGCGAAAAGTGCCGGGGACTTCACGCTGGACGTGACGACGAGGTTGAAGACCCGCTCTCGCTGCGGCGACGAGTCCCCGGCACTTGGGTTGCCCCAAACTTGAAGTACACCCGCGGTTGGCCTAGAGATAGGAGACAACGGTTGTACTCAGTTTCAGTAAGTTCAGAGCGGAGAGAGCACGCCCTCGTGCAGCGTTTGATACGACGCCTGCCGCACAAGGGCGTGCTCTCTCCGCTGTAATCAAAATCAAGTATGAGCCAAATTTGAGCCGATTCGAGCCAACTTGAGCCGTTTTTTGTCAGTGGATCTTGATTCGGCTCACTTACAATTGATATGTTCGTTGAGGGATAGTTACACTGACAAGTCATTGAGTTGAGCGTGGAGTGAGCACGCCCACCTGGGGTTCTACACGAGAGTAGCCGCACGTGGGCGTGCTTACGCCGCTAAAATTCAGGTGTTGCGTCCCTTAAGTTATTGACACTACTACACTGTTCCAACCAGAAGGAGAAAAGCATGATTTATCGATTCCGGCCAGGGTTTTGGCGGATGACCGGACTGAGCCTGGGCGTGTTCATCGCCTTGTGTACGATCTTTGTGTTGAGTCTGCGCTCTGCAACGGCACAGTTGTCGCCGTTGACGGTGACTGCGGACCCGGCGACGCCGATTCAGATCGGCGAAAACGCTGCGTTTACGATCACGCTAGAGAACCCAACCGCGGTGAACCGCACGCTTGTCCTCTCGGTGACGCTGGACGGCCCGATTGAGCGCAGTCGCTTTGTGCCGCTGCCGGCGGCGTCGCAGGGTGTCACCACGCTGAACACCCTGCAGCGTGACAATGCGCTGCGTTGGCGCGGCGAGATCGCGGCCGGCGGCAAGTTGACCCTACGCGCCGACGTACGCAGCAACCAGAGCGATACAGGCGAGATCGTCCTGGCGGCGGCCACCGGCCCTGCACTGGACAATCTCCTCTTCTCCGCGCAAGGACAGGTGACGGTGGAAGCGCCGCCCACCCTCTCCGCGGGCGATCTGCTCTTGACGCAGAGCGTCTTCAGCATCGACGCCGATCCCAATGCCGAACTGATCTTCGACACCGGTAGCGGCCTGGAAGTGCTCAACGGAGACAAGCTGCGCAAGCGCAATTTGATCACCAACACCACCGGCAGCCGCGTCTTCGCCCTGATCACCGGATCGTTGCAGCCACAGTCGGCGCGTGCGACTTTCAACGGCGATGACGTGTGCCGGGCGCGCATCCTGGGCGCGTCCTTGCCCAACGGCCAGGGGACGGCGATCCCCGCCGGCGTGTTGACGGCGTTGCAGAGCGACTACGGCTTCGTGGTCACCATCGAACCGGGTCAGGCCGCGCTGCTGGAGACACAGGTTCAGACGCAAGGCGGCGTGGGCTGCGTCCTCACAGGAGAGACCGTAGTGCGCGCCCGTGCATTGCCCGCCAATTTCCAGGGTGTGGTGATGCCTCAACTGAAGGTGCTACAGACGTTGGCCGCTTTCAGCCCCATCGCAGTCGTCTCCTTGCCCTGGGCGGTAGTGGCCAGCGATTATGGCGACGCGCCCGATTCCAAGTACATCGGCCATGCCTCCTTCTTCGACATGGTCGCCTATCTCAACCCCATCACCTCGGGCAATTTCCCCACTTCGTACTATGTGGGCAAACCCGCGCCGCAGGGACCCAAACATCAATTTGTCAACCCTCTGCACCTGGGCGACGGCTTCAGCCTGGAGCGCTGGGCGGATCGGGGACCGCGGCGCAATATCGATCCCGTCACCCTGACGTCGGATCTGGACTTGAACGATGACGGCATCGATCCCAACAACCTGACACTGCAACACTGCGTCCCCACGTCGATCCCCTTCCAGGTGACCATCACCCAGGACGCCGTGGATCGCCTGGCGACCGAGCAGAAGAACGCCTACGTCAACATCTGGCTCGACGGCAATCGCGACGGCGATTGGGCGGACACGCTGGACTGTGACGGCATTGAGGCCAGAGAGCATATTGTCATCGACCAGGTGTTGGCGCCCGCTGCCGGCGGCGTCTACAATCTGATGGCGAACACAGGGAACCTGCCCATACCCCAGAATCAGTGCCGTGAGATGTGGCTGCGGGTCACCTTGAGCGACGAGCCGTCGGTCAAGCTGCCGGGTCTCTCCTACGGTGACGGTCGCGGCCCGGACAGCGGCTTCCGCCTGGGCGAAACCGAAGACTATCTCGTTATCCCCGTGGGGTGCGACGGCTCCAGCCTGGGCGTGGACCTCAGCCTGGACATGGAAGCCCGGGTGCAGTGGGAGCCGACCCTCCCCAATCTGGGGGATGCCCAAAGTCGGCTCACCAGCAGCACCATCCCCAGCAGCCGCCCGGTGGTCTTGCAGCGCATCCGCGTCAAGAACGAGGGCGGCCTGGCCGCCGGCGGCAAGCTGATCATTGAGAACGAGCCCTTCTTGGGGATGCCCACCTACAGCGGCAGTTCATGGACCGGCTGCCTCACCTGCACCCGCTCGCTAGAGATGCCCGCGACGCTGGTAGACGCCGCCGGATTCGCCGCGGTTGAGAATGGTACCACGCTGGGCAAACTGCCCTTGCGCACCATCTGCCCACAGGGTGAGGGCAACTGCTACCTGGAGATGGATCTGCCTAACAATTTGCAACCCGGTCAGTTGAACACACTGATCCTGGGCTGGAAGGTGGAGGAGGGCGTGTCGTGGAAGGTGGAGGAGGGCGAAGCCCTGCGCCTGAACGCCCGGATCGAGACGGTGGGGGATGTTAAGACGGACAACAATCTCAAGGCGCAGAGTGTGCGCCCCGCCATCCGCCCCCTGACTGTGCTCTATCCGCCGGCGGGCGTCTATGGCATCACTGAGCCGCTCACGGCCACCGTCCAATCATCCCACATGGCTGATGCAGCATGGGTCGATACAGGCCGTTGGCATTTCGGCCCCCTGACTGCAACACTCAAGATGCGCCTCTTCGGCCAACCAGGATCGTCCTTCGGCGCCAAAGTGGGCGGTGCAGACGTGGGGAGTGGCACCTTCAACAGCAGCGGCCTGTGGAGCGGTTCCTTCGCCCTGCCCACAGGTGACGCGAATCTGAGCCTGATCTACCAGAGTATCCCCGGCTATACAGAGAACGAGGTGGCTGGTGTTAACCAACCCAACTACCACCCGCTACGCCTAAGCGGGGATCTGCCCTGGAACCCCGGCAGCCTCAAGGTCACCCCGCATGGGATGGGCCGTTCGGGTGGCGACGCGGATGAGCCGCCCACGGGCCTCCCTGTTGTGGACGAAGCCGGGCTGGCCGTAACCGACGGGTGGCGCCTGCCCGTGCGCCCCGGCCAGGAGACCAACGTGGGCGTGGATCTGAACTGTCATGGGCCGGGCTACGCGGCCCTGCGCATTGACGGCGGCGATCTCATTCCCCTGACCAATGTGGGAGAGGGTCACCGCTACACGGGCGCCTTCACCTCCACTGCGCAGAGCAGCCAACCTGTAGAGCTGATCGTGGGTTGTCACGAGCCGGAGGAAGATCACTCCACCCACGAGGGCCGGGTGACGATGCAGGGCGAGAATCAAGCCGACCCTTGCGGCGGCACCTACGAGCAGTGCTGGGTCTTTAGCGGCATGACCGAAGTTGTGCCCCAGGCCACACTGTTGGACGGGACGACAGGCGAGCCGATTGCGGGGGCGGCGGTACAGTTGTGGCGCTTCCGTCGCGATGCCGGCGGCATCCAGGCTGAGTCCTGGCCCGGCGCTGAATATGGCCAGCAGAACCCGGTCGTCACCGGCGCGGACGGCAAGTTCGCCTTTGTCCTTTCGCCCGGCTTCTACGGTGTGACGATTGCCGCCGAAGGCTACCAGCCTTTCCGTGGCGGGCCGTTCCGTCTCTGTTGTCATTTCCCGCCGAATACGATTACGCTGCAACCGCAGCCGGCCGCCATCGCCGGCCAGGAGATCACTCTCGGCGCGGACGGCTTCGTGCGGGGCCAGGTGCGCGTCGATCCTGGGGCTACGGTGCGCTTCGTCAACCTGAGCCTCGACTACGTCGAACTGACCGACGTGAGTGGGCCGTCCGCGGCGCAAGCCACGGCTACGGCATTCCGCGGCGGCTTGATCGCCCCCGGCGAGAGTTACCTTGTCACCTTCGGGGCGGAGGGGCGCTTCACCATCGCCAATGGTGAAGATCTCACGCAGCAGGTAGTGGTGGTGGTGGCCGAAGAAGAACCAGAAGAAGTAGAGAATCGGCTCTTCTTGCCCAGCGTGTTGAAGCGGGGAAGCGTTGGAGCGTTGGAGCGTTGAAACGGTGGAGCGTTGAAACGGTGGAGCGGTGGAGCGTTGAAACGTTGAAGCGTTGAAGCGGTGGAGCGGTGGAGCGTTGAAACGTTGAAGCGGTGGAGCGGTAGAGCGTTGGAGCGTTGAAACGTTGAAGCGTTGAAGCGGTGGAGCGGTGGAGCGTTGAAACGTTGAAGCGGTGGAGCGTTGAAACGTTGAAGCGGTAGAGCGTTGAAACGTTGAAGCGGTGGAGCGGTAGAGCGTTGGAGCGTTGGAGCGGTTTCAGATCCTACACCGTATCTGAAATCGTTCCAACGCTCTACCGTTTCAACGTTTCAACGCTCTACCGTTTCAACGTTTCAACGCTCTACCGTTTCAACGCTTCCCCGCTTCCCCGCTTCCCCGCTCTCACACCGTTGCCACGAGGAAAAGCCGGTGGAACGGATAGAGCGTCTTTCCGTTCTGGCGCATGGGGTAGGCGGCGCGGAGACGTTGTTTGTATTCTGCGAGAAAAATTTCACGCTCGGCGTCGTCCAGGCCGTTGAGGATGGGGCGCAGGCCGGTGCCCTTCACCCACTCCAACACGGGATCGTCGCCTTCGAGCACCTGGATGTATTCGACGGCCCAGATGTCCAGCGTAGCGGTAATGTCCACGAGCAGATCGTAGTAGTATTCCCCGGCTTCTACCCACTTGCGCGCCACGGCGGTGCGCAGCTCCTCTGTGCCAAGTGAGGCACCGCCAGGCCCCCCATTTGCCAGCGTCTCGCGCATGAGACGGTGAGACTCCATCCCCCAACTGAGCGGCATTTGCACAGCCAGACAGCCCCCCGGCTTCAAGGACGCGACCAATCGCGGGAAAAGTTCGCCGTGGCCAGGGATCCAATGGAGTGTGGCGTTGGAATAGATGAGGTCGACCAACTCAGGCGGTGACCACGTTTCCAGATCCCCTTCGATCCACTGGATCGAGCTGGGTTCGGCGGCGGCTTTGGTCAGCATGTCGGGCGAGTTGTCCAGGCCGTAGACGGTTGCTGCCGGGAATTGATCGGCGATGATGCGTGTGATGTTGCCAGGGCCGCAGCCAAGATCATAGATCAGGCTTGGATCGGTCACCGGCACGCGGGCCAACAATTCTAACGCCGGGCGTAGGCGGTGATCGGAGAATTTGAGGTATTGGGACGGGTTCCACTGGGTGCCTGCGATTTGGCCTTGATGGGGTTGGGTGGGCATGGTTTGTCTCCTTGTCGGCAGGATTTTGTGGTGCGTAGTACACGGTGCGTCTAGCGGTTAAGTGTACTGACAAGCCAGGTTGGAGAGCCCCAAACGTAGGGGCGCTGCTTGCTACGCCGGCAGGGTTCAGCAAGCAGAACCCGTACCAGTCCAGTCTAACCTAACTTGTCAGTACAGTTAAGTCAGTGAAACATCTTGGGAGAGCGTTCGGTCAACAGAGTATGCCTGCGATGGTGATGGTGTGCAAGCATGGTGACACGCAGTATGAAAGCACATAGAGAGTCTAAAAAACATTACTCTTTTCATAAGTTTTTGCGGAATTTTCAGCAGTGAACGGATGGCGAGGCGAGTAGGAACGATATCCCGCTTTATTCATTTGAAGTTGGGCGCATACTGTAGGCCGAAATTGTAGTAGAATCTCCATCGGGCGCGACTCATCCTCACGAATGATATCCATTCACCCTAAAGAGTGTTCCGCCCATTGCCAAACGGCTCTAAAGTTCGCACCGGAACAAAGTCCAAGCCATTTCGTTGTACTCTAACGTAGCAGACTCCTTACGGTCCACGGTCCTATTTTCACTACCCATCTCAGAACGGAGCAAAAATGAAAGAAATCCTGATTCGTTGGACTACATTGATCGCATTGCTGGCTTCGCTGGTCCTCCCGGCGCCGGTATATGCATCAGAAACGCTCGACCTCCCCATTGCGGGGCACGCTGAGTCTCGTGTTGCTGACCCGGAACCGATACCGCCGGTTTCGGGCAAAGAGTTTCGTAGCCCAAATCAACCGCGCCCCCTGGCGAGGCTAATTGACGACAGCAACGTCAAAGACAATACCCCGGCCATCTACATTGTGCAGTTGAACGAAGCGCCGGTGGCGTCCTATCGCGGTGGTGTCGAGGGCCTTGCGCCGACTGCGCCAGGGGCGATTGGCGCGCGCAAGTTCGATGCGCAAAGCAGCGCCAGCCAATCCTATCGCGCCTACCTGGCGGGTAGGCAGGCCGACGCGCTGGCGCGTATCGCCGGCCAGATTGGGCGCACACCTGAAGTCCACTTCACCTATGCCGATGCCTTCAACGGCTTCGCCGTGACGTTGACGCCAGCGGAAGCGGCCTCGCTGGTGACGGTAGACGGCATTGTGCGCATCTTCCGCGATGTCGAACTACAACCGCAGACCGACGCCGGCCCCGGCTGGATCGGCGCGCCCGGTATTTGGGACGGCACCAACACGGCGGGGGCGAGCGGCACCCGTGGCGAAGGCATCGTCATCGGCGTGATCGACACCGGCATCAACATGGATCACCCCTCTTTTGCTGATGTGAGCGGTGACGGTTACAACCACACCAATCCCAAGGGCAAATTCTTCGGCGTCTGCGATCCCACAAGCGCCGTGTACGACGCAGCCTTCACCTGCAACGATAAACTCATCGGCGCATGGGACTTTGTCGACGATGGCTTTGCCGAGTTCGACGGCCCCGAAGACAGCGACGGTCATGGCAGCCACACCGCCGGCACTGCTGCCGGCAATGTTGTCAACTCCGCCACAATGTCGACCACAACCTATCTATTCCAGGCGAATATGTCGGGCGTGGCGCCACGGGCCAACATCATTTCCTATGACGTCTGCATCTTCGGCTGCCCCACCAGCGCCCTGGTGGCTGCCATCAACCAGACGGTGATCGACGGCGTCGACGTGATCAACTACTCCATCGGCGGGGGCTCTCGCGATCCGTGGGCCAGCCCCGATGCGTTGGCCTTCCTCGGCGCGGTGGATGCAGGCATTATTCCTGCCGTCTCTGCCGGCAATTCCGGTCCTGGCGCGGCGACGATGAGTGCGCCGGCCAACGCCCCCTGGGTAATCGGCGTGGCTGCGTCCACCCACAACCGCAAACCGGCCAACAACCTGATCAACCTGAGCGGCGGCAACACCACCCCACCCGCCAACATCCAGGGTCAGAGCCTGACCTCCGGCCATGGACCGGCCAAGATTGTCTACGCCGGGAATGTGCCCAACCCCAACGACGAAGTCAACAGCTCTGCGCTCTGCGCCGCTCCATACCCGGCAGGCACCTTCAGCGGTGAAATTGTGATCTGTGATCGGGGTGTGAACGGGCGCGTTGAAAAAGGCGAGAACGTCAAGGCCGGTGGTGCGGGTGGCATGGTGCTGGTCAACGACGAAGGCAGCGCGGGTTCGTTGATCAGCGATCCCCACTCACTGCCCGCAGTACATATCTCGTATGCCGCTGGGCAGACGCTGAAAGCGTGGGTGAACAGCGGTGCGGATCACATGGCCACGATTTCGGGCACCACGCTCTCGATTGCAGAGGCCAACGGTGACATTGTGGCAGGCTTCAGTTCGCGTGGACCCGATGCCTCGCTGCCCAGCGTCCTCAAACCGGATGTGGCCGCGCCGGGTGTAGACGTCTTCGCGGCATTCCGCAACGGTGAAGAGAACTGGATGCTCAGCGGCACTTCAATGGCCGCCCCACATGTGGCCGGTGCAGCCATCCTCCTTACCGATTTGCAGCCCAACTGGTCGCCGGCGGCGGTGAAATCGGCGTTGATGCTCTCCTCTGTCACCGACAGCGTTAAGCTCGACGACGGTTCACCGGCCACGCCCTTTGACCGGGGCGCCGGTCGCATCGATCTTACCAAAGCCGCCAAAGTTGGCTTTGTCCTCGAAGAGACGGCCACTGGTTACGCCGCAGCCGATCCCTTTATCGGTGGCGATGCGCGCGAGATCAACCTGCCCAGCCTGGCCGATGACGGCTGTGTGCAAAGCTGTACGTGGACACGCACCCTGTCCAGCGTCAAAAACAGCAGCGTCACCTACACGGTCAACAGTTCCGGCCCGGTGACACTGACAATCGAACCGGCGAATTTTGTCCTCGCTGCGGGGGGCACGCAGGTGATCACCATCACCGCCGACGTGGCGGGGTTGCCCTATGAGGAGTGGCGCTTCGGCCAGGTCAACTTCACGGCAGACGACAGCGCCATCCCGGTTGTGCACATGCCGGTTGCTGTACAGCCGAAGGTGGGCAATTTCCCAACTGCCGTCAGGGTCGAAACCCGTCGCAACCAGAGTTCCTATCTACTCTCGAATCTTTCAACGATTTCGCTGCCCAATCTACAGGCTGCGGTTTACCTGGCAGAGCCGTCCATTGTAACCGGCGCGTTGCCTGCAGATCCCACCTACTTCGACGCCTACGACAATCTCGCGCAGGTCTTCACCGGCACACTAACGGCGCCGGCAGGGACGAAACGCCTGGCCATCGAGATCATCGAATCGGAATCGCCTGATCTTGATCTATTCGTCGGCGTAGATACCAACGGCAACGGCCTGCCTGATGCGCAGGAGGAGCTGTGTGCAAGCGCCACCGCGACGTGGAGCGAGTACTGCGAAGTCTCACCTACCGATTTGGCCGATCTGGCCGACCTGAACCAATTCAACTTCTGGTATATCGTGCAGAACTGGGAGGCATCCAACGTCAATGCAGAGGACGTCTTCACCGTCGCCATTAGCCTTGTGGACAACGGAGACACGGCGCTGGCTTCGGTTCAGGCGCCTTCAGGCGTGACTGAAGGTGTCCCCTTCGACATTCGACTGCGTTGGAACGTGCCCGACTTCACACCGATGCAGAGCCGCATCGGCCTGATCGAACTGACCAACGGCGACACCGATACGCTCGTCGTCAATATGCCGTTGACGGTAATGCGCCTGGGTGATGAGGTGGTCTCTTCGTATGTCACCACTGATCCGGTGGTGAAGCCGGGTAGCACCCTTACACAGACGATAACCCTGCAACCGGAACCGGCGGCAGTGGAAGAAGGGCCTGTCACCTATGTGATCACAAAGACGCTGGCGCCGGGGCTATCCTACGTGCCGGGTTCGGCGTCGCCTGCCCCCACGGTGAACGGCAACCAAATTGTCTGGTCAATAGAGGCGTTTCAGCGCAGCTATGTGATGTCCACAAACCGCGAGGATCCGTCGTGTGTCACAGGTGTTGGCGCAGGTGGTTATGTCAACCTACAATCGTTTGGATTCGTCCCCAATCCAACCATTAGCGGTGACAACGTGGCCTTTAAACTCTCGGATTATATCCCCGCAGGCCCCTTCGACTTCTTCGGCAAGCGCTTCCGCGACGCTTACGTGAGCGACGATGGGCTGCTAACATTCCTGCCGGAACGGGGTAGCAACTACGCGATCCCCAATGTGGGGCTGCCGAATGCACTGGCCGCGCCGCTGATGAAGGACCTGGCTATCGTCTACGATTCAGATCTGAATCGGGGGGTCACCTTCGCGGCTAACTTCTTTGGGATCTTCATCGAGTGGGATGATGTCGAACCTGCGCCGGTGGGTAGCACCAGCCAACGCTACGACATTCAGGCCATCCTGAGTTATCAAATCAGCGATGAACCGGGCGCCTACGAATTGATCTTTGCCTACGGCCCGATGACAGACGCAGCCCCCGGTGCCGTCGTCGGCCTGGAAAACGAGACAGGCACAGTCGGCGTCACCTATACAGGAACAGTCGAGCCTGGCCTTGTCATCTGCTTCGACTGGAACAACGAGATCGAGTTGTCCTACGCGGCAAAGATCGATGAATCAATCACAAGCTACACGGTTCTTACGAACACATTGGCCGTGGCGCTGGATCACGCCAACGCCGTCGTGATTGAGCAGCTCGACGAAGTGACCGTAGCCGATACCGTTCTCACTATCGACATGGACGTGCCGAGCAGCACGGCGTCTTCGCCCTACACCTACACCCTCACCGTGCGCAACGAAGGCATCCGCGCCGCCACCAATGTGACGGTTGAGACGGTGCTGCCGGTGGCCACACAGCATGTCAGCGGCGGAACGCTCCACGCCAATGGCAAGGTGACGTGGAACATTGCGTCTTTGCCGGCAGGTGAAACGCAACAGTTCCACCTGGTGGTAGACGCGGCCGCTGGGCTGTCTCCGCGGCAGACGCCGTCCACGCGCGGGTTGGCTTCACCCACCATTGTCGGTGGCAACCCGGCAGATCCTGGCGAGTACCCCTGGCAGGTGGCGCTGGTACGGGCAGGTCGACCTGCCATGCTGGGCCAGTTCTGCGGCGGCTCCCTCGTCGACGGAAATTGGGTACTAACGGCTTCTCACTGTGTCGATGGTGCTATGGCCGACGACATTGAGATCATCGCCGGTATCTACAATCTAACCGTGGAAGAGGGGCAGCGTATCGCCGTCAGCCAGATCATCATGCACCCTGCCTACACCGGCACGTCATTCGACTTCGACATTGCCCTGTTGCGGCTGGCCGAACCGGCCATCCTCACAAGCAGGGTGCAGCCTGTCAGCCTCGCCGCGCGCACCAGCCAGACGCTCTACCAACCCGGCACCGTTGCCACTGTCACCGGTTGGGGGACACGGGCCTTTGGCGTAGCGGACTTCCCAGATGAACTCTACGAAGTGGGGGTGCCGATTGTCACCAATCAAGCGTGTGAAGCTTCCTACGCACCGACCTATGGCGCAGGCATCATCGGCGACAGCATGCTCTGCGCCGGCCTACCCGAAGGCGGCAAAGACGCCTGCCAGGGAGACAGCGGCGGCCCGCTGGTGGTGCCCAACGGCCAGAACGGTTGGTTGCAGGTGGGGGTTGTCAGTTGGGGTGAAGGCTGTGCGGAACCAGGCTTCCCCGGCGTTTACGCCAGCGTACCCTACTTGCACAATTGGCTCTTCGGGCCGGGCAGCCATACGATTGCACCGCCCGCTTACTATCTCGTCACCGACGGAACGAATCTGGTAGGCCGCTTTGCTCAGGGCTTCGCCGAAAACAGCACCGTGGTAGGCTTCTGGAACAGCCTGCACTTGCCGTTTATTGCTCGGTAAGTAGTTCGTGGTCACCTTCCGGGAAGGGGTCGGGTACGCATCGCACACCTGGGATTTGCCAGGACCCCTTCCCGGAAGGTTTGCGTATTTCGCGAAAAAGCCATCAAGTACCTGTTAGACAACAAAATGCCGTGGACGCACGTCCACGGCATTTTGTTTGCCCGACACCAGCTTGTCTAGATCTGAAAGATCTGAATCCAATTGCCACAGGTGTCGTTGAGAACAGCCACAGTCGTGGGGCCGACGTTGGTCGGTTCCATGTTGAATTCGACGTCGAGGGCAAGCAGGCGTTCGTACTCGGCCTGAACATCGGTGACGGCGAAGGCGGTGAGCGGAATCCCCTGCTCGAAAAGCGCCTTTTGATAGACCCGACTCTCCGGTACACCCATCGGCTCTAGCAGCAGTTCGACACCGCTGTTGTCTTCGGTGGAAACGACGGTGAGCCAGCGCGCCTCGCCCATGTCGATGTCCTGTTTCTTGGCAAAGCCGAGCTTTTCGGTGTAGAAGGCCAATGCCTTCGCCTGATCATCGACGAGTAAACTGCATAACAAAATCCTCATCCCCATTTTCCTTTCCTCAATCGTTCGGTGGCGTCGCGACAACTGAGCCGGCGAAAGTCGCTGGGGCAGAGGCCAAAGTGACGTTTGAACGTTCTGGCAAAGGAGGCATGGCTGTCGTAGCCTGCTGCCAGCGCCACTTGGGTGATGTCCACTGCGCCCATTCGCAGCTTGCGCCCGGCTCGTTCCATACGCACAGCGCGGACGTACTCGGCGATGCTCATGCCTGTCTGCGTAGCGAAGACCCGGTGAAAGTGGGGCACAGAAAAACCGGCAACGTGTGCCAGCACCGCCCGATCCAGCACTTCATCAATATGAATCCGAATGTACTTTTTCACCGCTTCAATGCGTTCGGCATGGGCCGGAACGTTCAACGTATGCGTCATGTGCGCCTACCTTACTCGTTGGGAACATCCGTTCGCTATGCAGAATGTATCATGCTTGTTCGACTTTGTGAAAGCCCAGCCCCAAGAAAAGCCGTTCCGATGGGCGTTCCCTGTGGTGATGACGGCGCAGACCTGGTTATGTTTCTCCGAATGAATCACCAAGAATATCTCTGAGAAACGCGATGCGCTGCGCACGGCTCTGCTGAACGATTTCGTTGTTTTTGATCATGTCGTAGCCGTGGACCGTGCGTTTTGTCTCGACCAGCGTCACGTCCACGCCGTCGGCTTGCAAGCGGTGGGCGTAGGCAATGCCTTCATCGCGCAGGGGATCGAACTCGGCTGTCTCGACGTAGGCGGGCGGCAGGCCGTGTAACGATTTTGCCAGTATGGGCGCAGCGTAGGGCGAGTAGGGTGGCCGACTGTCGCGCAGGTAGACTTGCCACATCTTCTCGTTGGCAGCGGCGCGCCAGATCGGTGTATCGGTGAAGATGCGCGCCGATTTGGTGGAAGCGCTACAATCGGTGACGGGGTAGATCAACATCTGCGCGTGGACCTGCACTTCGCCGCGGTCACGCGCCATCTGGGAGACGACAGCCGCCAACGCGCCGCCCGCACTTTCTCCGTAGACAACCACACGCTGCGCATCAATGCCCAGTTCGTCGGCATGGGCGTGGACCCATTTCAACGCAGCATAGCAGTCTTCGACGCCGTGGGGGAATGGGTACTTCCCCGACAGCCGATAGTCAACGTAGACGGCCTTGCACTGCGCTGCGGCGGCGATGGTGTAAGCCATATTTTTGTTCTGTGGAGCACCGCCGATGAAAAACGCGCCGCCGTGAAAGTAAAGAAGAGAGGGCGCGCCGTCACCCACAGTGGTGGGCGCGCCATCGGCCACAGCGATTTCCACCGGGATCTGTGCGCCATCGAAACTGGTGATACGGCTGCTTTGGTAAGTAAATCCCGGCGCGGGTGGCGTTACCCACGCCGCTAGGCGCGGCAGGAACGGTCCTAGCGCGAGGGTGACGGCGTTGATGGGCACGCCCATCCCCACACGGAAGTCTGGGTGGATATCGTAGCTCATAAAGTTACGGTGCCTTTCCATTGAGGAGCGAAGGGTGGGCCCGTCAGTGCCAGGCACTGACTCAACCAACATCCGACGTGCCTAATTTCTCGTCCCAGGAGTCGCCAATCACCCGTTCAATTCGTAATCCCGATCTGCACTTTTGCCTTTTGCACTTTGCCTTTTGCCTTCTCTTCACGCTGCCAATACTTCGTCCAAAAACCCCTTAACGATCTCCGCCACCCGCTCCGGCTGTTCATAGCGGATGCAGTGACCTGCCCCCGGCACGTTGACAACGCTCAGCTTGGTGCTTGACGCTTGCAGTTCCGCCGCCGTCGCCGCGGAGACGACGACGCCGCGCGCTTCGTCGCCGGTGATCATGAGCACGGGCACGCCGAAGTTGGCGGCGTTCTCACGGAAGTCGGGTGGCGACGCCTGGAGTGCGTGGAAGACCTGCATGCGCGCTTCGTGCTTGGCGGTGGCCCAATGGTCGAAGGTGTCGGGCGACCAGCGCGGGTTGTTGGCCTCTCCTTGCGCCACCAGTTCAGCATGGCTCAACGACTGCGTGGCACGATGACGATCTGGCCAGTCGCTGCGCTGTGGGTTCGGTTCGGCGGTGATGAAGGCAGGATCTTCGAGGATGGCGGCGCGGATCAGCCCTGGCGCTTTGGCGGCCACAATCGCACTGACCGCGCCGCCCAACGAATGGCCCATGATCACAGGACGATCCAACTCAAGCGCATGGATGAAGGCGATGAGATCGTCGGCCTGCTCGTCGAAGCTGTAGCCCTCTTCGGGCGCGCTGCTCTTGCCGTGGCCGCGGGCATCGACCATGATACAGTCGTAGCCCGATCCCAGATCGGTGACCAATCTTGTCCAGCAGGCGCCGTTGTCGGTCAGCCCGTGTGCAAAGACGACGGTGGGGCCGTCCCCGCCGGTGCGGTGGTAGTGGATGTCGATGCCGTTGGCGTGAATGAACATGAGTGAGGCTCCTTTTGAGGAGAAGGCAAAAGGTAAAAGGCAAAGTGCAAAAGGCAAAAGTGCAGATCGGGTGATTGGTGTGTTGACGGGTGTTGAACATTAAGGAATCATTCTGGTAATCACACCCGCCGAATGAATTCGGCGTCTGAAACGGGAAACCGGCTGAAGCCGGTTGTGAGAACACGATTTATCGTGTTTCCCATATCAGACGGCGGTTTCAACCGCCGGATTACCAGATTATTTTGTTAACCTTCAAGACCCGTCAGTGCGTGGCACCGGGCAGGAGATCCCGCGTTAACGGATTTGAAGCTGCCCAGTGCCACGCACTGACTCGACCAATTAGTCTATCTCATTTCCGCGGAGAGAGCACGCCCACGTGCGGCATTTGTCGTGATGACAGCCGCACGTGGGCGTGCTCTCTCCGCGGTTGGCGACGGCAGAGCGGGTGATGGGTGCGTTGGCGGGTGGACCCGTCAGTGCCTGGCACTGGGCAGCATCAGATCCGTCAAAGCGAGATCCCCTGCCCAGTGCCAGGCACTGACTCAACGCTACTCAAACAATCGTTCGCGATCTGCGCTGTAGTCGACGGACCAGCCGTTGCTGTCGCTGTAGTCGACGGTCAGGCCGGCGCCGGCTTGGACGCAGGCGCCGTCGTTCCACCAGCGTTCGTCCCAATCTCCCCAGCTTGCGGGGTCACATTTGCCCACGCCACCGGCCAGGTAGCCTTCGCCGGTGAAAGCGTTTTCGCCGCCGGCCTGCTGGTAGCTCAGGTAGATGTCGCCACGGGCGTCCACCAGGCAGAGGACACGCCCGTAGACGGCCGGGTTGAGGAAGCCGCCGAAGTTCTCGCTCGGCCCTGCCAACTGCCAGTACCAGAAGGCAACTTCGGCGTCCCCTTGCAGGCTGAGCATACAGCCGTTACCGATGATGGGGATCTGCCCGGCGTAGGCGCGCAGGTAGAAGCCTGTCATCTCACCCAAATCTTCGATGGCCAAGCCTTCCAGCACCAGGTCTTCTTGGATCTGGGCCATGGCGTCAGCAAAGTTGTTCTTCAAGACGACGCTGTCTAGATCTACCTGACCGGCAAGCAGGTCGCCCGCGATGAGGATCTCCTGCCCTTCACCGCCGAATTCACCGTCGAAGCTGATGCCCATGTAGTTCGTCTCTGCACCGATGCCCATGACGGCGGAGGCGTTGTCCATGCTGACGCCGCCGGAGGTGAGGCCCCAGAGCGTGACGCCGCCTTCGAACTGCGGCTTGGTGGTGTTGACCACCAGGGTGGCGTCGAACGAGTCGAGTTTGTCTTCGAACTTGCTGCTCTCGATGCCCTTGCCCACGATGGTGGTGTCACCGTGGCGGACGATGGAGAGCGTCACCCGTTCGGCGTAGAACAAGGGCGGTTCCGGTTCTGCCAGGGGATTTTCAGGGATCTCTACCGGCGCTTCCGGGCTCTGGTTGCGCCCCTTGATCTCGATCTGCGTACTCAGGTGGAAGCGCTTGAACTGGGTTTCCAGCCCTTCGCCTTCCACTTCCACCAGGCCGCGTAGACGGTGAATGTTGATGCCCTTTTCCGCCAGCAAACCCTGCGTGCGCCCGCCCACATTTTGCACGTCGAGCAGGTTGTCGATGGCGATATCAGAGAGTTCGTCCAGCGCGGCGGTGGTCTCCTCGAAGGTGAAGTTGCCCACGTTGTTGGCTAGAATCTCAAGCTGATCGATGTAGACGTCGGTGGCGGTGGCGTTGATCGCCAGTTTGTCGGCCCAGGCGACCATGTCACCAGTGCCGTTGACATTACGCGCTTCGGCAATCGCCCGCAGCGGGGCCACGCCTGCGCTCAGGCCCAGGTAGACGCCGGTAGCAGTAGGTGAAATCACCGTGCCGGTGTCGAGTTGGATCATCTGTAGCCGCTTCAACTTCTCGTCCACATCGGTGAGATCGGCGATCTCCTGCACCGGATCCGGGATGCCGGGGAAGTCCAGATAGCGGTCGGGGACGAAGCGGTAGTCTTTGAAGCCGACGAAGAGACCACTTTGCGCAGCGGCGTCGTAGACGTGTACCAGGTGATCATAGTCGAAGGTGATGCGCACACGGGCGACCTTCACCCATTCCTTGCTCACACGGGGCTGGGCCGCGAATCCGGTGACCGTCTCATCCCACGCCGCCATGACAATCTGATCGGCGTCAGCCACTTCTTGATCGATGAAGAGTGGGCCGAAGTAGGGCGCAACCGGCACCCCGCGCAGACCGACGAAGCCGTCTGTGTTCCACGTCGCCGCGTTGGGCGTGGCGATGGTGGTGGCATCGGCGTTCCACACAGGCGTTTCGCCGTTGCCGGGGGCGTAGTCGCTGAGGCGCAGCCGCTCCATCAGGTAGGGGAAGCGCTGGAAGCGGTAGTCGCCACGATCATACTTCGGCCCGTTGCGCGGGTCGTCGTGGAAGTTGCCGTCGGGATTGAAGGCCAACTCGGCGGGCAACACGGCGTCGCCATTGTTCAGCGTCAGGTGGACGAGGTTGCGAATGTCGCCCAGGAACCAGAGGACAGTGTCACCGCCCACTTCCTGGCGGAATTCCGCCGCCTCGAAGCGTGTGTCCACGTCCCAATAGTCGAGGGTGTGATCCTGCTCACCGGCGGGGATGCGCCCACCACCGATGCAGGCGGCGTCGCCTGCGCCGGGGTCGTTGAGGTTGCCCGTCAGCCAGATGTCGACCAGGTGGACGTTCACATCGCTGGGGAAGGGCAGGTGTACAAAGCCGCTGATGTCGGTGTCCAGCAGCGCATTGTCCATGAAGTGCAGGTCAAAGCGCTCAGGCCGGAACTGGTAGCCGTTGACGGTCATCTGCGTGCCCTCGCTGTAGAGCGGGATGTGACGCTGGGTGATGCCGGAGCGGCGCAGGTAGCTGTCCATCGAGACGTTGTCGAAGATGGCGATGTCGTTACAGTTGGCCCAGGCCAGCGTAGCCGCGGCCTGGCGACGGTTGAAACCGGGTTCCAGGTTGCCGGGTAGCATGCCGCCGGGGATCACCACCGGCGCGGCGCTGGTGGGATGGGCCGTCCACATGATGGATTGGGCGATGCCGCTGCCGTCGTGCATGGCGGGCAGACCGGGTGTGGTCAGCGCGCCCTGGTAGAAGTCCCAGACGGCGGCGGGGGTGGCGAAGGCGTCCCAGTCCACGCCGCCCAGGTTCAAGGACGTGGTCATGTCGCCGCGGGGGCCGATGGTGAGGGCGGCGAAATTGCCGCTCGCCGTCCCCTGCTTGCCGTTGTCCGCAGTCTGGTGATAGAGGACACTGACTGTCCCCGCGCCGGTGGAACCGCCGACAATCTGATTGTCTGCAATGTTGACGGCCAGCCCGGTGGCGTTCACCTGGAAGGCGAAGGGGTAAGCGGCGCGCCACGTCACGGCGGCGGTGGTGCTGAAGTTGCCGTCCACGCCGGCGGGGGTGATGGTCACCGCGGCGGCGGCGGTCATGCCCACGTTCAGGAACTGCTCGTTGGCGAAGCGATGGGCCGCGCCGCCGTAGGGCGACGGGATCAGCGGGAATGCGCCGCTGTCGTTGTAGCGATCCACGTAGCGGGTGCAGGCCGATGTCAGGGTGATCTGCGATTCACTGATCTGCACTGCACCGGTTGGCATGACTTCCAGCGGCAGCGTCTCCAGGCGGAAGGCCAGCGTCGGGTGGTTGCAGCCAATCTGGATAGCGGTGGGCAGAGTGCGGCTGAAGCGCAGGCTGTTGGTGATCACGGCGTCGGCAATGGGCAGGCGCTGTGACTTGTCGCCGGTGTTTGCGCCCATGGTGAAGGCGTCGCCGGTGAAGATGTCGAGGGTGGCCGACGCTGTGTTGTTGGCGCCGAACCAGGGCTGCAAGGTAATGCCAATCAACTGGTAGGGGAAGCCGCCGGGCGCTTGAAGCCACAGGTCGCCGTCGGGCAGGGCCGACATCAGTACCTCGGCGGTGCCGCTACAGACGTAGCCGTCGGCGTTCACCGTCAGATTCTCAAAGCTCATGGGCACAGGGATGGTCTCTTCGGCGGTTTGCAGCAGCAGCCAGCCGCCGCCGGTGACAGCATCGGGGCCGTTGATGCCTTCTTGGATACCTTCCACCACCACCTCGAAGCCACCACCGAAGCGGAAGTTGACCAACGGTGCGTCGGGCTGGACGGCAGCCACACAGTTTGCCAGCGGATAGGCGGGCGCGTCCGTGGCGGGGCCCAGGGTGCGGACTGATTCGGGCTGACCGCAGTCGCCGGGTTGACGGGCTTCGGTGTAGCCGGTCGGTTCGCCGTCGCGACTGCGGAAGGTGACGACGACGTAGTAGTAGCAGCCGCGTTGCGCGCTATCGTCCTGATAGAAAATGGCGGTGGTGGTCTGCAAAATCGGCGTGATCTGCACGTAGTCGCTCTCGGCGTCTACGCTGCGGAAGACGGCGTAATGGACGACGTTGTTCTCCAAGACTGGCGTGGGATCTACCAGCAAGGAGGTAGTAGCCGTCGCGGGGTTCCACGCCGGAGAGTCCTGTATCCAGGCCAGTTCGATCAGCGGGCGGTTTTCGCCGCCGAGCAGACGGTGAGCACGTGGCTCCGACTCGGTGGCGTTGATGCCGCCGTGGGTCGGGTCTGCCTGGACGACGTAGGTGTAGACATTGCCCTGCTGCACGCTGACGTCGGTGAAAGTGCGGTCGGCGGCGTTGATGCCCACAAAGTTCTGCGCGCCGGTACTGTCCTGGCGCTGAATGGTGAAGCCGCCCAGCATGGGGTGTTCGGCCATTTCCCAGTGCACGGTGGCGTCCCAGTTGTCGGCGCCGACGAAGACGCTCTCGATCTGGGTGATGATCGGCTGCGTCAACTGGTCGGCATTTTCTGAATCTAGATCGACCGAGATCTCCGGTGAACTGTCGATGTCGGTGAGGTTGCCGTACTCGTCCTCAAGGATCAGGCGGCAGGTGACATCGTGCAGGTGCAGCGGCGGCTGGTAGATGGCCTTGATCGTGGCCACCCAGTCGAGGCCGACAAAGTCTTCGGCGTCGATGTTGGTAAGGTAGATTTCCTCGCCACCGGGGGTGAAGACGCAGTTCAGCCGGATGCTGACGGCATCGCTGTCAATGTCGACGCACTGGCTGTTGTCAGAATTAGCCGTATTCTTGCAGTCGCCCGAATTGATGTCTAACTGCGTGGGCGGCAGTGTGTCGTAGATCAGGGCATAGACGGCCTTGCTGGGTGCGCTGCGGTTGCCGGCGTCATCTACGGCGATGACGCGATACCAGCAGCCTTCAGGATCGAGGGGATCGTTCTGGCAGGGCGCGGCCATGTCGCTCCAGGCGCGCAGGTTGCTTGCCAGCGTCGCCTCGTCTGTCCAGCAAGGGCCGCCTGTGCAGTTCATCTCCTGTGTGCGCTGGACGATGAAGCGGGTGACATCGCGTCCGTTGGCATGTGCCCAGGTCAGGTTGACCTGTGTGGAGTTGTCCACGGCGACGGCGGCGACATCGTGTGGCGCAACCGGCGGCACATAGTCGGCGGCGGCGATGACGATGGGTGGGCTGCACTGGGCGGCGTCCTCGGGCCAGGCGATGGGTTGGTTGAGCAGATCGCGCGGGGCGACGCAGAGCGTGTGCGGGTTGTAGTCGCCAGGCGCGTAGCGGAAGAGATATTCCACGCCATCGGCGGCCTGCACCGGGCTGGGGATGACGATGGCGTCGCCACCTGGATCATTGACATCGGCTACCTTGACGGCGTCGACAATCTGGTTGGCCTCGTCGAAGGCCGTTGCCTCGAAGACGTCGTAACCGATGATCAGGGCGGCGTCGTCCTGGGCGGAGTGCTCCAGATTCCAGTTCAGGTAGATCTGACCGTCGTAGCGGCGGTTACGCTGGAAGCGCCCCCAGTTGCCGTCCCAGGTTTCGATGTCGAGGAGACCGGTGACAACGGTGGTCGGCGCGATCAGCGGTGTGCGCTGCCCAGCGCTGACGGTGACCGTCCCCAGATCGCCGGCATTGGTCGCCACGCGGTAGGTGTAGTCGACGCCGGGGGTGATGTCGGTGTCGAGGTAGCCCCAACCCAGCATGAGCGCCAGCGGGTAGTAGTGGTTGGTCATATGGACGGCGGCCAGGCCGTTGCTGTAGAGGAAGCTGAAGAGATCGGCGATCTCGGTCTTCGTCGTGTCCTGGCGGAAGTCGCCCTCTTGCAGGATCAGCGCCGTCGCCTGTGTGGAGAGGTCGGGCCAGCGTAGGTCGGTGCTGTCCAACAGGATTTCAGCGTCAATTGGGTCGGTCACCGGCGTAACCGTGGCGATGAGCGTCTCTGGTCCACCGTTTTCACTGCGGAAGATCTGGAAGCTCGCTGTGGAGCAGTCGTCCCAAAACCAGCGCAACAGCGTGCGGTCGGCAGATGTGGCGTAGAGGACACCGGGGAGTTCGCCGTCGGCGGCTCCACTGGCGGGCGCGGCAGGTGTACACGCGATGGGCGCAGAGAACGCTTCGACAATATTGACGGTCCCGCCGAAGCCGCTCTGGCCGGCATCAAAGAAGTTGAATGCGCCTGCACCGGCAAAGCGGACACTGAATTCTTCGCCAGGGTTGAGCACCATATCAATGGTGGGCAGGGCGGTTGCCTGCCTGGCCGACATAGGCTGAGCGTCGGCGGCGGTGGCAGCGCCGCTCCCTGCCAGCATGGGCAGGTAGAGGGCGTTGGCCTGGCCGCTACGCAGGGCCAGGGGGACGGTGTCGACGTTGCGCCAGATGACGGTGTCGCCGCGTTGGATGTCCACGGCGGCGGGGTTGAAGCCGCCGGCCTGCGTCCACGTGATGACGATCGTGTCAGCGCTGGGGGTATCCTCCGCGGCGAAGGTGGTGTCAGGCCACAGGGTGAACAGCCCCAGCCAGAACGTCGCCGCCAACAGGACGACGGCGATTCGGTGTGAAAATTTCAGAACGTTACTGTACTTCATGATTAAACTCTGTTTCTCTTTCGATGTTGGTAGCTGTGCAGCCGGAACTTTGGAACCGCCGGCTGCACAGTCGCATACTGTTATTGGCTGAAGGTACTGCGGTCGTTGCGGACAAAGAATGCGTCGTTGGGCCCGGTGCGACTTTCTGCGTCTGCGTCTTCAAACATCAGGTCGTCTGTTGAGGTGCCTACGGCGTCGCCGACAGGTTTGGGTGGCGGCATCAGATCATCGTCCGGGTCGTAAAGGACGTCGTGATCATCGTCCTCCGCGGCGTCAAATGTCCGGCGTACGCTGACATATCTGTACTCAGGATCGCTTGTGGCTTCGACGTTCTCGGCGGTGATGATCTTGCCGTCGACGATGACGTCATCGGCCAGTGCTGCGGCGGGCCGGCCAAGTAGTGCGGCGAAGATGAAGCCGGCGGCCAGGGTCATTTTGATGGTGTTTACAGCGTTCATTGTGTCTCTCCTCATGGAATTGGGGTTAAAGGTTAGGCGTTGGCCTACTTGTCCTATTGTGACTGAAATCGTGGACGTGGATGCCTCACAGATGGGGGGGGATGCATCATCCCGCCGGATTGCATGCATACAAAGACCCGCCAGGTTGCAGAAAACCTGGCGGGTCGGCGGGATGTAGCTTAGACTTGATTGATTTTGAGCAGCAGTATGGCGGAGAATATTCGCTACAGAGTTACCAAGCGCCAATCTGTCCGCGTCCGGCGGGCAGGGTAAGCGCAGAGAGGATCGCCAGCGAAAAGATCAGCAAGAACAGGGGGCGAAGCGTGATCTCATCCCGGCGTTGGCGGCGAACCATCCATATCAACAGCGCCAGTATGTGTACCCACCAACCTATGCCAAAGCCGTAGGCGATCCCCAGCGCAGTGGTGAAGCCGGGCTCTCGGTAGTTCATCCATAAGGAGGCCAGGGGCAGCGTCCATCCGGAGGCCATCACTGTAACCACACTGACGATCGTTCGCTTCCAGCTTCGCGGCTTTGCGTGCGGTTGCATTTGTCCTCCTAAATTTAACGAAAGAAGTAGGAGTTTGCATGGGTCGGGGCTCTCTCCCGACCCATGCAACCATTGGCGTTAAGATAAGGGGTAGCCAAAGTGCCGGGGACATCACGTTGGGCGTGTCGCCAGGAGTGGATGTCGAATCTCGCTGCGGCGAAAAGTCCCCGGCACTTGTGCCTACGGTGCTTGCCTTGATGCCGATGCCCATTCAACCCCCTACTTCACCGCGTTGTTAATGTCGTCCACACGCCGGTTTTGGGACGCAGGGTGATGGCGATGTGGGGCTGTGCCACTTTCCCAGGGACGGCGGCCAGTGTGTAGCGTTGCGCCAGCATCGCCAGCACAAGCGCGCCTTCCATCATGGCAAGATCGTTGCCGATGCAGAAGCGCTGCCCCGCGCCGAAGGGGATCCAGGCCAGCTTGGGCCGGGCGGCGGCGGCTTCGGGTGTGAAGCGCTGTGGGTCAAAGCGCTGTGGATCAGGCCAGAAGGTGGGGTGGTGATGGATGCCGTGCTGCATCACCGCCACCATCTGTCCCTGGCGGATGGCCACGCCGTCGATGACGTCGTCGGCCAGGGCGGTGCGCGTCAACTGCCAGGAGGGTGGATAGTAGCGCATCGATTCCTCCAGGATCATGCGCGTGTAGCGCAGATTGGGTAGATCGGCGAAGGTGGGCACCCGTCCCTGCAACACCGTGTCCACTTCGGCTTGCAGTGCGTCCTGGATCTCGGGCTGTTGTGTCATGAAGTGTATCGACCACGCCAGTGTGTTGGCCGTGGTCTCGTAGCCGGCCAGGAACATGGTCACCGCTTCGTCGCGCAGTTGACCGATGGTCATCTGCTCGCCGCTTTCGGTGTCGACCATGTCGATCAACATGCTGATGAGGCTGTCGTCGTCGCTGTGACGGCACTGTTCAATGGCGGCAACAACAACTTCGTCGATGGTCTGCACCGCCTCCCGGTAGCGCCGCCGCCCAGGGATGGGCAAGAGTGCGGGCAGCGACTGGGTGATCAGTCCCTGGAAGAGATGATCAACGGCGAACGAGAGCGAGCCGGCGACTCTGTCCACCTGGTCGGTGCCGAGCGACGCCCCAAAGAGCGCGTTGACGATGACGCGCATGGTGATCTGGGTGACGGCGTGTGCGGCGTCGAAGGGTTGTCCTGGCGCGGTGGTGTGCCGCCAGTTTGTCACTTCGTCCTCGATGACGCCCGCCATCTGGTCGGTCAACGCCGCCAGTTTGCGCCGGTGGAAGTGGGGCTGCATCATGCGCCGCTGACGTAGCCAGAAGTCGCCTTCGCTCACAGGCAGGCCGTTACCCAGAAGGGTGCGCAGACTGTCCCAGATGGCGCCGCCCTTGCTGTAGTTGCGCGCATTGTCCACGAGGACGTGCTGGGCGTGGTCCGGGTGATTCAGTGTCACCAGACGTGTGACGCCCAGATCGAGTTCGTAGATGTCACCGTAGATGGCGCGGGCCTGTAATAGATAGTCCAGCGGATTGCGGATCAGGGCGGGCAGTGCGCCCACTAGCGGCCACCCGGCGGTGCGGGGCAGCGGACGTTCAGCGACGAGTGGTGCAGACAAAGTAGATGTGCTCATGGTTAATTCCTTGCTTCTTCAGTTTTAGGATTTCCGTTGAAAGACGTCACGGCAAATGCCGGTGTTATCGGTTTCGGTTGAGCCTGTAAGATCTGCCACACGATGTGCGGGTGGAAGAGCGTGGCGGGCGACGCCAACATGTTCTGTACCCGGGCGAAGGCGGCGGCCACTTCGGGGCTGTGGACCATGGTGGCCAGCACCCGGTCGAAGTAGCCCTGGATCAGGCGTGTGACCGGGTCTGTCTTCTGGCCGGCAGCGGCGCTAGGCCAGCGCATGTCCTGTCCTGTAGCGAGCTGCCATGGGGCGGCGATGACCTTTGCCAGATTGCGTTGAAAGCGGCGCGCCAATCCGGTCATTTCCGCCGCGGCGTGACGGCGCAGATGGACGCTCAGGGTTGCGTCCAGGGTCTCCGCCCCCAGTGCAGCCACCGTCATCCCCTGGCCGTAGAGAGGATTCAGCGCGTAGACGGAGTCGCCCATGGCCAGGACGCCTTCCAGATAGCGAGGCAACTTGTCGTAACTACGCAGACGGTTGGCAGCGTTGCGGTAGCCGTAAGGCGCAGTCAACGGTTCGGCCTGGGCCAACGCAGCATGAAAGGCAGGCACGGGGATGCTGCGGGCGAAAGCCAGGAAGCCGTCCTCGTCGGTGGGCGGGTGATCGCCGTTGAGGCCGGTGAGGGTGACATACCAGCGGTCACCTTCCATGGGCAAGACGATACACCCACGGCTCTGCGCCGGCGCTTCGGCGATGTTGTAGAGTGCCTGCCAGCCGCCGGCAAAATCCTGGGGGCGGCGGTAGATACGGGTGGCGTAGCCGGCATTGGCATCGACCACGGTTTCGGTGGGCGGCGTGAAGCCCAGCGTGCGGAGCCACTCGGGCAACCGGGAGCCCCGTCCACTGGCGTCGACGATCAGGTCGGCGTCCATGATTTCTGACGCATTTCCAGTAGCGTTTTCCTTAGCGTTTTCCTTAGCGTGACCGACAGCGCCGCGGCGCTGCATGCGCACACCTGTGGCACGTTTGCCTGCTGCGTCTGTGCAGATCCCGGTGACGTCATAGCCTTCGAGAAAGCGCACCCGGCCAGACTGGCGTAGCCGCTGCTGGATCACGTACTCCAACAGGGGACGGCTACACCCTACCGCCACCAGATCGGTTTCAAAGCGGCTAACTGGCACGCCGCCGAGGTAGAGCGCCAGATCGGCGCCCATGTTGGCGAGGACGGCGCCGTGGGCGCGTAGATCTTCTGTGAGGCCGGGAAAGTAGGCTTCCAGGATCTGGTGTCCGCGGGCCAGGAGGCCGTGGGCGTGACGTCCCTGCGGCGCGCCCTTGCGAAATTCTGGCGACGACGGCAACAGATCCCGCTCGATCACGGTGACCTGTGCACAATGGTTCATCAAAACTCGGGCCGCAAGCAGCCCGGCAATGCTACCGCCGATGACGACGGCGTGAGGGATAGGGGACATGATGGTTCTCCGAAAAGGAATGATTGGTGATTGGTGATTGGTGATTGGTGACTAGCGATTGGGGATTGGGGATTGGGGATTGGGTTGTTGCTGTTTAATAGCTGGCGATTAAGCGATTAGGCGATTGGATTTCGTCGACCCTCTGAAATCTCCGAATCGCCGAGTCGCCGGCTTGAAAAAGCCAGGCAACCCAATCCAACCACAGATCCTCTCCCCAGTCCTCAGTCCCCAGTCGCTAGTCCCCAATCACTACCTTCTCCTGCATCACCCCCGCCAGCAGCATGTACGCCGCGGTCCATGCGTCTTCGACTTCGGGGGTGAAGGCTGGGCCAAAGACCTGTCCTAGCGTCCATAGCAGGGCTGCGCCGACGGTTGCATAGTGATGGGGCTGCACCCCGTACTGCACATGACGTTCGCCCAGCCGTCGCACCGGTTCGAGGATGGTTTCGGGCCGGTCGAGGCTGCGCACAGCCAGGGCCAGCATGGTCATCAACTTGTTGCCCTGCTGCTGAATGTTGCCGTGGAAAAGCGCCTGCAAGGACGGATCCACGGTGAAGAGACGTTCGTAGAAGCGGTCGGCGATTTCCTCGGCCATGGGGGCGGCCAGTCCAAAGGTGCGCTGGACGATTTCGATTTGTTGAGTATTCATAATTCTCTCCTTGATTGGGTGGAATAGAACGCCCAGCATGCACCGGCCGCGCAGAGCGCGGTCCGCTGCATGCTGTTATTAGCCGGACCTCGATCCTGCTCCTCGCCACCAGAACCACCAGAAGACTCCGGAAACCACGAGGAGCGCGACTGCGACTTGCGGCTGATCCCGCCACATAAAGAAGCGCAGACCCCTCTCACTATCCCCGAACATCAGGAACGAACAAGCAAAGGTCAGGATCGCCGGCACTAGCAGCATGGTCGATCGTTTTCGAGTCGCTTGAGCATCGTTCATAGTTCGATTCTCCTTTCTCAAACTGTTCCGCCTAACGCGGATTGGGTGGATTTTCAGAAGGATGGGTCTGAATCTGTTTGATCCGCCCAATCCGCTTCATCCCCGTTCTATCGTTGGTTGTTTGCTGCTGTGACTCAAAGATAGCAGTGGATTGGGGCGGGTGATGCCTCACAAAATGGGGTGGATGCATCAGGAGAATCAAATTGTTCACCAATCAAAAACCCACCAGGTTGCAGAAGAGCTGGCGGGTTTGGGATACAGCTTCTGTCTGTTGACAAGCGGGCCGGTTACGCCAGAATGAGGGTATCGGTCTTCCTCTGCTGCGACGCGTCTCCTCCACTGCGCCGCACAATTTTTTGCTATGCGAATGGAGCGACACCATGACAGAGCAGAAGCTACGATTCACCCCACAGATTGTGCTGCAATTGGTGTTGGTTGTGCTTGTGATCCCCCTGCTGCCGCTGTTGATCACCCAACGTTGGGATTGGTGGCAGGCTTGGGTCTTCGCAGGCGTATCTATCGGCGGATTTATCCTGAGCCGGGCACTGGCAGCGCAGCGCGATCCGTCGCTCCTGGTGGAACGGGCACGCTTCGCCGATCACAAGGACACCGTCTCTTGGGACAGATACCTGGCGCCGATGGTGACCCTCGGCGGCGGGCTGATTCCTTTGGTCGCCGGTTTGGACGTTCGCTTTGCCTGGGCCCCGCGCATTGAAGAGCTATGGGTGATCGTTGTGGCATTGATTCTGGTGGTGCTGGGGTATGTGATCGGGGCGTATGCGCTGATGGAGAATCGTTTCTTCTCGGGCGTAGTGCGCATTCAACATGATCGGGGACATCATGTGATTTCAACAGGGCCGTACGGCTGGGTGCGCCATCCCGGCTATGCAGCAGCCGCCATCACCTTCCTGGCCACGCCCTTCCTACTCGGTTCCTGGTGCGCGCTAGGACCCGCCGTCCTCGTGCTGATTGTGCTCGTCATCCGCACCCGACTCGAAGACGCCACCCTCCACGCTCATCTCAAGGGCTATCCTCAATATGCGCATCGGGTGAAGCATAGGTTGGTGCCGGGGGTGTGGTGAAGAGAAATGAGTGGGTTAAGCAAGATTCCGGTAAACTTGAACGAGCTCGCTTTCAAGAAAAACGAGACCAGCGTTAACCTACTCATTTCTCCTTATTTTTTCAAAAGACCGGCGCGCCGTTGCGTTTCCATGCCGCCAGCCCGCTGCGGATCAGTTCGATCCCCGTTTCCACGCTGCGTGCCCGCCCTGGACCGCCGGCGTAGACGGAGACGACGGCATAGACGGAGACTTTGCCCGTAGACATGACGGCGTCGATGGCGGCCAGTACCGTCGCCATGTCGGGGCCGTTGGGTTCGCGTGTGCCGTGATCGGGGACGTACCACTCGTCGAGGATGTCGGCGTCGATGTGCAGGTAGAGCAGATCGCAGCGCTCGGCCAGGTCGGTGACGGCTTGGTTGAAGGCGGAACCGGCGTCGACGGGGGTCACCGGCACCACGGGGATGCCGACGGCGTGGATCAGATCCGCTTCGGCGGGGTCGAGGTTGCGCACGTCCACCATGACGATGCGATCTGTGGGCACCGGGGCGACAATGTGGGATTCAGTGCGCCAGTCGGGGAAGGCGAGGCCGGCGCAGACTGCCACGGGCATGCCGCCAAGGAAGTGGGTGAGTGTGGTCTGCGGCGTATTGAAGTCGCCGTGGGCATCAAACCAGACGAGACCGGCGCGGATGGCGGGTCCATGCGCATCTTGCAGGCCGCCGAAGACGCCGGTGATGTGGGTGCAATTGCCGCCGGTCATCAGAACAGGCTCGCCCTTGCGCCGCGCCGCGGCCACGGCGTCGGCGATCTCGCTGTTGAGCAGGCCGAGGTTGAACGATTGGATCTCGGTGCGCCTGTCTTCGGGGAAGACAGGCTCGACAACCGTCACCGAGGCGCCGATTGTGCCGTAGACACCAGAATCGGCGTACGCATCTACGCCGCGTTCGTCGTCCTCGGCATAGCGGTCGCTGTTGTAGCGTACAGGGACGACGTGCAAGGCGGAAAGTGGGTTGGTGGGTGGCATGGGTGATCTCCTGGAGCGATGGTGCGTGTAACAGCAAAAAACATCAATCTAGCGTGGAGAGAGGTGGGGTAGCGGCGGTTTAGGCGGACGTTGTAAACACAGATTGGGGGAAACCCGGCTCAAACAAAAAACCGGATTTCCCCCAATCTGTGTTTACAAGCGCTTTATCCAAAACGAATGCACCGACTCAACAGCCACACGCATGGCGCAATACTATTCCTCTTCCAGCGTGAGCAAATAGGCCACGATGTTGGCAATCTGCTCATCGGTGAGGAGCTGGTTGTAGATATTTGGCATCAAGCCCGGTGGGAAGTCCGGCACAATGTGGGCTTCGGGATCGGTGATGCTGGTGTACAAGTAAAGCGCCGGGCTCTGACCGGGGACACGGGCCACTGCGTGGTCGCCGGCACCGTACCAGCTTGGGCCAACCTGTACGACGTTGGGCAATAGGCTATGACAGGCGGTACAGCCGGAGCTTAACGCAGTCTGTTCACCTGCTTCGACGTCGACACCGTCGGGGAAGAAGGACGCGATTTGGGCGGGCAGACCGGCGTAGATCTCGTCTGCGCTCAGTTCGGCCAACGAAGACGGGGCCGCCGCTTCCGGTGTGGGGGGGACCTCAGTCGGCGCGGGCGTTGGCACTTCCACAGGGACGGTCTCGGTGACCACTTCGGTTTCAGTCACCGGTGCAGCGGCTTCAATTTCGAGTTCAACGGTCTCTGTCACCTCTGCCGTCTCGGCAATCGGCGCGGTCTCCGTCAGTGTTTCGGTTTCCGTTAAGGTTTCAGTTTCGGTGATAGCTGCGCTGTCAGAGACTTCGGGCGCAGCTTCCTCGGCGGCCGGGGCTTCTCCTTCAACCGGGGCATCCGCCGCAGTCGGCTCAGCGCCTTCACCCTCCAGTGCCACCTCCTCAGCCAGGGGTAGGGGTACCAGGCGCGCCGCTTCCATGTCCGCTTGAAAGCCACCGATCATTGAGGTGATGATAAAATAGACGATCACAGCGCCCAGAATCGGACCGCCGTAACGAATCAAAGGATGAACGTTCTTATCATTCATTGGGTTGGCTCCGCGTAGGGTGGATAAATGGATTCTAGCTTCCTATCATACAGGAAAGTAGAGCGGAGAAGCAAAACAGCCGGTGAATTTATTCACAGATTTACACGCACAGCCCCTGATCGAAGATTGGTTTGCCCAGCGCAGATGGTCGCCCTTCCCCTTTCAACAGGAGACGTGGGCCGCTTATCGCGGCGGCGGCAGCGGTCTGCTCCACGCGCCCACCGGCCAGGGGAAGACCTACGCCGTCTGGCTCGGCCCGGTGATGCAGTGGATCGAGGCTCACCCCAACCGCGATACCTGGGCCACGATCGACGCGCCGCCATTGCAGGTGCTCTGGTTGACGCCGCTGCGCGCCCTCGCCGCCGACACCACCGCCGCGCTACAAGCGCCGATCCGCGACCTGGGCATCCCGTGGACAGTGGAACGACGCACCGGCGACGTCTCCAGCAGCGTCAAGGCGCGCCAGAACAAGCGGCTGCCCAGCACACTGGTCACCACACCTGAAAGCCTCTCGTTGCTCATCTCGCGCCCCAACGCCGAGGAGCTTTTTGGCGATCTGCAAGCCGTGATTGTAGACGAATGGCACGAACTGTTGGGCAGCAAACGGGGTACACAGACCGAACTTTGCCTGGCCTGGTTGCGGCGAAGACGCCCCAACCTGCGCACATGGGGACTTTCGGCCACGTTGGGCAACCTGGATGTGGCGTTGGACGCGCTGGTGGGTGTCCCCACCCCAGGCACGCCGCGGCAGACCCACCTGATCACCGGCCATACGCCCAAAGAGATCGTGATCGACTCGCTGATCCCGGCGGAGATCGAGCGCTTCCCCTGGGCGGGGCATTTGGGGTTGAAGATGCTGCCCGCGGTGATTGCCGCCATCGAGGAAGGCGAAAGCTGCCTCGTCTTTACCAATACGCGCAACCAGGCTGAGACGTGGTATCAGGCCATCCTCGACGCCATGCCCGACTGGGCCGGTCTGATTGCGTTGCATCACGGATCACTGGATCCCCAGGTGCGCGAATGGGTGGAGGACGGGCTGCGCCGGGGCCTGCTGCGTTGTGTGGTGGCGACGTCGAGCCTGGATTTGGGGGTGGATTTCAGCCCGGTGGATCGGGTGTTGCAGATCGGCAGCCCCAAAGGCGTGGCGCGCCTGCTGCAACGTGCCGGGCGCAGTGGACACCGTCCTGGCGCGGTGAGCCGGGTGACCTGTGTGCCCACCCACGCCTTCGAGCTGATCGAAGTGGCGGCGGCGCGCACCGCCGCCCAGGCTGGGGCCATCGAAGGACGCACCCCGCCCCAAAAACCGCTGGACGTCCTTGTGCAGCACCTTGTCACCCTGGCGCTGGGTGGCGGCTTCCGCTACGAAGAGGCGCTGGCCGAAGTGCGCAGCACCTACGCCTTCCGCAATTTGACCGACGCAGAGTGGGATTGGGCGCTGGGTTTTGTTGTGACCGGGGGTGATGCGTTGACGAGCTACCCCGAGTACCAGCGTGTGGTCGCCAAAGTCGACGAGGACGCCTATGACGATGCCAATCATGACTACGCGCAGGGATGGGCAGGTCCCCGCTACATGGTGGAAGATCGCAAGGTGGCGCAGCGACACCGGCTCAATGTGGGCACCATCGTGGGCGAGGTGACGGTACAGGTGCAGTACGTTAACGGCGGCAAGCTGGGCAGCGTCGACGAATACTTCATCAGCCGGTTGCAGCCGGGGGATCGCTTTATCTTTGCCGGGCGCACGCTGGAGTTTGTCAATTTGCGCGAGATGACGGCCTATGTGCGTAAGGCCAAGAGCAACCGCGGGGCCATCCCCCGCTGGATGGGCAGCCGCATGCCGCTGTCTACGGCGCTGGCAGTGGCGGTGCGCGCCAAGCTCGAAGCTGCGGCCAATGGCATTTTTGAAGAGGACGAATTGCGCGCCGTGGCCCCGATCCTGGCGATGCAGGCCGCAGGGTCATACATCCCACGCCAGGACGAGTTGCTGATTGAGGAGGTGGAAACCGATGAGGGACACCATCTCTTTTTCTATCCCTTCGAAGGACGGCTGGTACACGAAGGCATGGCGGCGCTCTTTGCTTACCGGCTGTCGCGGCTGCGCCCCATCACCTTCAGCATGGCCGTCAACGATTACGGGCTCAACCTGCTCTCGCCCGACCCCATTCCACTGGCCGAGGTGCTGGCGGGGAAAGGGACGCCGCCGCTCTTTTCCACCGAGAATCTCTTTGAAGACATCCCTGCCAGCCTCAACGCCGCCGAGATGGCACGCCGTCAGTTCCGCGAGATTGCCCAGATTGCGGGGTTGGTGGCGACGGGGTTGCCAGGGCAACGGGTGAAAAGCAAGCATCTCCAGGCATCGAGCAACCTCTTTTTCGACGTCTTCAGCCGTTACGACGCCGAAAATATGTTGCTGTCTCAGGCGCACCGTGAGGTGTTGGAAGAGCAGTTGGAGCAGAGCCGTATGGCGCAGGCGCTGGATCGCATTGGTCAAGCAAGGATCGTGGTGATGCAGCTTCGTCGCCCTTCACCCTTGAGCTTCCCCCTGCTGGTGGATCGGATGCGCGAGGAACTTTCGTCGGAGTCTTTGGCCGATCGGGTGCGCAAGATGCAGATCGCGATGGGATTGGAAGCGTAGATCCCAGGTAACTGTTCAGAAAACCGCAAGTGACGCCGATTGAGGGCTAATCTTGGTACGAGGACGAGAATGACGCAGCCAACGCTGGAGATGACGATCAGGCTGGCCGGTGAGGAAGCACTGGTACTGGGCGAGCGCGCACTCCATTTGACTACACGCAAAACGTTGTTGGTAGCAGACCTGCATCTAGGCAAGGCGGCAACCTTTCGGGCAGCGGCGATTCCCATGCCGGGCGGCACAACAACCGAGACACTGCGACGATTAAGCAGCGCTCTTGAGCGCACCAGTGCGCAACGGCTGCTGATCCTGGGGGATCTCTTCCACGCCCGCAGTGGACGCGCCCCCTCGACGCTGGCGGCTGTGGCGTCTTGGCGCGAGGCGCACGCCCAGTTGGAGATGGTGCTGGTGCGGGGCAATCACGACGTCCACGCAGGTGATCCGCCCGCCGATTGGCGGGTGACCTGCTACGATGGGTCGTTGCACGAGCCACCTTTCGTCTTCCAGCACGAGCCACTTGCCGCGCAAGATGGATACGTCCTGGCGGGACACTTGCACCCGGCGGCATTGTTAAACGGACGGGGACGCCAGTCGCTCAAACTGCCGTGTTTCCACCTGACTGCAAAAGTAGGTACCTTACCGGCATTTGGTGAATTTACCGGCGGTGCGGTTATCAGACCGAAGCGGGGGGATCGGGTGTTTGTGGTGGTGGAGGGGCAGGTGATTCAGGTGAATGGTGATTAGTGATTGGGTATTGAAACACGTGTGTACGTGCGCATTCGCAGGGCCGGTAAGACTATAGAACTTCCAGTCATAGCCCAATCGACAAGCCCAATCACCAATCACCATTCACTAGGTTCTGTTGACATTTACAGTGCGGTCTCCTGGCAAGCTGTCGCTCAATGCCAAATTGACCAGAGGAGACCTGTGAAATGTCAACACAGCCTAATTACCTCGTCAACTACTGCTGCGCCGTGACGACGTTCTCAACCGGTTCCAGGCTGCGGAGGAAGGCGACGATGGCGAGCCGGTCTTCCGGTGTCATCTTGCCCGTGGCGCGGTCTGCGACGGCCTTCATGGAGGGGTGCGACTCGAGGCCTTCACCATAATTGCCGGTTTCGAGGAAGGCGTCAAGTTCCTCATCTGTCCACAGGCCGATGCCGGTGGTTTCATGAGGGGTGATGTTGGGTGCAGTGGTGTCGCGGAAGGGTGCGCCGGCCAAGAAGAGATCCATGTTGACGCTGCCGTCTTCGTTGCGGGGGGTGTGGCAGTTACCGCAGCGGACCAGCGAGGCCATGTAGGCGCCACGATCAATGCCTTCGATGGGTGCAACAGCGGGCGGCATCTGGGCCGGCAGCACATTGGACAGTTCTACAGTGATTTCGCGAGCCGGGATCTGGTTGCTCACCGGTTCCAGGGTCATAAGGTAGGCGAAGAGGTTGGCCACGTCTTCGTCGGCCATGCGGCCCCAGCGGGGCATGGCGGGGGCGACGCCACCGTGATCATTGACGCCGAAGCGGATGGCATTGCCGAACTCTTCGACTGTCCACGCGCCGATGCCGGTTTCCATATCGGGCGTGAGGTTGATTGCATAGGCAACGCCGAAGGGTCCTTCGAACTGGTTGCCACCGGCAAAGGCGCCCTCATCTCGGTTGAAGTGACAGCCACAACCCATGGTGGAGTTGAAGATGTACTCACCGGCCAGCGGGTCACCCACCAGCGCTTCGCTGGCGCCTGCGGGCATGGACGCTTCTTCTTCCGCCATAGGTGTGCCCGTCGCTTCGGCTTCTTCTTCAGCGGCGGGGGTGGCAGTGGCTTCAGATTCCTCTTCAGCGGCGGCGGTGGCCGTCGGTTCGGCTGATTCTTCTTCGGGTTCTGCAGTGGCTTCGGCTTCTTCTTCGGCTGGGGCGGTGGGGGCCGATTCGGCCGCGGCGGGTGCTTCGGGCGCCGGCTGCGTGGCAGGCACCTGACACGCAGCCAGGACAAGTAGGGCCATCAGGGCGACAAGCAGCGCCCAGAGACGATAAGTGCGGCGGGTATTGGTTCCGGTGTACATGGTTTCTCCTCTTTGGTGTTTTGAATCTGGTGTTTTGAATCTGGTGTTCTGAATCTGGTATTTCTCTTGCGAAGATGGCTGCAGAAAGCCGTTCGTCCGCTATGTGCGTTCGGGAGAGCGCACATGGAAGTAAACGTAGCCTTTCTACCAATTGGATTGGTGACCGCAAAAAATCTGGCAACTTCGAAGCAAATCCGTCAGTCATGTGTCAGACGCCGCCGCTTGCGTTCGCCGAACAGAAGATCTATGATCTCTCAGGCAACAAAATCGAAAAGGTGTGTGCTTCGGGGGCGACCGGTTCGCCCCTTTTTGAGTGGGAAGTGTGGTGAGTGGTGCGTAGTGCGTAGTGCGTAGACCGATGAAAACCTATTGGTGTTCAAGAAGTCGTCTGTCGTCCGT
>WGMT01000089.1 GCA_016124945.1 bacterium | reverse complement strand
GTCGGCGTAGAAGTAGAGATAACGCCAATGTCCTGCCACCGGTGTGGTGAGGTTGGCGGTGAAGGTGATGGGCTGGGTCTCTGTACCCTGGGCGATGAGGGTTCCCCCGCCCCGCACGTCCAGCAAGCGGTCTGCGTCGAAACGGATCTCCACCCCCGGCAGGATGGTGAGGGAGCCACCGTCCAATATGGAGACGTTGCCCTGGATGATGTAGGGGCTATTCTCCGGTGTCCAGGAGACGTTGCCGTTGATGGTGACGCTGCCAATGAGAGTCGGCCCTTGGGCTGTGACTGGGCGGGCCGCTCCCCAGCCAAGCACAAAGAGGCATCCGATCAAGCAGAGTTTCCATATCAAGTAGCGATTTCCTGTGGTCTTGAAGTGCATGGCTGGTTCCTTGGGATGATTGGCGCAGTCACTGACGCAAGGTGGGTAGGTAGATTCGATGGTGGCCTGGTTCGGGTGTAGGAGATGACCCTGAAGCAGGGGTAGATGTGGTGGTGGGCGATGGCCCTGGACTCGATGATCCAGTTGGTGTGGGGGACGGGGTTGCAGTGGGTGTTGCCGTGGGCTGGGAGGTGGAGGTAGGCGTTGGGGTCGTCACTTCCGGCAGGGAATCGAGCGCGCCCAGATCGCTGCCTCCTGTACGCGTCAACACCGTCTGCTGAATGCTGTTACCTCTGGCAATCGTCTGCTGGCTAAAGTTCAGAGAACCGAGGACGGCGTCATAGACCGCGATGTGTTCTAACGCCGACCCAATCTGGGTGAGGATGATGTTACCGTTCTGTGCCCTGGCCAGAGTGACCTGTATCCCGGTGATGGGATCTTGGTCAAGTAGCACAGGGCTGGATACATTGACGCCTAGCGCGGAACGGGGCAGCCAATAGCCGCCGAAGATCTGGCCGATGCCGGTCACCGCCGCAGAGCTGCTGCTGCCTATATTCTGAATGAAGGCATCTACCAGGAAGGAACTCCAAGTGGGTGTGGCGGTATTGACCTGAACCGTTGCCACTACATTCGAGGTAAGGGTACCGGCCCCCGCCACGGTGGTGGACTGTGTGCCGGTGTAGATCATCTCCGCGTTCGCCCGTGCCCAGTTGGGGGCCAGGGTGTTGGTGTTCCAGGGCAGGGGCAGGGTGCGGAAGCCGAGAAAGGTAGACTGAGTTTCGGATGTCTGCCCGGTGCCGGGGATGAAGGTGCTGCGACTGTAGAAAACAAGCAATCCGCTGTTGGTGCTGAATTCCCACACGACCTGCCCGCCGCTACTCTGGCTCTGGAATCGCACCACAGTGATGATGACGCCATTCACGTTTTTGTTGTAGCGGGTGACAGAGAGACTCTGGTTGGCGACAGACTCTGCATTCACCAGCACGCTAGGGTGGATCCAGAATTCGCCCAGAGCGGGAAGACCGACCAGAGCAGTGGGTGGGTTGGGGATTAGGTGCCCCCCGCTGATGCCCAAATAGCTAGTGGTGTAGACGAGGGTCTGTACTCCGTCCATGGCTACCACGTCGTATTGGATCGGTCCACCGCCGGCGCCCCCGCCACCGATGATGGCGCTGGCGCCCTGGTAACTCACCCGCAGCCCGGGCTGGATCACTGGCGGTGCGGGCAGGGCGCGTAGTTGTGGGAAGAGAGTGAGGAAGATAGCCGCTTCGCCGAGTGCCTCGTCCGGCGGCTGGGCGTGGAGCGGGCGATTCGGTAGTAAGCTCAAGCCGAGAATCAGGCTAAGGGCAATTCCCAACAAGCGATTCAGGTGAGAGCGATTGGAATGGGTAGCGTGAATGGGCATAGATGTCTCCTTACTCATCATGGGGAGTTGTCCCTTCTGAATCTGTGTCTGGCTGTGGATGGCCCGTTAGCGAAGACCCGGAGAGCATGGCCCACAGCTCTGCCGCGTTGCGGACAGGATAGCGCCAGCCCGCTTCCGGGTCGCTCACAAGACCGACCACACGGCCTTCCTCGTCGCGCCAGATACGGACGATGAATGCGTGTTTTTTTGCCATCAGTGGTTTCCTCCGCGTTGCCGCACTTGGAAAGTCAATGGTGTAAAGCTAGCAGGTTGGTGTGAACAGCGAGTGAACGCGGTGAGAGGGGGATTGGGGACTAGGGACTGGGGACTAGGGATTGGGGACTGGGCGATTAATCGCCTAATCTCTCAATCGCTAAATCTCTTCTCCTGCCTTCAGGCTCTTGTAGAGCCACTCCGTCAACGGGGACGGGTCGACGGCGAGTTCGGTTTGCAGGGCGGCTTTGGCGGCGGCGTAGGTGCGCAGGGCGCGGCTGCGCTGGTTCTGGCGGGCGTAGGCGCGCATGAGGAGCTGGTAGGCGGCTTCCATCCACGGCGCAAGGACGATGACACGCTGCGCCCAGCGTTGAGCGGTTGCGGCGTCGCCGCACGCCAGCAACTCCTGGCCCAGGTGTAGGCAGGCGTCGAGGTAGCTTTCCTGTACGTGCTCGCGCAGATCCAGCAGCCAGTCGGCGTAGGGCAGGTCGGGGAGGATGGACTGGTAGCCTTCGAGGAGCGTGGCGAGTTCATTCAGCGGTGGGTTGCGATGCAGCGCAGCGAGGAAATCCTCGACGTCGACGGCGACATAGCCGCTGGGATCGAAGGTGTAGCGTTCGCCGTCAAAGGCAAAGTAGCGGTTGGGGCCTTTGCTGCGCATGTGCGGCTCCAATGCGTTGCGCAGACGGCTGTAGACGGTGCGGAAGGTGGCCCACGCCTTCTCGGGATCGGTGTCGGGCCAGAGGTCTTCGAGGATCTGATCGCGCAGCACGCCTCGTCCGCGACGGGCGACGAAGTACTGAAACAGCCGCGCCACAATTGGCCGGTGGAAATCGTCGATGATCTCGTCCCCGCGGCGGACGCGGAAGTCGCCCATCAATTGGATCTGTATCGGCGGCGGCGGTGTGGCTTCCAGCATCGCCAGTGCCTGCTCGAAGACGGCTTTGGTCTCGGCGTCGAGCTCACCACTCAGCGCTGTGTTGAGCGTGTCCATGGTCCGTTCATCGCCGATGCGCGCCAGGATCCGCGTCGCTATCTGCCGCACGCGCGGCGACGTGTTCTGGAGCAGGGGCAGCAGCGGCTCGATCTGCCCAATGGCAACGAGATTGTGCGCCGCCATATCGGGTTTGATCCCCACCACGAGCAAGAGCATCCAGAATTGGACGCCCAGCGCCCGGTCCCGTGTCTGCAAAATGCGTTCGTAGCGAGGACGCCTGAGGTGGCGCAAAACCGCAGCGACACGCCGCCGCCAGCGCGGATCATTGCTTCGGTGACAAGTCAACGCCAAGAGCGCATGGACGCGCACCAGTTCCCCGCGACACCGGGCGTGGATCAGTCGCCGCGCCGCTACGGAGAGGCCAAAGGCACCGTCCTTGGTTTGCAGCCACGCCAGACCGTCAACGATGTCACATTCCAGCGCCATGCGTGCCAGTTCGAAGGCGTGATCCTGCACGTGATCCACCATTTGTCGCGCCGCGGGGATCACTGTTTCGATGGCGGTTCGGTTTTCGGTTAGGCGAGCGCTCCAGAGTCTGGCCACCATGTGGTAGACCTGGTCGGACTCGTTGTTGGCGTCGGCGAAGGGAAGGTTGTTTTCCGCTTTGCCGTCGCGCATGGCGTGTAGAAGTGACCGGTAGAAATGAAGCCAATTTTCGTCGTCGGTCGACACAAATTCGAGCTTTGCCATGACGGCTTCGGCCGCGTCCACCGCTGCGGCCAACTGCTCGCAATCGCCGGCGGCAAACCAGACGATACAGCCGCTGAGCAGATAGCGCATGCGCCAGTAGTCGCTGCCCTCGGCGTCGATGTTGGCGGCGACGATCTGCGCAGCGCGCTCATAGTCGCCCAGTGGCGTCAGCGTCAACACCGCCATGCCCTGGAGCACATTGGAGGCACCCTGTGGACGATTATGGCTTTCGGCAAATGCTATAGCCCGATTGAAAGTACGTCGTGCCGCCGTCAGCAATAACTGTTCGGCATAGCAGATGGCGATCATCTGCGCCGCCGACGACCTGCGCACAGGGCGGAGCGCGTCTCCTTCTAGCAGCGGCAACGCCAGTGTGATCGCCCGTTCGTAGTCGTGAGCGATGTGATAGAAGTGGGCGCGCTGAAAGACAAACTCATTGCGCATTTGATCGGCAAGGTCAGGTGCTGCATCCATGAGAGCGAGCAACGGCAGCACTTCGGTGCGATAACGCACTTCATACTGCGCGAAATTGACGTACACCGAAACCAGATCGGGGAATTCCCAGAGCAATTCTGGATCTGCCTGCCGTAACCAACGCCGAAAGGTGAGGAAGCGTCCATGCTGTGTAAGCAGGTGATTTGCCTCCTGCATTTGCTGGAGTGCATCCCGCTGCACCCCTGCCATGAAGAAGTGATCGACGGCAGTGCTCTGGTTTCCTTGGGCTAGATGCCAGCGCGCCGCCTGCACCATGCAGGCGCGGGCGGCGTTGGCATCTAGTGAGAGGAGAAACTCACGCACGAGGTCGTGGTAGCGAAACCAGCCGGCGTTGCTTCCTGGCATGAGGAAGAGGTTCTGTGCCAGTGCGTCGTCAAGATGTGCTTGGGTTTGCGCCGGGGACTGGCCGAGCAAGTAGGCGGCAAGTTCGCTTGAGAACTCAACGGGGGCGGCGTTCACCATCAGAAAGTGTTGCAACTCGGGCGACAGTCGGTCGAAGGTGGCCTGCGCCAGGTAGGCGAAGAGGTGATCTTGCGCTGCGGCCTTGCTGCGCTGTTGCGGCGGCAGTTGTTGTAGCAGACCGACGCCGATGGGCCAGCCGTGTAGGATATTATGCAGCTCGGCTGCCTGTTTGTCGTCCAGCAGCGTGGCCGTCACTTCGAGGGTGAAGGCCAACTGCGTGTGATCCCAGCGTTCGGCCTGTCCTTGCGCCAGGAGCAGCGTGGCATCAAAGGGCAGGAAGCGCCCGGCCATCACACAACGCCGTCGGTCCTCTGCCAGGAACGACGCCAGTAGCGCCGCCGATTCCGACGCCGGCGCCAGCACGTGGACATCGTCGATGAGAAGCGGCTGTGTGTCGTCCTTGGGCAGGCGCTGGCGTAACACGGCCACGTCCTGATCGTCTACGGTCAGTAGCAGGTAGTGTGCGCCGGGCAAATAGGGACGCAACTGCCGCAACAGCACTGTCTTTCCATAGCCTGCCGCCGCCACCAATAGCAGATTGCGTTCGCGCAACACCTGCTGCGCCGCTCGGATCAAGGAAAGTCGTTCCAGTAACGTCATGTCACCTGTAGCGAAAGAAAGTATGTATCACGAATTGGGAACATGAGGAGGATTGTACATGCAGAAGACGGAGGACGAAAGACGGAAGATCTTACCCGCCGACTACGTCCACGCGTCGCGCCATCTCCAACAGCACCTCGCGCATCACCTGGAAGGCGAGTTCGGCTTCGGCGCGGTTGACAATCAGCGGGGGGCAGAGGCGGATGTTGTTGACGCCTGCCGTGAGGGTGAGCAGTCCACGGTGGAAACAGCGTTCCATCCACTCGGCGGCTTTGACTTTGGGGCTGAGTTCAAGACCGATCATCAGTCCTATGCCGCGCACGTCGACGAGGAGATCGCACTCAGTTTGCAGTTCGAGGAAGCGCGCCATCAGGAATTCGCCCTGTTCGACGGCATTGAGCGCCAGATCCTCGTCTTCGATGACTTGAATATTGGCCAGCGCGGCGGCACAACCAATCGGGCTGCCGCCCCAGGTGCTGCCGTGTGCGGCGGGTGGCCATTGCATCATCGTCGCCTTCGCCATGAAACCGCCCACAGGCACGCCGCTGGAAATGCCCTTGGCCATGCAGATCACGTCGGGCTGGACGTGCCAGTGCTCGATGGCGAAGTTCTTGCCGGTGCGCCCGAAGCCGGTCTGCACTTCGTCGGCAATGAAGACAATCCCATGGTGATCGCAGATCTCGCGGATCGCCTGGAAGAAGCCGTCTGGCGGCACAATGTAGCCGCCTTCGCCCTGGATCGGCTCGACGATCACCGCCGCTACCTCTTCCGACGGGGTGGTGGTGGTGAAGATTTCGTGGAACTGGCGCAGCGCCATCTCGCGACCCCAGGTGGTTTCGTCCACACCGGCGGGGCAGTGGCTGCGGTTGGGGAAGTGTAGGTGGGTCACCCCACTCAACAGTGGACCAAAGCCGCGGCGCTGCACCGCTTTGCTGGCTGTCACGCTGAGCGATCCCATACTGCGCCCGTGGAAGCCGCCCAAAAAGCCGATGATGCGCTGCCGTCCTGTGTGGAAGCGGGCCAATTTGAGCGCGCCTTCCACCGCTTCGGTGCCACTGTTGGTCAAAAAGACCTGCCAATCGCCGCTGTAGCTGCCCTGCGGCGCCATCGACACCAGCTTTTCGCACAATTCGGCGTAGCCAGGGCTGTAGACGTCGCTGCCGCCGGCATGGATCAGCCGCGCCGCCTGCTCTTGCACCGCCTTGACGACGACAGGGTGGCTGTGTCCTGTGGCGCAGACGGCAATCCCCGCGAAGAAATCGAGGAAGCGGTTGCCGTCCACATCGGTGATCCAGCAACCTTCGCCCCGCTCCGGCACCAGCGGGTAGACACGTCCCAGGCAATTGCTGGTGACTTTCTCATCGCGTTCAATGTGCGCAGCGGCTTTGGGTCCTGGCAGCGGACCGTGGATTTCGATGCCAGTGGAGAGGGCTGGGGCGGTCATCGGTGACAAGGGTGGCTCCTTTGGAAATGTGATTGGTGATTAGTGATCTAGCCACACATCACTTTGGTTTTTCGGGCTGACTAGCGCCGGTTGAGTAGCGTAGCGTATCGAAACTAAGCGGGTTAACGAGATCTGCCCCTTTGTAGACCCGCTCCTTGGTTTCGATACGCTGCGCTGCTCAACCGGCAAGGCCGCGGCGTCGCTAGTCTAGTGACCAAAGTGATGTGTGGCTAGATTAGTGATTAGGCTTGTGAATTGGTGAGCGGATGGAAAGACCACATCCTTATCGTCCACATTGATGCCTCTATCCGCATCCTCATTTCGAGATCTAATCACCAATCACGAATCACGAATCACCTGCATTTACACACATTCTCCCGTCTCATCCGGCACGGCTCTATCGGGGATATCGCTGGCCTTGGGCGCGTGGCCGGTGCGGGTTTGAAGATTGAAAGTGTACGTCGGCCCTAGCACGTGGACCTGCGCGCCGATCAGGCTCAACGGCGTGCTGCGCCGGTACTCGTGGACATCGGTCTCGGTGACCTGCGCGCCGTCGACGACGAGGGCACTGTTGGCGCCGAAGATCTCCAGCGTGTTGTCGGCGTAGATGACGGCCCCGGTGTCCACTTCCAGGCCGACGCCGATGAGGAACGGGTTGTAGGCCACGGCATGCAGCAGGCGGGCCAGCCGGTTCATGGCGGCGCCGGCCTCGGCAGGCGTCACGTCAAGGACGAGCCGATTGGTGATCCCCAGCCCCGGCGCGAAGTGGATCAGGTGACGCGCCAGCAGCGGGCGACGTTCTTCCTCGCGTTCGCTTTCGTAGGCGATCATGTGTTCACACAGCAGCGTGGCGGCGCGTCCGTGGCCGCCGATGGCCTTGCCGCGGGCGTTGGCGCGGCGAATGCTCTGCGCCAGCGGCGTCCCACCCAGGATCGTGGCCAGGCGTAGCGGGTTGTCGCCCAACAAGAGTATGGCCGTGGCGCTCTCAATGCGTTCCAGATTCGTGGCGCGCAGAGCGGCCTCGCGGCTGTCCACCAGCATCAGTGTCATCGAATCGGATTCCCAATCGGTGAAGCGGGCGGCAAAGCGCTGGGCAATGACGGCGCTCTCGGCGTCAAACGGCATCAGGATCACGCGCGATCCGTACGCGCCCGCCTCTTCCCAGAAGCGCTGCAACAATTTGGCCTCGGCGCGTGGCTCCAAACAAGAGCCTAGAAAGAGAATCGCGCCACGTGTGTATCCGGCAGGGACAGGTGCGGGCATGGGAATGTGATCCTTGGTGATTCGTGATTCGTGATTCGTGATTCGTGGGTTGAGGATGGTTTGGGGATGGTTTGGGGATGCTTGGATGTTGGACGGTTGAGATAGTGCGTAGTGCGTGGTCCGTTTACGCATCACGGATTACGCATTACGCTCTCCGCCTCAACGACAACACGTTCAAAATCCATGACAAACTCGTCGAAGAGATCCGTTGGCGCCGTGAACGTGAAGACAAACAACTGCGCGCCGCTGTCGTCAAAGAAGGCGACCTGCCAGCCGCTGACACCGTCGGGCAAGTCGTAGCGGATCGACGGGATCGCCACGCCGCCAGGACGCAACCCGGCGCGCAGTTCGCTCTCGTGGATCACAATCCCCTCCATCGCGGACAGGCCGTTGGTGACGCTGTCGATGTAGAGTTGCAGCGGCAAGCGTTCGGCGGGCAGGACGGCCACGGTGAAGTTGGCGTTGTCCTCGGCGGGGGATTCGGCCAGCGCCAGCCAGGACGTGTCCTCGTCTTCGCCGGTTGCTTCGGGCCGCGCCGTGGCGATGCGGTCGATCATCGTTGTGCCGGTAATGATTGTCCACGCCGGTGGGTAGGGGAAGGCCAGCCCGCTGTCCCCGTCGGCAAAGACGGGCCAATCGGCGGCTTCGTCCTCGGTTTCGATGTCGGTTTCCACCGTGGGCGTCGCCTCGACGGATTGCAACACCACCGGCTCCGGTGCTTGCGGCAACGGGGCCAGGCAGCCGGCCATCAACAGGAGTGGGATCAACAGGGCAAGGGACAGCAAAATACGGCGCATGATGCTCACTTCGGGTGGTTTCTGGTTGACGCTGTTGGATGTCATCTTATGGAAGAACGGAGGGGATGTCAACGAATCGAGGGTGTGAAGTTTGCATCAGGATCGAGTTATAATTTTAACAGCGATTCCAAGCCGCAAGGCAACAAGAAAATATCTACGAGGCAAGCGACATGACCAATGAACAACTAGACAAAGATGAAAAAGATCTTCTGGCATCCTATGATCAGGATGAGTGGCAGTCAGTCGAAGGTATAGAGGAAGAAAAGGCGCGCTACCAAAGCATCGCTACGGCCACATTTGCCAAGGATGCACGGGTCAACATCCGCATTTCCTCAAAGGATCTGGAAGCCATTCAGAAACGGGCTTTGGAAGAGGGAATTCCCTATCAAACGCTGATGGCAAGCGTTCTGCACAAGTACGTCTCAGGGCGATTGGTCGAACGCGGCAAATAAGCATCACCTGACATCATTCAAGCTACCTCATCACCCGGCTGCGGCGCTTCACCGCCGCTACGGTTGAGGATCTGACGGAAACGTTCAAGATCGGCCCGGTCGCTGCGTTCCTCGAAGAAGCGGACTGTCTCCAGTGCCGCCAGTTTTTCGGCCACGGCCAACATGATGAACTGATTCATACTGATGCCGTCCCATTCCGCGGCCTTGGCCACAGCCTCTTTCAACGAGTGGGGCAGTCGTAGTGGGTAGCTTGTGGGTGGTTCATGGTTAACTCCGCCAAACGTCTTTTTACGCACTACCACCCTGCAGGTTTAACAAACGTTCCGTTTTTGTCTTGCAAACTGACAGGGAATTGGCTACTTGCTAGCACACCTGCACGTATTGGTTTCAGAAAACTAGCATACTGCAAAAGGACAACACTTGGACGTTTCTGTGGGTTCAAAAGCCCAACCGTTAGCCCTAACTCTTGACGTACGATTTTGACTGGCGTCAGCAAATCAGAATCATTCGTAACCAAGACCGCGACTTCATAATTTTTCTGAAAACCATCCCAGAGCAGATGTGTCGCTATATTAACGTCTGAGCCTTTTTCTTCTGTTTTGATCACTGTTTCATAACGCTGCTTACCTGGCGGACAGTGGGCCACAGGCATTTTTACGGTGTTTGTGAGGAAGTGACCATAGGTGATCTGCAGATGAGGTATTGTTTCAAGAGCGCGCAGGTATGCTTGTTGTCTTACTGGTTGATCGGGATCGTGTGGTCGCGCACTGACGCGTGCGGTAAAGTATTTGATTTTTACAATGTCGTTTTGGGGGAGCAGCTTTTGGCATAGCGCATCAATGTCTAGCCACTTGTAAGGCGTTCCCTTGATGCAGCCATAGTAGAGATTGAACCCATCTACATAGACGTAAGTTTTCATGTTGCGATTCTCTACAACGCGAATTGTAAAAAGCAGAGGCCGTACGGATACCGTACGGCCTCGCACCCTGGCCCCGAAGCGCCAGGGGGGATATGTCAATATTGTACCGCTGTCCGATTGTGCTGTCAACTAACTCGTTTTCGCCATTTCGCCCCCGCGTTTGCCCAATCTTCCTCCTCCCTGCTATAGTCCCCACTATCGACCCCACTCTCCCACTGCCGAGGTGACCATGCCAGCCATCGACACCGTCTACTTTATCCACCACAGCCACACCGACATCGGCTACACCCATGATCAGCCCGTGGTCTGGGACATGCACGTGCGCTTCATCGACGAAGCCCTGGCCCTGGCCGAAAAGTACGCCGATCACGACAGCGACGGCGCTTTCCACTGGACGGTGGAGACGACCCTGCCGCTGCTACGCTGGCTCGATCAGGCGTCCGACGCCGAGATCGAACGCTTTGTGGCCATGGAACGCGCCGGCCGCATCGAAGTGACCGGCATGCTTGTCAACATCACGCCGCTCTACGACACCGATCAGGTCGTCGAAAGCCTGCAAACGGTGGACCATCTACGCCGCCGCTACGGCTTTGATATTCGCCACACCATGAACTGCGACGTCAACGGTGAAAATTGGCCCGTGGTCGACGCCCTACTCGACGCCGGCATCGAAGGCTTCAGCATGGCCATCAACAACCACTTCGGCGGAGCGCTTAAGCCGCGGCCCACGCCCTTCCGCTGGCAAGGCCCCAGTGGACGCACCCTGCTTACCTACAACGGCTGGACCTACGACAAAGGCTGGACCTACGGCATCGGCCAAGAGGACCCCGCCCACCTCGAAGAATGGTGGCCGCTGGTGCAGAAACACCTGGACAGCATCGACTATCCACTGCCGATCCTGATGTTGCAGAGCTACCACCCCTTCGGCGACAACGGCAGCGCCTTCGACTTCACCCCCTTCATCGACGCCTGGAATGCCGCCGGTAAGACGCCGCGCATTGTCTTTTGCACGCCGCGCACCTGGTGGCAGGCGCTACGCCGTTACGAGGAACACCTGCCCCTCTGGCGCGGTGACTGGACCGACTTCTGGAATTTCGGCGCCATCAGCAGCGCCCGCGAACAGTCGCTCAACCGCCAGAGCCGCGCCCGCCTGCGCAGCGCCGACGCCCTCCACGCCGCCGTCCACGCCCTCGGACACGACACCCCCGCCGACGCCGTCAGCCGTCCCCAGTGGGCGCAGGAGAGCTACGCCAAGTACCGCGCCGCCGCCTGGGAAGCCCTCAATTTGTGGGACGAACACACCTGGGGCGCGGACACTGCCGTGCGTCTTCCCCACGGCGAGGACACCTGGGCGCAGTGGTTCCACAAAGCCCAATACGCCTACAACGCCCGCAGCCTCAGCCTGCTGTTGCAGCGTGACGGCGTGGCCGAACTGGCCCGCTACGTCACCCGCGAGGACGACGACAGTGTGCTCGTCTTTAACCCGCTGCCATGGACGCGCACCATTGCCGGTCCACTGCCGCCGGCGTCGGTCAATGTGCGCGGGCGCGTGGACGATGGCACAGCCGGTCGCCATCACCTGGATCGGCGGCATACGCTACTCCGTCACGTTGAGGATCTGCCCAACCTCGTGCGCAATCCCGCCGAACGCTACATTTTGCCGCCCACCGAAGTGCCCGGTTACGGTTATGCCGTCGTCAAAAAGAGCGAGCTGAACGCCGAGCGCGTCTCGGAACGCAATGCCGCTAGCGGCGGCGGCTTTCAGGCCCGCTACGACAGCGAAGTTAACTCTTTCATTCCGCAGACTGAAGCCGCCACCGTAGAAAATCACCGCTTCCGCGTCACCTTTGATCGCGAATGGGGCGGCGTCATCTCCCTCTTCGACAAGCAACTCGACTGCGAATGGGTGGACGCGTCAGCCGACTACGCGCTGCACACCTTCGTCCACGAAGAAGTGGCGGATCACGACGCCGAATGGCCGCGCCGCAACCTCTTCGAGCGTTCGTGGTCGGCCAAACGTGCCGAACTGAGTGAAGGATGGAAGTCTGATTGGCGGCCCAACCGGCGGCAGGCTGGGGAAGTGCGCAGCCATCACGTCCTCCACACGCCGCTAGGCATCGTGGTGCGGCAGACGCTCAGCGCCCCCGGCATCGAGGGCGAATTGACGCAGCGCCTCTTCCTGCCCAACTACGCCGACTGGATCGAATGTGAATCGTGGTGGGACATGGGCCTGTCCACCCACCCCGACGCCACCTACCTGCTCTTCCCCTTCGACGTGCCCGGCGCGACGGCGCGCTTCGACGTGGGCGGTCAGCCCGTCATCCCCCACGAAGACCAACTGCCCGGCTCCTGCCGCGACTACTTCACGGTGCAGGGCTGGGTCGATTTCTCTAACAACGAGCGCGGCATGACGGTGGCGATCCCCGAGAACCCGCTGGTGCAACTGGGCGACTTCCACTTTGGCGACTACCAGAGCGTCTGCGCGCCGGAACGTCCTATGCTGTTGGGGTGGGTCACCAACAACTACTGGGAAACCAACTTCCGCGCCCACCAGCCAGGACGGGTCTTTGCGCGCTATCGCCTCCATCCGCACGCCGGCGGCTTCGACGAAGCGCAGGCCCACCGCTGGGGTTGGGAAGCCGTCAACAGCGACCCCGTGATCCAACCGCTGGGCGAACCCACCATCGCCTTCCCCGAACTGCCGTCACGGGGATCGCTGCTGCGCCTGCCCGAAGCGTCCATCGTCGCCGTGCATGTCAAGCCAGCCGAAGATGGCAACACAGCAGACGGCAACGGCGTCCTCGTGCGGCTGCACAACACATCGGATCTCGACCATCCTGCCCACATTGCATCGGGTGTGCTCACCATCACTGCCGCCCAATCCTGTGATCTCTTCGGCAACGTCACCGCCGAACTGCCCGTACAGAATGGCGCCACCAGTGTTGACGTCCCCGCGCGGCGGGTGACCGTCGTGCGCCTGACTGTGCGAGCCGCTTAACCAGAACTTTTCACCGCAAAGGCGCAAAGGCCGCTAAGAGCAGTCGCAAAGAGCAGACGCAGAAAAGCGCAGACGCAGAAAAGAGCAGAGAAAGGGACACAGATTTCACGGATTTACACGGATTTCAGCGAAAATATCTGTGTGCATCTGTGAAATCTGTGTTCAATTTCTGCCTCCTGAACATCCTGTCAATCCGTGTCCAATGTTCTGCTCTTGGCGGCTTTCGCAGTAATTGAACTCGCAATCCACAATCCGCAATCCGCAACAAGGACCAAACCGTGTCACAGCCTCCCAACTGGCGTAAGACCACTCAGGATCTCATGTCGGCCTACCATACGCCGACGGAACCTGGCCAATACGATCTCTATCCCGGCTTCGACATCGGCCCCGACAAGATCAACCTGGGCTTTGGGTCGCTGGCCAAACGTTTGACGCAGGAACACGCCGTGATTATCGACGGCTATTTGGGCGTCTTCTGGCCCGACTTTCAGAAGCGGCTAGACGCGTCCCTGCGCGCCCGCGACCTTGTCGTATCGTGGGTCGACGTCTCCAAGGCGCTGAAGCCCGAAGCCGAAATCGCCGCCCTGATCGAGCCTTTCCTCGGCGGTGACGACCCCATCTTCGGCACGCGTTTTACCGGCGCCCTGGCCGACTTCTTCGATCCAGCCAAACTGGCGGCGCTACAACCTGATCTGGAAGCCGACATGTCGATCCTCTACGGTTGCGGCGCGGCGCTGGTAGGCTGGGACGGTCTGAACGTCTACGTAGACCTGCCCAAGAACGAGCTACAGTTTCGCAGTCGCGCCGGGAAGGTCAACAACCTGGGCGCGACCAAACCCATCCCGCCCAAGCCGCAGTACAAGCGCTTCTACTTTGTGGACTGGCCCGCACTCAACGCCCACAAGGCGCATCTCCTCGCCCACGTTGATCTTGTAATCGACGGTCAGCGCCCTGACGAACCGACCTGGATGACCGGCGACGATCTGCGCGCCGGCCTCAACCGGATGGCGCACAACTGCTTCCGTGTGCGCCCCTGGTTTGAGCCGGGTGTGTGGGGCGGCCAGTGGATCGAGAAGAAGATCCCCCAACTGCCCCAAGACGTGCCCAACTACGCCTGGTCGTTTGAGTTGATCGTGCCTGAGAATGGCCTGCTCTTCGAGAGCAGCGGCCTGCTCCTCGAAGTCTCGTTCGACTGTCTCATGTTCCATAACCACCCCGAAGTGCTAGGTGACAGCGCCGCCCGCTTCGGCTATGAATTCCCCATCCGCTTCGACTTCCTCGACACGGTGGACGGCCAGAATCTGTCGGTGCAGGTGCACCCGCGGCCCGACTACATTCGCAAACATTTCGGCGAAAGCTTCACCCAGGACGAGACCTACTACATCCTCGACTGTGAACCGAATTCTCGCGTCTACCTCGGCTTCCAAGACGACATCGATCCCGTCGTCTTCCGCGCCGAGCTGGAGCGCAGTTTCAACGACTCTGTGCCCATCGACGCCGACAAGTTCGTCAACAGCGAACCGGCCAACAAGCACGATCTCTTTCTCATCCCGCATGGCACCATCCACTGCTCGGGCAAGGGTGTCCTCGTGCTCGAAATCAGCGCCACGCCCTACATCTTCACCTTCAAACTCTACGATTGGATGCGCCTCGATCTCGACGGCAAACCGCGCCCGATCAACCTGGAACGGGGCTTTGAAAACCTCAACTTCGAGCGCAAAGGTGAACGGGTGCGCGAGGAATTGATCAGTCGGCCCGAAATCCTCGGCGAAGAGGACGACTGGCGCTTCGTCCACCTGCCCACCCACGCCGACCACTTCTACGGCGTCTGCCGCTACGAGTTTGACAGGGAGATCAGCGCCGAAACCAGCGGCTCGCCCCACGTCATGAGCCTGGTCGAAGGCCAGTCTGTGACTTTGGAGACGGAGCAGGGCGTGCGTCAACGCTTTAACTACGCCGAAACTTTCGTCGTCCCCGCGGCGGCGGGCGCGTATCGGTTGATCAACGAAGGAACGGAACGCGCGCAGGTGGTCTGTGCCTTCGTCAAGCCGGAGGACGACGACGAATGAGCGTTAACGTCATCGCGTTGGATGTGGGCGGCACGTCGGTGAAGAGCGCTCAGGTAGTGGACGGTGTTGTCTGTCGCGAAATCGTCCACACGCCTATCAACAGTCAGGCCGACGCCGACGTGATCCTGGGCACGTTGGCTGCGATTGTGAATGGTCATCTGGCCGAAGTGGGCGCGGTGGACGGCGTGGCGCTGGGCTTCCCCGGCCCGTTTGAGTATGCGACGGGCGTGTCGCGCATCCTGGGCGTGGAGAAGTTCGAGTCGATCTACGGCTGCGACGTGGGCGTCTCCTTGCGCGAACGGCTCGATGCGCCGGATCTGCCTATCCGCTTCCGCAACGACGCCGAAGCCGCCATTGTGGGCGAAGCCCGCTTCGGCGCAGGGTGGGGCTTCCACCGGCTCATCGGTCTCACCCTTGGCACCGGCAGCGGCTCGGCTTTCCTCATCGGCGGGGTTCCCCAAACCGGTGGCCCGGGTGTGCCGCCCAACGGCTGGATCTATCCACTCTTGTTTGAGGGGCACCAGGCCGACGACGTCTTCTCAATTCGCGGCCTCGTCGGGCGCTGTCACGCCGCGGGGATCGCGGTGGACGATGTCCACGCTGCCGCCGATCTGGCCCACACAGGAAACGATGTGGCGCGGCAAATCTTCGCCGACTTTGGGCGCGATTTGGGCATCTTCATGCGTCCGCTGACGGTGGATTTTCAGGCCGATGGTCTTGTGGTGTTGGGTGGCATCGCCAATGCCTTCGATCTCTTTGGCGCGACGCTGCAAGAGGAATTACCGGTTGCGGTTTGCTGTGGCGAATTGGGGGAAACGGCGGCGTTGTTAGGGGCGTATGATCTGTTTTTAGGACGCTGAGTTTACGCACATAGATGATCCCCCTCTAACTCCCCCCGCAACGGGGGGAGGACTGTTGATGCGTAGAGATTGCTGGTTGCGTTGTGGGGGTGTCCAATCCAGAACTAACTTGTTAGCACGTCAACGGCTCCTTCCTCGCAGGGTGCGTTTCAGGATGGGGGCGAACCTTCCAGGAAGGTTTGCCCCAAACTCACTGCAAATCACTCAACCCATCCCCAATCAAATTCACAGAGAGCACGATCAAAAAGATGCCCAACCCCGGGAAAAGACCAATCCACCAGCCCACACGCATGAAGCTCTGCCCGGCGTTGAGCATGGCCCCCCATTCCGGCGACGGTGGCTGCGCGCCCAATCCCAAAAAGCTCAGCGCCGCGCCTTCGAGGATGGCGCCACCCACGCCCAGCGTCAACAGTGTGAGCAATGGGCGGCTGATGTTGGGCAAAATGTGCCGAAAGAGGATGCGCCCATTTGTCGCCCCCACCACCCGCGCCGCCTCTACGTAGACTTCCTGGCGCGCCGACAGCACCGATCCCCGCGCCATACGCAAAAAGGAGGGGATCAGCGCGATCCCCACGGCGATGATTGTGTTGCTGATGCCCGCGCCTAGCACACTCACCACCACCATCGCCAGCAGAATGCCGGGGAAGGCCAGCAGCACCTCGGCCACCCACGAAAAGAAAGCGTCAAGCCGGCCGCCGTAATAACCGGCCAGCGCGCCGCAGACTACGCCGATCACCGCGCCCAGGAGCGCGGCGCTTAACCCCACAATCAGCGAAATACGCCCGCCGTAGAGGAAGCGCGTCCACACGTCGCGGCCCAGGTTGTCGCTGCCCATCAACGCCTCGGCGTTGGGCGCTGTCAGTATGCTGCTGGGGTTGACTTTCATGGGATCAAGGTCGGTGAGCCACGGCGCGGCGAGGACCATCCCCGCCAGCGCCACAAAGATGAGGATCCCCACCACCGCGGCAGGACGTTGCAGCAGCCGCGCCCCCCAACGTGGACGGCGACGCACCGGGATCTGTTGGGCGGTGGCGGCAGGCGCCGAAGAAACGGACGAAGAAGCGGTCATTGCAGGCGAATCCGCGGATCGAGCCAGGCGTAGGCCAGGTCGGTGAGGGTGTTGATGAGGACGTAGGCCGTGGCCGTGACGAGGACGATGCCCTGTACCAGCGGGTAGTCGCGGTTGTTGATGGCGGTGACGGCCAGCCGCCCCAATCCCTGCCGGGCGAAGACGGTTTCCACCACAATCGCGCCCACAAGCAGAAAGCCCACTTGCAGCCCCAGCAGCGTCACCACGGGGATCAGCGCATTGGGCAGGGCGTGGCGCATCACGACGATGTGCTCTCGAAGTCCTTTTGCCCGCGCCAGGACGACGTAGAGCCGCCCAAATTGCTCAACCAGACTGGCGCGCACGATGCGGGCGATGACGCCGGCTTGGGCCACGCCCAACGTCAGCGCGGGCAGGATCAGCCCGCGCCAGTCGCCACGGCTCGACGAACTGGGCAGCCAGCCCAACTGTACCGAAAAGACGAAGATCAACAGCATCCCCAGCCAGAAGCTGGGGATGGAGATGCTGCCCACCGCCAGCAGCGTCACCGCCGAATCGATCCAACTGTTGCGCCAGAAGGCAGCGGCGATCCCCGCCACAAAGCCAAGGAGCAGCGCAATCGTCAGCGCTGCCGCCGCCAGTTGCAGCGTACTGGGCAACTGCCCGCCGATCATCACCGTCACCGGCTGGTCGCTGCGGATCGACATGCCCAGATCACCACGCAGGGCCGCGCCGAGATAGCGGGCGTACTGCACCGGCAGTGGATCGTCCAGCCCGAGCTGGGCGCGCAGTTCTGCCGCCCGCTCCCCGGAGACGGCCTGCCGCCCCAACATGGCGGCGACAGGGTCTCCAGGCACCAGGTGTAGGATCGAAAATGTGAGCATTGACGCGCCCAGCAACACCGCCAACGACGTCAGCAGGCGGCGGGCAAGGTAACTCCCCATTTACTGGGCCAGCCAGACCTCTTGCAGATAGGGATAGCCTTCGGCGTCGAAGCGCCAGCCCTGTACGGCGGGCGTCATCAGCATGACACGGTCGTAGTTGTGGACGGGCAGCGCCAGTGCATTTTCCATAATGATCTGCTGCGCCTGGGCGTAGAGATCAGCGCGGGCGTCGCGATCCAACTCGCTGCCGGCGGCGTTGAGGACGCTGTCTAGCTCCTCGCTGCGGAAGCGGGTGAAAGCTGAGCCGCCGTCGATGTTGGCCGAGTTGTAGACGATGTTGAGCACGCCAGGATCGCTGCTCGTCCACCCCATGTTGACAATGTTGTGGTTGCCCGCGCCGGCGAACTCAAAGATACCGGCATCGTCCATGGTCATGATCTCTACCTCGAAACCGGCTTCGGTGAGGTAGGCGGCGAGGAGTTCCATGAAGGCGCTCTCGTAGGCGGGGATGGCGGGGTAGGCGATGCGCAGATTCTCGCCGTCCTTTTGGCGGATGCCGTCGCCGTCGCTGTCCACCCAGCCGGCTTCTTCGAGCAGCGTCTGTGCCTGGGCCAGATCGGGCTGGTAGAGGGCGGCGGCGTCTGCGCTGTAGCCGAAGGTGGAGGGCGAAAGCACATTGTGCGATGCGGATTGCAGCCCGGCGAAGGCCACGGTCACCAGTTCTTCCTGGTTGACGGCGTGGATCATGGCCTGACGCACCGCCAGATCGTCGGTGGGGGCCAGTTCGGTGTTGATCATCATGTGGGACGGCATCCCCGGCGCGGTGAAGGTTTCCACGTTGAAGGTGCCGTCGGCGATGAGCGGTGACGCTTCCTGGGCGGCGGGATCTTCCACCACCTGCGCCTCGCCCGACTCAATGGCGCTCAGGCGGCTGGCCTGATCGGGCAGGAAGCGGAAGGTGACCTCGTCGAGCAGGGCTGCGTTCTCATTCGTGGCAAATTCAGGGGCCCAGGCGTAGTCGGGGTTGCGGCTGACGGTGATGTAGTCCTGGGGCGCCCATTCTTCGAAGACGAAAGGTCCACTACCGATTGGATTCTGTGCCAGATCCTCGGCGGCTGGAGAAGGAATGCCCATCCACGGCTGGCTCAGATCTTCCAAAAAGCGTGGCTTGGCTGCGCCAAAGGTGACGGTCACCGTGTACTCGTCCACGGCGACGGCGTCGGCGAAGTCGGCCAGGACGGTCTGCGCTGCCGAAAAGTCGGTGACGGCGAGGACGCGGTCGAAGGCGTTGAGCACGGCGTCGGCGTTGAAGGCTTCACCATCGTGGAAGGTGACGTCCTGGCGCAGGGTGAAGGTGAATTCGGTGCCGTCGTCGTTGCTTGTCCACTCGGTGGCGAGGCCGGGGTGGAGTGAGCCATCGGGGGCCATGGTGACCAGCGTGTCGAAGATGTTCATGAGCACGAGGCGTTCGGCGATGTAGAAGGCGGCGGCAGGGTCGAGGGTCACCGGTTCGGTGGCCAGGCCGAAGACGAGCGCGCCACCCGTCATCGGGCCGGTGGGAGAGGTCTCCTGGGGCGCGGTGGGCGGCGTGGCGGCAGGGGCGCAGGCGGCCAGCAACAGCACGGCGAACAGGGCGACGAGGTGGAGACGGAGACGAAGTAAGTTGATCATCCCTTTTTTTCCTTTTGAAGTTGGTGGGCAATGTGAACGATGGTAACCCGGCGGTTGTTGAAGGTTAACAAAATAATCGGGTAATCCGGCGGTTGTTGAAGGTTAACAAAATAATCCGGTAACCCAGCGATTGAAACCGCCGGCTGGCAGGGGAAACACGATAAATCGTGTTCTCAGAACCGGCTTCAGCCGGTTTCCCGTTTCAGACGCCGAATTCATTCGGCGGGCGTGTTTACCAGAATAATTTCTTAATGTTCAAAAACCGCCGTCTGAGATGGGAAACACGATAAATCGTGTTCTCAGAACCGGCTTGAGCCGGTTTCCCATGTCAGACGCCGAATTCATTCGGCGGGCGTGTTTACCGGAATCATTTCTAAATGTCCAGGATTGTACGCACAAAAAAAGCCATCTGTTTGGGCAGATGGCCTTCTTCGTTGGTCTGTGAATGTACTTTGAGTAGCGGGAGCAGGATTCGAACCTACGACCTCCGGGTTATGAGCCCGACGAGCTACCTCTGCTCTATCCCGCATCAATGTGAAGGTAGTATGCCCCATGCTGGATATTATGTCAAATACGCAAAGACGTTTGTGCGTTTAACTCTTAGGATAGAACGCGTTCTATTCCATCACCAGGTCGCCGACGAGCCGGTTGTGGCGGATCCACTCCTTCAACTCGGCAAGATCTGGGTCCACGCGCCAGCTGCGAATGGTGGATTCATCGTCAATTGAATAAACTCGGTTACCATCAGTAGAGAAGATTACCTGCATTATTGCTCCATGATGGCCAGTCAAGCGCCGGATCAGCTTTTGGCGTTCAGTATGCCAGAGTAGGATTTCGCCTTTCATTGTCCCTGCACAGATTAAGGTGCCGTTTGGGCTGAAGGCGATACGAATACAGGCACTCAAAGAACCTGTTAGCGAAGCAACTCGGTTGGCGGTTTTTACATTCCATAGCATCATGCGCTGGTCTAAACTCCCAGAAATCGCCAGACTACCATCTGGGCTGAAGCTTACATCTTGGACAGACTCGGTGTGACCGTAAAATCGATGGAGTTCTCTGCCACTGCTGTCTAGCAAACGTAAACTGTAATCAGGTATACTGCTGGCCCCTTTTCCCAACCCGATCAGGATCTCTTTGCCGCTGGGGCTGTAAACGCAAGAAATGATACACTGCGGATAAACGCTGATAATAATTTGGCATTCACCTGTGCGGAGATCCCAGCGGCGCAGGGTGCCATCGTGTGAACCTGTAATAGCAAAGCGAAAGTCTGGACTGAGCGCCATGTCCCAGATTTTGTCTGTATGTCCTAAAAAACGGTGGATCTCTTTGCCGGTATGTATATCCCACAAGCGCACGGAAAAATCGTCGATTGGGGCCAGAAAATCGCCTGATGCCGAGATAAGGTGTTGTCTATCTGGCAAAAACCGTATGCCTGCGTAGGTCACTTCGCTGTGCCCATGCAGGGAACGCATGATCTCGCCACTTTCTAGATCGATCAGGGCAATGTTGCCAAGCCATGTTCCTACGGCGGCGATGGACTCATCCTGACTAATGTCTAGACTTCCTGGTGTGGAGCCGATTCTTCGAACACTGAGAGAACGAATTTCAGCACCGTGGTGAAGTTCCCACAATCGTGCTGTGCCATCAGCTGCGCCTGAAAGGGCGCGGTTGCCCTTGTGATCCACAACGATGCTATGCACTCGTCCTGTGTGGCCCAAAAAGTTCTCGTGATCACCACTTTTTAAATCCAAAACTGCTACGCCACTGTCCAATCGCCCTAGAATGGCAGATTCACGCGTGGGATGCAGCGCAAGAGACAAAAGTCCAGTTCTTGGATAGCCGAATCGACGCAACAATTTCCCTTCTACTAAATCCCAAAGAATTGAACGCTGATCCTGTGATACCGAGATCCCCCTTAGGCCGTCGAGGGTAAAGGCAACTCCCCAAACAGCGTCGTAGTGGTTGTCGAAACGAGACGTATCGCCTGGTGCCTTCGTGCAGTCGTCAAAAGAATGTAAGAGTTTTCCCGCGTCCAGATCCCAGTGGATGACGGTGCCCTGGGCGTCGCCGCTGAGGGCACGTTTGCCGTCGGGGCTGATGGCGAGGCTGCGGATCGGTTGCGCGTGTCCTTGCCAGTGGGCAAGAGGACGGCCGCTTGCCAGATCCCACAGAATGATCTGCTTGTCGTCGCCGGCGGAAAGGGCGCGCTGCCCGTCTGGGTGGAGGCAGAGGGCACGCACGGGGCCGCTGTGGGCCTGCATGCGGCAAAGCTGTGCGCCGCTTTCGGCATCCCACAGGATGATGGATGCGTCCTCTGCGCACGAGAGCAACATTTTTCCGTCAGAAGTGATGTGTACGGCAAAGACAGCGCCTTCGTGGCCGGTGAGGTGCATAAGTTGGTCGCCGCTTTGCAGATCCCAGATCAAGATCCTCCCTGTGGCAGTTGCGGCGACGGCGCGCCGCCCGTCGGGGAAGAGCGCAACACCGTAGATGGGTCCACTATTGCCGTGCAGCGTGCGGATTGTGCCGGGCGCGTAGGCGGCGTCGGCCAGCATCAATTCGGCCTCGGGGCGGGGATCGTCGTCATCCAGGGCGGCGAGGGCCAGGTGTAGCGCTTTGTCGGTATCGCGTTGAAAGAGCGCCAATTGCGACGCCGCCAGCAGCGCATTGCTTTCGGCCTGTCGGGTGGCGCGCTGTGCAGCGGCCAGCGCCTCGGTTCTGCTTTGCAGGGCGACGGCAAGGGTTTCGGCGCGTTCCCGTTCCTGCGCCTGTTGGCGGGCAATGGCTTCCTCTTCCTGCCGGCGCAGGGCCAGGCTCGCTGCAATAAAGTCACTTTCGGCTTGGGAGAGTTCTTCCCAGCGGTCACCGATACGGACTTCGGCCTCGGCTAGAAGACCGCCGCGCAGCAGTGCGCTGGAATCGCGTCCGCTCTTTTCCCACAGACGCACACCACCGCGCAGCCCTTCGCGCCAGAAGAAGAAGGCGCGATCGGCCTGTAGCCATTCGTTCAGGCGCGCCCAGTTGCGGATCAGCGTCTCGTGGACAAGTTCAACGCCTTCGATGCCGCTGCTCGTCTGATCGGTCGTGAGCAGGCGGGCGTTGATCAGCACCTGCACGACTTTCCACTCATCGTCGCTAAATTCAGTGTGCAGGCCCAGCCGTCGGCTGGGTTCCACGTCCTCTTGCACATGGACAAGCCGCAAGAAGACACGCCGGGCTGTCCGTTGCTGCTCAGGCTCAAGCCGCGCCAGGATGCCGTCGGCGTAGTGGTTGAGCGCGCCGGAGAGTTCCTCGATTTCGGTGTAGGCGGCATGGGTGATCCAGCCGTCCTTTTGCTCTTGCCAGAGGCGGCTGAGGCAAAACTGGAGCAGCGGAAGACGTCCCGGATCGTCGCCCACGTCCTGGATCAAGCGTGTCACCAGACCGGGTTCGAAGAAGACATTCTGCATGTAGGCGGGCATTTCGACGGTGCGCGCCATTTCGGCGGGGGACAACGCGCCCACGGCAAGCACCTGCTCCTGCACAAGGCCGGCAAACTTGCCATGAACAAGCGCCTTCCCCAGAAAGTCGGCGCGCAGGGCCATCAGGAAGGAGACGCGGTTGTTGCCGAATTTAGCATTTGTGGTGTCGAGGATGAGATCGAGAAAGCGCAGCAGCAGCGCTTCGTCCTGGACGCGGGCAAACAGCTCTTCAAACTGATCGATGAGGATCACCAATGAACCCGCACTGCCTTGCCTGCTAAAAAGGCTGTGCCGGAGGAAATGGGGCAGCGTGGTCTGTCCACTGCGTAGCGCCCCGCTCAGACCTGTTTCCGATTGCGTGGGTACAAGGGGATGCAACGCCTCGGCCAACGCCGCGAAGGGATCTTCGCCGGGGCGCATGAGCACGGCCCGGCGTCCGCCGTCCTGTGCGTGTAGCGCGGGCAAAACACCGGCCTGGAGCACAGATGATTTGCCGCAGCCCGACACGCCTACCAGCAAGACGGCAGGCCGTCGATCCAACTCGTCCACAAGCCGGTTCACCAACGATTCTCTGCCAAAGAAGTAGGCAGCCTGGCTCTCTTCAAAGGGGTTCAGTCCACAGTAGGGGTTGGCAAGTGGGCGTGAAGCAGGTTGGGCGTCGGATGCACTGTTACGCAACTGGCGGTAGAGCGCCTGCGCCTCAGCGCCGGGGACGGCGTTCAACTCTGCCGCCAGTGTACGTGTCAACGTGTCATATTGCTGTAGCGCCAGGTGACGTTTGCCGTCGAGCAGGTAGCAGCGCATGAGGGCGACGTGGCTTTCCTCGCGCCAGGGCTCCAGGGCAAGGATCTGTTGCAGTGTGGCGATGGCGGCGTTGTAGTCGCGCTGCGTCTGCTGGTAGCGCGCCAGCGTCTCTAAGGCAGTCACGGCGCGGTTGTGCAGCCGTTCCTGTATAACGGCCTGCCACTCTTCAAAAGCGGGGGCATCGGCCAGCGCGAAACCGGTGAGGAAATCCGACGTGAACAGTGAGATGGCGCGCGTAATCCGTTGTGCACATTCCTGGCACTTTGTGGGCTGAGGATGTGGATGGGCGTCGCACTGATCAAGCAGATTCGTGAACTCGTGGATGTCGAGCCGGTAGTTGCTCTCGGCGTTGAAACAAATGCTGGTGGCGTCGGCGATCAGGTGGTCATCGGCGGCGCCGGCCTGGGTCAGGCTCCGACGTAGCCGGTAAAGCGTCTGCCTCAGGCTCGTCTGCGCCTGATCACGCGAGGACTCAGGCCAGAGAAGCGTCGACAGGTGTTCACGTTCAAACGGAACACCTGGGTGCATTGTCAGGTAGATCAACAGGCCGCGAGCGCTGCGTGTGCTGAACTGGACAGGGGTGTTTTCTCCCGCCACAGCGCGAAACGAACCGAAAAATGACAGTGAAAGTAGGCTCATGACGGCTTTTCACGCGTTTGTCACGCTGTTCTGATATTGTCGTATGGGGTACGCAATAATTGTTTACCCGAAGGTAAGTACTATACCACATTTAGTAGATGAAATCGCATGGATTTGTTACGGATATTGATCCTCTTTTCACACCAATTCTCAGGTAAGCGGAGAATTCCAATATGTCGCGGGACGATGCTGCCTGCCCCGAAAATGGTCCGCAGGTTGTCTATCGCTCCTTTTTGCTGCGCTTGCGGATCGTACTCAATGAGGGAGGCCAAACCCAACAAATTTACCTCAAAGATATCCGCAACCAGGCAGAGTTTTATTTTGCCGACCTTCCTGAGTTGATGCGTTTTTTGGAACAACTTGAACGCCCATGAAGTACCCTCACTACCCACAGGAGCATTTCTCAATGCGTTCGTACCAACGATTCCTAAGCACAAGCTTGATTGTTGTGGCATTACCATCCTTACACTTGTGGGCAACCCGTTGGTATCGGGTTACTCAGGAAGGCAAGGTGCCACTGCTCATTGCGTGACAACATACACAGCTCAATACAGGGTATTTCATTAACCAAGTTTTATTCATGCACAACTTAGGGGAGAGTTTGATGAAAGGTTCTTTGACTTTCGCGTCACCGTATCAAAGAGTCATACTGCTGGCCGCTCTGGTCGTTGCGCTGATCCTGGGCACCCCACAACCGACACAGGCAGCGACGTCCGTCACCTGTATTTGGGTTGGGTCAGTTGATTCTGATTGGCATAACGCTTCGAATTGGGATTGTGCCGCAGTCCCCACCAGCAGTGACACTGTGATCGTACCTGATGTTGCCAATGATCCTGTCCTTAGCGCCGACGGCACGGCGTTGAGCCTGACGGTTGACGCCGATGCAACTGTCACCGTGGGGGCAACCTTTGTGTTGACGGTGGCTGGAACGTTTGCTGGAGATGGGGAGGTTACCGGTACGCTGCGGTTTGCAGGGTGTGCCGTAACCGCCAACTTCGCCGGGGCAGTCGAAGATCTCATCATCGAGATGACCCCAGCCGGCTTCAATTGTGGCAGTGTCATGCTCTTCCAACAAGCCATCAGCGTAACCGGCAACCTGACATTGGAAGGCGCAGCGCAAATGAACGGCAGCCAGATCGCCGTCAGTGGCGATGTTGTCAGCAATGACACCGACGGCTACCGCAGTTTCCAGTCTGCAACGACTGTGATCAGCCTGGTGGGCAGCGATGATCAGACGATCAGCGGCGCCGGCGCGTTGATGTTTGTCGACGTCAACAAACCGAGCGGCGTGGTGATCCTGCCCAACGAGTTCCCCTTGAACGGCTTTGGCGACAACGGCGGCAATGGCGAACTCAGCGGCACGGGGACGATCTCGGGTACGCTGCGTATGACAGGCTGTCAATACCAATCCGACTTCGCAGGGACGGTCACAAATCTTGTCATCAACATGACCCCAGCCGGCTTCAATTGTGGCAGTGTCATGCTCTTCCAACAGGCCATCAGCGTAACCGGTAACCTGACATTGGAAGGCGCAGCGCAAATGAACGGCAGCCAGATCGTCGTCAGTGGCGATGTTGTCAGCAACGACACCGACGGCTACCGCAGCTTCCAGTCTGCAACAACCGTCGTCAGCTTGGTGGGCAGCGATGATCAGACGATCAGCGGCGCTGGCGCATTGATGTACGTGAATGTGAACAAACCCAGCGGTGTCGTAATTCTCCCCAACGAGTTCCCCTTCAGCGGCTTTGCCAACAACGGCGGCGACGCTGAACTTACCGGCACAGGAACGATTTCAGGCACGCTACGGCTGACGGGTTGCCGATACCGTTCCAATTTTGCCGGAACAGTGACGAATCTTGTCATCGACATTACTATAGGTTTCAACTGTACCGGCTTGCTTTCCATGACCCAGGATCTCACCGTCTTGGGCGATTTGACCCTGCAAAATGCGCCGAGCATACAATCCAACCGCATTCTTGTTGGCGGCGATGTGGTGAGCAACGATGCCGATGGGTACACAAACACAACCGTTGTCACACTCAACGGTAACACTGATCAGAGCGTGAGCGGCACCGGCCGGCTAATGGCAGTCGAGTTTGCCAAGAGTAGCGGCGACGTCATCTTCGACACAGGTTTCAACCGCACCTTTACAACGCTGCTTGTGTCGACAGGGCAATGGGATGTGCTGGGCAATTCAGTCACTGCAAGCAGCGGCTTTACGGCCCGGGCAGGCAAGATCACCGGCGCGGGCACGCTCACCGGCACGATGACGATCACCAGCAGCGGTACATTGGGCGGCGCAATGACGGTAAACGGCAATGTCACTGCCAACAACACCGGCATTCTGGCGGCGGGCAACTCTCCCGGCCAGATCACCATCAACGGCAACCTGGCACTTAACAGTGGATCTATCCTTGATGTCGATATCAACGGTTCGACGCCAGGGACGCAGCATGATCAGTGGGTTGTCAACGGCACCGTCACCATCAACGCCGCCATCCTGACCGGCACGGTGGGCGGCCCGTTGACCACACCCATCACCGTCATCGCCAATAATGCCACTGATGCCATTGTGGGCAGCCGCTTTACCGGCGCGGCCACCAATGGCGGCACGCTTGTCATTGACGGTGTGACCTACTTCATCTACTACCAGGGGGATACGGGTAACGATCTGGTGCTCGAAGAGTTGCAACTGCCTCCCACCGCCGGTGACGATGCCTACATCAGCCTAAAAGACACGACGTTGACAGTGGTTGCCGGCGCAGGTTTGCTGGCCAACGACACCGACGTCGACAGCGCCATCTTGACGGCGACTGTGCAGACCGCACCCCAAAATGGCGTCATCTCGCTACAAGCCAATGGCAGTTTTGTCTACACGCCCACCCTGGGCTTCCTCGGCACCGATGTCTTCACCTACACTGTCAGCGACGGTGTGCTGAGCGACAACGGCCTTGTCTCGATCAAGGTTGTGCGCGACAGCACAGCGGCGCTTCAGGTTTCTCTGCCCATCGCCGGATGGAACCTCTTCGGCTATCCGCTACAGCGCACACTGCCGGTGACAGAAGCCCTCGCGTCCATTGCGGGCAAGTACAATCGTGTCTTTGGGTACGAACCGGCTGATCCCAGTTCACCCTGGAAGATGTACGATCCAACGCTCCAGGCTCCGTTTGACAGCCTACTCAACGAACTGACGGAAATGGTCTTTGCGCAGGGCTATTGGCTGCGCACCACCGAAGCGGTGACGCTGACGCTGCCAGGCGACAACGGCGCCATCCTTGCTGCCGATGCAGCAACCTTGCGTGCACTGCCGCCGGCAACACTCTATGGCTACTTGCCCTCGCATCTGCACGCCGGGCAACCTGTCGAAGCCTGGATCGGCGCAACCCGCTGCGGTGTGGGCGTAACAAATGCAGTGGAAGATGGACGCACCGCCTTTGCCGTACACATCTCTGCCGCCGATTCGTCGACGCCGTCCTGTGGCACAGTTGGCCGCACTGTCACCCTGAAGCTTGCGGGCGATGATGTGCTCATCAGCACCTGGGACAATGGCCAGGCAGGTTTTGTCGATTTCACGCTACAGTTCACTCAGCCAATCTACTTACCCCTTATCGGGAAGGAATAACGTGATCCGATGTGTAAATATGCTCCGAACATACCGTCGCTCACGACAACTCTGACTCGATCCAAGGGAGGCAACTGAGAATGGGAAGATCCATGAGATTTCAGCAAAACGCCCCAACACTTTTCGCCAGAATCTCAATGCTGGCCTTGTTGCTGGGGTTGGTTTCCGCTCTACTTGGCGGAACCTGGCAGGAGGCTGCGGCGCAATCTGCGCCGCAGCCTCCCCACACCTTTTTCGGCGCAGTAAGTTTAGACGGCGCACCCGTGGTTGATGGGACATCGATCCAGGTGGAAGTTACTCATTCCATCACTGAGACCCATACACTCAACACAGTCGTCTTCAGTAACGGCGGGCAGAACAGCCTCTACCTGATCCAAATTCCGGCAGATGATCCCACGACCCCGATCTACGACGGTGGTCTGGCGGGAGATACGATTGTGTTCAAACTGGGTGACGCCAGTGTGGCAGCGGCGTTGACGTTCACCTGGGGCGAAAACACAGAACAAAATCTGGTTTTCCTTTCACCGACGCCCACGCCTACAGCGACACCGACCGAGACGCCAACCGCAACAGCGACGGCGACACCCACCGCCACGCCAACGGCAACACAGGTCGTTAATCTTTCAATTGTCGTCAACACCACCAATGACGTGGTCGCCAACGACGGCTTCTGTTCTTTGCGCGAGGCGATTACAGCGGCCAATACGGACACGTCCTCGGGCGCAACCAGTGGCGAGTGCGCTGCCGGCAGCAATGCAAGCGTCGATGTGATCAGTTTTTCCATCCCCGGCGCTGGGCCGTATACCATTTCCCTCACCAGCGCATTGCCCACCATCGCCAACCCGGTGACGATTGACGGGGGTGCCCAGGCTATCACTATTGACGCGACGTCGCTCGCCAACACTCTTCAACTCTTGGCGCCCAATAGCACGTTGCGCAACTTGACCCTGGCCAACTTCAACGGCATTGGTCTTGTGCTCAACAACGCCGACGGTGCAACGTTGGAGAATTTGAATCTCTCCAAAGCATCCGCCTGCACCTTTTCCGGTTCGGGGATCGGGTTGAACGCCACCAACAGCGACAACCTGGTGATCCGCAATGTGTCGGTGCGCAACAGAGGCACCGGCATGAACATCAACACAGGCGACAACGTGCTCATCGAACAGAGCGACTTTGCAGGGGCGGGCTGTGCCAATGCAACCTCTGCCCTGGTCGTAAACAGCATCACCAACCTGCGG
>WGMT01000060.1 GCA_016124945.1 bacterium | reverse complement strand
GAGTAAGGAGTAAGGAGTAAGGAGTAAGGAGTAAGGAGTAAGGAGTAAGGAGTAAGGAGTAAGGTGCTCAACAAGATCTCTGGATTACTCATTACGCATTACGCATTATGTTCTTACGCTCCCCCAATATACGCCCGCACCATCTGCTGCCAATACGGCCAATCGTGCGCCCAGCCGTCCCATTCGCGTAGGGCGTTGCCGATGCCTTTGGACCACAGTTCGCCGCTCAAACGCCGATTTTCTTCGATGTGTGGATCCGTTTTGCCAATCGCCAAAATAATGTTCAAGTGTTGCAGTTGACGGATCACATTGGGGTCAGACAGTTTGGGCACAAAATGCAACGGCGTGTGGTAGTAGATCGTCTCATCGTAGTAGCCGCTGAAGAAGCTGGTCATGTCATATTTACCGCTCATGCCCAGCACACGCCCAAAAAGATGTGGATGACGCAGCCCAATGTTGACGGCGTGATATGCGCCGAAACTGCACCCCAGTGCCATCAGGAAAGGATTGTCGTTGAGCTGACGGGTCAACGGCAATACTTCGTTGAGGATGTACTCTTCGTACTGCACATGACGATGGATCCGCCCCGAAGGGTGCGCCCAACGGCAGTAGAAGCTCTCATCGTCGACACTGTCGAGGCAGTAGAGTTGCAGCGCACCGTTCTCAATCTGATCCCTCAGCGCGCCCACCATGCCCCGATCCTCAAATTCAAAAAAGCGCCCACGACTGGTAGGGAAAACCAGCGCACGCGCACCCGCATGACCAAAGACCAACAACTCCATGTCCCGATTTAAGCGAGGACTGTGCCAGCGGTGATACGCCCGATACATAAAGACCTGCCTGTATGATTGGTTGCTTTCTCAATGACCGGTTCGGATCAGCGAAAAGCTGATTGGCAACCTTCTCTTGGTCAGTGCCGGTTATTGAGGGTGAATTGTGATGGTTCAGACGTTGATCACGCTGTGAGGATGGCAAAATCCACTTTCAGCCCGCAGCGCGTTTTCTGCGTCGCAGACCCAGCGGACGCTGTCGTCGGTGCCGGTGATCCAAAAGCGGTAGAGGTGGCTGCCGGGCGGCAGGAGGAAGATGCCGTGCCACCAGCCACTTTGCGCCGGTAAGAGGAAGACTGCATCGTGTTGCCAGCCGTTAAACGAACCTGTCAGGGCGACACTCTGCGCATCGGGGGCCAGACAACCGAGGTAGATCGCGCGCCATTGGTCCTGATCCACATCGGCATCACCGATTGTTGCTACTTTAACCGGGATCGAGAGATTGCGCAACCCATCCGCCGCCATCTGCGCCCCGCTCACAGGCAAGCCTGAGAGCAGACCGCCCGGCGCACGCAATGCCAACGCCACCGCTGACGCAGGAACCAACAACCCTTCCCCTTTGCGCTCCGGCGGCAGGTGATAGAGCGGGTGTGCCGACGCCGTGATCAGCTCCTTGATCTGGTAGGGGCTCAGGTGAGGGTTGGCCTGCAACATCTGGGCAGCCACAGCGGCCACCTGCGGCGCGGCCACGCTGGTGCCATCCACGTGTTGGTAGTGACGGTGGATGAACTTGTGCGCGTTCATGCGCGCCAGCAGCGTCTGTTGCAATTCTTCGGCACCGGCTTGGCGGATTTCAGGCTCAAAATCGAGGATCGTGCGCCATGTATAGACGATCTCCGCCGCAGCGATGACATCGCCGGCCACCAACGCATCCCACGCCTGGTCCAGCACCCACATCTCACGGAAAATCGGGCTCACCGGCAACACCGGCGCGGGGACCCACTTGGCCGGGGCCACGACTTCGGGCTTGGCAATCTGCCACGAATCGACGTAAACCGGCCCCCAGTTGTGGTGATAGGCCTGGTAGCGAATCGTCTCTTCAGGACGATCCAGGCGAATGCGCCGGTTGCCGTCATCGATGCCGCCTACGGTAATGGCGGAGGGTGCTTGCGCCGGGGCCACCAGTTCGCCCCGGTTACTGTTCCCCGCCGCGGAGACGACCAGCACACCACGCCGGGTCAACTCTTCCACGGCGAGGCAGACGTCATTCTCCCACCATGCCTGAGGATGGTCGCCGCCGACGCTGATGTTGATTACACGTACACCGTAGCGTTGCCAATTGTCCTCGCGCAGCAGCCAGTGGAGGGCGCGGGCGATCTCACTTTCGGGGATGCCGCCGTCAGCGCGCCCGATTTTGATGGGCAGCAGAGCGGCTTCAGGCGCAAAGCCGCGATAATAACCGTCGCTGAGCAGACCGTTCCCCGCGGCCACGGCGCTGGTCATCTGGCCGTGCCAACTGTTGGGCGCGTCGCTCCACAGGCTGGGCGAATCGAGGCCGGTGCGTTCACTCTCTTCGAAGAGGTTGAGGTATTGGCGAATGCGCAACCGTTGCTGCTCAAGCAGACGACGGGCGCGGCCGACGTCTGCATTGCTGTAATGCAGATCGAGGACAGTGGGCCTGCCGTCAATGAGATCGGGGTTGGGGTAGTAGCCACTGTCGATGAAGGCAATGGTGACGCCACTCCCCGTGAAATGGGGGTGGTCGGGCAGCCGCTCCGGCAGCGCCAGGATTGTCATTTCGTCGCGGTGATAGTAGGGAAAACCGACGGAATCGGGGCCGTCGTAGTGGAGCGTGTCGATGGAACGGAGGGCAATTTGCCGTTCGGCGTAGTGGACGGCGCAATCTGGGCAGATCCCCTGCGTCGCAGACCAGCCGTGGTGTGCGTCTTGGACGCGGCAGGTGATGGCCTGTGTCAGTTCAGGGTGCTGCGCCAATCTCGCCAGGGGATTGGGTTGCCCGCAAAGAGGGCAGTGGGCCACTACGGGCTCTCCTCAGTATCTTCGGCGTCGTCTTCGTCGGCAAAGAGTTGGGCCAAACCGACGCCGAAACCGGCGTCCCCTGCTTCGGGGTTGCGAAATTCCAGCACGATGTCGAATTCCTGGCGGTCGAGCCGTTCAGTTTGATCGCCGAATCCTTGTGTCAACTCGGCCACCATGCGATAGGTTGCGCCGGGCTGAACCGGATCCTTGAGGTGGAAGGTGTTGTTGAGCCGCACATCGGTTTGGGCCAACAAGAGTAGACTGTTGTTCTCGCTGCCGTTGGGGTTGAGCAGACGCAACTCCACGTTGGGTTCAGCGCCCTGCTTGGCTGGCAACCAAACGCGCACCCACAGCCGTTTCAGATCGGGGTAGGGGTAGATCAAGATGTGTTTGAATCGCAGTGGTTCAGCGTCGTCGAAAAGGTTGATTTCAGTCATAATTAGGGAGTGATTGGTGATTGGTCATAAGTGATTGGCTTTCTCAATTGGCGAGCGAGTGGACATCCAACGGTCTTGTAGCGCAACAATGCACACGCCCATCCACCCGTGTCGAAACCCAATCCCCAATCACGAATTCCCAATCACCACAGTCGGGAAGGCATGGGAGTCGAACCCACCGCAGCCGGCTCTGCGCCGCCTGCCACTGATTTTGAAGACCAGGGCGCCCACCGGGACACATCCCCTCCCGCAGATCATTGTACCGGATGGGGCGGTGGTCGACAAAACGACGGACGACGCCGCTGAGGGCAGCGGGACGACGGACGACCGACGACGGAAGCTGCCACCTGCCACTTCCCCCGTTGGCGCGCCTCCCCCCTCCTCGTGATAAAATGTTTCCTTGTGCCTGCACTCGTTGCCGCCTACCTATCTTTGCGATTGCCCGAGGAAATCCTATGAAACCGTTGTGGAAAAACGTCACCTTGTGGAGTTTGACGCTGGGCCATTTCAGCGTGGACATGCTCGCCGGCGCCATGCCGATTGTAATTGGTCTCTACCTCAAAGAGACACTAGTGCTTGATCTGGCACAGATCGGCCTGATGCTGGCCGTCTTCAAGATTGCATCTTCGCTGACACAGCCACTTTTCGGCTACTACAGCGATCTCTATGGTGGGCGTTGGTTTGCCGTGGGTGGCGTGCTTTGGATGTCGTTCTTGATTGCCATCATCGGGTTCTTGCCCGACTTTAACACGGCAATGATGATCGCCGGGTTGGCCGGTTTTGGATCGGCGGCTTTCCATCCCCAGGGTGCAGCAGGCGCGAATGTGGCTGCCGGCCCGGAGAAAAAGACGGCGGGGGTCGCCATGTTTATGTTGGGCGGCAACATGGGCTACGCCGTGGGGCCAATCCTGGCGGCGGTGATCATGGAGACGGTGGGGGTGCGCGGCACGGCGTTGCTGGCCTTGGTCTCGTTGCTCACCGTGCCGATGTTGTACTTCTTAACCGGTCAAGCTCAGCGTAGTGCAGGTGTGGTGGAGCGTAAAGCCAGTTGGAAGATCGAACTGAATCCTGCCTTCACCACACTGGCGATTGTGGCGTTGATCCTTACCATGTCGCTGCGCGCCTGGTCGCAGGAATCGTTTTCTGCCTTCCTGCCTCAATACTTTGTAGACATCGCCCAGTTCACCCGCGAACGGGCCAGCCTGCTCTCGTCGGTGATGCTCTTTGTGCTGGCCTTCGGCTCGTTGACCGGCGGCATGTTGGCCGACCGTTTTGGCGGCGTGCGCGTGATGGTCATCTCGATGCTCATCTCGGCCCCGCTGACGGCGTGGATGTTCCTTTTGGGCGATTACCGAGCCTTCTATATTGCGCCCATCGTCGGTTTTGTCTCCGGCGCGGCGTGGCCGCCCATGCTGGTGATGGCACAAGGACTCTTCCCCAAGAACGCCGGCGTGGGTACTGGCGTCGCCTTGGGCTTCGTCTTTGCGATGGGCGCGTTGGGCGTCTCTTTTAGCGGCTGGTTGGCTGAACCGGTCAATATGGGGCTCTACAATGCCATGCTCATGCTCTGTATTATCCCCGTCATTACGGCACTGACGGCGATGCTGCTGCCCAACCTCAACCGCGAGAAGGTGAAGGCACCGGCAGTTCAGCCTGCCGGCGCAGACTAAAAAAGAATGAAGAATGCACCTGTATAGTCACTGAAGAATAAAGATTGGGTAGACGAAGGCGCGTGCTTTAAAGCACACACCTTTGTCTACCCAATCTTTATTCTTCATTCTTCTCCTTCACCTGCGTGATCACAAGCACGGTTGAAATCCCCGCACAGAGGGCGGCGACCGGCCCCAGCCCCATGACGCCGAACTCGGTATACGCCCAAGGACCCGTCAAGCCTGCCAGTGTAGATGCCGTCAACGTGAAAGCGGCAGAGAGGGTCATTACTTTGCCCCGTTGCGCAGGAACCTGTTCGCTGATCAACGAAATAGTGCTGACAATGCCGAATTCGAAGAAAAAGCGCATCAACGCCAGCGCCACCACCACCGGCAGCAGCGCCACGTTGAACAAGGGCAGCGCCGCGTAGATCACAAAGACGCCGATCATCCCTGCCAGCACTGAACGTCGCTTGCCCACCCGGTCGGTAATCAGCGACACCAGCACGCTCCCCGCCAGATCGGCCACCCCCTGAATCAGCGCAACCGTCCCCAATAGCGCTGGGGTCAGCCCATATTCAGCCTGTAACCAGCCGCCGTGGATAATCAGAATGTGAAATTGGGCGAAGAAAAAGAAGGCGTTGGCCACGATTAGCCCATAGGTGGAACGGTTGTTGCTTTCCAAGCGGAAGAACGCACGGACACGTTGGGGCAGATCTACCGTCGATAGCGTCAGCACCGGTTCGAGCCGTTTGCCTGCACCGTCCTCGCGGGCGCCGGGCATGAAGCCGAAGGCTACCCAACCCAACGCCATGCCCGCTGCCATCACAAAGAACGGGGCGCGCCAGCCCTGCGCCTCGATCAACAAGCCCATCAACGACAACCCTACGATCCCTGCCAACGCCCACGCATATTCGAGGATGCCGATCCCCTGGGCGCGGCGTTCGTAGGGCAGCCGCGCGCTCACATATGCCTGTAACGTGGGCACGAAGCTACTCAAGCCCAGCCCCGAGAGGATCATCCCAGGGAGCAGCAGCCATAAGTTGTTACTCAGGCCAATGAGCAGTGTGCCCACCATCACCAGCAACAGCCCCAGACGCATGATGCGTCGATAGCCGTTGCGGTCGGCCAGTGCACCGAAGATAGGCGCAGTCAGCCCCATGGCGCTGCGTACACTCACGAGCCGCCCCATAGTGACCACGTCGAGACCCACACCCGCGGCTACTGTGGCAAGGAATGGGTTGAAAAATTGTGTCTTGGTGTCGATTACCAGCCTTGTGGCAATGGCAACCGCCATCAACTGGCGGAAGCTCGCCAGTTGCCGTGGCATTTTCGATTGTTGCGTCACTGAGAACCTCTGTGGAGTGGGGGTTATTCGTTAATGCGGTTAACGACGATACCGGCCGGTGGAACGAAGACAAAGGTGGCCGGATCGATGGCTTGGTTGAACTGAACGTTTTGGAAACGGAGGGCGAAACCGCGATCTGTCTCGATCCAGAGTGGATAGAAAAACTCGCGATCCAGCCCCACTGTGATCCGCTGCGCATCGAAGGGTGCCTGGGGTTGCGCCATGAGGATCTGCATACGCAGCGTCTGCCTGCCCGCCACTCGATCCTCGCCGATAAGCTGGATATCGGCCGCGTTTTGCAGCGCTGCCAGCACCGCCTCGGGCATCGATTCGAGGATCGAGCCGCCCACATCGACACTGGCGGCAGGCGTGTAATTGGCGCGGCTGGTAACGGTCGCTACACCAAGCGTGGGGTTATAGAACCAGGCTTCTTCTTCTGAAAGCACCAGTGTTGTCTTCTGATTCGGCCCTACCGGGGCTACCCCTGGCGGACCGGCTTCAACTTCGGCGCGTAGTCGGCGCGGCCGTTCGATCCAAAGCTCTTGCTCCAACACCGCTGCACCGTTGACCAATTCGATTCTGCCCTGCACCGTGCTCACGCGCGGCAACCGCTGTTCCATGCGCACGGCCACGTCGTCGGCGCTGGGGACGCCGTCATCGGCCTGGGTGGCGATGATCCATGCGATGAGCAGCAGTGCAATGCCAACCACAACAGCCGTCATCACGAAGGCGGGTGATCGGCGATCAAAACGAGTCAAGCGAGAACGAAAAGACACAGGTATCCTTATCGACTACAAAAACCCAAGAACACATTGGCCAGTGTCATCCACTGTTCGACAACAAACTGGTCGGTGTGTCCCACCTGGGGAATTCCTGGTGCAAGCCGAGGAAATCAAAAAACTATTCTACCGCTTCCGATTAGGGATGACCAATTTGACCACTTCCATCACCACCACCACCGATGAGGCTACGACAGTTGCCAGCAGCCAATCGAAGAGCGTGAGCGGCACCGTATCGAATGCATTCTGCAGCGGCGGGAAGTAGATAACGGCAGCATGGAGCAGCAGGCTGACTGCCACGGCAATCCAGAGCCACCGATTGTTAAACAGCTCACGGCCAAAGAGGCTGCGCTGCTGGTTGCGCATGTTGAAGACATTGAACATCTGGAACATGACCAACGTGGTGAAGGCGGCGGTGCGCGCGTGTTGCATCATCAGGCTACTGTCTTCGGGGAATGCGACCAACTCGAAGAGGCCGCCTGGCAAATAGCCGTCGAGGACGAAGATCGTGCCCAGCATCATCACGAAGCCCACCAACCCGATGGTCAGCCACATGCTTCTATCGATCACCGGCTCGTTGCTGTCGCGTGGCGGTCGCGCCATTAACCCCTCCGCGGCGGGGTCAATGCCCAACGCCAGCGCCGGCCCACCATCGGTGACAAGGTTGATCCAGAGGATCTGTACCGCCAGCAGGGGCAGGAAGAGCTCTCCCCCTTCGCCCACCAGCCCCAGCACCCCGGCCAGGATGATGCCAACAAACATGGTCATCACCTCGCCGGCGTTGCTGCTGAGCAGGTAGCGGATGAACTTTTTGATGTTGTCGAGAATACTGCGCCCTTCGGAGATGGCGGCAACGATGGTGGCGAAGTTGTCGTCGGCCAGCACAATGTCGCTGGCCTCTTTGCTCACGTCTGTGCCGGTGATGCCCATGGCAATGCCAATGTCGGCCTGCCGCAGCGCCGGCGCATCGTTGACACCGTCGCCGGTCATGGCCACCACTTCACCATGCGCCTTGAGGGCTCTCACAATGTTGAGTTTGTGTTCCGGGTTGACACGGGCATAGACGTTCACCGTGCGCACCACGTCTGCCAGCTCGGCATCGTCCATGCGCACCAGCTCCTGGCCGGTGACGGCGCGTGCGTCCTGGGCGGCGATGCCCAGTTCCTTGGCGATAGCCAACGCCGTAAGCCCATGATCACCGGTGATCATAATCGTGCGGATACCCGCACCGTGGGCCTGTGCCACCGACTCTTTGGCCTCGGTGCGCGGTGGATCGATCATGCCCATCAGCCCTTCCCAGATCAGATCGCGTTCCAGGTCTTCGGCGTCGAACTCGGTGCGCCCGGCCATCTCTGCCGGGATTTCACGCGAGGCAAAGGCCAGGGTACGCAATGCACTGCTCGCAAATCCCTCGTTGATAGAGAGGATGCGCTCGCGTAGTTCGTCGGTGAGCGGGATCACCTCGTCGCCGCTGCGCACGTGCGTACATAGCTCAATCACCACATCGGGCGCTCCTTTTTCGAAGGCGATGGGGCGATCTTCGAATTTGTGGATTGTGGCCATGCGTTTACGCTCGGAGCTAAAAGGAATTTCGCCGTTGCGCGGCATGGCGCGGCGCATCGTCTCTGGATCGAGGCCTGCTTTGCACGCCGTCACCAGTAATGATCCCTCTGTGGGATCGCCTTCGATTGCCCAGCGATCTTCGTCATCGCGCACCAAACGGGCGTCGTTGTTGAGCGCTGCCCCGCGCAGCAACGACACCAGGTGAGAATCGTCTTTAGCAAAGGCACTGCCCTCTTCGGTGTGGAATTCGCCCTCGGGTTCGTAGCCTTCTCCGCTCACGGTGAGCACCTGATCCACACCTAAAAGGATACGCCGCACCGTCATCTGGTTGCGGGTGAGGGTGCCTGTCTTGTCGCTACAGATGACGGTGGCGCTGCCCAGTGTTTCCACGGCAGGCAGACGGCGTACAATGGCGTTGCGTTCGGCCATGCGCCGCACCCCAAGGGCCAGCACAGCGGTCACCACAGCAGGCAAGCCTTCGGGGATGGCGGCCACAGCCAGTGCTACGCCGAAGAGGAACATGGTGATCAGGATGTCGCTACTGAAGCTGCCTTCGCGCAGCACGCCGGTGACTGTCACAATTGCTGCCACAGCCAACACCAGTAAGCCCAACTGTTTGCCGATGCGCGCCAGTTCCACCTGGAGCGGCGTCTCTTCATCTTCCACATTCTGGAGCAGTGTGGCAATGCCGCCCATCTGCGTCTTCATGCCGGTTGCAACCACCACTGCTTCGGCGCGGCCATAGGTGACGGCTGATCCCATGTAGACCATGTTTTTGCGGTCGCCCAGGGTCGCTTCGGGGTTTTCCAACCGCTGAATGTGCTTGTTCACCGGCACCGACTCGCCCGTTAGTGCCGACTCTTCGATGTTGATGTTGGCGCTTTGGACAAGGCGGGCGTCGGCGGGGATGCGATCTCCCGCCTCCAGCAATAACACATCGCCGGGCGTCAACTCACGCGCGGGAATGTCGCGTACTTTGCCGTCGCGCCGGACAGTGGATTCAGGAGACGCCATCTGCTTGAGCGCGGCCACGGCCTTTTCGGCGCGGAATTCTTGGAAGAAACCCAGCAGCGCGTTGAGGATCACAATCGCCAGGATCACAATGCTGTCGTACGGGAGTGGTTCATGGTCGGGGCTGCCCCGTTGGAACACCCACAAGCCGGCGGAGACCACCACCGCGACGATCAGGACGATCACCAGCGGTTCGGTAAATTGTTGGAGTAAAATCTGCCAGGGCTGAATGCGCCCTTCTTCGGTCAGTTCGTTGGGGCCATGTTTTTCGAGGCGGCGTTGCGCTTCGTCGGCGCTTAGCCCCTGGCTGGGGTTCACATCAAGTGCAGCGGTCGTCTCATCGACCGACATCAAGAACCACTCACGTCCATCGGGGGCACGATCCGGCTGCTGTCCAACCGCCTGTCCGTTGTTGCCGACAGGCTGTCCATTACTGCTGGTCATAGCGGCACCATCCCGCGCTTCGTTCGTGGTCGGTGAGGTTCGGGGGAGATCACTCACAGTCACGTCCTTTCGGGTGATAAAGCAGTGTCGATTTCTTGCTGACACTTATTATAACAGAGTTTGGAGAGGTCGGAGGTAGAGATGCAGAGGGGGACCGTAATGTGTCTCAGTCTAGGGGCGCGAACCTTCCAGGAAGAAACAGCATCTTCCTGAAAGGGCGAAACGCACTCGACGCTTCTCCTTTCAGGAAGGTTTGCCCCCACACTGTAAGACAATGAGCATTCTAATGAAAGCTCACATCGGCAGGTCGATTCTGTCAATCGTCAATCGTCAATCGTTACATCCAAATTCGGGGCGTGTCGTCGTCGTCGCCAATGATGCGCGGTTTGAGCGGGGACACTTTGGGCGCATCCGCCTTGGGTGAACGGTCTTCCGGCGGCTGCGACGGTGCATGTGAGGCGTTAGTTGGATCGTCGAGATAGACGATGCGCCCTTGGGATCCGCCTTGATCGGGGCCGAGGATGCCCGCTTCTTCGAGCTGTTCCACAAGACGGCTGGCGCGGGTGTAGCCGATGCGCAGACGGCGTTGAAGCAATGTCACCGAGCCGCGACCGGCGGCTTGCACCACTTCTACGGCGGCCTCGAAGAGATCATCGCGGTTGTCGACCGTCTTCATCACTTCGATCTGCTCAAAGAGGGGCTGTACCATCGGTTCTTGCGCCGGGCGCTGCCGGTTGGCGTAGGGATCATCCCAGTCTTCCACGGTTGGCTTGCGCGGCGGCTCGGGGACATATTCCGTCTCCAACGTCGTGGTGACGTCGGGGAGGGTTGGCGCGGTGTAGTTTTCGAGGCTACGGATGCCCTTCCAATAGCGCACGATGCGGTTGATTTCGTCGTCGTTGAGGTAGGTGCCCTGCAAGCGTTCGAGTTTGCTGGAGTCGGGCGGCATAAAGAGCATGTCACCCCGTCCCAGTAGACGTTCCGCTCCCGGCACATCGAGAATGACCCGGCTGTCTGTCTGGCTGCTGACGGCAAAGGCGATGCGCGTGGGGAAGTTGGCCTTGATCAGGCCGGTGATCACGTCCACCGATGGGCGCTGTGTGGCGATGATCAGGTGAATGCCCACGGCGCGCGCCATCTGTGCTAAGCGGCAGACGTGCTTTTCGACTTCTTCGGCGGCGGTCATCATCAAGTCGGCCATTTCGTCAATGATGATGACGATGAAGGGCAGGATGTCTTCGTTGCGCTTGCGTAGATATTCGTTATAACGTTCGAGATCTCGGGTGTTGGCCTTGTTGAGGAGTTGATAACGTCGCTCCATCTCCTTCACCGCCCAGTAGAGGACACCCGACGCCTTGTCCACTTCGGTGACGACGGGGCTGAGAAGATGGGGCACACCGTTGTAGGTGGTCAACTCCACCATTTTTGGATCGACCATGAGCATGCGCAGCGTTTCGGGCGTGTGGCTGAGGAGCAGACAACTGATGATCGAGTTAATACAGGCCGACTTACCCGATCCGGTTGCGCCGGCGATGAGGGCGTGGGGCATGCGCGCCAGATCGGTGACCACAGGCTTGCCCTTCACGTCTTCGCCCAGGGCGATGGGCAGTTTGGCCTTGCGCTGGATGTTGGCGAACTCTTCGCTCTCCATCAGCTCTTTGAGGCCGACGACATTGCTTTCACCGTTGGGCACTTCGACGCCCACGTAGTTTGTCCCTGGTACAGGGGCTTCGATGCGTACGCTGGGCGCAGCCAACGCCAGGGCCAGATCGTTGCTCAGGCCGGCGATTTTGGCGACCTTGACCTTGGTCTTTTTGACTTCGCCGCGCACGGTGCGCTCGATGTAGCCTGGTTCAATCAAGTATTGGGTGACGGTGGGGCCGATGTTCACTTCTTTAAACCGCGCGGGGACGCCGAACAGCTCCAGCGTCTTCTCAATCATCTTGCCCTTTTCGCGGATCTTCTCGTAGCTGTCCACAAAACGATCCCAGTCCGACAGCATGTCGTCGACGCGGGGGAGCGTCCACGATTGGACGCCGCCTACGACGCGAGGGGTGAGCGCGCCTTCTTCGCTGGGTTTGGTCAACGGTGGCCGAGGACGGTTGTCTGCCGCAGTCAATGTTGGATCGGGTGTTGTGGCGGGCGGCTGTTGCGGCACTGATCGGGCGCGTATGGCCGCGGGAGGCAATTGGATCTTGGGTTCGTCTTCGGGGTGAGGCAGGCTGGGACGCGGCACTCGTTCAAGCATGCGCTTCCACCAGGAGATCTCGCCACTGGCCATGGGGAACTCCGGTTGCAGATCGATGGCGACGTCCTCGCGTTTGGCTTTTGCGCCATCCATCGCATCGAGGAAAATGTCCCAGCTATCCAGCAAGAAATCGAGCAGCACCCGCCCCGTCAACAGGACCAATCCGGCCACAGCCAGGACAACGATAATCACCCAGCCACCCCAGGCGCTCAGCCCTTCCTCCAGGCCGGTGGCCAGCCACAGCCCCAACTGTCCACCCACTTCGCCCGAAAGTGCCAACTCGGCGCGCAGAGGCGTAGGCGCGACCAGCGTCACCCCGGTGATGTAAGCGATAAAGAGGAAGAAGATCCCCAGCGGGCGCTGCCAGGGCAGGTCGGGCATCTTTTCAATGGCGCGGATCACCATCCACAGCCCCACCGAGCCAGTAATTAGCGGCACGCCCCACACGCCGACGCCGGTCCACGTGCGCCAGATGTCAATCCAAAAGCCGGTGATGCTACCTCTGCTGTCGGTGAAGAGGCTGAGCAGCGTGAAGACCGAGATGATGATAAGTCCCAGTCCCGCTACTTCGGGGCGCGTCACTACTTTGAGTGACTTGGTCACCTGGGCAGAGGGTGTGGGTTTGCGTTTGCTCGGGCGTTTGGGACTCTTTTTGGGGGCCATTTGACTCAATTTGACAGAGAAAGCACGAACGGATGTTCGTTCGAGTATAGCACAGGCGATTGGGCGCAATCAAGATCCTATCGGGGATTGGAGCAGACGTCAAGCGGCGGACGGTGCATCGCTGATAGCAGGGGAACTGTCTTCTATTCGTGATATTATCTGTGATAATTTGTGATATACTGACGAGCCATTTCCTTGTGCCATATCTTGATGCTTGACTTGAGGGAATTACGATGAGCATCCATCTTACAATACCAGACTCGATTGTTCAGGCCATTCGCCTGCCCGAAAAGCGATTGCCTGAGGAACTACTCCTGGAACTGGCCATTGCCCTGTATGCACAGGAAGCTGTCTCTTTTGGCAAGGCAAGGGAACTAGTCGGTTTGAGCAAGTATGAGTTTGGGCAAATCCTGGGTGAACGCAAAATCGCGCGCCATTATACAGAGGACGAGCTAGAGGATGACTTAACCTATGCCCGTGGTGAGTAACACGTCCCCTATTTTGAACCTGGCGATCATCGGGCAGCTTGACCTGCTGCGTATGCAGTTCTCTCGAATTGTCATCCCCCCTGCTGTTCTGGCAGAACTGCGCTTTGATACCAATCTCCCCGGTGCAGCCGTTGTTCGACAAGCACTTCTCGACAATTGGATAACTGTTCAAGAGATCCAAGACCAGACTGTGGTAAGGCTGCTGCAACGTGAACTCGACCGTTCTGTCACAATAACCAAGGATTCTCCATGCCCCACGTCTTCCCGTGCCCTGAGGAGCGTATCGCCCGCTACACCGCCCTCCGCGTGGACACGCCGCCGCGCATCGATGGCCGCCTGGACGAAGCCTGCTGGCAGGCCGCGCCCCGTTCGCCCCGTTTCGTCGATCTGATCAGCGGCAAACCCACTGTCCACGCCACCCATGCCGCCGTCCTTTGGGACGATGACAATCTCTACGTCGGCTTCTGGGTGGAAGAACCCTTCGTCAGCGCCTTCCTCACCGAGCGCGATTCGCCCATCTACACCGACAACGACGTCGAAGTCTTCATCGCCGGCAAAGATTCGTATTACGAATTTGAGATCAACGCCTTTGGCACTGTTTACGAGGTCTTCTATATCTGGGAAGAAGCCTATGATCGGGGCAACTTTAGCCGCTTCCCCGGCCTGCAACGCGACGCGCCCGGCATCCATCCCTTCAACGGCGTCGGTTTGACCAATCATCCCCGCGGGCCGCGCCTGGGCTTCGCTCAGTGGGACCTCCCCGGTCTGCAAAGCGCCGTCTTCGTGGACGGCACCATGAACCAGCACGATGACCGCGACCGCGGCTGGACGGTGGAACTGGCCTTCCCCTGGGCAGGCATGGAACCGCTGGCCCAAGGCGATGGGCGCTCCTTGCCGCCGCGGCCCGGCGACACATGGCGCATGGACTTTTCGCGCTTCAACCAGTACAAAGAAGCCGCCCCCGCCGACGATTCTGGCGGCTGGGCGTGGACACCCCACGGTATCTGGGATTCACATGTGCCGGAGTGTTTTGTCCACGTGACGTTTGCGGAGGAGAGGGTAGGTGGGCATAGGCGCTAAGTTAGTGGGGAGTGAAAGTGCTGGGGACTTCACGTTGGACGTGTCGCCAGGCGTAGATATCCCGTCTCGCTGCGGCGAAAAGTCCCCGGCACTTGATTGGACGACGCTTATCTTAACGCCTATGGGGTGGGAGGGTAGCGATTCGCGATATTTACAGCTAACTTCGTTTGTCCGTTGTCGCGAGGTAGGCCAGCAACTCAATTGGCGTATAAATCGGGAGTTTCGAACTGGAGAAATGTTGTGGATTGCGGGTGACCACCACATCCGCTGCATGGAGTCTGCCTGCTTCGTACAGCACAGCATCCTCAAAATCGGGAGAGCTGATTTCGAGCGCCATACCAATGACAGCGCGTGTGACAGGTGCAACGTCGAACAAGGCAATCAAGGATCGCAAACTGGCTGTAGCGGTTGCTCTGTCTGTTACTTTAGCTGTTAAATAATAGATTGTGGTGATCGTGGTCGCACCTAGAACGCCGCGAATTTCTCCTTGTTCAACATACGTAAAAAGCTGCATCGCTACCGGAGCAAATGGCTCCCGGTTAAGGAGCAGATCGAGAACTACATTCGTATCGAACAACACATTCATAGATATTTCTCTTCGAGGTGCTTCTGATAATCTTCAATCTCCACTCTTTTTCCTTCTAACATCCCCCACAATGATGCTGTAATCGGTGGTAGATCAAGTACATACGCTTCCGCGGATTCCCTAACCGATTCTTGCTCATTTTCTTTAGATAACAACTCAAAGTAGCGAGCAACGATCTGCGAAACCGACGTGTTTCGCCTGCTGGCATACGCTTTGGCTGCTTGAATCAATTCTTCATCGATGCGCAATGTGAGTTTGGTCGTCATTCTCTTCCCCCAAAAGAACAAAACCCGATGACGTACAACTTAATCGTAATTGTACGTCACCATGTTTTGCCTGTCAACGAACTCGTAGGTTGGGTTCCCGCCCAGTCCAGCATAGCGGAACTTCGCTCAACATTGTGGGCGGGAACCCAACCTACCGATTGATCAACGGCAGATACTGCTTGTGCTCCGTCTCCGCCTCTAGATAATCGGGGACACTGTTGCCATTGCTATCGCCCTGTTCCTCCGCGGTGGGGACACCGTCGCCGTCGTCGTCGGCGTAGATATCGACGCTGTTGATCGGATCAGTCGGCGAGATCGTCCCCTGCCAGATATCGTTGCTGTCGCCGCCGAAACTGGAGTTGCCCTGCCCGTCCGCGGTGACCAGCCGGATCGTGTAGCCGCCGTCCAATGTCACAGGGACGGTATAGCTCCAGGTGAGGTTGGCCACGGACGGCGAAACCTGGGCAGCGAACTGCCAGCCGTGGGCGTAAAGGGCGGCGATGTCGTCCGCGCTCAGCGCCTGCCGGTAGAGTTGAACCTCGTCCAAGATACCAGCGAATCGATTCTCCACAGGACCACGCTGGCGACCGATTTCGAAGGACGTGCTTGTGGTGGGCCGGCTCCCGGCGAAGCGATCGGTGCTGTCCACCAGCACGCCGTTGATGTAGATGCGGTAGGTCGTGCCGTCAAAGGTGGCAGCCAGGAAGGTGCCTTTGCCCTTTTGCAGCAACGGTTGGCTGGTGTAACTGCGCAGGTTTGTGCCGTCGCCAAAACTGACGATGACACGTCCTTCGCCGTTGAAGCTCAGGCTGGGGTAGCTCTGCGCGGGGACAGTGAGATCACTGCCGAAGATGGGATAATCGCCCGCTTTGACGTCCGCCGGGAGCAGCACCCACGCCGCCGTTGACGTAGAGCGTAGCGTTCGTCCCACCGCTGACGGTGAAGAGGAGATGCTGCCAGACGTCTGGCGTGAGCGACACATTGCTTGCCACCGATTGGCTGCCCTGTTCCAGCACGATTTTGCCGTTGCCGCCGTCGTAGATCAGCGACCAGAGCGGCGTGCCATTGGCAGGCAGCGTCAGGATCGGTTGGCGTCCACTGCCGCCGACGTTGACCTATGCCCCAACACTGAAGTTGGCCATCGGGTTGTAGATCGCCAGCCACGGCACGGTGAGCGTGTCGTCGATGCCGTTGAAGCGCAGGCTGTTGGCCAGTGCGCCGCGCACGCCGTCTTCGGGGCAGGTCGCGCCGCTGCAAGAGGCGTCCTGGGCCATGCGGCCCGTGGACACGTAGGATCGCTGATCCGCGGATCGCAGATCCGCTGAGGCAGGGGCGACGCGCTCAGCCGCGGCGTCCACCGCGTTGATGCCGCGGCTGAGCGCCGCCGCAATCGTGCTGTTTTCGTCCAGAGCGAGATGCAGCAGTAGGCCGTCGTCGAGCCAGTGCGCGGCGGACTGTTCGTCCCAGGTGGTGGGTTCAAAGCCGACGGCGACCGCCGCCACGCCGCTGCGCACGTCGCCCGTATCGACGGCGCTGCCGGTGATCACCGTGCCGCTCTGGATGAAGATCGACTCGGGCGCAATTTCGCCGCGTGGTGGGGATCCGTCCACGTTGGCAGTCACATTGCGCACCGTCTCGTTGTCCACCTGATCGGTGGCGCGCACGCTCACGGTGTAGACGCCGTTGGGCCGCACGTCGAACGGATAGTTGATCTGCCACTGGTTGCCGTTGACGGCGACGGCCAGCGCGTCGGTGACGGGGGTGTTGTTGGCGTCGAAGATCTGCACCGTCACCGACGCGCTGGCCGTCGAGGCCGCCGGCATTGGGCATATTGAAGTGGGGCGTGAGCACCCCGTTGCGGTTGAGCAGCGTCATCACCACCCAACTTCCTACGCCGGCATCTGACGCCAGCACCGGGTGCCAGCCGGCGTCGGGCGCTTTGATCCACGCCGCCGCGGTGAAGCTGCTGCCGATCATGCCCAGGTCGCCGAGTGTGGACAGGGCGATGGCGTCGTTCACGCCGTCGAATTCTACGCCCTGGTTGATCCGACCGGGCAGCCCGCTGACAGGACAGGTCCCTGCGGCAAGGAGACACGTCCCTGGCCGGTTGGTCTGCGAGTGATCGGTGAACGATTCGCGCGCGGGGGGTTCGTCCATGCGCAGATCGAGGGTGGGCAGGGCAAAGTTGATCAACGTGCGCAGGTTGTCGGGTGTGAGCGCGTAGTTGTAGATGCGCACATCGTCGAACCAGCCGTTGTAGTTCATTCCAACCGGTGATGAACGTTCACCGGGGTTGTAGCCGCCCAGGTGGAAGGTCGACATCGCGCCGGGGCGGGCATTGGCGCAGATCTGGTTGTCGATCTCCGCGCCGTCAAGGTAGAGGCGCGCCGTTGTGCCGTCGAAGGTAGCGGCCACGTGATGCCACCCCTGCGACAAGATACTGTCGTTGATGCCTCCGGGGACACTGGCTTGCATGGAACAGGTCGTCGCCCCCTGCCCGAATTGTAGCGCGATGTAGTCCTTTTCCACGCGCAGCGCGGGGAAGGGCTGAACCGAGTTGTTCTCGTTGGGGTTGCCGGTGACCCAGCCGCCGTTGGTGCCGTTAACGAACATCGCCAGTGAGAACTGTCCATTGCGCTTGCTCAGATCGAGCTGGCTGCCGCCCTGCACCAGGAACATCTCCTGATCTTGGTTGTTGCCCACTCGATAGGCTGCGCCGCCGGGACCAATGCCTGTGCTGGGGCAGATGCGGCCGTTGGTGTCCTCGGCGCAGCGGATTGTGTTGGCGTAGGCGCTGGCGTCGGTCATTGTGCCGCCTGTGTTCAAAGCCGCCAGGTAGCGTCCGTCCAGGTGGAAGACGAGATCGCCGGCCAGATTGGTGATCTCGTCCTGGCTGAGTGGGCGCTGGAAGAGCATCACCTCGTCCAGTGCGATTGTGCCGACTGTGGTGGGCACTTTGTCGTCGCCTAATTCCACCCAACTTGTCCCGCTGCTACTGCAATCGTGGGCAAATGTCTGCGTGTACACCGGTTGACCGTCGAAGAAGACGGTGTGGCGGAAGCCGGTCGCGTCCGGCTCCACGCGCCAGGACAGGTGGAACCAATCAGACGTGGGCAACGTGGTCAGTGCCATGGCCTGCCCTGGGGTAGCCAGCCAGAGTGTGTTGCCGATGATCTGAAGGCGATAGATTTGTTGTGGCCCAAGTTGGAAGCTGAAGACCGGATAGCGAACGAAATTGACCTTGACGAAAGCGGCAAAGGTGAAGCCGTCGTTGTCGATGCCCAACTCGGCTGGGGTGGCGCCCATGCGCAGCCGCTGATTGGTGTTGAAGAACGCGCCGTTGCCGCGATACTCGTTGGCGATGCCGGTGGGGCAGTTGGGGTTACACGTGGTGGTGCGGTTGAGGAACGATTTGTCGACGTAGGGCGGTGCACCTTCGTCGAAACCGAGCCAGAGCGAAAGGCCACCCGCCGCCGTCAGCGCGTTGATGATCTGCGCGCCCGCTGTGTTGGTGAGGCTGATGATCTGCGACGCGTTGGCCGTCACGTTGACCGTGCCCTCCGTGGATTGAATCGCGCCGGGGGCTAGCTCGAAGGCGCGTGGGGGCACGCTGTTCCCCGCGAAAGCGACGTCTAGCCGTCCTTGGGCGAAGCTGGTGCGCAGGTTGTTTTCCACCGTGGCCGTGTATTGGATCGTTTCGCCGGGGCGCACGATATGAACTCCGCCGGTGAAATCGTTCCGGCCAGCCCTTCGAGTTGGAGGCTGTCCATGAAGCCCTGGTCAATGCCGAAGATCTTTTGGAAGGCGTCGGCGTAGCCCATGCTGATGGCGCTGTTGATGTTGAGCAGTGATGCAATGTCCTTGAGATTGGTGCCTACCGTCCAACTGTAGATGGCGTCCATCATGCCGTAGACGGTGGATTCGATCACGCTGCTCGTCGCCAACTTTGCCAAGATGGCGGCGTCATCGGCGGCGGCGGCCAGTTGGGTAGCGGCGTTGTTGTATTCCACCACCTGCGCCTGTCCACTGGCCAGGGTGAGGTAGTAGCCGGTGGCGAAGAGGGCGGCGGCTTCGGCGTCTGCCGGATCGCTCCAGGCCGTGGAGAGCAGCGTTTCCCAGCCGTCCACTTTGGCGATGGCATATTGATCGATGGCGTAGGCGTCCCAGCCGTCGACGCCGTTCCAGCGGTAGGGCACCCAGTTCATCGACGCCACGGTGACGGCTTTCACGGTGGCGGGATCGAGGCTGAGGGTGAGGCTGTTGGTGCTGATGCGGCCATTGACCGGGGTGACACCGGGCAGCGTGGCCTGATCGAGGGGGAGGTTGCGCGACCGTTCTTCGCGCAGGGCCAGGATCAGCGCGTCCTGGCGGCCGCCGTTGACCTGGGGCGTGTAGCGATCCTGCAAAACGGTGGGGATGCGTTGCGCACCCAGATCGCCCATGCCGGTGACGTCGGCGTAGCTGAAGCAGCGGGCGCGTAAGGCGGTGCCGGCCAGATCCCATTGCCACGGGTGCACACCGTTGAAGGCGTCACAGCCGCCGCCGTTTTCGGCGAACCAACTGCCCACCGTCTGCACAGTGACATCGCGCCCGTTGTTGCCTTCGTCGCGGCCGGTCATCAGACTGACGTCAAGGGCCTGGGTGAGTTGCCAGAGTTCTTCCTCGTAGAGGGTGTTAGGTGTGGCCGTCGTGCGCGCCGGATCGGTGTAGATCAGCGCTGCGTCCATCCCCAGGTTTTCGGTGACTTCAAAGCCGGTGAGCAGCCAGTCGTCGGCGTAGGTGTGGACGATGGTGGAGCCGTTGCTCTCCCAGTTGGCGTTGTTGCCGCACCAATGCGCGTAGCGATCCGCTTCGTCGACGTCGGCAGGGGCGTAGTCGTCGGGCATGTTTTTGCAGCGGTCGGTGATGGCTTCCACCAGCCAGATTAGGCGGGCGCTGTGACCGGGGCCAAAGACGCCGCTGCTTGGGCGGTAGAGCATGCGCCCGCCAAAGGCGACGGGGCCGTTCTGGGCCTGTTCGCGCACCAGCGAAAGCGGCACGTAGGCCAGCAGGTCACCGGCCTCGTTGGCTTTGCGCACGGAAATGCCGAAAGATTGCATGGCGGCCACGTCGAGCCAGGCGCTGATGGGTGTGGACGCGCTGATGGTAGGCGCGTTGGGCAGCTTGGGCAGGTTGCCGCCGGTGGCGTCGAAGGGGATGGCGATTTCGAGCAGGGGCACCAGGCGCAGGTCACCGTTGCGCAGTGTGGACGATCCACCGTTGGCATTCAAGTTTGCCTGTTGGCCGGCGCTCAGACCGTCGTAAAAGGTGGTGTTGAAGACACGCTGCACCTGTCCTTCGCGGTCGCCGCTGGGCCAGTCGAGGACGCTGAGCGAATACCAGAGGTGCGCGGGATTGGTGGGGCGCAGTTGAAAGTCGACGTAGATGGGCTTGTTGGCGGCGAACTGGTTGAGCGCATAGGTGAAGGTGCGGTTGGTTAGCCCGTTTTGGGCGTCGCCCACCACCAGCGCCGGGGACGTGTCCACGCGGTCGGGGACGCCGTCGTTGTCGTCGTCGGGGTCGAAGGCGTCGGGCTGGTTGTCGCCGTCGGTGTCGAGACAGGTGAGCGCGCTGTTGTTTTCGGTGCAGGTGACGCCGTCGATCTGACCGTCGCCGCTGCTGTCGGGGTTGGTGGGATCGAGATACCAGTTGCGCCCGCCGAGGACAAAGCCGCGCACTTCGGCCAGATCCGAGAGGCCGTCGAAGTCGCTGTCGCGTTCGGTGGGCGTGGTGCCCAGTTCGTAGACTTCGACGCCGTCGCTGAGACCATCGCCGTCGGTGTCGGCCAGGTTAGGGTTGAGACCGTAGGCTTTTTCCACGGCGTCGGTGATGCCGTCGCTGTCTGTGCCGTCGTCGGTAATGGAGATGGGCGTGGGCAGGGCCGGTGCGGCCTGGGCGGCGCGATCTTGGGCAACGTCTTGGGTTTGGGGCGATGCCAGGGGATCGGCGTGCGGGTCCCAGGTGGTGGCGTTGAGGGCGGCCTTTTGTTCGTCGAGCTGGCGCTGGTTGTCGGCGTCTGCGGCGGCGGCGCGGGCGCGGCTGTCCATGTCGGCTGCGAAGGCGGCGCTCTGCTCGGCCTGGAGGATGGGGGTGATCAACATGCTGGCGATGATCACGCCCACGATGACGCCGTAGCCGAGGCGGCTGCGGCGCACGGCGACGATGACGGCGGCCAAGATCAGTCCTGTCAGCACCGAGAGCCAGGCGGGCAGGCTACGTTCTAAACCCTGGAGGCTGGACGAGATCAACGCCCCCACCGTGGGGATCGCAGTGGACGCGGCGGCGACGTTGTCCTTTTCCCAGCTTGAAAAATCGGTGACGATGACGGCGTTAAGCTGTTCGTCGGCGGTGGGTGGGAAGGTGAGGTCCATGCGCAGGCGCCAGGGCAGGCCGCGCTCGTCGATCCAGAGTTCGCCGTGGCCGGTCATGTTGACGAAGTGGCTGGGCAGTTCGAGGGTGACGTGGGCGGGCAGTTTGCCTTGGCGGCGCAGGCTCTCTTCCCAGTTGGCGCGCACGAGGCGGGCCAGCGCTTTGCCGTCGAGATCGAAGACGTAGCGGCGCAGGGTGGGCGTGCTGCCTTCGGGCAGGCTGAGCGTGCGCTCCTCGGCCTGGGTGACGTTGTGGGCGGCGCGCACAAAGCCCAACGGGTCCTGGCCGGGGGCGAAGAAGTTGGAGAAGTCGTCGACTTCTTGCCAATCGCCGCCGTCGACGCGTCCGCGGGCGATGCCGTCGGCGACTTCCAATTGTAGCGCGCCGACGCCTTGGATCACGTTGCCATCGTCGTTCCACAGCTTCATCTGCATGGTTTCGGCCGCGCGGTCCACGCTGCCTTCGATGTAGATCTGCTCTTGCTGCGGGCTGAGGCCGACATTGGCCAGGGTGGGCAGCGGCGAGGTGACCTGATCGATGGTGGTGTGGTAGCGGTAGGCGGCGATGTCCTCGGCAGTTTGCCAGGCGCGTTGGAGCGCGGTGGTAGGCGCGTCCTGGGCGCGGGCGATGGGCGCCAGCCGGAGCGGAGCGATGCCAGCACGAGGACGATGATTGTGATGATCCACAGCGAACGCGGGACGAAACGTGGGTACTTCATTGGGCACCTTTTGGGAAAAAAGCGATTTGGCGATTAGGAGACTAGGCGATTGGAGATTCGGCGGCGGCAACGTCGTCGACGAAGCCCCAATCGCCTAATCTCTTAATCTCATTTGTTGTCTTGGCTAGCCGCAAAGTACCACGCTGTTGTGTGCAAAGTGTGTGCAAGCTGTTTGCAAGTTCGGCGTCCTTCGCACGCGGCTGGGGGGCTGTGGTAAGCTATGCCTTAGTACTGCGACTGTAGAGCCGTGAAAGGTGCGACGCACTGGTCAGGAAGCGATGCCTTAGCGATGATCTCTTGACCAGTGCGCCGCACCTTTCGCTTTGTCAGCGAAGGTTGTTGTGTTCGTTGGGGTGTTCCTGTTCAGCGTTTTGTAACCGGGGCAGATGCTGCCAAGACGCTGCTTTCTGTAGGTCCCCTGCTTGTTATGTCTTTCCAATTACAACTGTTTGGGCCGGTTTCTCTACATTTGGACGGCGCGATCGAGCACAATGTGCGGCGTAAGTCGCTTGCGCTGCTGGCCTACCTCATCACCGAGGATCGGTCGCTCGCACGTGATCACCTGGCCGATCTCTTCTGGCCCGATCTGCCTCTCAACAAAGCCAAACGAAACTTGAGTTGGTCGCTGAGCAATTTGGCGGCCCACCTGCCTACCTGCCTGCACATCACTTCGCAGCGTGTCCGTTATGTGGGGCATGCGGATCTGGTGGTGGACACGGTTCAGGCCGGTGCATGGCTGCATCAACATGAATTGCAGGTGCAGCGGCAAGCACTCGACGTGATGCATGGGCCGTTCATGGACGGGTTTACCCTCAACGGCCTGGCTGAGTTGGAGACGTGGCACCTGGCCCAGCAGGAGATCTGGCGGCGGCGGCAGCAGCAGCAGCGCCTTTTCGTACAGGTGATCGACGGCCTCTGCGCCGCATACGAGGACGAGACGGCCGTTGTCTACGCGCTGCGGTGGGTGCAGATCTTCCCCTGGGACGAAGAGGCGCATCGGGCGGTGATGTCCTGTTTGGCGGCAAGCGGTCGCCCGGATCTGGCGCTGGACCACTTTGCTGAGTGTCGGCGCATCTTGCGTGCAGAAGTCGATCTCGATCCGTCGCCGGAGACCGAGTCGCTCTACCGTGAGATTCAGGCACAGCAAGCGGCGGCGACCGGGGCGCAACAGGCGCCGCCGCATTTGCCTTCCTTCCTCACGCCGTTGATCGGCCGCGACGGCGAATTGGATCGCCTGACACGCCGCCTCAAGGCGCCCAATTACCGGCTGGTGGCGCTGGTGGGCGCAGGCGGCAGCGGCAAGACACGCCTGGCCGTGGCCGCGGCCGAAAAGCTACGCGCCGACTTCGGCGACTATGCGGCGTCCTGTGTGTGGGCGGAAGAAGGCGAAGCGTTGAGCCGTCAATTAAACGATCCAGAAACGCTGAGCCGACACCTGGTCTTGAAAGGACGGGCGTTGTGTGCGCTGGGGCGTTACGCCGCAGCGCCGCCATACCTGCGCGAAACAGTGGATCTCACGGTGCGATTGGGTGTAAAGATGCACATACTTTTCTCGCTCTATGCCCTGGTGCGGGGAATCCTCGACGGCCCTACGCCGCGACCCATGGCCGACATCGTCCTGTGGCCGAAGCTTGTGCAACTGGCTGCACACGTGGCGCAGAACCCGTTTACATTGCCCAGCACCGCCCAACGCGCTCAAACGCTGCTGGCGCGTCTACTGACGGCTGCACCGGATGCTGTATCGTATGTTGAGACGGGCCAAAATTGTTCGCTGGAAGAGGCCGTACAGGTGGGGTATCAGGTGATTGAATTTCTAAAGGAATAGAAAACGCATGAATCATTGTGAGCAGGGCGATCTCTCAAAGCGGGTTCACATTCGTCCGTACCAGGCCGGAGACGCCGAAACGGTGTCGGTAATCATCCGCACCACCATGCGCATTTCCAACAGCGCTGATTACGCCGTGGAGCGGCTGCAACCGCTCATCGACTACTTCTCCCCGGCCAAAGTGGACCAGATCAACCAGACGCGTACCAGCCTGGTGGCTGAAGTAGACAGTGTCGTCATCGCCACCGCCGGTCTTGAGGACGCTGAATTGGTCACTTTCTTTGTGCTGCCCAAATGGCAGGGACGCGGCATCGGCGCGTCCCTGCTACAGGCATTGGAAGCGGCGGCGCGTGACCAGGGTCTTAGCGAATTGAAGGTGGACGCCAGTGTCACCGGCGCACGGTTTTATGAGCGGCACGGCTACCAGCGCAGTGGGGAGATCCTTGAGGGGACAGCCGGTCCTCAGGTGTCGATGCACAAACGATTTGATTGACCTTGTCATCTCCACGTGAACAACAGGAGCAGCTTTACCCAGCGCAGCCGCCATACGTTGTGGATAGTTTTTTTGCGTTCGTCGAAACGGGAATTGAGATGTTTCGGATGCGCCATTGTCTGGTAGGCAAAGAGGGTGGCCGGCGATTTCATCATTGTTCTCCTTGGGTTCGTGGACCTGTCACTGCGTGTGACTGAAGTCTACGCGATGATCTCGGTCTGCAGTCGACGCCCAAGGAGAAGAATCGGCTCAAATCGACTCAGTATGCCGCCGAATGTAGATAAACCAGTAGACCAATCCCACCAAAAGTGAGCCGCCGATGATGTTGCCAATGGTCACCGGTAACAGGTTGGCGAGCCAGAAGTTGGCCCAGGTGAGATTGGGAAAATCCAGCGGTGATGCACCGATGAGCGACCAGAAGCTGTCGGCAGCACCAACTTTGATGAAAATCGCCATCGGAATGAAAAACATGTTGGCCACGCTGTGTTCAAAGCCCATCGCCACAAACGCGGTGATTGGGAAGATGATGGAGAGGATTTTGTCTGTGGTGGTACGGGCGCTGTAGCAGAGCCACACCGCCAGGCAGACCAATCCGTTGCAGAGGATGCCCAACGCAATCGCCTGCCCGAAGGCGAGGCTACTCTTGGCTTCGGCGATCTTAAGCAGGCTGATCCCCACTTCGCCGTCGCCGAAGGTGTACTGCTGCCCCCAAAAAACGAGCGCCGCCGTGGCCACCGACCCTACAAAATTACCCACGTAGACGATCCCCCAGTTGCGCAACAGATGAAAGATCGAGATCCGCCGATCCGCCCAGGCCATGACGATGAGGTTGTTGCCGGTAAATAATTCAGCGCCGGCCACCACCACCAGGATCAGCCCGAGGCAGAAAGCCAACCCGCCCAACAACCGCGACACCCCAAACGAGAGGACACCACCTGCCCCCGCTGTCACCGTGGCGGCGAAAATCGCACCCAACGCAATAAACGCGCCCGCCAGGATCGCCAGCACAAAGGTCTGGTGAATGGCCATGTGCGCTTTGTCCACACCGATGGTCTCGGCTTTGGCGGCCATTTCCACGGGCAGCAGCGCATCGAAACGGAGCGGCGGCGTAACGGGTTGAGCGTCTACGGCAGGGGCGACTGTCTTGGGGCGGGTTGGGATCGGCGTCATTGGAGATCCTTTCGGTGCTTTTTACTGCGCTTTGGTTAAGTTTGGCAGATAGCGAAGATAGCCTTGCTGGGGCGGCGTCGGTGTTAGCGTTGCCTGGGGCGTTGCTGTCGGCAGTGGCGTCGCGTCTGCCTGGCCGAAGGTGACGGTGAGTGACGGGCGACCGGCGACGTTCCAATCGCCTGTGTCCGAAGAGACGAAGTACTTACCGCTATGGTAGTCGCTGTCGGCGGAATAGAGCACCAGCCGCAGTGGGATTCCTCGTGCATAGGCATCGGCAACGGCGCGGCTCACATCCCAATCATAAGGTATGCCCGGCCAACCGGGGAAGTCTGCCACAGGCTGCACCCATGTGGACGAGATGTTTTCGAGCAGGTAGGGCGCGTTGTTCCACGTGATCTGTGTTTCGTCCCAATCGGCGTCGGCCACGCCTGCCTGGATCAGTGAGGGCGCGGGGCCGCCCCAATCACCGCCACCCGCTGTGCCGAAGAGGTGCAGCGTCAACGTGGCGGAGACGATCCCCTGCCCGGTCGGCAGCGCATTGAGGGGGAAGGTGACGTAATATTTCGAGAAGCAGGGCCAATCTGCCACATCGGATTGGTTTTGGATGTTGAAATCGCCACGTCCGGCATAGTTGGCATCTCCCCATTCATCCCAAAAATCCAGTCCTTCACCGCAGATGGCGCCGCCACCCACGGCGGCATCGGGCACGTGGAGCCCTTCCTGTGCCTTGTCGTAAATCATGACGGACTGCGGCTCTCGTGCCGGTAGCGGCGTGTAGTCTGCCTGCCCGAAGACAAACTCGCCCCAGGTGGACACGTCCTCGGCGGAGAGGGCGCTCGGCCACGTTTGGGGCGTCCGCGCCGGGCCGTCGGCGCTGTCGCGATCGTGGACGGTGAGGCCGAGTCGCCAGGCTGTCCCCGCGGCGGGTGGTGCGGCCAAACCCAAGCCGCTAAACGGCATCTGCACCGTGATCGCCCAACCTCGCTCGTCGGCGCTGTTGTCGTTGGGCAGATCTCCGCGCCAGCCGCTCTGCCCTGTGAATGCTAGATTGCCGGGTGCCCAGCCCGAGCCGTCGTCCTGCCAGGCCGCTTGATAGGCTGCGCCGTCCTGCCAGTGACGGGTCTGTACGGTGAGCCGGTGGCGCGTCGCATCTGTGCCTGTGGTCAAGTAGAGTGTGACGGCGTCCCATTCGGCAAGGGCATTGGGATCAACGGGATTGGTGTCGTACCACATCTGGCGATCAAAGGTAGCGATGTAGATGTAGAGGAGATCGTCATTGTAGCCGACGCGCACGTCGCTGTAGTTGTCTTCGCTGTTGACAGCGCCTAGCCAGAAAATCGCCGTCTCAGCAAAGCGGACGGGGTTCTGCGCATCTGGGCTGGGGATGTAAGGCAGGTGAATGCGAGGGACGTTTGGGAAAGCTTGCGGCGAATCCTGCGCCTGGGCCGGAGCAAATGAACGATGAAACGCAAAAGCGATGCTGAGAATCGCAACGAAGACAAGCAACAGCGTGCTGTGCAGGCGTTGAGGCCAATCTCGAGAAAGATTCCTCTGCATTGTACGATCCTTGTCGATGAAGGCCGGCGTGGGCCAGGGTACTTTGCACCGGCCACTGATCGACTCCAGCGTAACAATTTCGCCACCACTGGACAAGACTGTCAATACACCTAGATTCCAGTATGGTGCAGAAGTCGGTGTTTATCGGCTGATGATTCCACTGCAAAAAGCCTTTTTAACCCCAGAGAGCACAAAGAGCACAAAGAGCACAAAGAGCACAAAGAGCACAAAGAGCACAAAGAGCACAAAGAGCACAAAGAAATAGAGTGGAAATCTTTGTGTTCTCTGCGTTCTTTGTGGTTGATCTCTGTTTTTTGCAGCGGAGGCACTGATTACACGAATTTTATGTGCGTGGTTTGCGCCGACTGAGACGACGGAATTGGCGCTCGAACCAGGATCGCCAGAGAATTGGGCGCAGTAACTGCCAGTTTTGGGCCAACTCGCCTGAGGCGTCCTGTGGAATGGCGCGGCGCTGGGCAAAACGATGATGGACGTAGATGTCGGTGATGCGATCGATGTAGGGTTCGCCGGGCGGTATTTGCTGTACTAGATCGCGTCCTCGCTCGTAGGGTGTACGCGTAGACGGCGAAAGAATGCCCAGACGCTGTCCCCAATCGGTGAGGCGTTCATAGAAGAGGTTGGGCGGCTCGGCTTCAAAGGTGTCTGGTCCCTGATAGAGACGGCGACGAAGCAGCCACCAGCCACCGACCAATGCCACCACGGTCAGCGCAATGCTGATCCAGAGCCAGTTGCGATTGGCGGCGCCACGTGCGTCTTCGAAGAAGCCGGGATCAACGTTGTTGAACTGGTCGAAGTTCTCGTCCATGAAATCGTCCATCTGGGGTTGATCCCCGTTGGGCAGGTTGTTGGGCGTGTTCTGTCCACTCTGCTCCTCTTGTGGATCGATGCCTTCGGGCCGATTGAGCGTACTTTCACCGGCAGTCGGTTCAAATTCAATCCAGCCGTATTGGGGGAAGTAGACCTCAACCCAGGTGTGGGCGTCGCGTTCGGTGATGATGAAGGTGTTGGTTTCGTTGTCGTAGGTGCCTTCGGCGTAACCACTGGCCGTGCGCGCCGGGATGCCCAGGCTACGCAGCATCACCGCCATCGACGTGGCGTAGTAATCGCAGTAACCCTGGCGAATGTCGAAGAGGAAGTATTCTACGGGATCTTGTTCTGCGGTGGGGGCGGCGATCTCTTCGTTGTACTCGTAGTTGCTGCGTAGAAAGCGTTCCAGCGCTTTGGCGATGTCGTAGGTGGTCTCTTGCCCCTGGATTACTTCTTGAGCAAGCGCTGCGACGCGCGGCGAGAAGGTTTCGGGCAACTGGAGGTATGTCTCCAGGATTTCTGCTGGATAGTCGCTGCCGCTTTCACGCAGTTCACGAACGGTGACGGCGGTGTAGTTACTGGCGACGGTGTAACGGTCCCCTTCGTTGAGGGGGGTGCGCGAGCGGCTCCAGGTGATTTCACCCTGCCCGGGTTGGATTTCCTCTGCTTCGGGGAGGCTAAGCACAGGCGTCTGCAGCCCAGCTATCGGCACCGAGGCGCGCACAATGTCCGGCGCACCAAAGAGGATGCTGCCGCTGGGGGCCAGCATGGTCACCGTCTGTGTCACCACGCTGCGCGCTGTCCAATTGATGACTGGGATTGTCTCGTTGGCTTCGTATTCCACTTCGGCGGTAGTGGTGTTGAGCCACTGTCGCCCGGTGAAGGTGTCGAAGGTCACAGCGCGCCAGTAACGGCCTTCCACCGATGCCACCTGCATGACCGGCTGCGCGGTGACGTTGCGTTCGCCGCCCAGTGTAAGCGAACGGCCGAAGGCGCTCTGCACCGGGATTGTCTGCCGGTTGATGCCCTGGTATAGCCGATCCCATTCTTCGGTTACGCTTTCCCATTGTTGATTGATGGGGGACATCCACTGGTTGAACTGGGCGTTGCGGCCCAGGTTCGGCGCGATGAAGGCAATCGAGATGACGGCGATGGCGTAGTAGACGCCGTTGCGCATGAAGTCGAAGGCGATGTCCTGGTTGAAGCGGATGCGTTCGAATCGCCAGCGCTGCCGGTGCGAGATGAGGTTCGTCCACGCCAGGAGCAGGAGCGAGACGATGCAGAAGGTCACCAGTAGGCCGGTGACTGGTTGGGGCGCGTAGTAGGTGTTGACGAGGATGGCGACGCCGGCGAGCATTACGCCGCGCCAGACGTAGCCGTGGCGTAGTACCGTCCAAGCGCCGAGGTAGGCCAGCCACCAGAGCAAAAAGCTAATTTCGAGGATGAAGACGTAGTTGTCGTTGCTGGCCGTGCCACTGAGTGCGGCCTCTACCCACTCCAGCCAACGTTCCAGCAGAAAGTAGGCGCGGGCTTGTAGATCGGGCACGCCGTGTTCCACAAAAATGCGGACGCGCTGTTCTTCTCCTACCAGCCTTGTCATCCAGAAGAAGACCCAGGCCAGGCCGGTGGACAGGCTGTGGGAGAGCATGAAAAAGCCGTCGAAACGGCTGAAAGACATGAGAACACCCATTGCCAGCGCGCCAAGGACCACAGGGATGAGGATCCCCATGTTGGCCACCCAGCCGGCGGCGTCAAGTGAAAAGGCCAGCAGCAAGTAGAGCATCCCCATCAAGAGGATGATCCCGGTGCGGCCTTCTTGAAAGTGTGCCAGGCTGTAATGTGTTTCTGCTGCAGCGGGTGACGAGGGTGAGGACAGATTTGTATTGGTTTGGGGCGGCGGAACATTCATCGGGCTGTTCAGGCCGCGCCGGTTTGCGTTGATGGACATGGATTTAGCTGGTTTTCAAAGGTAGCAACAGGTGGGGTCACTGCCTACCATCTGCACGAAGAGAAGGAGACTGCACTGTCAATGTCTCACAGAACCTAACACCAGTGTACCGCATCTTTTGTCTGCTACGAAAAACCGCTTATACCCTAACCCTTAGAGTAGTAGCCAGAGCAACCCAGCGAGTACCAGTATCAAAACCAATAGGATGAGCACTGCCATCAGTAAACGTGGGCCGCTTAACACTTCGGTTTGGAAAGAAAGTGTCTGTGGCGCATCACTCATCTGTACAATCCAAACGCGGGCCGGATCGCGCTCTGCACCTACCAAGACCTCAACCCGGACGGTACTGCCACGGACCGCGTTCTGCCAGATTTGTGCTTCGCTTGTCAGGTAGTTCTGGTGTAACTGAGGGCGAATCTCAGCCTGAACGGCGTCTACCGATTGCGTGTCTGTGCCGGCGGAGACGAATTGAATGTCGGCGGCCTGTCGTTCTAGCAGTGCTGCCACACCACGCCATTGATCCGAAGCGGCGCGTAGATCGATGTATTGGGCAATCTCCACTCGATCCCAGACCCAGTGATTGCTACGGTTGACAGAGGGATCGAGTGAAGCCAGAAGCGTACGCAAAAGCGCCCAATCGGTTAAAGGCGGCACTGAGCGAGCGAGGACAAGCCGTCCTTCGGTCAATGCCTGTGACGATAGGTCGATGCGCAGGCGGCCATCCGCCATGAAGAAAACCTGGGCGCCGGTTGCCCCGGCATTCTGCCACGCCTGTTCAAGCTGATCGGCGACCAGGCGCGCTGTATCTTGGCGCCCTTCCACAGGTGAAGCGACAAGCTGAAGCGCGTTTTCGTTGAGTCCCAGTGTCAGTGTCACCTGCCAGCCGGCAAAGAGTGCTCGATTTTCGGGCGGCGGCAGCAAAGATTCATCGAGGATGGCGGCGCCTGCCAGTGCAAGGGCGGCGTCCTGGTTGTCTTGACCAAGCAGGATGAGGGCTTGTTGTAGCTCGATGAGTTGTCGTTCCGAGGCGATCCAGGCAGGATCAAAGTTAGGCAGTGTCGCCATCTGTTCAAGAATAGTTGCCGCCTGAGACCAATTTGCCTGTTGTTGGGCTTGCCGGAGTTGTGTCTCCAGTCCTTGCGCTAGCCATTGGGTGAGTTCTGTGCGGCGGCCATCGTCCTGGGGGAGCGTTGTCAGCGCGCGCTCGATTTCTTGCACCATCAGATCGATGTAGGCAGGATCGACCTCTCCGTTGCTGCCGATGCTACGGCTGCGATAGAGGGTTGCCAGGGCGCGGTGCACTGCGGCCAACTCTGTCGAAGGTAGCCCCACCTGCTGCACGTAGGTGATGCCGTCGCTGTAGGCGGCCAATGCCTGGGCATAGAATCGGCGGCGTGCACCGTCCTCGATCTGTGGTGCTCGGTAGAGCCGATTGTATCGATCGCCCAGTGTCAGGAATCGTTCTAGAGTTGGTTCGGTAGTGAGCAGTTGACGTGTCTCAGCCAGAGAACGCCAGAGGGGCGGTGCGATCCACTGGAGTACGAATGGTTGTTGGGGAAACGCGCCTTCTTGTAGCCACTGTAGCCTGCGACCGTTATATGTCCACGAATCAGGCGAGGTGGTTACCCAGCTTTCGGCGGGTAACGAGCCGGATGTTTCGCCTGGGAGGTTAAGTGTAATGCGCCAACTTTCAGGCCGCCCGGCCCAAGGGTCAAGTAAACGAGGAGCATAACGAAAGGTACCAAGGTCAACGGCGTTGCTGCGCACCTGGTAGGTCAGCGTGAGCAGGCGGCGTCCATCCGCGGCAATGGTCACCTGGCTGGTTTGAGGATAGCCGGTGCCGGTAGGTTGCAGCGGCAGCACCTGTCCATCCACGGCCAGCGCAACACCTTCTGGGAGACCTTGGGTTGTCTGGGCTGGGGATGGGATCACTTGCAGTAGCACGGTCTGGCTTTCCCGTGTTGTGTTATGAAGTCTGTAACCGGCGTTGACGAGGAATACCGTTTGTTCATTTTCGAGCCGTACGTCAACATCAAAGGTGTGAGTCATAAGCCGTACAGATGTGTCTGTCAGCGGCAGTAAATACAAGTGTATGGGATCTATCGTGGGTGACTGCTGCACGGGGCGAGCTTCTGCCACGCGTCCACTCCAAAGCGGGCTGGTGCAAAGCACCAACAATCCCAGCCAGAGGTGAATTAGATGAGGAGTTGCAAATCTGATGGGCTTTTGGTATCTTGGCACTGTTATGCTAACCGTATCTTGGCTGAATAGACGTTGGCAAAATATTGACTTCAGCCAGTTGAAGAATGTTGTCAGGTTGTATTGGCATTTCGTGGATCTCCTCCTACCGATTTGGCGTTAAGCAACAATTCTCTCCAGAGGACCCACGGTAAATGACAACAGAACCTAGTGAGAACGAGCAAAAGCTCTATTGCCGTTCCATTTATAATAAAACGGTATGAGAAATAACGAGAAATATGCCAATCGCGGAGGGTATTCGCTTCCATGGTCAGGTTGTTGATGAAGTGGGACATCAAAGTTGGACGTGAACAGCCTTACTTCGAGTTTGTAATGCGTGAATTTGCGCCCGGTTTGATGCAATTGGGCATTGAGCCGGCTGAAGTATGGTATACAATATTTGGTAACGGTCCACAGATGCTGACCATTGGTGAAGTGAGTAGCTTAGAAAAGATTCATGCGATTTTGCAAAGCCCTGAATGGAAGAAACTGCACGGGAAACTTCTTTTGTACGTGACAAATTATGGGCAACGTGTTGTTGCACAGAATAGCCGTACGTTTCAGATGTAAGTTCATTTCAGATGTAAGTTCATTTCAGATGTAAGTTCATTTCAGATGTAAGTTCATTTCAGATGTAAGTTCATTTCAGATGTAAGTTCATTTCAGATGTAAGTTCATTGCCCCATCTGCGTTCCTCGTATACCCTCGCCTACCTTCACAATTTTCTCCCCTGTAAATATTCTGGTTGGATGTATAAATCGATTAGTGCTAATATAAGCGTTAATTGTGTTATTGCTTATATGTTTTGTCAGCAAAGAGTAAGCGGTTGCGCTTGCAATGTGGCTGAACCGATTTATGCTTAAACATATCTCTAATGAACTACATCCTGAGTACGGTGGCGTTCTCTACAGCATGCCTTTTTGAATTCTTGCAATCGAGGATAAGCAAATGGCAAATCACGGGCCAAACATTTCCCCAAGACTTCATCGCGCTCATTGGTCTGATCCTCTAAAAGGAGCAGATATTCTGTGGCTGCGGGCTCGTGGTCATGTCAACGATCGCGCGCTTGATTTACAGAAAGCGATGAAGTCGCAAGGAATGAAGTTGAAGGTTGTGGATGTTTTTGATGTTTCTACGAGTCAATTAGCCGAAGCTGACCTCATTATGCTTGATGGGTTTGAACGGCTAGACGGCACCATTGAGACAGTACTGACCAGTATTCGGATAGAACACCGAATCCCGCTGGTAATTATAACCAATGGCTATTCTACAGAGCAGTTGGTGACGGCATTAACAGCTGGGGCCGATGCAATATGGGCTGTAAATATCCCGTTTGAAGTGCTGCTGGCCCGCTGTAAGGCACTTCTACGTAGAGCACAAAGTTCGAGGAACCGTTTTTAGCTCTGTTTGTTACCGGTTGTCTTTGATGATAAAAGGGCACCGCCCCCTTAGGGGTGGTGCCCTTTTGTATTGATTTTGATTTTGTTCTGTGTTGTTGTCGTTAAGTTTGCCAAAGTCGTTGTGCTGGGTGGAAAACCGTTTCCCCCTTTGAGCTTCTATCGCTAACTATATGTAAAGTCCCTCTGTGCCCCTAGGTTATGTAAGGGTATTTTAATTAGTTCTAATGCACTACCTATGATCACCCAGATAACCCTTAGCCTTACGCCAAAGTACTATAGGGATTTCATTACGCGACTGTTACACTCCAATCATTAGTATCAAATTCTGGTTATGCATGTGGGATCTTCTGTTGTCCGTATATTTCATTACGGAAATCAAATAGTTCCTTTGCGGATTTATGTGAACGCGCTGCCCGTCATTGGGTGCATGGAGAGACAAAATGGCCTTGTTTGTACGTGATCTAACGAATGAAGAGTGGGAAGAACTTGAGTGGTTGACCCAGCAATCAGAGCCCAATGTTCCTGAGCAGCGATTAATGATCGTGCTCTTATCGGCACAAGGGCACCGTGTGCAAGAGATCAGCCGAGAAGTGGAGCTACACCCAATTAATGTTCGTAAGTGGATTCATCGCTTTAATGAAGAAGGGATTGATGGGTTACGCAGTGGTAAATCACCGGGGCGCCCACCTGTCTTTTCTGATGAGCAGCGCGAGTCAATTGTTGAAGTCGCGGATGCAGATCCACGCCAACTGGGATTGAACTTTTCCCAATGGTCGCTACAGCGGCTACGCAAATACCTGATTCAGAACAAGATAGTTGCTCAGATCAGTGTTGAAACGATTCGTCAGGTGTTGCGTGCGCATGGCATCAAGCACCGATCAAGTCGAGGCTGGCGCAAGGATTCCGGCTTGATGCGTAGTAACCACCGGCCTGCACCTAAACTAAACCTGCGGCCCAATCCCCCGCGCTTCCCGATGCAAAAGTTATCCGTCGGCATCAGTTAGCTACGGCAAATGCACGCTTTACCGATGCGCATGTTGTGAAACAGAATGCGCTGCCCCATTTACGAATAGCTTTAATGAAGCCGGCACCCGTATGGAGCCGGTTTCGCTTTTTTCCTACAGAATTCAATCTTTTTACTGAGTCTGTTTGAGAATACGCTAAAAATACTAAGCATAAATTTGCACATTTCAGGTATTTTGTACAGTAACTAAATGATCTCTGTTCAAGCAAAGGCAAACTTATCGAAAGATGGGGACGCAAAGCTACGGGTCTAAAGCACATCGCTATGACAGCCGGGCTGCCTCGAGTCAGCTCTTGACCTATCCTCGCTTGTCAGACTGAGCTTTTTCCTGTCTACGAGTATATGGATAGGTTTTTTGTGCATAAGTTCATATCGGCCAAGTATTCATATCGGCCAAGTATTCATATCGGCCAAGTATTCATATCGGCTAAGTATTCATATCGGCCAAGTATAATGTAGACGATCAAATCTATCAGCCAATTGTAATGTCGGGATATATCAGCCAATTGTAATGTAGTGGCAACGACTAACTGTCGAAGCTGATAGTAAGACTCGCTCCGACAAAGTCAAAAACGAAAGGTATCATTTTGGCTTACGCACTCTCGCATGACGACAAAAACGAAGTACCTTCCACTCAGGCTTCTGTGTCGGCTCGGCTGTTGCAAGAGACGTTCGAGAAAGTCGAACTTGCCAAGCAAGAGTGGGAAGCGACAATGGATGCGCTGCCACAACTGATCTGCTTGGTGGATCACGAAGGGACGATCTGGCGAACGAATCGCGCGGTTGAGCGCTGGCGTTTGGGGATGGTTACCATGGTGAAGGGAAGGAATCTACACACACTTCTCCATCATGATTGTGTAGATGGTGAATGTACCATGCTGCGTTTCCTGAACCATGCACTGCGTCACTATTCAACGAGTGAGATGGAACTCTATGATCAACACTTGCAGCGCTACATTCAGATCAAGGTCCAGCCGGTTGATGTGAGGAGCCGAGTCAATTCTCGTACCAGTGCAGTCATTGTGAATGATGTAACCCAGCTCAAGGCGGCTGAAGAAGGGCTACGCTTAAGCAATGAATCACTTCATCGGGCACTGCAAGCTAAGCAGGAGATGCTACAGAATGTGTCTCACGAATTGCGGACGCCCCTAGCCTTAATTCACGGCTACACACATTTACTGATGGACGAAGTCCTCGGTCCGTTAACACAAGATCAGCGAGATGCATTGAGCATTCTGCAAGAAAGGGCTCAGTATCTTAAGGAAATGATAGAACAACTGCTTCTGTTACAGTCACTATCGACAGAGCAGATGCACAAGACGCCGATAGAGTTGATTTCGCTTCTTCAGACGGTGCTTCGTAAGTCTCAGCCGTATGCACTCAATCGGCAGATTCGGCTAGAGTGGCTGTCTCCAAGTGTCGACGCAGTGCACGTAATGGCAGATGGTACCCTCTTGACTCAGGCGTTAAGCAATCTGTTTGATAACGCTATAAAGTTTAGTTACGAAGACAACTCGGTGCTCGTCCAGATGATTGTGTCATCTAACGAAGTTATTGTTGCCATTTCAGATCAGGGGGTTGGTATATCACCCCAAAAACAGCGTACCATTTTTGATGAGTTCAGTCAGGGAAACGGTACAACGACCCGTGTCTTTGGTGGTATGGGTACAGGGCTTGCTGTATGTAGAAAAATCGCTGAAGCACACAATGGGCGTGTATGGGTTGAAAGTGCAGGCGAAGGGTTGGGAAGTACCTTCTATTTGGCGTTACCAATCGCAGTCTTAACCGAGTAAAACGAAAATGTTGGGTGAGCAGCGACAATGGGTGAGCAGCGACAATGGGTGAGCAGCGATAACAGCAGCGATCATTATTGAGTGGCATCGGTGACGGTTGCCGGCAAGAAGAAGCGCAAGGAAGATCGGTATGTCGAAGCAAACATGGTTCTATCTATGGTCTGTTTGGCTAACTGCTGTTGGCCTAACTGTAGTGGCGCAACTGTCGATGCCGACCAAAGATTCCGACTTGTTCTCCCTTGCCGTGTGGGTTGTTCTTGGTATTTACGGCCAGTTTTTCGAAGTCAAAGTCCGTGCGAGTAGACATTCATACTATCCACATCTTGTTCCGTTTTTTGTAGCCGTTGTACTGTTGCCTCCCTACGGGCTCTTCCTTGTCGTGGCCATTCCCCATCTAATGGAGTGGGCCAAGCGACAACTAGAGGGAGATCCTTATACCTGGTACGTGCAGCCATTTAACATTGCATCACATGTTATTGCCGGTATTGTTGCGCAACAGGTTTTTCAACGCATGGGCGGCACACTGGACTTTACGCTCTTCACACTTCAGTCTACTTTGTTGGCGACCATTGCATCCATCACCGTGTACACACTGATCAATCATCTGTTGATCGGTCAAGCGTTGACAATGGCACGGCAGATTTCGTGGGTTGAATCTGGTGTTATGGAAATTGAAGATCTAGTGACAGACGGCGTCATGATGACGATTGGCTACATTTCAGCCTTATTGTGGACGCTAAGCCCGTGGCTGTTGCCGCTCGTGATTGCTCCGTTTGTCATGCTCTATCGCGCTTTACAAGTGCCCGAGTTGGAAAAGAAGGCCAATACCGACGAGAAAACCGGCCTCTGGAACGCCAGTCACTTCAATCAGACACTTCAATCTGAACTTGTCAGCTCTGAGCAGAATCGGCGTGTTGCCTCAGTGATCATGGCTGATCTCGATCTGTTGCGCACTATCAACAATACGTACGGCCACCTGGCCGGTGATGCAGTGATTTCGGGTATCGGGACGATTATCCGTAAGATTGTGCGCAAGCAAGATACGCCAAGCCGGTTCGGCGGCGAGGAATACGCCATTCTACTGCCGAACACATCACGTGAACAGGCTGTCGCCATTGCTGAACGCATACGTGAAACTGTAGAGGCCACGTCATTTCACTGTTCGACAGTAAATGGGCCATTGCATGCAACAATGAGTTTGGGGGTTGCCTGCTTCCCTGAGGACGCTGATTCCGTGGAGAAGCTGATCTACGAAGCCGATGTCGCCTTGTACCAGGCCAAACTTCAAGGACGCAATAGAGTAGTCCAGGCGATTCAGGTCCCGCGTTCAGTTAAGATCGATGCTGCAGATGCGCTGGCTGAAAAGCGAGGTACACTGCCTCAAGTTCCTGTACTGGAACCGATTGTGCAGAGCGGCGAGCCGATTGAAAAAGCGGACGCACCGGTTAAAATGCCAGACAAACCTGAAAAACAGATGCGACCGACGATGCAGACGCCTAAGCAAACGAATGTGCGCGTCGAAACGCCTGTCGAAAGGACTTTGACCACACCCTGGCTTTTTATCGAAGCGGTCATCCTGTTTGGTATCGTGGCAGGCCTCGTGACGTCTTTGATGGAAACAGAATTTAGCTGGGTGAGTCTTTTGGTCTTTTCACTGTTGGCCTTTGGCGTACAGTGGCTCCAATTCGGGCTCTACGAAAAAAGTTCCGTATCGAGTGCTGTTGCGATTGTCTTTGCAGCGGCGCTGGCGTGTGGTGGGCCTGGTGTCGTTGCTACCAGCACTGTAATTGCAATCGTGCACTACCTGCGCGCGCGTGGCCAGTTCTACAAACTGCTTTTTAACTGGTCGGCTCATGTACTAGCAGGTATGGCTCCGGTGCTGCTGGCTTATCTAGTCAAGCAAGCATTTGAGAGCATAACGTCGTTTGAAGCGCTTTGGATATTGGTTCCTGGTACGAGTGTTGCTGCAGTCATTTACTTCTTCATTGAAACGGGATTGGTTGCATCTGCGCTTGCACTTTCTGAGGGAACGCAGGTACGCGCCGTATGGAATGAACAGTTCCGTTGGCTGCTCCGGCCGTATATAACATTGAGTGTATTGGGGCTGTTTCTTGCGCTTGCCTATATCTCTATGGGGATCGTGGGTGTTCTCATCTATATACTCCCCATTATCAGCATGCACCATATGCAGCGTATGTATGTCGATCGGACACAAAATTCTGTGCGTGAACTGCGACGCATGAATGCAGAATTGGCCGAAGCCAATCAACAGGTGATCAAAGGGAAAGCGTCCATCGAGCAGATGAACCAGGAGTTGATGCTGACGCTCTCTCGCATTATCGACGCCCGTGATCCTTTCGTGTCGGGTCATGCATCCAAAGTGGCAGAGTACGCTCGTGCCATTGCCATCCATCTCAATCTACCCGAAGAAGAGGTCGAAGAAGTATACCAGGCCGGCCTCTTACACGATATTGGGAAAATGGGTATTCCTGAACGGATTCTACTTAAGCCGGGTTCACTCACCGACGACGAGTATGAAATTGTCAAGCAGCATACAGCGATTGGTGCGGATTTCCTCTTGACAAGCCATGCCTTACAACACCTTGCACCTATGATCCGCTCACACCACGAGCAATGGGATGGCGGTGGCTACCCAGCCGGTTTGCAAGGGGAAGAGATTCCTTTGGCGGCTCGTATTCTTTCTGTGTGCGATGCTGTAGAAGCAATGGCATCTGATCGGCCTTATCAGCGCAATAAACCCATACAGGCCATTTTGTCTGAGCTACAGCGATGTTCCGGTCAGCAATTTGATCCGATTATCGTGACTGCGTTTTTTGAAGTTGTTGAACAGAACCCGCATCTCATTAGTAATTCCGCCACCGAGGTCATGCGGGCGCACAACCAGATGGCAGCCCCTCTCTATTCAAAGCGTATTTCTCGCTGGAATGGAAAGCCGCAACTTGCTGTTGAGGCATCGTAAAAGCCGTGGCAAACAACGATGCATGTATAACTTAGCTTGAAAAATAATTTGTTCACCACGAACTAAACAAACATCGATACTGTATCACCCCGAAGCATACTGTATCACCTTCAGAAGTACGGAGTTTCGAATGGAAGATCAACTTTGGTATGAGAGGCTGCCAAATATGACGATGGCCGGTAGGATAAAACAACACTTGCTACGTCTTTTATTGACGCTACAACTGATAGCGCTCTTGCCATTGGCGAGTTGCAGTGCACCCACGACGAATCCTGTGTCGGTGCCTTATGCTCAAAATGTACAACCACTACTTTTGAGTCTGGCCACCGAAGAACCGAACCTTGTCCCGCGCTTAATTGTCCAGTTGTCTAGCGACAGTGCAGAGGTTACGTCTGCGGTGACAACGCTGGGGGGACAGGTACTCTCGAAACTTGAGATCATCAATGCGCTCGTGGTTGAATTGCCCGCCACCCATATCCCGGCGCTGGCCGACATCGCCGGTGTCCGCTGGATCAGCCTGGACGCGCCTGTTCTCAAGAGTGGTGAGCTAGGCGCCGACGTTGTCCTGCGCGAAGATTTCGCTATGATGGAACCAGGCAGCACACGGTCGGTTGATTGGCGTTGGTCTGAAGTCGGTGAAAACGACGGCATGGAAGATGGTGATGTTGCCCTTACTATGTTCTATGGCGGGCAACAGGAAGGTTTGCGTATCAAAAACGGCAACCGGGGTATTGAGACGGAGATTAACCTGCTCCAAAGTACGATTGCCTCTATGAACATAGGCTACCGTCGCAAAGATTTCTCTGCGGGTGATGCTGTGCGCATCGAGATTTCGCGCGATGGCGGCGCCTCATGGCAATTGCTTGAGAGCCTCACCGGGCCTATAACCGATGCTGCGCCCATTGTTGCCGGTTACGATCTTGGCCTGTTTACCGGCTACGATCTCAAATTGCGCTTTATCAGCAACGAAAGTATGAGTACCAACGCACGCTTCTACCTGGATTTTGTACAGGTGAGCTACAACGTTGTACAGCCGGACTATCGGCACCAACTGCTCTTGCCCCATGTCAGCGCGCCGCAACCTGTTCCTGTCAACAACGTGCAGTCGGTGTTCAGCGCCGGCACTACCGTCAATGCGCGCGATGAATTTGGTGTGGTGTCTTACCAGAACAACTACGGCGTTGTGGCCTGGAAAGGTGATTGGATCGAAGTTGACCCAGATGGCTTTCCTGGCCCCAGCGGCGGCGACTATATCGGCATCAACAATGGCCGTCTACAATTTCACAACACTTACCGTAACCACGAGATGATCAGCCGCAGCGTTGATCTCTCACACGGCAAGGACGCGATCCTCAGCTTCAACTGGGAAACCAGAGGCCTCGATTTCAACGAACTGCTTTCTCTGATGATCTCAACGAGCAGTTCTGGCCCGTTTACCTTGCTCACAACATTCGGCGGTACCGACAGAGGTACGTACTCCGTCGATATCTCAAAGTATATCTCTGACGACACCACAATCCGCTTTGTCAACCGCAACTTTAATTGGGAATGGGGCGAATTCGCCTTCATCGACAACGTGAATGTTCAGTGGGCATCAACCAATTCAAACAATTCACAACCACCTGTTGAGGCGTGCACCGACTGTATTGACACCTCTGCCATGCAGACTGTCTTTCCCAAGGTCGTCGGCGCCAGTGACATCTGGAACGATGAAGTGCGTAAGCAGGGTGAAGGCATCACTGTGGCCGTGGTTGACAGTGGCATTGCCGTCCACCCTGATCTTACAAACAAAGCCGGCAATAGTCGTGTCCTCGCCCACGTTGACTTCACCATCGGCGGGACGAAAGACGATTACTTCGGCCATGGCACCCATATTGCCGGCGCGATTGCCGGTAATGGCAAAAAATCGTACGGTACCTATATCGGTATCGCACCGCTCGCTGATCTGGTCGATGTCCGTGTGACCGATGACTATGGCGTCGGCAGTACATCCAGCGTTGTAGCGGGCTTGGAATGGATTCTGGCCAACAAGGACAAGTACAACATCCGCGTTGTCAATATGTCGCTTAACAGCACTGTTGCCGAGTCTTACCACACCAGTGCGCTCAACGCAGCGGTTGAAATCCTCTGGTTTAATGGCATTGTTGTGGTTGTCTCCAGTGGCAACAACGGTGACAACGACGACGCCGGTATTCTCTATCCGCCGGCCAATGATCCCTTTGTCATTACTGTCGGCGCTACTGACGACAAGTGGACAATCGACGTCTTCGATGATACCTTGGCCCCCTTCACTGCATTTGGATTCACTTCGGAACGCTTCATGAAGCCCGAAATCATGGCGCCAGGGACAAACATCATTGCCTCCCTCGCCAGCGACGACGCCAACCTGGCTATCAATCACCCGTCGCACAAGGTTCAAGGAACCACGGGCGCTTTCTACTTCCGTATGTCGGGCACCTCCATGGCCTCTGCCGTGGCCGCAGGCACCGTCGCACTTTTGCTTAGTTCGGAGCCTACGCTTACACCCAATCAAGTGAAGTATCGCCTGATGCATACCGGCAGGCCCTTTGCCGAAGCGATGGCCCAGCAGACTTGTGATCTGAAAATCTACACGAATGAGATGGGCATCGGTTGGCAATTCTCGTCGCTTGAAGCTTCGGTGGCAACCGATGCACAAGGGTTGGCGGTCACCTATACCGGACCACAGGGAACGCTCTTCCTCAACGCTGAGGATCTGCTTGACACCACCCCATTCGCTTCGATTCGTTTCCTGGCCTACGGTAGCCCTCAAGGAAACACCATCAGGGTCGTCACCTACGGCAACGACAACAAAGTCAACACGACGACGCCGTACTGGAAGTTCTTGCCTCCCAACCAGTGGACGCAAGTTGTGATCCCGTTAAGCAGTTTGGGCAGCGTCAGCCAAATTAGCCGTATCGCGATTCTGGGAGGGACCAGCGCCGCTCAATCCACCTTCTATCTCAAGGATATCGCCGTTGTCGGCCCCTGTAGCGGCATCAGCTACCTGGACATCAAGGCTGCTACCCGCGCCAACACCACACAGTACGCCAATCAGGATGTTGTTCCGCACATGTTGCTGGCGAAGATGGCCATGATCGCCTACTGGGCGCACCAGAATGGTGGCGATGAAATCGATTGGTCGAGTGTCAACTGGAATTCGGTGAACTGGAACTCAGTCAATTGGAATTCAGTGAACTGGAACTCGGTGAACTGGAATTCAGTCAACTGGAACTCGGTGAATTGGAACTCAGTGAATTGGAACTCAGTGAACTGGAACTCAGTCAACTGGAACTCTGTCAACTGGAACTCGGTTAAACGCAACTCTGTCTACTGGGAAGACTGAGCCGACAGGAGAGACTGAGCCGACAGGAGAGACTGAGCCGACAGGAGAAATAGAAAGCGGATTGAGTAGATTGCGCGGAACGGAAACTGACTTGTGTTGACTACACAATTCAGCCGAACTGCTACATCCGTTCAATCCGCTTTCTATTTCTGCCAAATGTGAAGATCCCCCCTTTGTTTATGGGCCGGAGTTCGTCTATAATTTGGGTACAACCAATCGAAAGAGCCAACACGCGGCGAGAGAGATCCCTGCAAAAGGGGCGCCGAAGGTGCAAGCCGGTGGAGCGGCCACGACTCCCTCGGTGACACTCTCAGGCAAACGGATCGTCGTGCTGCGGCTACTCTGGAAAGGACTCGGTGTCATATGCCGAGGACACCGACGGGGCAAGTTCACGGCAGTACAATGCTGTGGGTCAATCTCTCAGGTTGATGACAGGGACAGCGGGCATTCTTTGAGAATGCCCGCTTTTTGTTGCGGTTGACTGAAACCAGCCACTGAGAGTAGACCGAAGGAGATCCAGATGGGTAGTCTGTCACAAGCCGCCACACCAATTCGCACCAATGGCCACCACAAGGAAGTACGCCGCCATCAGGCCGCTTTGCTCGACGCCACCGACCAGTTCGTTGAGCGTCACATCGGCCCCAGCCCCGACGAAGTGGACGCCATGTTGGCCGTCCTCGAGCTACCGTCGGTGGACGCGCTCATCGACGAAGCCGTGCCCAGCAAAATCCGCATGCAGGGATCACTGGCGTTGGCCGGTCCACGTGGCGAGTCGGACGTGCTGACCGAAATGCGCCAAATCGCCGGGCGCAACCGCGTCTACCGCTCCTTCATCGGCATGGGCTACTACGACACATTGACACCGCCCGTCATCCTGCGCAACATCACCGAAAACCCCGGCTGGTACACCCAATATACCCCCTACCAGGCCGAAATTGCGCAAGGACGGCTCGAAGCACTGCTCAACTTTCAGACCATGATCGCCGAACTCACCGGCCTCGACGTTGCCAACGCCTCGTTGCTCGACGAAGGTACTGCCGCCGCCGAAGCGATGACGCTCTGTCAGCGTGCCCAAAAGCGCTCTTCCAACGCAAACACCTTCTTCGTTTCTGAAAGTTGCCACCCACAGACCATTGATCTGGTGTGTACCCGCGCCGAACCGTTGGGTATCAACGTGATCGTGGGCGATCACCGCAACGCCGTTATTGATGACTCCGTCTTCGGCGTGTTGATCCAATACCCTGCGACAGATGGCACAATCCACGACTACGCCCAATTCTGCGCCCAAGCCCATGCGGTGGACGCCCTTGTCGTCGTCGCCACGGATCTGCTGGCGTTGACGCTGCTCACCCCGCCCGGCGAATGGGGCGCGGATGTGGCCATCGGTAGCGCGCAACGTTTTGGCGTGCCGTTAGGCTACGGCGGTCCTCATGCGGCTTTCATGGCCACCAAAGACGCCCACAAACGCACCATGCCCGGTCGTCTCGTCGGCGTCTCCAAAGACGCGCAGGGCAACCCGGCCATGCGCCTGTCGCTGCAAACCCGTGAGCAACACATCCGCCGCGAAAAGGCCACCAGCAACATTTGCACGGCGCAGGTGCTGTTGGCGGTGATGGCTTCAATGTATGCCGTCTACCACGGCCCGCAAGGACTCACCCGCATCGCCCGCCGTGTGCAGTTGCTTACCTCGATCTTGCGCGGTGAACTGTCCAAATTGGGCTACGCAGTCAACGATGGTCTCGTATTCGATACGCTCAAGGTCACGGGAGACGCCGACAGCCAGTCTGCGCTACGTGATGCAGCCAAGGCGCGCAACGTCAATCTGCGCGTCAATGCCGACGGCAGCGTGGGTGTTTCGTTGGACGAAGCCACCACCGTTGCCGAACTGCGTACCCTGCTTGATCTCTTCGGCGCGGGGGAAGTTGACCTGTCCGCAGCCGCCGACGCCATCGATCTCGATTACGGCAATGCGGCGCGCACCAGCGAATTCCTCACCCATCCGGTCTTTAACACCTACCATTCCGAGACCGAGATGCTGCGCTACATCACCAAGTTACAGAGCCGCGACCTGTCTCTGGCCCATTCCATGATCCCGCTCGGCTCGTGTACGATGAAACTCAACGCCACCACAGAAATGATTCCCGTCACCTGGCCAGAGTTTAACCATTTGCATCCTTTTGCCCCCGCCGACCAGACCATGGGCTATCGAGAACTCTTCCAGAAATTGGAAGACGCGCTCAAAGAGGTGACCGGCTTTGCCGCCGTCTCGCTACAGCCCAACGCCGGTTCGCAGGGCGAATACGCCGGCCTGCTTGTGATCCGCGCCTATCACCTCAGCCGCGGCGACGATCACCGCAACATCTGCCTGATTCCGTCTTCGGCGCACGGCACCAATCCAGCCAGCGCCATCATGGCAGGGATGGAAGTCGTCGTGGTACGTTGTGACGATCACGGCAACATCGACATCGCCGATCTGCGCGCCAAGGCCGACCAGCACAAAGACAACCTGGCCGCGCTCATGGTCACCTACCCGTCGACCCACGGCGTCTTCGAGGCGGGCATCGTCGAGATCTGTGAGATCATCCACGCCAACGGTGGGCAGGTCTACATGGACGGGGCCAACATGAACGCGCTGGTGGGCCTCTGCCGCCCCGGCGATTTCGGCGCCGACGTCTGTCACCTCAACCTGCACAAGACGTTCTGCATCCCCCACGGTGGTGGCGGCCCTGGCATGGGGCCTATCGGCGTGGCGGCGCACCTGGCTCCCTTCCTGCCCGGCCATCCCGTCGTGGACAAGGTCGGCGGCGAGGACGCCATCGGTCTCGTCTCCTCGGCGCCGTGGGGCAGCGCCAGCATCCTGCCCATCTCCTACGTCTACATCGCCATGATGGGTGGCAGCGGCCTCACCGAAGCCACGAAGATCGCCATCCTCAACGCCAACTATATCGCCGCCCGCCTTGATCCGCACTTCCCCGTCCTCTACAAAGGGCAGAACGGCCGCGTGGCGCACGAATGCATCATCGATGCCCGCCCCTTTAAGGAATTCGGCGTCGAAGTGGAAGACATCGCCAAGCGCTTGATGGACTTCGGCTTCCACGCCCCCACCATGTCCTTCCCAGTGGCGGGGACGCTCATGATCGAGCCCACCGAAAGCGAATCGAAGGACGAATTGGATCGCTTCTGCGACGCCATGATCGCCATCCGCGACGAGATCCGCGCCATCGAGCGTGGCGAAATCGCCGCGGTGGACAGCCCACTGCACCACGCGCCCCACACCGCCGCCGTCGTCACCGCGGACACATGGGATCGTGCTTACAGCCGCGAGCAGGCCGCCTTCCCCGCGTCCTGGGTCAAAGAGAACAAATTCTGGCCCCATGTCGCCCGCGTCGACAATGTCTACGGCGACCGCAATCTGGTGTGTGCATGCCTGCCGATTGAGGCGTATACGTAGGTTGGGGATTGGGGACAGGGGATTGGGGATTGGGGACAGGGATCGTGCCGAGCCACGTAGGATGGGTTATGACCGCTTGAATTCGTATATCAACACCGGCAAGAGCGGCGGTCAGAACCCATCGAGCACCAAAATTCGAGATAGGTGCTGAGGCAGAATAGAACGCGGATGGAGCGGATTGGGCGGATCTGACGGATGAAATAAAATCATCCGCCTAGATCCGCCCAATCCGCTCCATCCGCGTTCTATTTCGGGCAGATTTGGAATCCTTGCCTAATCTACAGGCGGGCTGCAACCGGGCTGAAGTGCGCTACAATGGAGTCGTTTGATAGTTCATCTTTCCACACAAGGGGAATTGTGTCTATGCAGATTCTTTCTCTCAACGGCGAGTGGCAGCTTTCCAAACCGGGGCAGGAAAGCCCGATCCCGGCGACGGTGCCAGGGTGTGTGCATACGGCGTTGCTGGCCGCAGATCAGATTCCGGATCCCTATTACCGCGAAAACGAACTCAAACTTTTCTGGATCGGCGAGACCGATTGGATCTACCGTCGGCGCTTCGACGTGGATCCGGCCTTGCTGGGCGAGGAACATGTCCTGTTGCGCTGTAAAGGACTCGACACTCTGGCCCGTGTTACCGTCAACGGCGTGGAAGTGGGGCGCACCGACAACATGTTCCGCATTTGGGAATTCGACGTTAAGTCGATCCTGAACCGTGGTAGCGGTGACGAGAACTACATCGAGGTCTACTTCGCTGCGCCTATGCCTTACGTCACCGCCAAACTGGCCGAGCGTAACCTGCCCGCCTGGGGCGTCAACGATCACAAACTGCCCGGCGGCAACTATTTGCGCAAAGAACAGTGCAACTTTGGCTGGGACTGGGGCCCGATGTGTGTCACCAGCGGCATCTGGCGCGACATCGAACTCGTCGCTTTCAGCAATGCGCGGCTGGCCGACGTCCACATTTTGCAGGATAACCGTGACGAAGCCGTAGACCTGACTGTGCGCGTCGTGCTCGACTCCGTCACCGCGGACGAGCGCATCGTGCGCGTCACGGTGACGTTGGACGGCCAGACCGTGGCCCAATCTGAAGAAGAACTCACCACCGACAACGCCGAACTGCGTATGACCATCGCCGATCCACAGTTGTGGTGGCCCAACGGCATGGGCAAGCAGCCGCTCTACACCGTCCGCGTTGAACTAACCGACAACGCCGGTGACGTCCTCGACGTCGACGAAAAGCGCATTGGGTTGCGCACACTGCGCGTGGTACGTGAGCTGGATCAGTGGGGCGAGAGCTTCTGTTTCGCCGTCAACGGCGTGCGCTTCTTCGCCAAGGGTGCCAACTGGATCCCGGCAGACACCTTCCTGGATCGACTCACCCGCGCCGACTACACCCGTCTGCTCAACGACGCCGTCGCCGCCAACATGAACATGCTGCGTGTCTGGGGTGGCGGCATCTACGAACCCGATCTCTTCTACGATCTGGCCGACGAACTGGGCATCTGCCTCTGGCAGGATTTTATGTTCGGCTGCGCCACCTACCCCACCTTCGACGATGCCTACCTGGCCAACGTTGCCCAGGAATTCGAGGACAACGTGCGCCGTCTGCGCCACCACGCCAGCATCGCCCTCTGGTGCGGCAACAACGAACTGGAGCAGGGTCTCGTCGGCGACGAGTGGACCGACCGCACCATGAGCTGGGAAGACTACAGCCGCCTCTACGACGAGCTGCTGCCCCAAATCGTCCATAGCCTCGATCCCGAAACCGACTACTGGCCGTCCAGCCCACACACGCCGGTAGGGGATCGGCGCAACTTCAACGATCCACGATCCGGCGACGCCCACATCTGGAGCGTCTGGCATGGTCGGCAACCCTTCGAGTTCTACCGCACCTGCGAGCACCGCTTCAACAGCGAGTTCGGCTTCCAATCCTTCCCCGAACCGCGCACTGTGCGTACCTTCACCCTGCCCGAAGATCGTAACGTCACCAGCTATGTGATGGAGCACCATCAGCGTAGCGGTATCGGCAACAGCACCATTATCCACTACATGCTCGAATGGTTCCGCCTGCCCACCTCGTTTGACCGCACGCTGTGGCTCTCTCAAATTTTGCAGGGGATGGCGATTAAGTACGCCGTGGAACATTGGCGGCGATCCATGCCACAGGGGATGGGCACGCTCTACTGGCAGATCAACGACTGCTGGCCCGTAGCCAGTTGGTCGTCCATCGACTCGTTGGGGCGGTGGAAGGCGCTACACTACATGGCACGCCACTTCTTCGAGCCGGTGCTCGTCTCCGCCGTGGAGGAGATTGACGAAAAGACCGGTAGCGGCAGCGTCGCCCTCTTCGTCACCAGCGATCACATGGATGATCTGAACGGCGAGGTACGTTGGGTGCTCACCGACGTCGCGGGGAGGGTTGTCGGCCAGGGTACGGCGCAGACGGCCATCCCCGCCCGCAAGAACACACCGGTGACCACAGTGGACATCAGCGCGGCCATGGCTCAACACAGCGCTCGTCGCCTCCTCTTCTGGCTCGAACTGGTAGTGGACGGTGAGATCGTCTCCACCAATCTCGTCCACTTTGCGCGGCCAAAGCACCTGGAACTGTCCACACCGCATATCGAGACGGATGTCACCGCGCAGGGCGACGGACGCTACGCCGTCACCCTGCGCACGGACAAGCCAGCGCTCTGGTGCTGGCTGCAACTGGGCGATTACGACGCCGGCTACAGCGACAACTTCGTGCACCTGCGTCCTGGCGCGCAGAAGCAGATCATCGTGTCACCTGCGCAGGCGATGACGGCGGACGAATTCAAGTCCGCGTTGACGGTGAGTTCATTGAGTGACACGTTTGCGTGATTCGTGATTCGTGATTCGTGATTCGTGATGCGTAATCCGTGATGCGTGGGTAGAGGACGAAACATCCTCTTGCGTAGCTGCACGCTACTTGATGATTTAGAAAATAACCTGGTAAGACGTAGGTGCGGTTTTTAACCGCACGGCTTCCCATCCAGAGAGAACCGCAGCTAAAAGCAGCGGCTACGGTTGCCTGATTAAAATCTTAATGTTCAACCAGCGTGCGGTTCATTGAAGACGAGATCTCGTTCCAATGTAGGTGATTTCGTCAAGCACGAACCGCTGATAGCGTGCAGCTACGATAGTGGAACGTTTTTTCCTCAGATCTTGTTTTGTGACACCAGTTTTTGGTATCATAATTGAAGATTATATAGAATTCTGCGCAGAACGCGGCGAAGAGCCTGAACGTCCGTTTTCTGGAAAGTTCACAGTGAGAATCTCTCCCGAACTTCATCGGAAGCTATACGTTCAGGCCAAGCTGCAAAATAAGAGTTTGAATGGATGGGTGAACGAACTGTTCGAGGATTCTGTGGAGCATGTGAACGTTTAGTGGCTATTTATACCGACCACACCATCACCATCCGCCCCACCCAGTTGACCGATGCGCCTGCCTTCCGTGAACTGCGCCTGGAAGCGCTGCGCGCCCACCCCGAAGCCTTTCTGGCCGATTACGCCACCAACGAAGCCGAACCGATGACTTTCTGGGAAGGACGCATCGCCGCCACCGGCAGCCACAGCGCTCTCTACTTCGTCGCTCACGGAGACAACCTCATCGGCATGTGCGGCATCCGTCGCGGCATGTCGCCCAAGATCGAACATGGCGCGCTGATCTGGGGTGTCTACGTGCAGCCGTCCTGGCGCGGACGCCACATCGCCGAGGAGATGCTCGAAGCGTGCATCGGCTGGGCACGGGAGAACAACGTCCGTGTGGTCAAGTTGGCCATCGTTTCTACCAACGGCGGCGCGATCCGCTGCTACTTGCGCTGCGGCTTCCAGGTCTACGGCGTCGAACCGCAGGTGCTTTTCCACAACGGCGTCATGCAAGACGATCTGCTGATGGCGCGCATCCTGTAGATCCACAGATGAGTCCACTGCAAAAAGCAGGAATCAACCACAAAGAACGCAGAGAACACAAAGATTTCCACTCTATTTCTTTGTGATCTTTGTGTTCTTTGCAGTGAAAAAGGTCTTTTTGCAGTGGAGTCACAGATTTCACGGATTAAAAGGATTCAGAAGATTACAAAGATCCTCTGAAAATCTGTGTAACCTGTGGATCTACCTCTGGATCGAAAATAAGGAGACATCCTATGCAACGCAACGAACTGGTCCAATTCCTCGATGAGTACCTGAAGATCCCCGAGATCAAAGACTACGGTCCCCAAGGCTTGCAGATCGAAGGCCGCGCCGAGATCCTCAAGATCATCGGCGCAGTGGACGCACACCTGCCTGTGGTAGAGACGGCGCTGGCCCGCGGCGCGGACATGCTGCTTGTCCATCATGGCATCTTTTGGGGTGGCCCGCAGAAGATCAGCGGTGGCTTTGGGCGGCTGGTGCGCACCTACATTCAGGCCGATCTCAACCTCTACGCCGCCCACCTGGCTTTGGACGCACACCCTGAAGTGGGGAACAATGCGCAACTGGCGCGACGTTTAGGGTTGAACGTGACCTCATGGTGGGGAAAGGTCAACGGGGTGCCCTTGGCGGCGCTGGCCGAATCGCCGGAGCCAATCACCTTCGAGGAGCTGACAAACCGTTACCGTGAAGCAGTGGGCGACGTGAAACTGGTCCTTGCGCATGGGCCGCAGCAGATCCGCCGTGTGGGGATCCTCAGCGGATCAGGCGCTCGTCAGATCGAAGAGGCCGCCGCCCTCGGCTGCGACGCCTTCATCACCGGCGAAACCAGCCACGCCCAATTCTACGATGCCTTCAACTATGGCATGAACGTCCTCTACGGCGGGCACTACGGCACTGAGACTGTTGGTGTGCAGGCGCTCGGTCAACTGATAGCGGACAAGTTTGGTGTCGAGTTCGAGTTTGTGGATATACCCACGGGGATTTGAGAAAGGGATTGGTAATTGGGGCAGAGATGATGGGATGATGCAAAGGCTCATCATCCCATCATCTACTCGACAGGATCTGCCCAATCATCAATCACGAATCACCAACTTCTCCCCAAACAACCGCGCCACCTCGCCTTCTTCGGCATGGCGTCCTTCGGCTTTTTTGCTGTAGATCACGGTGCCGTTGGCAAGGACTTCAAAGCGTCCGCCTGAAGAGGGGATGAGCTTGAGGCTTGTGATAGATGGGGTGTAGTCGCTCAATAGATCGGCTGCCGCACGGACAGCACGAGGGGTGTAGTTTCACTGGACGCAGTATTCAATGCTCACTTCGTACGTTTTCATGGTGGATCTCCTTGAGTTCGATGTGGCGTTGGGTAAATTAACCAAGAGGACGGGTATCTTGGGGGGCTAGTTTATCGTATCCAGGGCATCATGGCAACACGAGTTTTGCAATTGAACAGAGTTGATGGAAAGCCTAGAAAAATGAACCACCATGTGGCGTAGCATGTCGAATGGTACACACAACGTAGTACGAACCATAAAGTCGTGTTTTAGAAGGCGTCCTCAGCACAGCGCGGATTTTTGGTCGCTATTTTGCAAAATGGTATAGTATGCCCATGATGGAAGAACCTAACAAGCAGGAGGATACCACCGCAGCAACTCTCGGCAAGGAACTCCCCCAACCACAAATCGAATCTGCCTCGTCGAAAGAGGAGGCTCACCTTGTTGATGCAACGTCTACACCGGCAGGCTCTCACCCACCCAATCCAGAGTTAGGGGAAGTCGAGGAACGTCCTTTGAGCCGTCGCCGTTTCTTGCGCAGCGTCGGCGCCGGGATCGGTCTACTTGCCGCCGCCTGTGGACGGCAACCGGAGCCAACGCCGACGCCGACACGTACTCCCCGCCCCCCGGATCCTACGGCGACATCGTCTTCGCATACCACCTTTCTGCCCGACGTACAAGCAACTGATCCGGATGTGATCGCGGCGGCGCAACCGGTGATCGAACCGACGCCGACTAAAGCGCCGCCTACCGCCACACCTGCGCCGCCGCCGGCAACGCCTACACCGATCAGTACGCCATTTCCGCCAGGGCCGCCAAGCAAGCTGGGCGTGCATGTTGAACGGAATGATCCCCAACTGTTCGATCTACTCGAAACTGGCAGCATCAGCGTGGTCAAAACCCTGGAGTTGGACGCTGGTTTCGCGGCGCAGATCAAGCAGGTATCCCCGCGCACGCGGCTGATCGGGCGCATTCACACCGATCAAGTGTCGCTTGCTACCATCGACCCCATTGCTACGGCGCGTGCCTTTGTGGAAAAGCTGCTCCCATTCGCCAATGATCCGGCGCGCAAAAACTGGTTCGATGCCTGGGAAGCCTATAACGAACCGGTGCCCGGCAATGCCGAAGAGATGAAACGGCTCGCCGAATTTGAAGCCGAACGTACCCGTCTGCTTGCCGAGTACGGCATCCGCAGCGTAATCGGCAACTTCGGCACCGGTCAGCCACCACTCGAGCAGTGGGAATACTTTTTGCCTGCCATGCAGGCGGCGAAACAGTACGATGGCTGGTTGGGCCTGCATGAGTACGCTGCGCCCACCATCTACTTTCTCAGCACCCGTTCCGATCAAGGACGCTACCCCGGCGTTTCTGCCCAGGATACCGGCTGGTTGACGTTGCGCTATCGCCACGTCTACAACAAATTTCTCAAGCCACGTGGCCTTGCTATCCCGTTGGTTATGACCGAACTAGGGGTTGATGGTCTTGTACAAGCGGGTCGTCCTGGGCCGCAGGATGCACGGGGTTGGCAGCACTTTCAGGATTACTGGGCGCAGAATGGCTACGGTTTGTGGGGGCCCGGCGCTTATGTTGAGCAGTTGGTATGGTATGATAAAGCAATGCAACAGGACGATTACGTCGTCGGTGGTTGCATCTACGGGCTGGGTACCAGCAACGAATGGATCAGCTACGACATCGGCAATACGCCTGTAATCGGTGTGATAGCACAATATCTAGGCGTTCACCGGCCTGCGTAGCGGGCCATGTCTCTGTGGCGAGCGTGCCCCCAACTTGAATTACACCCGCATAACCTGCCGGGATGGACAGCACTTTTGTCCTTCCGCTATAATAGAGTTTAGTGAATAAAGTAGCGTAGTGATATCTATGCAGTGATATCTAGCGTAGTAAGTTCAATGAATGGCTGAGATTTATCTGTGGGCACATTGATTCTTCTTCATGAGGGGCTGGCGCGGACGTCGGTGCTCCTTTTCATTGCGCTGGGGGTAATGGCGATTATCAGTCGCTTACGCTCACAGCCGCTTGGTGGAAGTTGGTACGGTGCCGCCGTCATCGCCGAACTTGTGGTGGTTGTTCAGTTCGTCCTGGGCTTTGTGCTCTATAGCCAGGGATTGGGAGAGAACTTACCACGCGCTTTTGTGCACATTCTGTATGCTTGTGTTGCACTCGTTACCTTGCCGGCTGCTTACGGTTACTTCAGCCGCATAGAAGACGAGAATGTAAAATCTATTTTGATGGCTATCGTCTGTTTCTTTTTGATGGAGGTCGTGATTCGTACCGGCGCTGTAGCCGCTGTGTAGTGTGTCCCTCACCCGGATCGAGGACGGTGCGGGACACAGAGGGTGTCTGAATGTCGAGAACGGTGCTTGTTTTGAATGCCACGTTTGAACCACTGAGCCTTGTCTCGGTGCGGCGGGCAGTTGTGCTGCTCTTGCGCGAGAAGGCGGAACTTGTGGAAACCACAGAGCGCGTCCTGTGTAGCACCAATCGCGCCCTGCCCGAGCCACTGGTAATCCGGCTGACTCGCTACGTGCGCCTGCCCCACCGTTCTGTGCCACCGACACGCGCCGCCGTGATGCTGCGCGATGCGTACACGTGCCAGTATTGCCACGGCACCCCCAGCCGCCATGAGTTGACCGTTGATCACGTCCTGCCGCGCAGCCGCGGAGGACGTCACGATTGGAGCAACTTGGTTACAGCCTGTCAGGCATGTAATCACAAGAAGGGCAACATGTTGCCTGAAGAAGCGGGTATGTTGCTCCCGCGCAAGCCGTTTGAGCCTAGCTATGTGGCGCTCGTGCTTCTGAGTAACCCCACCGCCGCCTCTCGCTGGGAAGCAATGATGAACGGCCTTATGCAAGGTGACGCCTCTTGGGGTTTTGCAGGCACTGTGTAGACAAGTTTACCGACCATCAGGGCCGGCTTTGTCCTCAAAGTCGGCCTTTTTGTTACCCATCACCCCACCGCATAGGATCGACCCAATGGCCGATTTCGATCCCCGTCAAGAGACGCTTGATGCCGTGATCCGCCGCATCGGCGATCTCAGTGAGCAGTCTCTGATTCAACTCTCGCAATACATTAGCTACCTCAAATGGCAAGAAGAACTCTGGCACAGCCTCTTCGAAGACGAAGAAGACGATCTAAACGGCCAGCGTCTCGTCTGGCAATATGACTTCCTCGAGAATTTCGCCAAGGCGCGCCAGGCGGCCACCCGTCAACCCGCGTTGATGGAAGTCAAAGTCGGCCCTGCCAGTTGTGGCATGGTGCAGCAGAACGCACTCTGGCAGCATCCGCCCGTCAACGGTAGCGCTGTGGTGGAATACCAACTGCACGTCCCCGCCGATGTAGACCGCCTACGCCTGCAATTTGCAGCAGGCATCCGCGACGGCGCCCTCATGCAAGGCGACAACATGTGCGCCTTCCGCATTTTTGTCAACGGCGTGCGGTTGTGGAGCACCACCAAACAGACTACACAATGGGAACGTCATATGGTGGAATTGCCCAGCCTTGCCGGCCAGGACGTTGTGCTCCAATGGATGACCGACGGTCTGGGCGACGCCCGTTGGAACTGGGCTGTGTGGGCAGAGCCGCAACTCCTCGGTTACCGTACAGAGTAAAAACCATGCCGCCACTTGATCTGATTGCCTGGCTATGGGTGGGTGCATGGGTGTTTCTGCTCTTGCTTGGCCTGGCGCGTATGCGCACGGCAAGTTGGCCGCGGTTGGCTTCATCGTTTGTGCTCGTCGTTTTGGTTTGGTACGGGTATGTCCTAGCTGAGGATTTATCTGCTGTGCGCTACGCCGGCTTCATCGCCGCCGGCATGTCGGTGGGGCTGGTGGGCGATCTTTATATGGCCCGTGTGTTGCCTGCCCCAAGTCGCGAACTAGCTGGTATGCTTGCTTTTGGCCTGGGGCACATTTTTTACATTACCGCTGTGGTCACCTATGCCCCGGTGGGGTGGATCGCCTGGATCATCTGGCTGCTGATAGGTGGTCTGCTCGGTTACTTTGTCGTCCTCAGCAGTACACAACTACAACCACCTGCCATTCGGCGTGGCGCACTGGGTTATACGCTCCTGCTCGCTTCCACCGCAGGCGTTGCCACAGGACTTGCCCTGCAACAGCCACTTTTCAGCGGATTGGCTGTGGGCGCCGCCCTTTTCCTTGTTAGCGATCTCCTCATCGCGCTTGACCTCTTCGCCAATCGCAAATTCCCGGCCATGAACACCCTCATCTGGCTCACCTATGGCCCAGCCCAAGCGTTGATCGTCACCTCAATTTGGAGCACCTTCCAACCATAGCAGAGTAGAATGTGGATCTGCTCTCCTTCACATTCGGCCAATCTCCGGTATAATGGATGCCCAGGAGCCGTGCAAACGGTGTCCTGTTCCACGTTTTGCGTGGATTCGCACCGCATTTGGAGATAAGGAGCATCATGGCTGATCGCCGATCCCCCAAGGAAAGCAAGCCAGTTCCCAGCCGTACCGGCAAAGACGAACAAGAGGAACACGACTTTAACCCGATCCGCGACGACGAAGACACTGTCATCCCTGGTATCGTGCCGCCCGAAGGTCACGAGTTTCACGACGACGACAAAGAAGCCACAGGTGTGCATGAGTCGCAACTGGAGCCGTACGAAAAGGACATTGCTGTCGAGTACGTCTCCGACACACAGCACAGCGACGGCAGCACCTACAACCCGTCTGTAGCCGAAGAGCAAGGGCTCGTCTACACACCACCTAGCGACCCGCCGGTCATCCCCGGCGACAACTATGAGAGCGGCGAGATCGGTGCAGGTTTTGCACCGTCGATGGAAGAGGCCAATCCCAACGCTTGGGATCTACCTGAGCACGTTGACAACAACGATTGGGATCTGGTACGCGACATAGAGGAAGCGCTGCGTGTAAACAGCGAAACACATCACCTAGATCTGACGGTTCAGGTAACCAATGGCATAGCCATTGTGCGCGGTACCGTCGAAACCGCCGACGATATTGGCCGCGCCGAACGCATCATCGCTGAACTTGACGGCGTGCGCGATGTCATCAGCGAGGTAGATCTGGCCGACGAGAGTATCGATTGACAGATAGTGAACGAAGAATAAAGATTGAGTAGAGAAAGCATTGCCTCTACTCAATCTTTATTCTTCATTCATTCATTCATTCATTCATTTCCCAACACCGCCCCAAGGACGATCTTATGCCCACAACCACATTCCCTTTTGGTCAGGCGATTGCGTGGAAGCCGAACCAGGCGTGGATGGAAGCTAGCAATTTACAGGCGTTCATGCGCCGGCACAAGATCTCCGACTATGATGCCCTGCTGAAGCACTCCGTGGAAAATGTGGGCTGGTTCTGGGACGCGGTTATGGACGAACTTGATATTCAGTTTTACAAACCCTATACCCAGGTTCTCGACACCAGTCACGGCATTCAACTGCCACGCTGGTGTGTCGATGGGGAAATGAACATTGTCCACAACTGCCTAGATAAATGGCAGCGGACGCCTACCGCCGAACAGATCGCCCTTCGTTGGGAGTCAGAAGAAGGATATGCCGAAGAGTTTACCTATGCACAGCTCCATCGCGAGGTTTGCCGCTGTGCCAACGCACTGCGCTCCCTCGGGCTAGGCAAAGGCGATGCCGTCGGTCTCTACATGCCCATGATTCCTGAACTGGCGATTGCCTTCCTGGCCGTGGTTAAAATCGGCGGCATTGTACTCCCCCTTTTCAGTGGCTATGGACCCGCCGCCATTGCTACCCGGCTGGCCGACGCCGCCGCTCGAGCCGTCTTCACCGCCGACGGTTTCTACCGTCGCGGCAAAAATGTCTCCATGAAGCCGAATCTAGACGAGGCGTTGCAAGCGGTACCTAGCGTGGAACACGTCATCGTGGTGAACCGGGTTGAACTGGGTGAGGTCCCAATGACGGCAAACCGTGACCGTTGGTGGCACGACTATGTGCCCGATTTTGCCACGGATGCGCCAAGCGAACGCACCGCCGCCGAAGACGTGCTCATGCTCATCTACACCAGTGGCACCACAGGACGGCCCAAAGGCGCAGTACACACCCACTGCGGCTTTCCCATCAAGGCCGCTCAGGATCTGCGCCACGCCTTTGATCTCAAACCCGGCGATGTACTCTATTGGATGACGGACATGGGCTGGATGATGGGGCCGTGGCTCGTCTTTGGCGCACTACTGAACGGTGCTTCAATGCTCTTCTACGACGGCGCCCCCGACTTCCCTGCTGTGGATCGTACGTGGGACATCGTAGAGAAGCACAATGTCACCCATCTGGGGCTGTCGCCGGTATTGGTGCGGGCGCTGATGCCACACGGTAGCGATCCGGTGACACGCCATGATCTTTCCAGCCTGCGCGCCGTTGGCTCCACCGGCAGCCCCTGGGATCCCGATTCATGGGAGTGGGTCTTCACCCACGTGCTAGGACGGCAAAAGCCCATTCTCAACTACAGCGGCGGCACCGAGATCAGCGGCGGCATCATTAGCGGCAGCTTTTTCAAGCCCCTCAAACCAGGCGCCTTTGCCGGCCCAATACCGGGAATGGACGTAGACGTGGTAGACGACAACGGCGATCCTGTACGCGGTGCCGTGGGCGAACTGGTGATCCGCCGCCCCTGGATTGGCATGACGCGGGGTTTCTGGAAAGATCCCCAACGGTATTTTGATACTTATTGGCACCGCTTCGAGAACGTGTGGGTCCACGGCGACTTCGCTGCCATCGACGACGACGGGCTTTGGTACATCCTGGGGCGCAGCGATGACACACTCAAAGTAGCGGGCAAGCGTCTTGGTCCAGCAGAAGTGGAGTCGATCCTTAACGCCCACCCCGCGGTAACGGAATCGGCGGCCATCGGCGTGCCCCACCCGATTAAAGACAACGAAGTCGTTGTCTTCTGCGTCCTCGCGCCGGGGAACGAGCCAAGCGAGCCCTTGCGCCAGGAACTGGACTCGCTTGTTACCGCCGAATTGGGGCGACCGCTCAAACCACAAGAGATCAAGTTCTGCACCGCCTTGCCCAAGACACGCAACGCCAAAGTCATGCGCCGCCTGATCCGAGCCGCCTATTTGGGGCTTGATCTCGGCGACGTCAGCAGCCTTGAAGATCCGTCCACAGTGGATGCGATCCGTAGCGCACTGTAGTCAAAACCTTAGGTAACCCGAACATCTATGAATCTTCTGACCTTAGACAGTGTTTCCAAACAATATTCTGAACGTCTGCTCCTCGAACATGTGGACCTGATGATCAACGAAGGCGACCGCATCGGCCTGATCGGCGTCAACGGCAGCGGCAAATCGACATTGCTACGTTTGATCGCGGGCGAAGAGGAACCTGATACCGGCTCGGTGACGGTGTGGGGTCATCGCCGCGTGGAGTACCTGCACCAGGATCCCACCCTTGACGATTCGGCCACGGTACTCGATCAACTCTTCCGCAGCGATTCGCCGCAGATGCGTCTGCTGCGCGACTACGAGTGGATGGCTGCACAGCTTCAAAGAGATCCCCACAATGAGGCGTTGCAGGCCCGCTTCGTCGATCTCTCGGCGCAGATGGATCGCACCGGCGGTTGGGCCGCAGAAGCCAACGCCAAAGCCATCCTCACCCAACTGGGCATCGACGACTTCGACGCTGTCGTCGCCACCCTCAGCGGTGGGCAACGTAAGCGCGTCGCCATGGCCCGCTCCCTTATTGATCGCGCCGATCTACTCGTCCTCGATGAGCCGACCAACCACATTGATGCTGAAACTGTTGCCTGGCTCGAAGAATATCTGATCACCACCCCCGGTGCCCTGCTCATGGTGACCCATGATCGCTACTTTTTGGATCGTGTTGTCAATCGCATTGTGGAATTGGATCGGCGCAAACTCGTCAGCTACAGTGGCAACTACAGCCGCTACCTCGAAGATCGCGACCAGCATCACGAGCGCCTTGCTGCCGGTGAGCAGAAGCAGCGCAAATTGCTCAAACGCGAACTGGAGTGGGCACGGCGCGCCCCTGCCGCCCGCAGCACCAAGCAAAAAGCGCGCCTGGAGCGGGTGGCCGAACTACAAAAGATCCAATATGACCTGGGCGAAGACTCGGTCTCCATGGCGTTGGCCACACAGCGCCTTGGATCCAAAGTACTCAATGCCCATGGCATCACCAAAGCCTTCGGCGCAAAGACAGTCGTCGATCACGTCGATCTGAAGCTGGACCCGGGCGACCGCATCGGTATCCTCGGCCCTAATGGCGCGGGAAAGAGCACCTTCCTTGATATTTTGGCGGGCAAACTAGCGGCTGATAGCGGCGAAATTGAATGGGGCGACACCGTTCAACTGGGCTACTACGATCAGGAAAGCGTAGACCTGGAAGGACGCAAGCGGCTAATCGAATTCATCGAAGAAGAAGCCCCGCTCATCCGCACCAAAGACGGCGACCGCATCGAAGCCGCACAGATGCTGGAGTGGTTCCTCTTTTCGCGTTCCATGCAATATGGCCGCATCGACAGCCTCAGCGGCGGTGAACGGCGACGCCTTTACCTGCTGCGCACCCTTGTCCATCGCCCCAACGTGCTGCTCCTCGACGAGCCGACCAACGATCTCGACATTCAGACCCTGGCCGTGCTCGAAGAATTCCTCGACAACTTTGGCGGCTGCCTTATCGTGGTCAGCCACGACCGCTACTTCCTCGACCGCACCGTCGACTACATTATCCCCTTCGAAGACGGTAAATTGGGCAAACGCTACCCCACACCCTACGTCACCTACCGCCGCCTGCGCGAAGAAGAAGCCGCCGCCGTCACACTGCCGTCTGCCACCGCCAAAAGCGATACAAACAGCGAGACGAACGGGCGTTCTACCCGTGTACGCGGCGAACGCCGTGGCCTCTCCTGGAAAGAAGCTCGCGAATTGGAGCAACTAGAAGGCCAGATTGAGCGTTGGGAAGCCCAACGCCTCGCCCTGCACGACGATCTCAACGCCGCCGGTGAAGACTATGAGCGCATCCAACTACTGGCCGAGCAGATTGAGTCTCTGGATATCTCGCTGGAGGCGGCAATGGAGCGGTGGGCGGCGTTGGCGGAGTTGGCTGGGTAACCTTACAATCCCTTCGGGACTTAATGTCCCATGACCTTGTTTCCTCTGCGTGGTAGAGTCGGAGAACCTACCGCCCTAAGTCTGGGCTTCAGCCATCTCTCCAGCAGAGGAGCCGTTATGACCGATGAACGTAGTTTTTCCTCACTTCCCCTGCCTTCTGCCGAAACCAGTGTGCCGATCTTACGGGTTTCTTCCAATTCGCCGGCACCGGCGCTTGCTGGTTCCATCGCCAAAGCACTGCGTAAACACACTGTCATTTATGTACAGGCGATTGGCATGTCAGCTGTTTACCAGGCCACAAAAGCTGTGATTATTGCTCGTTCTTACCTTGCCCAAGAAGGGTTGGATCTTGTGCAACAGCCGTCATTTGTGACTGTTGAAGATTCTCCTGGGCTTGAGCGCACGGCGGTACGGATTACGGTGTGGATCTACCCCCTGTAAGTGAACCGCGTCGATGCGGAAAAAATGCAAATGTTCGGGTGTTCTCCTGGCCGACGTGTCGTACCTGAAATGCTACGTTAGAAGAAGATTACGAGGCCGTTCTATCCATTTAGGTGTTGGCTGCGGGTGTGGTATCATCGAGGATGCCCTCTTCGATCTCCTCCTCACTGCCACGGGCGTTTTTTCCCCATGCCTTCATTTCAGGGAAACTGCCCATCATGGATGGATCTGCCTCGTCTTTAGTACAGCCGAATAGCCCAGATGAATTGCTCGCCAGGGCAATGTCTTTGCTTGCTGCCGGTGATCTGTCCGGTGCACTGAGCCACACAGAAGCGGCTCGCCGCGCCTACAACCATGTAGGGTCGGTCGTGGGTGAGTTGGATGCCTGTCTCCTGCTTGGACGAATCCATCATCTCCGAGAGGATCTGGGTTCAGCCGTCATCTACACCGAAGAAGTGGCAACGCTGCTGCGTCGCTACCCGGGATTGCCGTCTGAGGCACAGGCAAAAGCCTACCTTGGTCTGGCGCGCCTCGCCCCTGATGTGGGGCAGTTGATCCAGGGGCTTGAGTTTGGGCAGCAGGCGCTACGCCACTTTGGATTAAGCCACAATATTGATGGTCAATTGGATGTCATGCTTCTGATCAGCGCATTGGCGCGTCAGATGGGGCGCTTTCAGATGGCGGCGGCCTATCTGGGCATGGCGCGGAGCCATATTCAACTCTCTGGGCAGCGGGCATGGACAGTGGCCTGGCATTTCAACGGCGAGATTCATCATCACTGGTACCAGGGGAATTTCGAGATTGCGGCGAATCTTGGGCGGCGCGCCGTTGCCCACGCCGATGAAGAAAACCTGGGCAAGTATCAGATCTACCAGCGGCTGGCGCTGGCCAATGTGTTGCGCGGGTTAGGAAAGTACGCCGAAGCTGAGGCCTGTTACCAGGAGGCCGATGCCGTGTTGCTGGATGTTGACTTTTTGCTCTTTCGGCCGTGGATTGAGGTGAATTGGGCCTGGCTTAACGTGCTGACCAAGGACTATGCCACCGCGCGGCAACGGATATTTCGTGCCTTAGCAACGAGCGACCGCGGTCAGGCCGCCAGCTTTAATACATTTCTTGCCGCTCTCTACAGCCTCACCTCTCGCTATGCAGATGCCGAACAATTGCTGCGTCAAAGCCTCCAATTTTATCAGACGTCGGGCGACGAGCTTTCCATCTTTGCCCTGCGTTGTCACCTGGCCTATCTTCATTTGCAGCGTGACCAGATCAAACTTGCCGAAGAGGAGATGACACTGGCTTTCGATTGGGCTGCTGAGTGGAACGTTGACTATTACCCCCATTGGTGGCATCCGCAGATCATGTCTGCTGTCTGTGCGCATGCGTTTGTGGCCAATCTTCACGCCGGCCTGGCTGAGCGCATCCTAGTGAATCGGCTGGGAAAAGAGGCGATCTCTGCATTGCAGCGTCTACTCCGCCACCCTGAACCCATTACGCGTCGCCGGGCCGCAGATGCCCTTTCTTTGCTCAATATGGAATTCTTAAACGAGATTCTCGCTGCGGCTGATGGGCCTGTTCATGGGGTTTTGGTCGAGCTGTTCGCCAATGGTCGGTTACAAGTACAACGGCTGCCCGATTTGGCTGAGCTGCTCTCGACAACTCGTGGGGAGGGAATCGCCAATCCTGTCCTCCTGGCGACCTTTGGACTCTACCTAGATGGTTTGGATCGCCGTTCCATTGCCGAAAGGCTGAGCCGCTCAGAAAAGACGATTCGCAATTACATCACCTTGATCTATGAACGCTTCGGGCTTAGTGTGTTCGGTGGTCCGCGGCGTAGACGTTTCCAGGAATTGCATCGCCTGGCGGTTAAGGTCGGATTTGTACGCTCAGATGTGTGTTGAAAATCCAACTACACACTCAACATGATGCGTCTGCGGAAACATATCGAGTGGCTGAACTTCGCCCATGTGATAGCCCGCGTCTACGAGGACGCGGGCGTCGCGCGCCAGGGTGGCCGGATCACAGGAGACGTAGACAATGCGCGGCGCCGATAGGTCCACAATCTGAGCCAATGCGATCCCATCGAGGCCGGCCCTGGGCGGATCGACAAGAATCACGTCCCAGGACGTGTTCACAATTTCGGCGTGGGAGAGGGTCTCTTCCACTGCGCCGGTAAGGACGGTTGACTGTGCCATGTGGGGGTGGAGGCGATACAGCGCCGCCAGGTTGTATTGCGCATCGTTGGTGGCCGTCGGGCTAAACTCAACGCCTGTCACTGTGGCGGCGTTTAAGCTGATGGGTAGGGTGAAGAGGCCGACCCCACAGTAGAGATCCAACACCCGTTCTTTGCCGGTAAGTTGCAGGCGCGCCATCACTTCGTCTACGAGCTGTGTGGCAATGGGCAGGTTGATCTGGAAAAACGAGTCGGGCGATACCCGATACTCAAACTCGCCCACCTGGATTGTCTCTGTGTCGGGGCGCAGTTCCCAATCACCGCGTCTGTTGTTCAGCCCGCTTTCTACAACGCCATGCAGTTTGCGATTGAGACTGTCCTCCAGGATTGGGCAATCTTCTACTTCTATTACGGCATGGGATTGAGCGGCCCGATAACCAGGACGGTTGCGCTCTGAACGCGCCAGTCGCGCCCGGCTGCGATACCTGTACGCCGAAGGACTGGGCAGACAGGGGCGTACCTCTGCGTCTTCAAAGCGGCCGATGCGCCGAAATTGTTCTTCGACAATGGCGGTTTTGTACGTCACCTGTGCTGGATAGTCGATGTGTTGCCATTCACAACCACCACAACGGCCAAAGTAGGCGCAGCGCGGGGATGTCCTCTGTGGCGAGGGGCGCAGGATCTCCACGATCTCACCGCGGGCAAAGCGTTTTTTGTGCTGCACAAGCCGCACGCTTACCCGTTCGCCGGCCACGCCAAAGGGCACAAAGACCACCATCCCGTCGGCACGCCCTAATGCATCTCCGCTCGGCGTCATTGATTCCAGTTCGAGTTCGATGTGGGGTGATTGCATGAGGGTATTGTACTACAGAGGACGACAGACGACAGACGACTGTTGGCGGCAACATGCTTAACGTCCGTCGTCTGTCGTCCGTCGGCAAAATCGACTTGACAACGTCCTACATCCGATTACAATAGGTCAACTTCCCCTTGCCTCACGTTTTTAGCTTTGAAACTGACTTGTCCTTGGCTTCCCGCGCCGGGGGCAAACGTGGTTGGTTGAGACGAGCGGGGCAGAATCCTCGTTTGACGCCTTGGTCGTTTGTATTTTCAATCATTTGGGTGACAAGGAGAATTGTATGAAGCGTAGAGAGTTTTTGGGTTTGGCCTCAAAGGGTGCTTTGGGTGTGGCCGCTTTGGGTGCAGCCGGCTGTACAACTTTGCCGGCGGCGCAAGTGCAGCAGGCGGTTGCTGAGAATCCGTCTTTGCCTACGTTGGATTGGCAGATGGCGACCAGTTGGCCTGTGTCGCTAGACACGATCTTTGGCGGGGCGCAGGTCTTTGCCGAACGGGTGGGCGCCATGACCAATGGCAAGTTTACCATTTCACCTCGTGCGGCAGGTGAACTTGCCCCTGGCTTACAGGTGTTGGATGTTGTCTCGCAGGGTGCTGTGCCCTGTGGACACACCGCATCGTACTACTACACCGGCAAAAGCCCGGCAGTGGCCTTTGGCACGTCTTTGCCCTTCGGTTTGACGGCGCAGCAACAGAACGCCTGGCTCTACGAAGGCGGCGGCCTGGAATTGATGCAGAATTTCTATCGTGAGCGCTTCAATGTGATCCAATTCCCCGCAGGCAACACCGGCGCGCAAATGGGCGGCTGGTTCCGCAACGAAGTCAACACCGCCGCCGACTTGCAGGGGATCAAATTCCGCATCCCCGGCCTGGGTGGCGAGGTGATGAACCGTTTGGGGGCAACGGTGCAGGTGGTGCCCGGCGGCGAAATCTTCCAGGCATTGCAGACAGGTGCCATCGACGCCGCCGAGTGGGTAGGTCCGTACGACGATGAGATCTTGGGGCTGAACAGAGTGGCGCAATTCTACTACTTCCCCGGCTGGTGGGAACCGGGGCCAACCCTGGAAGTGGAGATCAACCTCGACGAGTGGAACAACTTGCCTGTGGAATACCAGGAGATCGTTCGTACGGCGGCCTATGAGGCCAATCTGACAATGCTTTCGCGCTACGAAGCGCGCAACGGCGCGGCGCTGCAGCGTTTGCTTGATTCGGGCACCCAATTGCGCCAGTACAGTGAAGAGATCCTCAACGCCGCCTACGATGCCGCTATGAGTCTTTACGAAGAATTCGCCGCATCCGACGCCGACTTTGCCGCCATCTACGAGCAATGGAACGCCTTCCGCGCCAGTGTCTCGGGCTGGAGCAATCTCAACGAGTTCTCCTTTAACCAGTACATTAAGTCGCGGGCAGAAAGCTAGGAAATAATGAGTAAGGAGTAAATTCGTGTTGACGAGGTGCTCCCAATGGAGGAACCATGTCGTCAATAAATTACTCCTTACTCATTTCTCCTTACTCATTTCTACTGCGCTGCGTTCGCTGCCTGTATCAACCAATTGACCGTCTGCGGGAAGAGGATCACAATGATCAGCGCCATTCCTTGGAGCACCATGAAGGGGAGCGCACCTTTATGGATGTCGATGGTTTTTACCTCTGGTGGGGCCACGCTTTGCAGATAGAAGAGCGAAAAGCCGACCGGTGGTGAAATGAAGGCCATGTTCAAATTGATCGCCATCATCACGCCGAACCAGACTAGATCCACGCCGAGTTCGCGGGCCGCAGGCACCAGCAAAGGCATGGCGATAAAACTGATCTCGATAAACTCCAGGTTGATCCCTAACAAGAAGATGATAATGTTGGCTGCAATGATGAAGCCCCAGAAGCCGCCCGGCAAGTTCACCAGGAATTCTTTTACAAAATTCTGCCCACCCAGCCCATCGAAGACCAGCCCGAAGTAGGTGGAGCAGAAGAGGATCATAATTACCAACGCTGTGATGTTTGCGGTGGAGCGTGCTGCATCGCGAATCAGGCGCAAGTTGAGATTGCCGTTGAACATCGCCAGCAGACAAGCGCCGAATGCACCCACTGCGCCCGCCTCAGTGGGCGTGGCCAACCCAAAGAAGATACTGCCCAACACAGCAAAGATCAACAGTAGTGGCGGTACGACAGCCACCAATGCCCGCTGTGCCAGCGCTGCCCCCTTCAACGTGCGCGCCTCAGGCGGCAGCGCGGGGGCGTCTTGTGGGCGGATGAGCGCAATAAAGAGGACGTACAGCGCATATAGCCCCGACAAAATCAGCCCCGGGATCAGCGCACCCAAGAAAAGATCGCCCACCGACACCCCGAGCTGATCGCTCAAGATCACCAGCACCAGGCTGGGCGGTATCAACTGGGCCAGCGTTCCTGATGCGGTGATAATCCCTGTAGCCAGTTGATGGTTGTAGCCGTAGCGCACCATCATCGGTAGCGAGAGCAAGCCCATCACAATTACCGTCGCCGCCACCACACCAGTCGCCGCCGCCAGAAGCGTCCCCACCAGCACCACAGCCAGCGCCAATCCACCGCGAACCGGCCCCATCAAAATGCCCACCGTCTCTAACAATCGTTCGGCCAGCCCCGATTTTTCGAAGATTGCCCCCATGAAGACGAAAAAGATAATCGCCAACAAGGTGAAATCCGACATAGTGCCGAACCAACGATTAGGCAACAGCCGCAGCAAATTGAAGTTAAACGCACCCAACGCCAGGCCGATCAGCATAAAGACAATTGCCGTGCCTGCGAACGAGAAGGCGACGGGATACCCATAGAGGATCAACACAAAAAAGACAACGAACATGAGGACAGCCAGCCATTCAAACCCCATAAAATGTCCTTTCGGGTGGGGATAGTCGAAGCCCCTGGTAGTGGACGGTACAACAAGGTTAATCGGTGGGTAGGTGCGTCACACCTATACAGTTGGTTAACTCGATACCCTAGGTTATTCGATACCCTTAGTGGTTTTCTCGCTAAATTCGCAACCTTCCGCGAACTTAGCGAGAAAACTACTAAGTCATTCGATACGAAGTGGGGCATCACTGTCTGCGCTGCGAATTTCCAGCAGATCTTCCTGGCCGCGCATAATGGCGTATAACTTGATCAGTTCGGCGGTGGTTTGCAACAAGAGCAGCGAAAATGCCACGATGATCATCGACTTAATCGGCGCACGCGGCAACCCGCTAGGGTCGGGCGACAGCTCCCAGGGGCCCCAGCCGCCGTTGGGCAACCGCCCCCACGAAGAGAGGACGGGGTTGATCGTGAACCAGATGCCAATCACACAAAATGGCAGCAAAAAGAAGAGATGTCCCCAGAAATCCAGCGTCGCCTTACGCCGTTTCGACCACTTGGCGTAGATAAAGTCTACGCGCACGTTGATGCCGTTCTTCAGGATGTAGGCAAAGCTCAAAAAGAAGACCAATGAGAACATATACCACTGCAATTCGATAAACATATTCGACGACAACTGTACGCCAATGTAGCGCCCAACGAAGCGAGCCACCACATTGTAGAAGCCTACAAATACGGTCAGCGCGGCTATCAGCATCGAAAGCCAGCCCACACGTTCGGTCAACGCGTCGATGAATTGCACGTACTTGCCAAGCAGACGCATCGCAATTCTCCTGTAGAACGATTCAAATTTGAGTTGGACAGGGTGGACACACTTCGCAGTGGCGCGCGAACGATATCCAAAGAGCAAATGAACCCGAGGGTTTTGGGGGGATGTATGGACAATCATACCCAAATCTGCGAAAATGACAAACCTGCAAAACTGACCCCTGAAGGAGTGAATACACAATGCAATTTCTCCGCACCAACTTTACTGCAACCGCCGCTGTCCGCCGTGTGCCCATGCCAATGTTCCATGCCTTTGTTTGTGCAACATTGTTGTCTGTTCTTTTGCTCGGTGGATTGCGCCACGCTGCCGCCGCTCCGTCGCTGCAACAGCGCTATACCGTTACTGTGGACGTGACGTCGCGTAGTTGGATCGAGGCCACAGTCGATGGCGAACAAAGCTATTACGGCATTATAGAAGCCGGTCGTCAGGAAAGTTGGACGGGTGAACAGATCACCATTCTCATCGGCAATGCTGGCGGCGTCGACGTAACTGTAGACGGACAGCGTATAGGACGACTGGGCGCGCCCGGCCAGGTGATCACCCTGCGCTGGCCCGAGGACGCAGGCCGTTTCCCTGTGCAGGGAAGTGTAACGCCGCAACCGTCTCCCACCTCGTCTCCCACACCGTTGCCAACAGCCACACAACCGCCGACATTAACGCCGTCTCCTACATTCACGCCGTCACCCACATCAACCGCCACTGCCCAGGCAACCGCCACTGAAACCGTTGTAACAACGTCTACGGTTACAATGACGCCCACGGTCACTGCGATGCCCACTGTGACCGTTACAGCGACCCTCACGCCGGCAGTGGAGATTACAGGCAGTGTAGAGATTACACGGCAGGCCGCCACCTACGTGGTGCAGCCCGGTGACACCCTGGGCGGCATCGCAATTGCCTACAACATCGATGTAGAGACGCTGCAAGCGGCCAATGATCTGCCGGATCCCGACATCATTAGGGTGGGGTGGACGTTGCTCATCCCCGCTTCCGACGGCACGCTGCCCGAAGGGGTGACACCGTTCACTGCGCCGCCGATCCAAGCGCGGGGGACGATCACCGAGCGCATGACGCTCTTTGCCCAGCAAATGACGCCCGATTCTCCTTTCTACAATCAGACCTGGCTCACCTATTACGGGCGCCCCAATGTGCCTGTCATGGGCATCCTGGGTGAGTTCGATGTAGACGAATTGGCGTTGCGACTCGAAGAACAGGTGACGGCCTACGATCTTGCCAATGGCCCTGAACTAACGGTGAAACCGGCCTTCCATCTCGTCTATGGCATGGCGACTAAAGCCCCCGGTGACGGTAGTTACCTGGCTTTTCTTGATGACGAGACAGTGATGACCTACATCTCCAAAGCCAAGGAACTCGACTACGCCGTGATCTTAGATGTGCAGATCGGTGCGTTGACCCCGGCACAGTCGATCAGCCCTGCGCTGGCTTACCTGGCCCATGAAAATGTGCACCTCGCCATCGATCCCGAATTCGCCATGGTGCGTCCTGGTCAACGATGGCCTGGGGACCCCATCGGCTTTGTCACCGCTGAATCGGTTAACGAGACGCAGGCCGCGATCCAGCAGTACATGGATGAAAACGAGATCGTCGGCCAGCGTGTCCTGCTTGTCCACCAATTTCAAGACAATATGATCGTCAACAAATATCAGTTGGATCCCACCTATCCTGGCCTGGCCCTGACCCTTTCGGTAGATGGTTGGGGCGGCCCTTGGGGCAAGATCGGCAAGTACAACATCCTAGTTAATGAGGATTCACCCTTCGTCGCCTTTAAGCTTTTCTACCGTTGGGATGAGCCGTTGCTCAGTGAAGCCCAGTCTCTGGGGGTGGAAGCCTACCCAAACCTAGGCTACATGGAGATCACGCCGAATCTGGTCATCTATCAGTAGGCCGGGGTAAATGTCAATAGGCCCGAATTGAGTTTGGTAGAGAACTGAGGTTAAGCGCAATTGGGGATGTGGAGCAATTCCACCGGACGTCGCGCGGCGAGCAGCGCTTGGGTGATGGCCGGCAAGGTTGCCGGATGAAGCGGCCTGCGGCTGGTGTGGGTGACTATTTGTAGTATAAAGCCGCGATCAAGCAGGTATCGGGGCAGCGCATCTGGTGGGTGACCGGCAGCCATTTGCAAGGTGGGGTGCCACTCCACTACTAGCTGTGTGGACGCTTGTTCGAGCATACGCGACATACCCTGCAACACGTCAAGTTCTGCGCCTTCTACGTCGATCTTCACCAGATCTGGTTTCTCGTGGATTAGATCGTCCAGGCGTGCGGTGAATACGTCCACCGTTTCTGTGACATCGGCGTAGAAGCTTTCTTGAAAAAGGCTGTTGACGGCACTGACGCTGCCACGTAAATAGAATGGGCGCACCGCTTTTCGGCTGCCGGCGGCATAGGGCAATACATGGACGTGGGAGAATCGATTTGCGAAGAGATCTTCGTAGAGGACAGCGAGGTTGTCTTGTGCAGGTTCAACGGCGTAGACGCGCCCGGTATGTCCTACACAGTGGGCGGCGTAGAAGGTGTTGTAGCCGGTATTGGCACCTACATCAACAACAATATTCCCGGGGCGAAGTAGGCGATCGAAGATGTGCTGCATGCGTAGGTTCCCCAGTACCACACCCAGCCGGATAGGCAGCGGTCCTGGCACATGAAGGCGCAAACCAGCCAGTGTCACTTGTTCAGAAAAGGCGGCCTGAAAGAGCGGGCGCAGCCTGTCGAGTCGGGGGCGGAAGGGCAGGCCAAATGGGTTCATAGCGTAATCGCAAGGGATACGTGCTACGCTGTGCAAGGATGTCTATTCTACCGCATTTGGCTGGATTCGGGTAACGTAGTTTGTCAAACTTTGTCTCTTGAGACAACCCTGCTTTGCAGGCTTAACGCTGGCCCATGCTCACCATCAGGAATCCTGAAAATGCCGCATTAGACGGCGAGAGCGATGGATCAACATAACTTTTCATCTCGTTGATCGCATAGCGGTACGCGGCGTAGAAAGACCACGACGGCGTTGGTTTGTAGTGTACATGTTCCAGTTGGAAGGTCTCGATCACGCCTTTAACCGTCGTCGGCTTGATGAACACCTCAACGTCTGGCCGAAAGTAGGTTTGGCAAACGGTCATCAGTGGCCATCTGGCAACCTTCCCACTCTGAAAAATGGCGAGCATCTGCTCGAATCCTTGTGCTTCGTCGCCGTAGAGTACCTCTTTCAACCCAGTGGCAACGATGTCTTTGTCTTCGATAGGGAGCATCTGAACAAAATCCCTGAATTTGGGCTTCTCGAAGACCGACACCAGTGATGATCGGCTGACAACCTTTGCCATATTCTCGACAATCAACGCCGGCGACTTAAAGTGTTGGCGGGCAAATCCATCCTGGGCCAGAGCGATCATTTTGTCCATCTTGTGTTTCCTGGCGATGGCGTCCATTTGGGGGTGTGCAAAACCGCCGGGGTACTCTGTGAGGAACTCTTCTTCTGCCTGTTTTAAGCGTTCGAGGTTCATGGTGTCTCCTGGGTGCAAAAATGTGTATGCAGATGACACAAAAATACGTTCCGCCCTTGCGAACGGAACGTACTCAATAATGTCTGCGTTATTTCAGAGAGCCTGTGAAATCAGATTGTCGCTTCATCACCGTTAAGCGTTTGAATGCGTTGCGGGAGGCAGTACCCCTGCCCACGCACGGTGACGACATAGCGCGGATTGTCGGCGTCTGGTTCGATTTTACTGCGTAATCGGCGCATGTGTACCCAGAGCGATTCCACAGTGCCCCGTCGCACAGGATCCCACGCTTTTGCCAGCAGAAAACCGGGCGAAAGGACTCGTCCTCGGTTGTTGAAGAGGATGTGCAACAGCCGGTTTTCAGTCGGTGTGAGCGTAATTTGCTCGTCGTCGAGGATGGCATACTGTTGGGCAAAGTTGACACGTAGCCGTTCGTCTACCACCTGTTCGGGATCTGCATTGTGATCGGTGGCCACACGTAGCAAAATACGGCGAATACGTGCCGAGAGTTCACTAAAGTCAAATGGTTTGGTGACGTAATCTTCTGCAAAGCGGTTTAATCCTTCGACCTTGGTGTCTGAGTCGGAGAGCGCAGAGAGGAAGATAATCGAAATGTCGCCCATGCGGCGTAATTCGGTGGCAACTGCAAATCCGTCCATGCCTGGCATCATAATGTCTAGCAACACCAGGTGAGGAAGCCCCTCTTTTTGAATGACATCCAGCGCTTCGGCGCCGCTGCTGGCTGTGAAGACTTCATATCCTTCGCGTTGTAGCCGTAAGTTCAACAGCAGCCGAGTATCGGCAGCATCATCTACGACCAAAATGCGAGTTTTTTCTGTTACAGGAGCGCTGTCGGTCATGGCACCTTTATCCTATCTGTAGCCTACCATCTTGTTAACAAGGACGATGATGGAGCGATGTGTGGGTACTTCCGCAGTGAAACGTGTTGCCGAACAGATTTAACGCTTTAAACCTTTGTCACCAACGCTGTTTGCGCAAACAAATCGTTATGGATCTTACGACGTAAGATTATAGACCAACAGAAATGGCGATGCAAGTCATTTTCCTATCTAGAAGCTTTCAAGCTGCCACTTCTTCTTTGACAAAGGCCGTGAAAAAAGTAGACGAAATTGTTTCAATCTATGGTTTGATGAAAAGATGTCTTATTGAACTATTTGAACATTCATTTCTGTTTACGAACAGGACGTTTCTATGATTGTATAGTTTTTGTGTCTGTAAGTAAAAATCAAGATACCTTACTTTCTGTAAGGGTTTTTCCCTCCTGTCATTACAAAATGGTGTAAATTCAAAAACATCTGCAGGATGTATCCTGCCGTCTTGGCATGCGATTTGCAGTAAGGCTTCAGGTGGGAGACTTTCATTCGCAATTGTGTGTAGGGATGCATAGTAGTTCATCAAAAATCTGTATACTGTAAACCTACGCGTTGGTACATCTTTATTCGTACATCTTTATTCGTACATGGAATTCTTAGTGTGGCAAATCGTGCGTCTCGCCAATAGGTGAGCAACAGTATGGTGAAGGAAACCAGTATGAAAATGGGTTTAAATCGTATGGCGCGACGTCTGATTGTGGTCGTTTCTGTGCTTTTGTTAATAACCGGCTCTTTCGGCTTTGGGCATATGACCGGCGCTCGTTCCGGCTCGCTTCTAGCGGCTGATGAACCGGGCGAATTTGGTGTCTTTTGGGAAGCGTGGGATCTGGTTCTTGACAACTTTGTTGATCGAGACGAGATTAATTTTCAGCGTATGACCTACGGGGCCATTGAGGGTATGTTGGCGACACTTGGAGATGAGGGACACACTACCTTCTTGTCGCCTGAGTCGGTGGAAATGCATCGGAGTAGCCTTGAAGGTGCATTTGAAGGCATCGGCGCCTACGTCTCAATGGAAGACGGTATGGTAACCATCGTGGCGCCTATTGATGGCTCTCCGGCAGAATCGGCGGGTATTCTACCCGGTGATATTGTTTTGGCTGTCGATGGACAATCGGTGGAAGGGATGTCGTTAAACGAAGTAATCAGCCTGATCCGCGGCCCGGCCAACACAGAGGTAACTCTCAACATTCTTCATGTTGATGCCGGGGAGCCTGAAGACATCACCGTTGTTCGTCAAAAAATCGAATTAGACAGTGTGCGTTGGGCAATTGTGCCGGACACAACAGTCGCCTACGTGTCGATCAGCCAGTTTGCTGCCGACACCGGCGAGGAATTGGAAACAGCCTTGCGCTCCATCAACCAGATGGAGATCAACGACGAACCGGTTAGTGGCCTGATCCTGGATCTAAGGAATAATCCTGGTGGTTTTCTGCGCGAGGCGATCCGTGTAGGTAGCCAGTTCCTGCCCAATGGCGCAACAATCCTGATTGAGTCTGACGCCGATAAGAACACCAATGTCTACCGTTCACGGGGATGGGGCTATGCTCGGAATATCCCGGTAGTCGTATTGATCAACGAAGGCACAGCCAGTGCCGGCGAAATCACCGCCGGTGCGATCAAGGAGAATGGTCGAGGTCTCCTGGTGGGCGAAACCACCTTTGGCACCGGCACTGTCCTTAATCAGTTTAATCTAAGCGATGGTTCAGCCATTCTGCTCGGTGTGACCAATTGGCTGACGCCTGAAGGCAATCTGATCAAGGGGCAAGGTGTAGAGCCGGATGTGGTGGTTGAGCAAACACCAAGTACAGTGCTGATGGACGCCGGTGCGCTTGAAGAAGTTTCTCTGGAGGAATTACTGATTTCAGAGGATTTACAGTTCCTGCGGGCGTTGGAATCGATTGGCGGTGCACTTCCTAAAGTGGAGTCAGCAACAACCACCGAAAGTAAGGATAGCCGCTAGTCGGCAGCGCTTATCTATCTTCGTATATTCAGTATTTCAAAAGGGATATCTCCCGATGTGGAGGTATCCCTTTTTTGTGGTTATTGCTTTTGTCATCTACTGATTGGCGTGCGTTATGGATCTGACGGTGCGCGGTTCTGTTTGTGAGTTTGCACCATAAAGATTCTGTTCACGAATGTATGCTTCAACCAGCCTTGGCACCTGGTAGCGGATCGGCTGCCCTAGTTTGCATCGTTTGCGGATGATATTGCTGGCGATTTCCAGTTCGGGCATATCAAGGATGATAACGCGCTCTTGAATGCCCGGCAATGCCTGATTGAGTGCATCCCAATCGATCACAACGTCGTGGCGGCTTAGGGCAACAAGATGGCAGTTATCGACGAGCCAACGTGCTTCGTGCCAGTTGGGTAGGTCGCGTAGGCTATCCATTCCCATCAGAAAATAGACTTCAACTTTAGCGTCCACTCGCTGACGTACAAGGCGTACCATGTCTGCTGTGAAATGAGGGCCAGGGCGATCTGCGTCGATACGGCTAACGCGGATGTAGTCACTATCCGATGTGGCAAGTTGGGCCATTTGTAGCCTGTGTTCCACCGGGGCTAGCCGTTGGTCTCGCTTGTGCGGTGGATCGCCTGCCGGTACAAGGTAGACCCGATCCAAATTGAGCTGAAACCAGGCTTCTTCGGCCAGGATCAGGTGTCCTATGTGAATTGGATCAAATGTGCCGCCAAAAATGCCGATACGGCGGTAGCCTCGTTCTGGATTCATGCCACTGAGACCGTCTTCGGCAATGAGGTGTGAGGTGTTCGCGTTTTGATTGGGCGCACTGTTGTCGTGCACTTGTTCTCTCCTCAATCGGTGGGTAGGGTGTGCTTGGGATACACTTTCCATCTTGCATGCGCCGGTGTGTCCATGTGCTAACGAGCCCAAATACTAACGAAATCATGCACTGATTACTGATTAAACAGACGACACCGGCGCAGAACCAGAGTAGAATCTAATCATCTAGGGCGTTGTCGTATCCCCAAATCAACTCAACATCGCCAATTTGGACTCGGTCACCCTCTTGTACGCCTGCTTCGCGTAGCGCTTCGAGGATACCCATTGCCCGTAAGATCCGTTGAAAACGCATGGTGGCCTCGTAGTAGCTCCAGTTTGTCATTTGCACAGCGCGTTCGATAGCGATTCCTTCTACCACCCAGAGATCCGCTTCTGGGTGATGTAGGTAGAAGGCCTTTTCATCCATGGTCGGTTCGATTTCCACCAGGTCTTCCGTCTGTTCCGGCTTGGCTACCGGCAGCGCATCCAGCATCTCTTGCACTCGGTAGAGCATCTGTTGGACATTTTCACCCGTCACTGCACTGATGGCCATCGCCGGAATTCCCCGCGCTTCCATTGCTGCCTGGACGGTCGGCCATACTGAACGCGCCTCAGGTACGTCCATCTTGTTGAGGACAACAATTTGTGGGCGTTCACGCAGTATAGGATTGAAAAGCTGCATTTCCTGGTTGATTGCTTCAAAGTCGCCCAGTGGATCAGGGCTGATGCCGTTAAGTAGATGCACGAGGATGCGGCTGCGTTCTACATGACGCAGAAATTCCAAACCCAAACCCACCCCTTCATGGGCACCTTCGAGCAGGCCGGGAATATCGGCAAAGATGATCTGCCGGTGGTTCACTTCGGCCACACCCAGGTTTGGCACGAGGGTGGTGAAGGGATAATCGGCAATTTTGGGCTTTGCCGCAGTAATAACACTGAGCAAGGTTGATTTCCCGGCGTTGGGTATGCCGACAATGCCGACATCGGCAATAATTTTTAGCTCCAACTCAACCCAAAATGCTTCACCCTGCTCGCCGTTCTCGGCAATTCGGGGTGCTGTGTTGCGCTGGGTTTTGAAGGCAGCATTGCCGCGACCGCCGCGACCGCCACGCGCAACCAGGGCTTCCTGCCCCGTTTCGGTTAAGTCGGCCAGTAGCTCGCCATTCTCTGCATCGTAAATTAGCGTCCCTGGCGGTACGGCAAGGCGGAGATCGTCGCCGGTTGCCCCCGTTTTGTTGGATCCGCCACCATGTGTGCCGCGTTCTGCTTGATGGTGAACCTGATTCTTGTAAGCTTGTAGTGTGTTCAGGCTTGGATCCACAACAAAGTAGACGTGTCCCCCTCGTCCCCCATTGCCACCGGCAGGGCCGCCACGTGGTACAAACTTCTCGCGGCGGAAGGCAACTACGCCGTTGCCGCCGTTGCCTGCTGCAATATGTATCTTTGCTCGATCAAAAAACATGGATGAGTGTCCTATCGTCTACATCTATCTGCGTTATCTATCTGCGTTATCTATCTGCGTTATCTATCTGCGTAGAATTGATACCGTGAACCGACATTGAACCATTCGCAAGAGCTTATTCTATCGAAGGGGTGACATGGATGTAAAGAAGTGGAAACGCTAGCGATGATCAAATGTCATGCAGTTGGGGTGTATTTCAGCTTTTGGGGTACTGTTGACCCTCAACTTGAATGACATCCATGCGGTTTACCTGGTTGGAGCGGTGCTCTTACTCGTTCTATAATGAGGGATACACTATACTCCGATCAACCTTGCATATGATTTGCCTGTTTTTCCGACGGCGGAGCTTATTTTGCATAATCAGTTATGGAAGTATGTAAAACTGCCGCGCAGCAGTGTCCCACGCTTATTCTTGGGGATAGTCGCCGGAGCCATTGTGCTTTTGCTACTGGCGCGGTATTGGCCGCTGCTACAGGACGCTGCCAATATTGTCTTTTCGTTTGCTCAAAATGAAGAAGCAATTGAAGATGTCGTGATCTGGCTTGGCTGGTTCGGCCCACCGATCCTTGTCCTGTTTAACGCGCTGCAAATTGTTGTTGCTCCTATCCCTGCCTACGCATTCTTTGTGGCAGCAGGGTTTCTATATGGGGCAGTTTGGGGTGGAATCTACGGCACTCTGGGGACATTACTGGGGGCAGCTACAGCCATGTTGCTGTCTCGGCGCTTCGGGCGACCCTGGGTAGTGCGTATGGTAGGTGATTCCAGGCTTGACCGTTGGAATGAAATGACAAATCGGCGCGGCTGGTTGGTGTGGGGATTGCTCTTGCTGGCACCGGTGGGGGATATCCCTTATTTCTTGGCCGGACTCTCACAAGTTAGTGTACAGCGCATTCTCATACTTACTCTGGTGACCAGGGTGCCGACAATCTTTTTGATCACTGCGGCGGCCAGTGGAACAACAAGCCTGAGTTGGCAGGAACTTGTGTTGCTGATCCTGGTCTTGGTCGTAGTGTTTGGTGGGCTTTGGCGCTACCAAAATCCAATTGTCAACTGGTTTGATCGGCATGTCCAGACTCGATTAGCAAAGACGGCGGATCAAAAGAAAAAAATGTAGGTTAACCACCATCGACATTTGACCCTTCCTGTCATATAGTGGATAGGTGGCGAGTTGTAATAAACCTTTAGTGTTGTTGGCAGTTCTGCCTGTCAAACCTGCCTGTCAAACCTGTCTGCCTGCTAAACTGGATTGTCAACCCAACGAGAAACGAGTTCAAAGTGTCTGATACATCCTTACTCTCACAAATTGACGCAGACTTAAAACAAGCAATGCGCGACAAAGATGAAACCACCAAATTGGCACTGCGATCACTAAAAAGCGCCATTGTAGAAGCACAAAAAACGGATGCATCTCATGCCTTGAGTGAGGCCGAAGTACAACAGATTCTATTAAAGGCGGCCAAGCAACGGCGCGATTCTATGGTTGAATACGAAAAGGGAAATCGCCCTGATCTGGCTGCCAGTGAAGCTGCTGAACTGGCCGTTTTGGAGCGATATCTACCTCGCCAGCTTTCGGAGGCAGAAATCGAAGTCATCGTGCGCGCTATCATTGCAGAAACAGGCGCTTCATCCGTCCAAGATCTGAATAAGGTGATGCCAGTGGCCGTCCAACGTACCCGTGGACAAGCCGATGGGCGGAGTGTCAACCTGGTTGTTCGCCGTCTGCTTTCTGCCTAGGCACAGGCCACGACGGCTAAGATCGCGGTCGTTTCGGCACGCAGATCGGATTGTTAAATGAAAATTGTTTCAGCCATCGGTTCTCTACGTAGGCAAATTGCTATCCCTTCATATTTTCACGCGTTTGTCATTTTAGTGGGTGGGTCACTGCTTGTTACGTTGCTACTATTGCCGTTGCCTATTGGGCAGGTACAGCTCGAAGCCGGCGATGTTGCATCCCAAAACATTGTTGCGCCCCGCCGCATTGTCTATGAAAGCGCCATGCTCACCCAAAGGGCTCGTGAACGAGCCTCTCAAGCTGTTCCTGATTACTACGATCCGCCGCAGAGCCGTATTCGTCGTCAGCAGGTGAGCCGAAGTTATGAGGTTATCGAACTCATCACAGCATTACGCAAAGATGCCGGTCTTACAGAAAGTCGGCGGATTGATGCATTACTGGCGATTGAAGACTTGAAGCTGACCTCCACCGTAAGCCAGCAAATTGTGGATCTCTCTGATGAGGATTGGACAACAGTTGTATTGGAGGTGCCGCTTGTCCTTGAACAGATTATGCGTGAGGACATAAAAGAGAACTCACTGTCGGCGGCGCGGCGGCGGATTCCCGTTTTGGTCAACCCTGAATTGGGCGAAGATGCGAGTGATGTTGTCAATGAACTCGTGCGGGTGCTGGTACGCCCAAATAGCTTCTTGAATCCTGACCGCACTCAAGAACTACGTCAGCAAGCCTGGGATTCGGTGCCGGTACAGACTCAAACACTTGAGCAGGGTGAGATCATTCTACGCGCTGGCGACATTGCAACGGCCGAAGATGTTGAGGCACTTCAACACCTGGGTTTGAACCAGGTTGACTGGAGCATCTGGCGCTTTGTTCAGGTACTCTTGCTAAGTGCTATCCTCATTACGCTGGTCGTCGGCACAATATATCGGCTGTCGCCCAATCTTCTCAAATGCCGACGGCAAAGTGGGCTTTTTCTATTGCTGAGTGCGCTCGGCTTGGTACTGGCGCGCCTGATGATCGTGCCACATGATTGGCTGCCATACCTTTTCCCATTGGCGGCCCTGGCCATGCTGGCTGCACTATTGTTAGGCGTTCAGGCGTCAGTTGCTTTGATTCTACCTTTTGCCCTGTTTGTGGGTTATCTTAGCAATGGTAATGTCCCGCTGATCTTCTATGTAGCCGCCGGTGCATTGTTGGGCTCCCTGGTTGTAGGAAAGGCGGAAAGGCTTACTGCTTTTCTGTGGGCAGGGATGGTTGTGATCTTGAGCAATATACTCATGGTCGTAGCATTGTGGACACAACCGCTTGATGCAACGACGACATCTCAATGGCTACGGATTTTGTCGGTGTCTGTATTAAACGGTGGCTTATCGGCCAGTATTGCCTTAATCGGTTATTTTGTGCTTGGCAATTTGTTTGGTATTACTACAAGTTTGCAGTTAATGGAACTGAGCCGGCCGACCCATCCCCTTTTGCGACAACTTTTGTTAAAAGCGCCGGGCACCTATCACCACACAATTCTTGTAAGCAACTTAGCGGAACGTGCTGCAGAGGCGATTGGCGCAGATGCTTTCTTGATTCGCGTGGGCGCGTATTACCATGATATTGGGAAGATCGTACGTCCTTACTTCTTTACAGAAAATATCGCCGATGATTCGTCGCCGCACGACAATCTAGATGCCAAAACAAGCGCTCAGATTATTATCAGCCATGTGAAAGACGGTATCGATCTGGCCCGCAAGTATCACCTGCCGGCTGTGTTGCATGATTTCATCTACCAGCACCATGGTGCACAAGTGATGCAATATTTCTACCAAAAAGCAGCCAATAGTGCCGTTGACGGCGAAACGGTAGACATCGCTGATTTTCGCTACCCCGGTCCTGATCCACAGACGAAAGAGGCTGCGATTTTGATGATGGCCGATATCTGTGAAGCCGCCGTGCGGGCCGAACGTCCAGCCACTCGGCAAGAGCTAGAAAACATGGTGAACCGCCTTGTGACTGATCGCGTTTTGGATGGTTCATTGGTTCAAAGTGAACTGACTTTTCAAGAAGTGCAGACAATCAAACGCACCTTTGTACAGGTTCTTCAAGGGGTTCACCATCCTCGGATTAAATATCCGGCCAGCCAAGATGTCAAGCCTAATGAGTGGATAGAGGTCACTGTAGGAAGTGAGATGAATTTGGATGACGAGCTCCTTCAACGGACGGAGTCAGTAGATAGAGAAAAGTCGTCCGAAAAATCTGCTCATCACCGTAACTGGGAGCAAAGTTCAGCTTTGCCAAAGACAATGGTCCAAGATAAGTCTCCTGTTGAGCGCTAAGCACTTATGAACACCAATGCTGCATATGACATCGATATTCAGGTCGAAGATCCAACGGCGATGCCAGTCAACGTAACTGATCTGGAGCAGGCTGCGGCGGCAACATTAGCCCATCTTGGTTGTGAATCGGCCTCTCTCACCATTGTGATCACAGGCGACGACGAAGTCGCTCGTTTAAACCGCGACTTTCGCCAAGTCGATGGGCCAACAGATATTCTCAGCTTCCCTGCGCAAGGTGCCGATGAAATGTTTGAACTTCCACCCGAGGTTGAGTTGGAAGTAGGTGCATATCTAGGGGATCTGATTATTGCGTATCCCTTTACTGTCGTTCAGGCTGAACAGTATCACAACCCACTTGCCGGCGAACTGCGGCTTCTGGTTGTACATGGAACGCTGCATCTATTGGGTTACGATCACGATACAGAAGACCGTCAGCGTGAAATGTGGCAGATTCAAGGTCAAGTGCTGAGTAAATTAGGTGATACATCAACCAACTGGGAACGAGAGTACGAGTCGTAGTATCATCCGGTTTTTCATCTTCTTCTACGGCAATGCCTGATTCATCCATGCAGCCAAAACGGAAAATTTCATTTATAAAAAGCCTTCAACACGCCCTGAGGGGCGTGTTTTTTGTGCTCACGACGGAGAGAAATGCCCAAATCGAAGGCGTGGTTGCAAGCTTCGCCATTTTGTTGGGGATTTTGCTACGGATCAGTGCAGTCGAATGGGCTGTCGTGTTTACCTTGATCGCTCTCGTCATTGCTTTAGAGATCGCTAATACAGCGCTGGAAGCGGTGGTAGATCTTGCTACCAGCGAGTATCATCCACTAGCCAGGGTTGCCAAAGACAGCGCTGCCGGTGCTGTGCTATGGGGGGCAGCGTGTAGTGTAATTGTTGGCTTGTTTATCTTTGGCCCTCGGCTTTGGCGCTTGGTTTCACTGGTCCTACACCTATGACAATGGTGCTCCTCTCCCTAATCTGTTCAGTGTGCAAAACATGATTCTCAACGGGGCTTCCTCAGTTTGACATTTGGTGGAGTCTCCGATAAAATCAGCAGTCGGCCCACCGAACAAAGTGTGTGGTGGAGCGTGTCAGAAACATGAAAATCAACAGAGGTTCATGGATTTGACCGAAGCGGGAAGCAGTGATAAAGTAAGCTCTTGTGCCCGGCGAGGT
>WGMT01000100.1 GCA_016124945.1 bacterium | reverse complement strand
CGTGGATTGGCTCAACGACAACCTGCGTCCCCGCTACCCCGGCGCGTCGCACAAGGAAGGACTGCCGCGCGTCTTTGAACTGTGGAATGGCGAGGCCATGTCGGTGCAGACCGGCCTCCTCGACTACAAGGCCCAGGACCCAGGCGTCCACGGCGGCAAGATCATCGTCACCACCAAAGGCACGCCGCTCAATGACCCGCAGCGGCTGGCCGTGCCGTTTGAGGTGCCGGTCTATCTGTTGGATAGTACGATTGAGGAGTGAAGGTAGCGGTCAGCGCTCAGCCGTCAGCGATCAGCCAGAAAAGGCGATGGCGGTTGGTCATTGGCAATTGGCGACTGGCAATTAGCCGTTGGACAGAGAATTCGTTTGGTAGCTTTGAACTTGTATTGGCTGTTGTTCCGGGGTAATCCACGTGTCACTGACCCATCGGCGTTGCATCTACCCCACCCTGCCAATTGCTAACAGCCAACGGCCAAAAAGCTTTTTCGCCAATCGCTAACCGCCATCCGCCAATCGCCCTCTCCGCTCTGGCTGACCGCTGCAAGCTGATGCCTGATAGCTCAAGTGAGGAACCACTATCGTGAACGAATTCACATCCCACGTCCAACTCATCGCCCTGTATCTTCTCAATGGCGCTTTGGCGCTTTCCTACGTGATATGGGAAAACCTCACCCCCATCGCCGTAGGCATCGCCTTTGTGACGCTGGGCTGGCGCGCACCGCGTCCGCAGCGGGGATGGATCGCCGGGTCGGGGGGATTGGCTGTCCTGGCCGCCGCCTTTGCCACGCCGCCGGTGCCGGTGCTGCTGACCGTGATGGCAGGCGTCGGGCTGCTGGCCATTCATCTGGATCGCTTTCACCCCGACACCGTGCGCTGGCGCGTCATGGGTTCGTTGGCACTCTATGCAGGTGCAGCGCTGGCCTACCTGGCGTACAACTACTACCTAGCGGGTGTCGATGCGGCAGTGTGGGCTGAGGCGATTGGGGGACAGGGGGAAGCGCAGGCGACGTTGGCCCAGGGACGGGCGTTCCTGACCACGCTGGCGACGTGGGGGTTGTGGCTGATTCTTCCGTTGGGCTATCTCTCACTGTTGGTGCAGGGGTTGCTGGCCCATCCACCGGTTGGTGGCAGGCCGGAGGCGACGATTGCGCAGGTTAGGACGCGGGGAAGGTAACACCAGGACTAACGTGCACCCAGTGGCTAGACAAAGTTATTCTACTGCACATCGTTCAGTCGATAGATGGCTCGTCTTGATCCCCTGTCGCTATGGACAGTTCACACCCAGGGCAGGAGCAGCACCTTGGCGCACTTGCCCGAAAGCTGCAATGTCCAGGCATCTTGGATTTGATCGATGGGGAAGCGGTGGCTGATTAACTTGTCCAACTCCGGCCCGAGTTCGGCGATCATCTTCATCAGGCGCGGCGTGTCGGCCAGGTTGTAGTGCCAGGAGCCGACAAGCGTGAGGCCCTTGCGGATCATGTCCGCGCTGACACGCAGCGGGGTGTCGGCGCTGGATTCGCCGACGAAAGCGACCTGTCCTTTGCGACGGGTGGCGTCAATGCAAAGACGATGTGCCGCCGTCACGCCCGAACAGTCGACGGCTTTGTCTACGCCGCGCCCGTTGTGTGTCCGCGCCAGGATCTGCTTGAGCGCGTCTTCATCGCTCGGATCGACGACTGCCTCTGCGCCTAATGCCAGCGCCCGTTCCGCCCGCCAGCGATTTGCCTCCACACCGAACACCCGCGCCCCGCGATAGCGTGCATTGATCACCCCGCCCAACCCCACTGGTCCCAGGCCGGTGATGAGCACGGTGTCGTGTCTGTCCACCTGCATGCGTTGGAACGCGCCAAAGGTCGGGCCGAGTCCACAGCAGGCCATACTGCCATGTTCGTAGGAGATGTCCTCTGGAATCGGGACAAGCATCCAATCCTGTTTGATTAGGTACTGCGCCATCGTGGCGCTGCCGTGGCGCGCCCCGTGAAAAGCGGCAAAGTCAACGCCGTCCTGGCAGTGGATGTAGTCGCCGTCCAGACAGTAGACACACTGCCCGCATGGATTCGTCGGCATCACCACCACCCGATCTCCTACCTTCACGCGGCCCGGTTGGGCTACTTCCACCACTTCACCGGCAGCTTCATGACCGAAATGATCGTGGTTGCGTCCTTCGGCAAAGGCTTTGTATTCGGTGCACATGGGCGCTACGTGCACCTTGACCATCACCCAGTCCTCTTTGGCCACAGGCGTCGGCCCTTCGACGATGGCTGCCTGCTGGGGGCCAGTTACATTTACGCGTTTCATAGCGGTTCCTCGGCTTGCTCGATGGTCACCACAAAGTAGGGCAATGGTTGGGTTGGATGGTAGCGGATTCCGGTACACCGGCTCGTGTTTGCGTCCTGTCGACCAGAGTGAGGCGTGTATTCGGTTGTGGGATCATCGGTCTGTCCTATCCGTGGGGAAGAAGGTGGTGACCCTGCTGGATGACGTGCAGAACGTGCACCGCCGTTTAGGATAGCATACAGCTTTGCAGGACTCAACGAGCATGCTCAGCGCCAACATACTTCGGTCACTGTCGATACTGTATTAGGAGATTTCAGAATTTTATTGATCCACGAAGAAACACGAAGGCAGAGGAGAGAATGACTCCGCTGCCTTCGTGTTTCTTCGTGTGCCTTCGTGGATCATTTTTTCTCTGTTTTCTCCTAAGCATCTGCCGGGAGTGGGACAACCCTCCCGACCTGCTTGGGACAAAGCCTCATGACGGTGGCGTCGCCGGGTGCTATGCTGATATCAACTGTGACACAGTACGCAGAATTGTCCGGTTGATAAAGCATAGAAACCCAACCAAGGAGATTCCCCGATGTCTACCCTCAAACGTCTGTTTGTGATTGCCCTGGCCGTGGTTATACTTTCTGTTGCGGGAGCAACGCCGTCGCTGGCACAAGACTCAACCCCAGGCCGCCCGCCGACGCTGAATGTGTGTTGGATTGGAAACACCAGCTACCCACTCAACTTTGTGTTTTGGTGGCCTGCGCCCTACGGCTATGATCTCTACATCTGCAAAATAGACGGATGGCACTACTACATGCCGTGGGGGTATCCAGGAAAACCGTAGCATGACCATCTGGGAACAGATCCATACCCGATATGAGATCGAACCGATTACGGCTGTGGCGCCATTATCGGGCGGCGAGTGGAAGACCCTATGGCGACTGGATGGCGCACAGGCAGCCTACGTCGTCAGCCTCAGCCACCCGACGACCACAGAAGCCAGCGTGGCCTACGAGCATCGGCTGTTGCACCATCTTCATGCTCACCTGCCCCAAGTGCCGGCGCCCCTATCCGCGCGCGATGGCAGCAGCTTCTTCGTCGATCAAGGGCGGATATCCTGCCTGTTTCCCTGGATGCCAGGAGAGATGGCCGAAGGCGATGATGTGCATTGGGTGGCGGCGCGCTTTCTGGCCCGCTTTCATCAGGTGAGCGTGCGCTATCCGGATCTGTCACCGCGACCCGATGTACCGGCCTGGAGCGAGTGGGATTGGCACGCCGCGGCCTGGCCGGCGATCCAGGCGATGCTGACCACAACGCCGGAAACACAAGATCCCATCGGTCGACACTTCTGGGATATCTGCGGTGTATGGGCCACCGCCATCGCCAACCGTCGCCAGTATATTGCCCACGAACGTAGCCACTTCAAGCGCTGGATTGCTGACCTGGCGCAGTCGGATCGTCCGCTCACCACAGGCTTGCTGCATGACGATTTTCACGGCGGCAATCTGTTGATGGCGGAGGGAGAAGTCACCGCCCTGCTCGACTGGGATGGCTGCCACCCCGACTGGTTGCTCTTCGACCTGAGCAACGCCCTCTGGGAATTCTGTTCGGATGATGAGAACCACACGCTGTCGATGTCGGATGCGCTGGCGTTCCTCAACGTCTATGCAGCGGCTGCGGGGCCGGTCACCAAGGCGGAATTCGACCTGATCATCCCAGCGATCCGCTGCCGGCGCCTGATTGAAATTCTCACTGCCTTGCGCGGCATCGCCACAGGCGAAGCGTGGGACGAATCGCCGGATTACCTTGTCCATAACTTGATCGCACTGGAAAATCTGCAAACTGTTCGCCTCTAGTCTGTGGTTAGCACGCGTCGAAACTTCTTTTGGATCCAACCCCTGTCTGCCAGGACATTTTTCCCCGCCCGCCTGGGACAAAGCCTCATGACAACATGACGCCTTGTCCGCTACGCTGCGTATATGACCTAAACACCACAAAGCGTGAAACCAGGAGATTTGCTCCCGGTGCCTATGACTGGCACGCAGCCCATTGTCCATGCGCGCGATCGAGGAGAAAGGATGTCAAATACACATGAAACTGCATACTCGAAAACACAATTTCTCTCTGCTAACCGTCGCCTTTGGCGTCGTCTGTGGTCTTCTGACCATCATCCTATCCATCCCAGCTTCGAGCGCTTTGGCCCAGTCTGATGGGCCTCAACCAGAGATCGTGGCAACCTGGCAAGAGACCGGCGGGCATGATTACAGCCTCTACCGCCCAACTGGTGCCTTTGCCTGGCTCAAAATGACTGGTATCATCTGGTGGGACACCGCTCTCTTTGCCGGGCCATCCTGCCCACCGCCCCCTGGCGAAAACACGAATGATGGCGCAAACATCCAGATCAAGGGGTGGTGGAAAGCCAATCCACATACGATCGAAGACGTAAACTGCAAGGCCCTTGCCTACTCTGACAGCGCCAATGTTGTACGCAGCGGCCAGATGCTCTACTACTTTGTCGATGGGCAGTTGAGCCGCAAGGCGATCAACCTCGGCCCGGACGTACCGGCCACCCCATTGGCCAATGCGCCACGGCTGACCTTGAGCAGTGGGAGCGCCGTGCTGGCGCTGGACAGCGCTGGGTATCTGGTCTGGGCTGATCATGTTATCCATCAGCAATTGGGAGAGTACATTGCCGACAACGTCTTCTATCGCATGAAGGCAGATGACAGCGAACCGGCGCAACAGCTCTTCGTCCACAAGAATGTTCGTCCCGTCACCCAGCTAGCGGCGATGATTTATACCGTGACCGGCATACATCTACGTACATTGGCCTGGCGCACCAACCAGGGCGATCTCTATCGCTACCAGCCTGTGTCTGGCGGGGGGGCATCGGTGGTCAAACTGGCCGACAACGTGCGCGAGTTTGCCGTTCATCTGTACAGGGTCGACAACATCCGCAACGCGACGATCCTAGCCGTGACCGGTGCAGGTGTGGTTACGCCCTCGTCTCCAACCAGCAAACTTGTGCAGATCAACCCCAGAACGGCGGCGCAGAATGAGTTGAGTTTCAACCTACAAGGGAAGAACCAACTGGTCAGCGTGGCCGTGGACAGTGATAGCCTCACACCGACGCCCAAAAATATCTATGTCAGCGAAGCCTTCTACAACTGCTCCGCTAACACGTGCCAGAAAGAGCAAGGCAACCGCATCTACCGGCGGCAGCTTTTCACTGATGGGCAGAGCGGTTCTTGCATTGAAGCGTTCTGCCTTATGCTCGATCGAGAAGATGGCGGCGTCCAGCTAGAGAGCGACGATCTGTGGCTCTACTTTGCCCGCGGCGACAAGCTCTACCGTTTTCCGACCAATGCGCCGCCCATCGAGCGAGATTTTGTGGCGACACACCTGGAAGTCAACCAGGCGATTCAAAATCTGCACAACGAATTCGCCTTGGTGGCCGGTCACCCCACCGTGGTGCGCGGCTATGCCACGCTCGCGCAGGACTCCACCGGGGTCAACCACTACCAGGTCACCGCACGGCTCACCGGGACGCTCGACGGCCAACCGTTACCGGAGACGCTGCTGCCGGTAAAGAGCGTCGTACTCAACCAGAGCGACACCCTAGTCGACCAGCGTCAGGCCATCAACAAAACCTATCTGTTCAAGCTGCCTGATCATTGGGTACGGAACCTGGAGGACAGCTTCACCGGCGCTTTCGTTCCCAGTCGCCTCAAACTGACAATGACGATCAACACGGACGACGCATTGGGGGAAACGGTGGGCGGCCAGTACGCCAACAACAGCGTCGAAGCCACGGTGGATGTCTTCCAGCGGGCGACCACCTGTCTGGCCGTCGTCCCCATGCTGACCGAAGCGCCTATCCCGAATCTGGAACAGTTGCCCATGGCGGAGCTGGTGAAAAATGTGCATCGACTCTGGCCGGCCTCTGGCATCAAAGTCTACTACCATACCTTCCCGTACTGGTTCGACGAGAATGTAAAAGAGGAACTCTGGATGCTGACCGATGACGGCGATCCCTTCCACCTATCGGGCTTGCCGCTTGAGGAGGGTGATGGCACTAGCGGCGGCGGACTGGTTGCCCTGGCGGCGCTAGCCTCTCTCTCCAGTTCACCCTGCCCTGGCAGCACGCACTGGCTAGGTGCCATCCATGAAGAGACCGACATGGATGGCTTTAAAGGCTGGGGTGTCAACCCTGGACGCGTGTTCATGGCCAAGCTGTATGCGAAGGATGTCGTGGCAAGTGCGAGCACGGTTACCCATGAATTGATGCACAATGTGGGCCGCGAACACACCAACTGCGGCGATTTACCTGCCAGCCAGCAAAACTTCGACTGGGTCGGCCTGGGCCTGGGTGAGTTCATCGGCTATCCAATTACCTATCACCGCTGTGATCTAGGCCCAACCGATCTGAACGATCTGGCTACCTTTGTCGGCCTGGACACGCACCATCTGGCCGTCAAGCTACCGGCGGACCACCCGGATATTATGAGCTATGCGTCGAACCGCTGGGTCTCGCTGCTCAACTGGTATTGGCTCTTCAACAACCCTAGACTGATGTTGCCTTTCCCGTCGCTCTCCGCAGCCCGGATCACCAGCGAGGAAGTCGTGCTCGTCCAGGGTGAGATTGGTCCTCAGTTGGACGTGGGCAAGCTTCATCTGGTGCAACAACTGCCTGCATCGGCAGCGCCTGCTGAGCATCTGGTCGAGGCGGCGAACCACGCTGCCCACCAGGACGACGACTCCATTGAAATCCGCCTGGTCGATGGGGCAGGCGTCACCTTGTACACAACAGCAGTCAATATTCACGCCGGATCGACCCACGGCGACGTCGCCGAGCCGCATCAGTTCATCCAATATCTACCCTTTGACACACAGACCCAGCGCGTGCAACTCGTTGTGAACGGCCAGGTGCTGGCAGAACGGGCAATCAGCGACAACGCGCCCACAGTGCAGTTGACGCACTTCGCCCACGACGCACGCAGCGAGCGCATCGACCTCACCTGGGCCGCCGCCGATCCCGATGGTGACCTGCTCTCCGCTCTGGTGCTTTACAGCAGCGATGACGGCGCGACGTGGCGGGCGTTGGGTCACGGCTTTGGGGGCAGTGACAGCACGTACCTGGGGACACAGAATCTACCGGCCAGTGAGCGCGCACGGCTGCGTGTGCTGGTCAACGATGGCTTTCGCACCGGTATGGCAACCAGTGAGCCGTTTGCGATTGCTCCTCACCCACCCACACCTTTGATCGACAACCTGGTCGAGGGACAACGCCTAAACTATGCCGACCGCCACCCTGTCTACGGCATCGCTCACGACCCTGACGAGGGTAGCCTGAACCCGGAACAGTTGCAGTGGATCATCACTGGGCCGATCTCCGCCACCCATACAGGTGACTCCATCAGGCTGAGTGACATGGTTCCCGGCGACTACACGCTCGCCTTGCGCGCCACCGACAGCAGTGGGCTGCGCGGCGAAACCAGCGTTGGTTTTGCGGTGCAGCCGTTGGCCGTACCCACTGGTACAACGCCGCTCTTTGACGGCTCCTGCGCAGACGAAGCCTACGGCGACGGCGTGACCGTTCGTCTGCCGCGTAGCCGGCGCACCATCGATGAAGGTCGCTGGCCTGAGGTGCGCATGCTCCATGCAGAGGGCGCCCTGTATGTCTGCTTTACCGACCAGGGGTATGGCGAGCGTGCAGACAACCGTATGGTGGGTATACAGGTGGATACCGACAACAGTGGCGGGGCGACGGCGGCAGCCGGGGACATCGGCTTCTTCATCAACCAGGATGGCATCGCCTCGCAGATGATGCCATTCTTCGGCGTGATGGTGAGCAATCCGCAGCCGAAGACGGGGTATGAAGCGATCATCGACCCCGGCGCAACCCGGTGGAGCGCCGAATTGCGGATCGATGAGACGCTGATTGGCGGCTGGGATCATCCCGTGCGCCTGCTCTTCAAACATGAGATTACCGATGTCCTGAGCGATGCCGCCAACTGGCCGCCGTCCGCGGCACATTCCCAGCCTGGCACATGGGCCGACGCTTTCTTTGGTGCGCCCTCACCGCCGTCCAACCAGCCACCTGTTGCCAATGCCGGCACTGACGTACAGATCCAAGTCTCCACCCCGATCACGCTCTATCTGGATGGTGGGCTGAGCTTTGATCCCGACGGTGACCCACTGACCTATCGCTGGCGACAGGTTGGCGGTCCCACCGCTACACTGGAAGATCCTAACCAGCGGCTGGTCCCCTTTACCGTTGCGCCCGTCCAGGAGTCGACCGATCTTCAGTTCGAGCTGATCGTCAACGACGGGCAGACGGATAGCGCTCCCGACGGATTCCTATGGCGACTGCTGCCCGCCAGCGCAACCGAGCCAGTCGATCCTGGGACAGAGCATGTCATCTATTTGCCGCTGCTTGGGAAATAGCAGCCGACAAGTGGAGGGTGTAATTCAAGAGGAAAAAGTCTGATGCGTATCACCTTACTCGCGTTCGGAACCTGGGGAGATGTACGTCCGTTTGTCGTTTTGGGGATGGGGCTGCAAGCCGCCGGCCATGACGTACAGGTGGTGGCCTCGCCGGGCTATGGGGATTGGGTGCGGGCGCGGGGTCTGGGCTTCCATCCACTGCGGGATGACGTTCATAGACTCGTCGCCCAACTCTCTTCCCGCGATGTGTTCAACCCCATCCATCAGATACAGATGGTGCGGGAAGTGTTTCCTCAGATCCTCACCCGCGTGGGGCAGGATCTGCTGGAGGCCGCCCGCGGCGCCGATGCGCTGCTGACCGTGGAATTCAGCCTGGCTGCGTTCCTGGATGTGCTGCCGCCTGAACTCAAGACGGTTCTCATCAACGCCGCGCCCCTCACGCCGACGCGGGAGTTCACCTCTGCCGGCGCACCGTCGCCGCAGTTGTTCCCCTTTCCGGCCTTCTACAACCGGCTCAGCTACAGCTTCGTCCGGCGTATGGCATGGATGCTGCTCAGCACACCGCGCAACCAACTGCGCAAACAGCACCCTGGCAAGCGCAAGCATACCTTCAACGCCTACCAGGCAGCGCTGGACGCCGCACCCGCACTCACAGTAGTGAGCAAGCATGTGATCGCACGTCCAGCAGATTGGGCCAACCATCAGCAGATCACCGGCTATCTCTTCGACGATGACCCAACCTGGACGCCCCCGCCTGAGTTGTCGGACTTCCTGGCCGCAGGCGATCCGCCGGTCTACATCGGCTTTGGCAGTATGCCCGACAGTAAGCCGCAAGCCACGACACGATTGTTCATCGATGCTGTGCAGCAGACGGGTAAGCGGGCAGTGATCCTGACCGGCTGGGCGGGGATGAGGGCAGATGATGCACCGGAGAGCATTCATCTGTTGAAATATGCGCCGCACAGTTGGCTCTTCCCACAGATGGCGGCGGTCGTGCATCACGGCGGCGCCGGCACAACCGCTGCCGGTTTTCGCTCCGGTGTGCCGACAATCATCGTGCCGCACAATGCGGATCAGCCATTCTGGGGTCGCCGCGTCCAGGAACTTGGTGTGGGTACAGCGCCGATTCCGCGTGGAAGACTGACCGCGGGCAAACTGGCGGCAGCCATTGAGGAAGCTACCACCAATCAGTCCCTGCGCCAGAAAGCCGCAGAATTGAGCCGGAAGATCGGGGCGGAGAATGGCACAGACGCGGCGGTGAAGATGATCGGGGCTATCTTGAATGGGCGTAGCCCATCCAGGTTTGAATAGTCTAACTAGAGTCTGTCGTTATGCTGCCGGACGCACCATCGGCGAAGAATTGATCCTCAACCCCAAACGGTACGCAACCAGGTTTCGACGATTTTCAGCAAGCTTCAGGTTGTCAGCCGCCGTGAGGCGATCATCAAAGCACGGGAGGCAGGATTTAGAAATGAGTGAAAACGTCATTACCCATTTGGAACAGGTGACAAATGAATGGCTAACGGCCGTACTCCGCCGTAGTGGCGCACTGACCCAGGGTGCGGTCGTCGAGTTTGAGGTGGACAGCGGCAGGGGCAACTGGTCCACCAGCGGATCGCTGCAATTGCATTACAGCCCAGATGCAGAAGGTGAACGTCCGTCGCGCCTCTTCCTCAAAATGGTGGACGCCGATACCGGCGACGGCGAGTTTTTTGGTTCGTCCGAAGTGGATTACTACTTACGCGACTACGTGGACGTGCCCGATGCACCGCTGCTGCGCTGTTACGACGGGCGTTACGCCCCTGCCATTCATCGCTATCACCTGCTGCTGGAAGATGTCTCCGCTACCCACACAACCGCCTGCGACAAACCGCCTACCCTTGAATATGGCCTGGCCCTGGCCGAGGCATTTGCCATTCTGCACGGCCGTTGGTGGGGTGCAGCGCGGCTGGTCGAGGCCAATGCTCCCCTGCACGACGACGCCCACATCCGCCGCTGGGTAGCGGTTGGCGAGCCGGGCGCGGCGCACATCATCGGCCAACTTGGCCACGAATTGGCCCCCCACTGGCCCGCCGCCATCCGCGACATCTTCGCCCGCCACCCCCAGGCCATGATCCGCCGCAGCCAGGACGCCAACGGTTTTACCCTCTTTCATGGCGATGCCGGTTGTTACAACACGATGGTGCCGCGCGAAGGAATACGGCCGATCTACCTGATAGACCGCCAACCCTTCGACTGGAGCTTGACTACCTGGCTGGGCGTGTACGATCTAGCCTACGCCGTCGCCCTGGCGTGGGATGTGGAATCCCGACGCCGTTGGGAACAGCCTATCTTGCGCCATTACCACGAAACGCTCAGTCAGCGCGGCGTGCAGGGCTATGGTTGGGCGCAGCTATGGGACGATTATCGTCTTTGCCTGGCGATGGGTGTTTACATTGCCGTGGAATATTGCCGCGGTCGGTATCACCCAGAGACGCAGTGGGTCTGGCTGCCCATGCTGCAAAAAGCGCTCACCGCCTGCGACGATCTCAACTGCGCGGAATTGTGGCGTTGATGAGTTCAGGTAAAACAAAACCATGAAACTGGTAGAAGCTGCCTGGGGGAAAAACATTGGTAGAATAGCTGTTTTCCGTACCGCATGGTTTCTATTTGCCACTATCACGGTAATCCTATTTGCAGGTGCTTTACCCTCTTTTTCACGATTGGTTACTGAAACTTGTGTGGCAAACTGCTCCCCGTTGTCTATTCCCCTCCATAGGCAAACAATTGACGTGTTGGCTGCACTGGGCATAAATCAGCGCGTTTATGCCGGATACTTAATTCTGCTTTCGCTGAGTCACGCGGTGGTGGCTATCGCATTATGTAGTTTGGTCGTCTGGCGTAAAGGAAGTGATTGGCGCGTATTGTTGACAGCCGGAGCCGGTATCGCTTCCCTGCCGCTGTTGTCACCTGTCTTCTTTGCCTTTGCACTAGCGCATGAACCCTGGCATTTCCCTTTCTCCTTTCTGCGGGGAATTTCATTTGTTGTGGCTGGCTATGCCTTGTTTTTGTTTCCTAACGGCCGTTTTCAGCCACAATGGACACGCTGGTTGGCCCATGCCTTTGCCCTAGCGATTGGGTTTTGGTTGTTATTCCCTGACCTGCCGGTCAACCCCGTCTATTATCGTATGGTAGCGGCGTTGTTCCCGGAAACAATTGTCGCCATAGCCATTGTCATCTCAATAGCAACGATTGTTTTGCTCAATCGGCATCGTTTGATGGGTGCCCTAGAGGAGCGGCAGCAAATTAAATGGGTCGTGTGGGGTACAGTTATCGCCATGCTTTTGCTGCTGTTCCCTTTTGTGCCACTGTTAGCCTATTTGGGCCTCAATGCCAATTTACTGGCGGTCTGGTTTGCACTGCATCCAGAAGTGGTGGCGATCATGCTATACCCCGTCGCCGTTACCGGGGCGATTTTAAGTCACCGTCTATGGGATATTGATAAGCTCCTTAACCGGACGCTGGTGTATGGCGGCCTTTCCCTGGGAATTGTCGCTGTTTACGCCATATTGGTTGTTGGTTTGGGAACGCTTCTCCAGGCGCAGGGCAACTATTTATTGACCTTGTTAGCGACTGGCTTTATCGCTATGCTCTTCCATCCTCTGCGCTCGCGGCTACAAAGTAACGTCAACCGCTGGCTCTACGGTGAACGTGACGACCCGGCGGGAGTACTTACCCGTCTGACCAGACAATTGGAAACAACCGAGTCGGGCGGTTTGTTGATTGTCCTGGTTGAGACGGTTGCTACTTCGCTCAAGCTGCCCTATGTGGGGCTTTGGCTCTATGCGACGGATGGTGAGTTGTTGCTTACCGCCCAAACTGGCTCCCAGCCGGTACACATCGAAACGCTGCCTCTCTTGCACCAGCAAGGGAAGGTCGGCGAGTTGGTTGTAGCACAGCGCGCTCCCGACGAAGCGCTCTCCAGCGCTGACCGGCAGTTGTTGGCCGCCATTGCCCGTTTGACTGCCACCATCGCGCGTACGATCCAACTTACCGATCAGGTGCAGGAAGCGCGGGTACGCACCGTCTCGGCCCGTGAGGAAGAACGCCGCCGCCTGCGCCGCGACCTCCACGACGGGCTAGGACCGGTCCTAGCCAGCCAGGGATTGAAGCTGGCGGCGGCGTGCCAACTGGTGCGCGAGAAGCCCGAAGTCGCCGAACGCCTGCTCGACGAGGTCATGAGCCAGAGCGAAAACACGGTGGCTGAGATCCGGCGGCTGGTCTATGCCCTGCGCCCGCCCACATTGGATGAACTAGGTCTGGTCGAGGCGATCCGCGAGCATGTTCAGGTCGTGGGGACCAATGCAGGGGTGCAGATTGTGGTAAACGCGCCCGCCGTGCTGCCGGAGATTCCCGCCGCCATCGAAGTG
>WGMT01000041.1 GCA_016124945.1 bacterium | reverse complement strand
GATTGGTGATTGGTGATTGGTGATTGGTGATTGGTGATTGGTGATTGGTGATTGGTGATTGGTGATTGGTGATTGGTGATTGGGATCGTGTTAAGCGTGTCACACAAATAGATTACCAATACCGCTACACGATCCCAATCACCAATCTCCAATCACCAATCACTATTTCTCCACAAGCATGCTCTGATAAATCTGCTCAAGATATGCTGCGTGGACAGTCATCGACGGCGCAGGGACGATACGTTCGGCCATGCCGGCCAGCATCTGTGGGTGCGTCATCAAATCTTGGAGCACAGCTGCCAGATCGTCCACGCTGCCGGCGGTGAAGAGACGGCCTGTGCTGCCGTCCTTCACCTTTTCGGGCAGCGCGCCCAGGCGGCTTGCCACCACAGGCACACCCACGCCGAACGCTTCCTGGATCACCAACGGCGAATTTTCGTACCAGAGCGACGGCACCACCAGGCAATCCATTTGGCGTAGCGCCCCACCTACCTGCTGTGGTTCCAACAGACCGGCAAAACGGATGTTGGGATGACGTGCCAGCCGCTTCAACTCAGCCACATAATCGGGGAAGGTCCGCTCACTGCCGTAAATGGTCAGCGACACTCGCTCGTCGAGACGGTTGAATGCCTCGATCAGCACATGCACGCCCTTCTGCCACGCCAACGATCCCAAAAACCCAAAATGAGGACGCACCGGCGGCTCGGGCAGCACATTTGCCTCAGGCACCTGCGCCAACTTGTCCACATCCAGGCCATTTTCCACCACCACAATCTTTTCGGCGGGGAAGCCGTGCTCCACATACTTCTGGCGCAAAAAGGCACTGGGCGCAAGGAAAAGATCCACTTCGTCGGCCAGGCGACGCAGATAGTGGTTGCGATAAGCGAAGGGCAGCGCCACCAACGGTCGCAGTGGGCGCATCCACTGCAAGTCGGCGCGCTCGGTGGCGCAGTCAACACAGTTGCGGCACCCCGCGCTAGGACCATCACACGGGCGACGATCGGGGCGGATCAACTGGCTGTTGGCGCAAAAATACCAGTAGTCGTGTAACGTCACCAGACGCGGCAGCGGCGCAGCCAGTTCGATCAACCGCGCCGACACGCCCTGCACATGCTGAAAGTGGACAAGATCAGGCTGCACTTCCTGCAGAAAACGCTGAAATGCTGCCTCAATCCCCAAATCTCGATAGGTGTGCCAATACTGGCGCACCGGGTCTTCGTTTTCGCGTGAAGCCGGCAGCGGCACCCGCCATAGGTAGACGCCCTCCCGTTCCACCCGCTCCACACCATCGGCTAAAGACGGTGTCGGGTAGAAAATATGCGCTTCATGGCCTTGTGCCGTCAACGCGCGCGCCAACCCCCAGCAATACAACTCTGTGCCACCCAGGCTCTCCGGCGGGAACTTATGCACCACAAAGGCGACGCGTCGCCGTGGTCCACCGGTAAAGTCAGCCCCATGCAGATGCCAGCCACCCAGCCGCAGCCGCCCAGGAACGGAAAGCGTGCCCGTGTTACCCATGCCGGTTGCGTCTTTCACGGCGCGGCCCGTCAGCGGCGGTGCTTCGAACTTGAGCAGTTTCGCCTGTTCTTCGGAGAGATTTGAAAAGCTGGAAGAGAGTGTCATAGGTCTGATCCCAGGAATAGTTGCGCTGCACACTTTGCCGCCCGGCCTCACCCATTTGACGGGCCCACGCCGGATCGTCCAACAACTGCGCCAGCCCGTCGGCCAATGCCGGCACATCGCCAAAGGGGACAAGCAGACCGTTTTCTCCAGGCTGCACAATATCCACCAGGCCACCCGCCTGCGCCGCCACCACCGGCAGCCCCTGCTGCCACGCCTCTAACAGGACAATGCCAAACGAATCAACCCGGCTGGGCAGCGCCAACACCGTAGAAGACGCCAACAGCGTCTGCTTGGTTGTCTCGTCGACGACGCCCAGTAGACGCACCCGCTGTCGTAATCGTTCCCCGCCCGCCGCCGGCAACGATGCAATCAACTCGTCCACCTGCGCCTGCTGCGGCCCCACACAGGCAAGCCACACCGGGCGGTCACGATGTAAAAGTTCATTCACGGCCTGCACCAGAGTAAATGCGCCCTTGTCGTAGGTGGCGGCCCCGACAAAAGCAACAAGCGGCTCACCCAGATCATACCGACGGCGAAACGCTTCCACAGCAGCGGGTTCAATGGCGACATGCGCCGTACCCACACCCGCATCCACACCCATAGGCAGCACATGAATGCGCTCCGCATCGGCTCCCTGTGCCAGCAACCAACGCTTTTCCACAGCGGTCAGCGCCAGCACAGCGTCGGCGCGGCGGTAAATATCCTGTTGATGGGGCATGGTAAAGTGGGCCGAAATCGCAGGGCTGCCTGTGTGAACCAAGGGCGTTGCCACCAAGGGTCTCTTCGCCGCCAACGCTGCACTTCCGGCAGTCGTAAAGAGGCCATCCCAGGTAGCGTCGATCACATGGACGAGATCAGAGTCGGCAACAAGGCGATTTACCGTCGATTGTAGCGCGCCCAGCGGCGGCACGAAACGTGACATTTGGCTTAATAGACATTTCTGTAAGCCTAAGGGCAAACGTACGCGCTGCAAGCGATGCCCTAGTCGGCGCAATACCCCAAAGGCGTAGGGTGCCGGCCAAGGATAACCAATCGGCAGCCGTACCACTTGAACCCCGTCAATCTCGTCGCGCAGAGGCAGTCTCTCCTGAGTAGAGTGGGGCGGACGCCAAAAGTCGTCGGCTTGCTGCGCCGTTGTCGTTAGGATGGTGACGTGAACGCCGTCTGCCACCAGGCGCTGCGCCATTGCCCGCGCAAGGGTCTGCGCGCCACCGACAAAGGGTGTATAAGCGGGCAGCACAAAAAGCACGCGCATTGAGGACTCACTCATTCTGCATCTCGACGATGATCAATCGCCGCCTGCAAAGACTCAATCTGCGCCGCCTGCTCACGCACCAACGCCGTCAGCCGGTCTTCACGTTGTTCCACGTAAAACCAAACCAATCGATGCAACGATCTGCGTAAAGTCGTCAATAAACCACCAATAAGCGGTATGCGTTCAACAAACGATGGCCTAAGGATTGGCTTCATTTCGGCCATAAGCTTACGCTTATCACCAACTGGGATCCACTTATCCCCGGAGTTATCCCCAGTTATGTGGAAAGGTGGCGGCGCGTAGAGCGCCTGCAAACGCTGCGTCGCCTCACGGAGCTGCGCCGGCGTTGCCCGATCTGCCCACAGCGTCACCAGCATGGGGATCGCTTCAAGATAAGCCGTCGCAATCCGTCCGCCCACATCGCCGTTGAGCGTCACCTCGCGCAGCGACTCCTCGGCGGGCAGAAACTCATCAACGAAAAAGGACGGACTACGCTGTTTCAAACAAAAACGTAAGCGCCCCCGTAGCCGCGCCCAACGCGTCCACTGCCGATCGCGAAAGGACGCATGTTCCTGATGCATCAGTATCGCGTCTGGTAAATAGCACACGCTGTAACCAGCCTCCCGCGCCCGGAAACAAAAATCGGCATCTTCGTAGTACCCGGGCCAGAACATCTCGTCAAAAAGGCCGATCTCGTCTAGCAGACGGCGCGGAAACGCCATCGCCGCCGCCGTCACAAAGGGCACATCCGCCGCTTGCTGCCATTGCGGCCCCAGCGCCTCGCCGTAGCCCACATGCCGCGCAATCGCCGTCGGCCACTCAATCACCCCGCCCGCATGCTGCACGGTGACACCGTCGGGCAGCAGCGCCAACGAACCAACCACACCTGCGCCCGCCTCCAGCCCTTGCACCAGCGCTGCCAACCACGAAGGCTGCACCTGTGTGTCCTGGTTGAGCAGCGCCAGGTAGTGTCCTCGTGCGGCGCGCAGCCCCACATTACAGCCCCCGGCAAAGCCCAAGTTCTTTTCATTTTGGAAAAGACGGATCTGAGCCTGGGGCCATGTGCCCGCCACATGGGCCGCACCGCCGTCCGCGGAGCCATTGTCGACGATAATGATCTCCGCCTCCGCGCCCATCTGCGCGGACGACGTCAACAGCGCCGACAGGCAATCGTCGATGAATTCACGTCCATTCCACAGCGGAATAACCACCGAAATCAGCGGATCAGCCATACAACACCGCCTCCAGCACCGCCGCCCACTCATGGCCGTGTTGTGCCAAAGTGCGCTGCTGCAACAGATGACGCTGTGCATTGGCCGCGATTTGGCGGCGCAGATCCGGCGCAGCCAGCAGCGTAAGCAGCGCATCTCGCCAACTTTCCACACTCGAATCAGCCAGCCACCCTGTCACCCCATGTTCTACACCAGGCGAGTAGACAGGGCCGGCGCTGAAAATCCCGGGGACGCCCGCCGCGCTGTAATCGAGAAACTTCAAGTCCGACTTACAGCGGTTAAACGGCGTCTCTTGCAACGGGGCCAGGCCGATGTCCCAGTGGACGTCGCGCGTAAACCAGGCCATAAAGTGGGGATATTCCGCCGTCGGCGCTTCCCGTTGACGCACGGGGAAGGGCAGAGAACGGAGCAAACGCCACGTCTCCGCCTCGTTGACCACACCGATGAGTTCCAACTCAAAAGTGATCTCTGTGCGCTCATGGGCGGCGGTTAGCGCGTCCAGCACCATCAGCAAATCAGCGTCGTGCGTCAGGGTGCCCATGTAGCCGATCACCACCGGCTTGTCCGCAAAGATCGATTGTGTATTGGCCGTGCCCGGCACAAAAAGTCGCTCATCCAGGGCATTGGGCACAGTGTAAAGACGGCGGTTAAAGCGCTCCATGCGCTCCGCCAACACCGGCGTGGACACAAGCAACGCATCTGCGCCCCGCACGAAACGCTCCACCGACTCGCGTTGCATCGCAGTAAACAAGCGCGACAAAGGGAACGAAAGCGGGAGCGAAACCAGATCATCGTCTAGATGGTGAAGCAACTTTGCCCCCGCAGCGCGGACCTGCTCGATCAACGCGTCGGCCATGTCGGGGTTGATGTCAGGTCGCCACGACCGATCTACAATCACAATCTCGGCAGGCTGCCCGCTGTAGATCGGCGCAGAGACAATCTCAAAGCGTTCGGCCACGGCGGGATAGCGCAAAGGACGCAGCAAGCGCACATGGGCGCTGCCATGGGCCAAACCAGCGATGCTGTATTCGTAGAGCACCAACACCCGCGGCTTCATAGACGCCCCCCCTCGGCGAACATCGTTTCGAGGATACGGTAGGCGGCGCGTTCGGGGTAGAAGCGGCAAGCGTCGTAGATGCCCCGGCGGCGCAGCCAGCCGCGAGCTTCGCCATCTTCCACCAGACGTACCAGCGCGGCCCAACAGGCGTTTTCGTCGGCAGTATCAACCACCAGGGCGTTGTAGTCGTGGCGGGCATAGGCATTCGCGCCACCCGCTTCAGGCACGATGACGGCCGCGCCGCACGCCATCGCCTCCAGCGCCGTCAAGCCCAACGCCTGATAGGTGGAAAAATCGGCGAAGACATCGCTCTGCGCCAACAGTGTAGCCACCTGTGCCGGTGAAATCACCCCAGCCAGCCGCCAGTGGAAATCCTGGGGCAAGGCCGCCCACGCCGGATCACGACTTTCGACGCCGAAGATGTTGATCTCCACGCGGTCGCCGTAGCGGTGCGAAAGACGGCGCAACAACCGCATCGTCAACTCAGGTGAACGCCGCGCCGAGCTGGGCCGCACCATGGCCGTCACCTGCACAGGACGATCCACAGCGTCGAGATCGCCCGTCCGCGGGCGAGGACGGTAGAGATCAACATCCAGCGATGGGCCAACCACGGCGGCGGTGACGCCTACCTGTTCGAGCAATTCCTGCCGGTTCCAGCCGGTTTTGGTGAAGAGGCGCAGATTGGGCACGGCGGTGTAGCTTTCCACGGCGACGCGGTGCTGTGGGCTGCCCAGCTCGAAAAAGTGGGGTTCGTAGTCCTGCACGTAGTAGCCGAGCGCGGGTCCGCCTTCCGGGATGGGGACAGGCACATCTCTGAATTCGCGAGCAACACCGGTTCCCTTCCCGGAAGGTAGCAGATTGCGCAGCCAATCTACGCTTGTGTGCCAGGTAGCGACAACGGCGTCGTAACCGACGGCATCATAACGCGTCGCCAGGGTAGGCACATCCAGCGGCGTGCCGTAGAGGACGGGCAGATCGAGGCCTGGGTAGGCTTCCTCGAAGGCGGCGCGCTTTTCGGCCAGGTTGAAGAGCGTCACCTCGACGCCCATGCGCTGCATGGCGTGCGCTTCGCTGATGACAACATTGGCCCCGCCGCCGGGGCCGTCGGCGGGGAGCAGGAAGAGAAGCCGCTTACCACCGAAGCGGCGCGTTCCTTGTTCCATCAGTTGGGCGCGCTCAGCGAGGATGGCGGCGCGGGCGCGGATGCCGTGGAGCACGGCGGTGTCGCGGGCGTAGTCCACGCTACGCGCAATAATTTCGGTCCCGTGTTTTGCGGCCAGCGCGTCGCCGGCGCGGTCGCTTAACTGCTTGCGCCGCTCGTCGGAATAGCTGCGCGACTGGGCGTGGAAGACGTAGGCATCGTCGGCCAGGGCGAGGGAAAAACCGGCGGCGCGGGCGCGCAGGGCGTAGTCGTTCTCTTCGCCGTAGCCCGCGCCGAAGGACTCTTCGTCGAAGAAGCCGATGGCGTCGATCAGGCGGCGGCGGATGAGCAGACAGAAGCCGTTGAGCAGCGGCATAGGCGGGTGGATTCGGGCTGAATTTTCGGCAATCTGTATGGCCCAATGATCGAGATCCACACCAGCAGGGAGTGGATTCTGTGCCCAATCCGTACCCTCTGCCACCTGCGGCACCGACTGCCACGACGCCGTGTTCGAGAGCGGGCCAACCATGCCGATCCCGTCGTCTGCGACGGCGTCGTCTGCGACGGCGTCGTCTGTGGCGGCGTCGTCTGTGGCGGCGTCGCCTGAAACAGCGCAGGCGACAAGGCGATCCAGCCAGTTGGGGGTGACGATGGTGTCGCTGTTGAGCAGCAGCACAAAGTCGGCGTGGCTGTGACGCAGCCCCTGGTTGGCGGCGTAGGTGTAGCCGCGGGCGCTGTCGTTGCGCAGCAAAGTGACGTGCGAATGGCGCTGGGCAAAGTCGGCGAGGAAGGCGCGTGTGCTGTCGGCGCTGCCGTCGTCGACCAGGATCAAGGCGTAGGGCGGCGACGTGTGGCGGATCAGCGATGCGAGGCAGCGTTCCACGTCGGCCAGGGCGTTGTGGACGCAGACGACGATGTCTACTGGTGTAGTGTGGGGCGTGAGCGGTGGCGACGCGTCCACGGGCGGGATGTGGATGAAGGCGGTGCGGTAGTGACGGCGGCTGTCGAAGCGGGCCGTGAGATGGTTGGTGCGCCAGGCAAATTCCCCGCGCAGATGACGGGCGAGGCCGGTGACGCCGCGACGTTTGACGATGCGCAGCCAGCCCAATCCCGTTTCGAGGATCTGTTCACGGCGGCTGCCGGGCGGGGTGAGGCGGGCGCGAGTACGCTGCAAATTCTGGAGCAAGGCGTAGCCGGGGCTGTTCTGGAGTTGTGCCCAGCCGCCGCTGACTTCGTCGAGGGCGCTGTCGAGGCGACGGGCGCGTTCGAGGGCGGCTTGCGACTCTTTTTGTAGGTCGCGCAGCATGTGGGTGGAGGCGGCCAGGGCGTTGTACTGTTCCTGGGCCAGTTGTTGCTGAATAGCCAGTTGGCGGCGGGCGTCGTACAGAGACAACGTGAGATAGCCCAATGCGTCTGCAGCGGGGACGGTGCTACGGCGCAGATGCAGTGCTGCCGTAAGGGGTGGCGGCAGGAGGTCGCCGGTGTAGAGCATTCCGACGGCTGCCAGGGCACCGGTCCACACGCGGGTGGCTTCGACGGCGGCGACTGGGTCCTCGTGCCAGGTGGTGGGCGCGAGAATGAGCTGGGGGGCGCAAGCAGCCAGGGCGCGGGCGAGATCCGTCCCTTCCTCCGCAGGAAAGGGCGGCAGATCGCAGACGAGCAGCAGATCGCAGGTGGCGAGATTGGCGATGGTGGCAGTGACTTCGACGCCGTCGGGGTGGTGCAGGGCGAGATCGTCGGCGTGGACGAGGAGGGCGATCCGTCCTGCGCAGATGGATCGCAGCGCTGCGGCCAGCGTCGCCGGATCAAGGAGGAGAGGATGATGGGCCATGGGTGCGGGCCGCCTTATATCTGCTTTTCGGAGACGAATTGATAACGTCGAAGCAGCTTTTGGGGGGAGGGAACCGGTTGGAGTCGATTCATCATTTGACGGTCTGTGAGGCGGCGAGGTGAGCGGAGACGTTTTTGCAACATGGCCCAGATCTGGTTTAGCGATTCGAATCTACCGTGGATGCCGCTGCCGAGTCGCTTGCCATAGATGAGGTAAGCAAGTGCGCCGATTTCGGTTACGATGAGCAGGGGAAGGTAGGCAAGCAAGAGGCTTGTGGGGTAATTCTTAACCAGCATCCAAACCCGGTTTCGTGCCAGCAAGCGACTTTTGAGGTAGGGGACACGCATAGCGGTGGCAGAATGGACGTGAAAGGCAACGGCACTTTCGGCAAATTTACACTGCCAACCGGCCCACTGTGCACGCCAGGCCAGATCCACATCTTCAAGATAGGCAAAAAAATTTTCATCAAAGAGGCCGATGTCTTCGAGCATGCGACGTCGATAAAGGCCAGCGCCACCGCTCGGCCCCAAGAGTTGCTCAGGTTGAGGGTAGTGGCTGGGATCGTCTTTTTGCCCACCGGCAATTCCCCAGGCAAAGCCTAATCTGTCGACGGCAATGCCTGCCGAATCTACCATGTGGTGGTTGTTCATGGCGAGCATTTTACAGGCGCACATGCCCACAGTGGGATCAGACATTTTGTCAACCATAGCGCTGAGCCAATCGGAATGAACAATGGCGTCGTTGTTGAGCAGGGCGATGTAGTCGGTTTGTGTGGCTACAATGCCTTGATTACAGGCAGCCGCAAAGCCAAGGTTGTGCTGATTGCGGATAATGTGCACAGAGGGATGGTATCGCTCAAGGTAGGCCAAAGAACCGTCTGTGGAGCCATTGTCGACGACCACAATCTGGTAGTTAGGATGCGTCTGTTGTGATAGGGAAAGTATGCAGGCAGGTAAATAGAGCAATCCATTCCAATTGACGACGACGACGGCCACACTCTGGGCTGAGGGAATGGTTGAGGCGGACGCTTTGCTGAACAGTTGATCTATGTTCATGGTGTGACTTGTGCTTTGTATAAGTTGGACAGCAGTGTGTACTTTCGCTGCCATGTGTGCTGGGCGTAGACTTTTGCTTCTCCTGCTGTGCCGAGTTGTTCGGCAAGGGTTGCGTCGTGCAGTAGACGAGCGATGGCGTTGGCCAGTACATCGACATTGCCGAATGGCGTTAACAGGCCGTCGATGCCTTCGCTGACCACGTCTGCCATGCCCCAGGCGGTGGAACCGATCACAGGTTTGCGGTAGAGCCACGCCTCTAAAAAGACGATGCCAAACGAGTCGATGCGCGATGGGTTGACGAGTACGGTGCAGGCAGCCAGGAGATCGCGTTTGGTTTGGTCGTCGATGGCGCCTAATAGTGTGATGCGGCGACGTACGTCTTCGGGCAGAGCAGCCAGGTAGCGTTCGACGTCAGGCATCAGTGTGCCGGCCATGACCAGGCTGACATGTTCGCCGCTTTCCCAAAGGCAACGGACGGCCTCGATTGTGATTGTTGCACCTTTATCATAGGCGATGGCGTTGAGATAAGCCACAATTGGCCCGTCTATGTTGAACCCGTCTATGTTGAAACGGTGGTGAAATGCCTGAGCGCTTCCGCCCAGGATGTGTGAAGGTGTTACGCCTGAGCCTGTGGTGTGGATGCGGGCTGGATCGATGCCACGTGCGGTGTAGTAGTCGCGCTCGGTCTGCGTCATGCAAACAAGTGCAGTACTCTGGCGGACGATATCGAGTTGGTGGCGCATGGTGTAGGGGCGGCTGGGGCGGTCCTGGCCGGGGCGATCTCCTGCGCCGAGGTGGGTAAACGATGTGAGCACGTAGGGTAACTTGCGTGCTTCGGCAAAGCGCAGGCCGGCGTAGCAGAGCGATTCAAAGACAATGCTGAAGCCGCTTACGAGATCAAAGGATTCTGATGTGGTGTTCAGCCAATTCAAAAGTGCAGGTGTTGAAGGGACGTGTGCGGCCAGGCTATGCAGCCAGTTGACGGGCAACCGTCCACGCGAAAGGGCCCAGATCACCAGCCTGCCGAGCGGGAAGGTGAGGTGCGGCACCGGATGATGGTGAATGGGGAAGCGTAGAATGTGCACGCCTTCGTGTCTATCCGCGCCAACGGGCAGTGCCTGCCCCGCCCGATCCCAGAATGCGCTCAGACTTCTAGCCGTGGTGGTGACAACGGTAACGGCGTGGCCATCGGCAACGAGGCGCTGCGATAGTTCGGCGATGTGGGTCTCTGCGCCGCCGAGTGCAGGCCAATACCGTGGTGCAATGTGGAGAATACGCATGCTTGCCTATGGGGAAGAGGGTGCGATTTCGTAAATGTCCAGCTTCAGGTCGATTTGCTGCACGTACTGCGGTGCATGTGCGTAACTCTGCTCCAGGAATGGATAGGTCACCTGTATCGGCGCGACATGTGTCAAATGAGACGCAGCCAGCGGCAGTTCAGCCCCTGGCGTAACCAGCATGAAGAGTGCATAGCCATTTTCTTGCCATTGGCTGATTTGTGCAAGCAGCGTTGCCTCGGTTAGAAACTCTTCCTGTAAGTCATACGAGGGTCGATCGTACAGGAAGTGGAGCGGTGTACCTAACACAACGCCGAGGCCGACAGGCGCCGGATCGACAAAGAGCAACAGGGCATTTTCTGGGAATTGGGCGGCCAACGCCTCAATTTGATCTGTCACCCCTGCGTACTCAACCTGAGGCAGGATCAGCCGTCCACTGTTAAAGAGGCCAGCAAGCCAGGCAAAGAGTAGGGATGAAGCAAGTATGCGCGTCATGCGAGGGTGTCTTTGTTGGTTCCACAGCCATGTCAAAAAAAAGACGGCAGCCAGCACAAACGTCGGCAAGACAATGGGCACGTAGCGGCGCATGGCGTAGATCTGAATGGGGTTGTTCAGAATGTTGTAGAAGTAGAGCAAGGTGAATATGCCGCCAACCAGCACCCACGGCCAGAGTTGTCGCCATCTTCCTCTCAAAATCACCACGCAAGCGCCCGCGGTGGCAAGTGCGATGCCCAGGGGTGTGAAATACCAGCCGAATCGCACCAGATTTTCATGGTTGCTTTGCGGCACCTGGGTCTGCGCGTACCAATAGTTCATGATGGTGGAGTTGCCCAGGATAGGGCGTACAAAGTATGCATAGAGAGCGAGTAACACAACCAATGCAACGCCTGCGAACCGCGCATTGCGCGAGATGCCCTCCCACGAGAAAAGGCCCGGTTGTTGTTTGCGAAGCAACACCTGTGCCAGCAGGACAATACCGAGCAACACAAAACCGGCCACAATCAACGGCAGCCCAGCACGGAGTAACAGTGGAATGATGCTGGAATAGGTGTTGTACATGTAGGGGTAGGCAAACCAAAGGGCGTGGAAGAGGGCGTAGGCCGAAACGATGCCGTATACGCCCCAGAACCAAAGTTCACTGCGCCGCCACTTGCCGAAGAGGGTCAAGTAGAGCGCCCAGGCTGCCGGCAGTGCAATCACTGGCAGGGCGTCAATGCGGGCAAGGGCCACCAATCCCAAAGAGAGCGCAGCCGTCACCCCCCACAGTGGGCGCAACGATGTGAGGGAAATGTAACAGGTGAAACTCCATAACGCCGTCCACATCAAATATTGCGTCAATACTTCGGCTGTAGGGTATCGGCTGAAGTAGACTTGGAGTGGATTGACGGCCAGCAATGCCGCAGCCAGGATCGCCATCGGCCAGGGCAGAAAGCAACGTGCAAACAAGTAAAACGCCAGCACCCCTAGCACACCCCACAACGGGGTCATGAGCAGCACGCCGTCTATGCCGGCGAGGGGATAGGCAATCGCCATCCAGATCGACTGGAGCGGGAAGAATTGGGGGATGAGCAGGCCTTGATCGGTTTCAGAGAGGTAGAATCCTGGGAAGCGGAGGTAGTCGGTCTCTGCGTTCGGGGGTTGCTTGCGCAGAAAGCCGTCGAATTGTTCGGTCGGCAGCGCGGCGGTGATTGGATCGCGAGGCAGCAGCGATCCTGTGCGCGCAATGTCCACGCCCCAGTTGACGTAGACACCCGCATCCCCCCCGCCGACGGTGTACTCGGCGGGGTGGGCGAGGAGCAGGGTGACAATAAACAACATCGCTAGGACACAAGCTACTTCAAGCTTGCTAGATGGTGCAATTTTAGGCAAAATTCGCTTGTAATGTCTCAACCAAGCGGCTACGCCAACAAAAACGAACACCACAGAGCCAAATAAGAGGAATAGGTCGAAAACACCTATCTGCGCCAGTCCAAGCCCCACTAGACTCAGAATACCTAGCAGGGTGAACAAAACGAAAGCAGTATAATCAATTGCATCGCCATGAGCGGAGTTCTTGAGAAACAGATGAAATCCCCATTCTCTGAATAGTCCGAATCTTGTGCTGGCCATAAAGCACAACAACTCGACTATTTGTTTGTAAAGTACTTCACTTTATCAACGAATAGTCGAGTTGCATGTCACAGTAGGCGACGCGCTACTATTGATAGATTTAGGCACTCCCCGACGGCTACCTATGATCGTTTGCGCATACAAATAAGTGCAGTGTTTACAGTACCCAAGCGTCCTTCACCCTCCTGCCGAGAGACACGAGGATTGAACATGGCGGCCAAGTGCGGTTGCACCCAAGCCCACTTCCAACGTTCGTCTGCCTTGAGACTAAGCCAGAAATTGAAAAAGTGAAGGTTGTCGAACCGCGGATCTGGTGTGGATTGCGCAAGATAACTGAAATCCACCAACTCTAGATCCGGATGAAAAAGGATACGTTCTTCGAGCGTCTGAGGAGTATAAAGTCGATATGGCAAATGGTAACGTTTATCACCTGTTGAAGATTCATGGAATGGCGCACCATTGCTTGTTGGCAGCGTAATCAGCACAGTGCCGCCAGGCTTCAAGACACGGGCAATGGCATTGACTGCCAACTGATCCCCGTTTCCTTGTGCAGAAAACATGTGCTCGATGGCACTAATGGCGGTTACACTATCTACAGAGTTATCTGCCACAGAGGGTAGCACCGTGGCATCTTCAATTCTGAAGCTCAAGTTCAGTTCACGTTTAACGCTCTCCTCGACTTGTTTGCGACGGGAGCGAATCCGTTTTTCAAGATCTGTATTCAGATCTACCCCAATTACCTGTGCGCCAAAGGCTGCCATGTAAAACAAAAGCAAATTGGCATCGCTACCAATATCTACAATCGTCTGATCTGGATCAACATTAAGAAACTCCAGTACGTAATCATACTCCCCATACCGAATTAAATACGAGTCATAAGCAGCGACTGGATACTGATCGCCGAATACATCATGCTCGAATCGCAAGAAAGCGCTAAATGCGGAAGGCACATTCATGACAGGTTTCATCCTTATAGAGTGATTATTTTTGAGTTACACCATTCAACAAAACTTTTACCAATCTGGTGGTTCAGATAAGTAATAGTCATCCTGAATCGCAGCTCGATATGCATCTAAGCTGTCAGGTGAAGAATCAATCTTTAAATACAAGGTTGGTGGTTCATATTCCGGAGGATTGAGATGGAAATAGACAACAGCCTTAAGATTTGGATACCTTTTCATTTCAGTAAACGCATCAGTAAGCCAATCTGCTTTATCCCCCCCATCGTCTTCGGCAGTTCCATAGTCTGCTAACATAACAGGTTTGTTTGGGTAGTTCTGTTGTGCATCCTCTAAGAAAATTCTAAACAAATCGTCAAACGTGTCCCAGTGATAGCCACTCCAAACTCGGCTCTCTCCGAAGTTATACCCCACTACTCCAATCCAGTCTACATAGTCATCACCGGGATAGTAGTTGTCCAAATCGTTCCATGATTCATGTGGCCACGAGTCGAAACTAGGCGACCAGATCCACTGCACATTGTTAGCACCCGCTGCACGGAAAATGTCAACTATCCTGCGAAAAGCCAGGATAAACTTTTGTGTCGCTTCAACATTACCTCCGTTACAGTATCCAGCCCATGAGTAGTCGCTGAGGTTCATTTCGTGCCCCCACCGCAAGAGGAAATTCGATGGGTATTGTGCCATTTTCGAAGCGAAACTGCGCAGATATGCGTCGTGGGTACCACTGTTGATGGCATCAAGATTCCAGGCTTGGCTAGTACATCCGGGTTGACCTGGCCCAGGAATCGACATAAAACTGATCATGGGCAATGCACCGTACCGACGAATTTGATCGAGTAGAAACTTATGGTCATCAAAGTTCTGATTGGCATACCCCCAGTAGGTGTAGAAGTGGTAAATACCGTGTTTCTTCCCAACCAAGTTTTCAAATGATTGCATTTCACCAACCATATCAAACTGCGGATCGAAGTATGCGCCAAGGTGAATCCCTGTTCCAGTTGGCACAGGAGGGGGCAATGGGTCTGTACGGTACGGCGGCTCACCAACAAAAATCGCGTCTTGGATCGCGTTACGATATCCCTCAAGCGATGCAGGAGACGAATCAATGCGGAATTGGCCCGGAGGCGAATAGTCGAGGCGATCTTTATGGAACCAGATAGCAGCCTGCAAATTTTTATAATTCTTCATCTTCGCAAACGCATCCGCGATCCATGAAGACTTATCGTAACCCGCTGACTCTGTCGATGAAAACTCAGCCAACATAACCGGTTTCGCCGGGTAAGCCTGTGCCATGCTGCGCAGGAAATTATCAAACAGCACGTCAAAGGTCGCCCAGGTCGCATGGTTATATCCTGATACGCCTATCCAATCGACATAGGCATCACCTGGGTAATAATTGTGGGCATCGTTCCAAGATTCTGCCGGCGCGGATTGGTAACTCGGAGACCAGACCCAATGAATGTTGTTGGCATTGTTCCGACGGAAAGTGGTAACAATATGCCGGTACGCCTGGATGTACTTCTGTGGAGCATCTGCATTGGCACCGTTACAGGCTCCTGACCATCCATAGGCGTACTGATTCATTTCGTGTCCCCATCGCACGAGGATATCGTGTCGATAGCGGGCGGCCTGTTGTGCAAAATTGGTCAGGAATGCGTCGTGGCTCCCACTGATGATACTATCCAGATTCCAGTTCGAGTTACCACATCCTGCATCATTGACACCGGGAATCGACATAAACGTTATCATTGGCGTTGCACCGTAGCCAGTAATTTGATCAAGCAGAAGCTTATGACCGTTAAAGTCACTATATCCCCAATAGGTGAAGAAGTGATAGATACCGTGTTTCTTGCCAACAAGTTGTTCAAACTGAACGAGAGAAGCTGTGAAGTTCTCTGTTGTATCGAAATGTACACCAAGGTAGATTTTCGGTTCAGCGCTATCTCGAACTATTGGCAGGTAGACAATATTGCTGTTACGAGACGACACCATACTTCTGTGGTCTACAGGTACTGGTTCTTGTGCCGTCGTATACGATAATGAAATGAAACTAATTACTATAGCTAATAATATTCCCTGCAGACGTATCCATTTGGCGATCATGTTCACCGCTATCCTTTGTTCATCCCTACTTGAGGCAAAAAAGACATCATATACGCTATTCATATTGCACTTCGTCTTTTTGCTAAAATGACAGGACACCAGTGTCTACTGGGGTGGATCTTCTCTGAAATATGGGTCTTGTACAGCACTTCGGTATGCGGCAAGACTATCCGTAGATGAGTCGATCCTGAAATACATCGGCGGAGAGTACTCGGGTGGGGTAATATTGAAATAGACAATCGCCTTTAGATTCGAGTACTGCTTCATCTGATTGAAAGTGTCGGAGATCCAGGTGGCTTTGTCTCCTCCATCATCTTCCGTGGAGGCATAGTCTGCGAGCATTACAGGCACCGTAGGATAGCGAGCCTGGGCATCGGTAAGAAATTCATGAAATAGATCAGTGAAGGTCGTCCAACGGTAGCCACTATAGATACTGCTTGCTCCAAAATTGTATCCAACCGCACCTATCCAATCCACATAGTTGTTGCCCGGATAGTAATTTGCCGTTTCATTCCACGGTTCAGCAGGCCAGTGCGTGTAACTTGGTGACCAGATCCACTTGACATTGCTAGCACCTTCATCTCGGAATATAGTGACAATCCGCTGGTAAGCGGTAATAAACTTTTGTGTCGCTTCTGCATTAGCGCCATTACAAAAACCAGACCAAGAATACTCGTTGAGGTTCATCTCATGTCCCCAGCGGAAGAGGAACTGAGACGGATATGGGGCGATCTGGCTGGCAAAAGTTCGCAGATACGTATCGTGATCACCGCGGTTAATACTATCTAAGTTCCATTCGTTACTAGTGCATCCAGTCTGTCCAGGGCCAGGGATAGACATGAAGCTCAACATAGGAACTGCACCATACTGTACTATTTGATCAACCAGAAAGCGGTGTTGATTGAAGTCGCCAAAACCCCAGTAGGTATAGTAATGATATATGCCATGACGCTTGCCGGTGAGCGTTTCGAATGACTGTAAAGCACCAATCATGTCAACTTGTGGGTCAAAGAATACACCAAGATGAATCCCTCTTTCCGGCGGAGTTGTCTTTGCAATTGTGGGCAAGAAAATGTGAACATTTTCTTGCGCCAGAACAGTGCTACCTGATTGTAAGGAAAAAGTTGCGAACAAGCACATGCAGAGCGTCAATAACCTCTTCCAATACTGCAAAACAACTGTCATGATTGCACTCCTTTATGTTACAGAACGCGCTGTACAGCCCTCATAGGGTTCCTGTAATCTAAATTGCCTAAGGTCCCAACTTCCAACGCAGGTATTGCTTAACCTCAAACTCTATAGTTCGCAAATTTCCTGCCTGCACTGCCTCCCATAATTTGCGGAATCGCTGGTTCCATCGGTCAGCAAGTGACAAGACAGACTGCGGGGGTGCAAGCTGCGCTGCTGCCCCTGTAGTGGACATTTGTGAGTGCCCCAACACCAGTTTCTCCCGAATCAAATGAGCACGATGCGGTAAAGACAGCGTACGGAAAACAAAGTCCCATACGGATGTAGCCACCGAATCCCATCGATAGTGGTGTGATCGCTCCAAGACTATCTCTACCTGCCTTTGAGCTAGTTTTTTGTCGGTCAACATTTGGTAGACGATACCCGCATTTGCCGAAGGATCAAACGTATCAAAATAAACAAGGCCTTCTCCAAGAATTTCTTGCAAAGAGGTGGAACGCGTTGGGATAGTTGGTGTGCCGTAAGTTGCCGCTTCAAACGGTATCAGGCCAAATCCTTCACAAACAGATGGATACAAAACAACGGCGGCATGTTCAAGCAGCCAGTTCTTCTCGTCTTCATCAACTTCGCCAAGATCGATGATCCGCTCGCGAACCTCCAATGGGAGTTGCCCTAACAGCGAGCCTTCTTCCTGTGCTGAGCCGCCATGAGAGACCTTTGGGCCTGCAAAGACCAACATTCCAGACCACTCGGTCTGATGGACTAGATCTTCGAAGAGTCGGAGATTGTGTGCACGGTTTTTGTGTAAGAAATTGGTACCTAATACCAATAAGAAAGATTTTGAAAAGAGGTGGTTCAATGGAGAGCGAGGCTTGGTTTGTGAACGATAAAAATAGTGATCGACGCCGCTGTTCAATACACAACATCTTTCTTCAGGAACTTCTAGTCCATGCAGCTTTCCGTCTGCCATCACATCATTACTTAGATAGCCAACCCCATCTGCCGTCGCGAGTACGAGTTCGGTTATACGGCGATACTCCATCCAATCTTCTTTGGTGGCGACGTAGGCAGGATTGGAATAAGCAATAAAGTCAAGTTGGAACACGATTAGCTTTTCAGCAACAGTGTGGAGCAGTCTCAGGTCGTCGATGTTACGCAGCTGAGCAGGACGGAAAACGAGATCAAACATAGGTGCTTCCATCTGCCGAAGACGATCAATCGAGTAAATGCCATCCACATAATCACCAATGCGTTGGCTAAAGCTAGCTGTAGTGCCGTTGCGAACAATCACAAAAAGCTCGGCTGAACGTTGCGGATAGGTACCAAGTGCGCGGATAAGTTCAAACGCGACAACACTTGTTCCAGTCGTGGTTGGGGCCACATAGGTGGCATCGATTGCAATTCGCACAGGCTGAAGGGCACGTCTTGCTCGCCCTAACGCATTCGCCAGGGGATTGTGCATAGCATTCGATTCGGCATGCATCCAGGACGTATACCAAGGATATCGATGTTGCAACAATTTTTCGTGTTCGATCTGGATTTGTTCTCGGCGCAGGCGTCCTTTCTCGTTAAACGAGCGGGATCCCTTGTGATAGACAAACAGGTTATCTGCTGCAAGGTTAACAAAACCATGGATGAGTGCTCGCTGCGAAAAATCCACCTCTTCACCATAACCAGGCGAAAAGGCTTCATCAAAGTACCCTACCACGTCCAGCGCGCTACGGCGAAAATAAGTGCAATGTCCAATAGCAGTTGGAATTGGCGGGTACAATCTGGACGATGCGCACTCAATACGTTCATCGATTTCCGCCAGGGTAAGGTCAGGGGGCAGATCGTTACTGGGACGGTTGCGGCGAGGCAATGAAAGCATTGTCCCATGATTAGTGAAGGGCGTCACTGTTGCAACGTTGGTTCGTGTATAGGCCGCCATTTGCAAACGTTCCAGCCAACGGGTAGGGAGAACCAAATCGCTGTTTACAATCACAACGTCGCGAGGAAAGCTAACGTCAAAACCAAGGTTCACAGAACCGACAAAACCACTATTTTCCTGTTTTCTCAGGTAAAAAACTCGTTCAACTTGTTCCGTAGCCAACTTTTGGCCCAACTCCCAAATACGGCTGTCAGTGCTGCAATCATCTATCAAGAGAATAGGCGAGGTGACAGGAGTGTGAAGCAGTAATGATTCAACACATTCACATACATCTTCGTAAGCATTATAGATAGGGACAACAACTGCTGGCCCAACACCGCCTAACTGCGCCAACCATTCTCGAATGCCCGTGGTGAAATCTACTTGAGTTAGGTTACCGTGCATTTCTCTCTGTACTCTCTATGTTAGCTTAATCTAAGATGCGTTTGAAAGATAATAGTTTGTCGACAAACGCCGCATAATCGGATGCTGTCTTTGCCGGATCGGCGTATGTAGAAATGTACTCTAAAGCACTTTGAGATAGCAATGCCTGTCGATGCTGATCTGGGATCAACATCTCGAATGTTTGGCGCAATTGTTCTTCGGGCGATTCATTAGGAGCAAGTTTCACAACAGCATCGTCGGGCAATTCCGAAAAGGCATCTACATCACTCACAATACATGGGATCCCACTCGCCATCATGCGCAACAATGCAGCAGACGTCTCACCGGTGGTTGGATATCGTATATTTATACCAATATCTGTTGCCAGCAAATATTGCATGTAAAGCGATTCATCAACATAACTGGTAAGGTGTACACAGTCTTGTAACCCGAGTTTCTTGATGTGAGTGTCTAGATCGTAGCCAGCAATCGTTTGTCCAACAACAGCGTAGTGCAGATTGGGGAAAACCGAACGTAACTGAGGGATAACTTCAATCACATTGTGAATGTGCTTATTCGGCGATGCAAATCCAAATGAGGCAAGTAGAAATGAATCTGGAGGCAACCCTACTAGTTCTTTGGCTAGTAGTTTATCATGTCGCCTTTCGGTCAGGGGAACGGGCTGTTGCACAACGCGGACTAGTGCTCGGGGAGAATTCGCCAAAATTAGGCGTTGTGCATGTTGGCTGTGGACAATAATGCCTGTACTTATCTGTGCAAGACGGGCCGAATGAGAAAAACGATTTCCGTCGACTATTGCTTCCGGCGAAAACAGTTGCCGAGCATAGCGTGCACCTGGATATCCATGAGACAAGCTAAACTCTCGTACCAAGGCACTGCGTGGCGACTGCTGACGCCTAGCGTGATCAACATGAAATCCATGAAGGTTAGGATCGTGTAAGACAGCGACACCGGGAAACCGCACCAAAGTAGTGTAAATCTGTTCATGGTAATGTACATTATTACCCATCTGGTAAACACACATATTATACCGTTCCTGAAGCGGACCCTGAAAGCTACTGATTGGACGAACCGGCAAATGATCCAATCCATCAGGTAGACGAACAGAAGTCTGTTCGACAAAGAGCGTAATATTCCAATGAGGAAGAAGTGACGGCAGTAAAGTAGCGCTATAGTCAGCTATGCCTGTTGCTTCAGGGGGAAGCGGCGAGAAGTACGCAACTTTCATTAGGGTAGTCACGGTATCTCAGTTCGACGACGTATTGGAGCTAGATGCGTGCTCATCAGCACGTATCAAAGTGTAGGAAACCTTCGACAGATCATGCAGCACAGATACAAGGTCTTGATCGGTAGCAGTAAGCCGTTCGCTGACTTCATCCGACAACTGCATCAAGTTCTGCTGCTCAGCCTCAAGTTGCTGGGTGCGAATGGTCAGATGATGTGTTAATGCCTGGAGATCCGCAATAGGCGTTCTTAGGGCTTGCAGTTCAGTAATCAAACCTCGTACAGCCTGCTGCTGAGCGTCATTTACCTGATGGATTTGATGGATCTGCATCTGTAGTGCCTGGACATTCTGAGAGAGAATTTGCAGTTCTCGAACAACAAAGTAGTTGTGCTCACTCTGTTGCTGAAGCAGTGGCTCCAGGTACCAACGCGTGGATACAGAATTCCAAGCAGTGCGAAACCAGGCAATAACCGGTCCAATAAGGGGAGTACTTGATCGAAAAGGACGAGGAGTGAGTTGAGATCTACTAAGTAAGTGATTAAACTGTTCCGCCTGCGTTTGTCCTTGAGCTTGCGCAGTAACAGTAGATCCGAGTGTTTTCGAGTCTGTCATCGATAATCCTTGAGGGCGCCAGTCAGGATATCCACAGATCATGGCGAAGTGATAAGATTGCAGCGCTAATGTTGTCGAATGCTCGGGCGTTACTACTATTGTGGTGTGCTATTCGCTGCGTCCAGAGAAAAGGAAGTCTTTGCAAAGTAAACGCATATGCGTACTGCAACCCAAGCCGTTGCTGATGTCCTTGAGATGCTAGCCACGCTCTTTCAGTCGGTACTGTCGAAGATAGTAACTCCTCAACTGTATAGTACTTGAGCATATAACGCCACCGGCTGGCATGTACCTGCCCATAGTAGAAAGCACTACCTTTGATCGTAGTTGATGATTCTTCATGCACAAGCTTAGACTGTGGTACATACACCACTCGATAGCCGTAGCGACGTACACGCTCACAGTAATCAACGTCTTCATAATACAAAAAAAAACCTTCATCAAATAGGCCAACTGAGTTGAGAACTCCCTGACGAATTGCTATAGCCGCGCCCATTACGTATCCAACGTCGCTCATTTCATCGTATTGCCCAAGATCGAATTCACCCAAGCCATAGTGCCCAGGCAGCGCTTGGGGGAAAGTGATGTATCCACCCGCGTGCTGCAGTATCTTGCCGTCAGGTTCATAAATTTTGCAACCCGCTACACCAATTTGAGGATCTGCAACCATTGGTTCGATTAGTTGTCGCAACCAATCTGAAGCAACTTGAACATCTGGGTTAACTAAAACAACAAAAGGGGTTTTTGCTTTGCGCAAACCGACATTGTTACCCGCAGAGAACCCAATATTGGCTTGATTCTCTACAACATGTACAGAGGGAAAAGATTTGCGCACAAGTTCAACTGTACTGTCTGTTGAACCATTGTCCAGTACAAAGACAGAATAATTTTGATAATCCTGCTTCAATATTGTTTCAATGCACGCATGCAGGAATCGACATGAATTCCATGTCAAAATCAAAATCGTTACCCCAGGCATTGATCTTTGCATATTGGTCCCGCTCACCTGCAAAGCATGTCAAGATATACCGGCACTACTGGTGTCATTGTTGCTGAGATTCTACAATAGGAGCACGGGAGGCTTTCTCAGAAGTCTCCATCCCAGCTACGTGATGCCACTTAGCCTCAATATGCACCACGCCACCTTCACTATGTCCTCGGGGAACCTGTATTTCGAAGGGGTACATACGATGGTGATGGTCATGTGCAACCGTAGACGTACGATTGTAAATGGCAACCGTCAACTCATAACGACCGGGGTTGAGAGGCAGGCTGTCCACGTGATACTCCATATAGCCTGTGCCTTCAATTGAGTCAAGGTCGTAGCCTTCATCGACCGAATTGGGGCCATTGACGTGGGTACCATCCTGTCGGTAGATTGCCAGGCCAAAAGTGGGTTCAGTTATTCGTTGATGCGCCACATAATGAATTCGAATGGTGATGGTTGAGCCCAATGTGAACCGAGTTGCCTCTTCACCGAACTCGTCGCAAACCTCTACCAAGGTGATTTCCGCCAGGTAGGTTCCCCATCGCCGAATTTCTGCCTGAACAGTTGGTTCGACAACTGTAACGGCTGAATCTTCAGCATTCTCAACAGCCTGATCAACTCGACGCCTGGCATAGTATAGTTCATTGGTATAGGAGAGATAATCGTCTACCGTATCGAAGGCTGGACCGTCGGCGCGGACCTCACTGTTGTGAATCCAGATAGCTCTATCACAAAGGCGGCGAATATCTTCGGCATTGTGTGAGACAAGCAGAATTGCCACACCGGCTGCCTTCATTTCCAAGATCCGCTGCATACACTTTTGCTGAAAAATCTGATCGCCAACTGTCAAGACTTCATCCACGATCAGAATTTCAGGCGATGTGTGCACAGCCACAGAAAACCCAAGGCGTACATACATGCCGGATGAGTAGTGCTTCACAGGTGTATCAATAAAATCGCCGATCTCGGCAAAATCGATAATATCATCCAGTTTAGAACGGATGGTTGCTCCATCCATGCCATAGATTGAGCCGTTCAAAAAGATGTTTTCACGACCGGTCAAGTCTGGGTGAAAGCCTGCCCCGAGTTCAAGCAACGAGGCAATACGGGCATTGATATGTACTTTTCCACTTGTTGGCGGTAACACACCTGTGATTACTTTGAGCAAAGTGCTTTTACCCGAGCCATTTTGCCCAAGAATGCCAAGACTATCGCCAGGATAGACACGCAGCGAGATATTGCGCAAAGGCCAGAAATAATCATTTTTGTTGGATTGGCGGCGCCATAGTCGGATAAAGGTATCTTGGATCGAACGCTGATGCTCACGTTGTAATCGGAAGCGTTTTGAAACGTTATCTACTTCAATAAGGAGTTTCCGAGGATCCATACCCGATTTTGTGGTTGCCATACGAAACGTTTTGCCTTCTGCCCAGGTATTTGTTCGAGATGCAACACTCGATATCGTGCTAATCAATTCTCACAATCGATTCTAACAGTAGTATAGTTGACCATTCTACCACAAGGTCAAAATCCGACTTCAATGCAAGGAGCATCGGGTGCATTCAGGCTGCGGACAGACAAGTAAGGTTTCAAAAAGAAGCAGGCTGTACCTATACAGCCTGCTAGACAAATACCAATTCAAAGGGAAACGACTGCGTAAGCGTGAATAGAAGAAACTCCGTAACTGTCCAGGTCACATAGAAGCACGCGAGGGCGGAGGCAAATGTCGATTCATTGTCGAGCATTCCTCCGCCCTACGCGTGCCTTTACAGTACGTAGCTACATGGCTACGGAAACCCGAGAAACACTAGCGGGCCAGCAAAGGTAAAAACGTTGTCACCGGATTGACGAGGACAAGTGAAGAACCCGACCGATTGCTTAATTCTCCAGGGCCAGCAACACCCTCTCTGTCTACCACAACCCAGTAGCGATGAACACCCTCGCTCAGATCTTGCCATTCAACCTCTGCAAGAACCGGAACAACAGCACAGCCATCAAGGCCAGCGGGCACGGTTGCGCGTCCAATTTCTTGTGTCTGAGCGGCATTGCGATAAAAGACAACATCGAATGGAACAGTCGTCCGGCTGTTGCCATTGTTGCGGATACTGACTTTGAGTTGTGCTGTACCACTGGTAGAGGGTGCAACATTGACGAAATCCGCATAGATAGTATCGATCACCAAATTCGGCTGTGTTGTCGTCTCTTGAATCAGATCTCGATACTTGCGTCCCATTTGTGTCAGGTTGCCGCTCGAAGGGTCGATCATCAAGCTCGGATTGCCTTCGGTAAACTGATTGTCTCCTAAGTTATCCAGTGCAAACCATGACCACTGCTGTACAAGGCGGTAATTGTCCAGCGGATAGCCAAGGTCGGTTTCAATTGCTGATTCAAGGTATTGAACCGAAGCATCCAAGAAGTTCGTAACACGTTCCGGAACGAAGCAGTTGCCAAACTCATCCCTGATGCCGCAGTCTCCACCACCCAATTGTCGATAGGTGTGCAACAGCGACCACTCGGTCAGCAACAAGGGCCGATTCTGGTAACCGTTGTCCTTCATCCAGGTGCGCATGTCGACGACCTGTTTCCTGAATAGCTCCATGTTATCGTGCTGATGAACACAGATATAATCGTCGCGTTCACACAATTCAATCTGTTCAGCAAGTGGTCGCTGCGGCGACGGCGCCATAATTGCCAAATCAGGATCTGTGCCGACAGCAATCGAAGCGTAGATACCCTCTAACCCCTGACCGTTGAAAGGCTCTTTACGCTCAGGAAAGATGTAGGCATGAAACGTCCAAACATCAACCGGCATCTGTGTACCGTACTTCTCCTTGTATGCGGCCAATGCGCGATCGAGATACTGAAGACGCCCAGGGGAGATCAGGACAAGCCCCGAAATAGCAACCTGCGCGGTAGGATCAATTTGCTTTATAAAATGATAAGCATCGTGATAAGCCGTCGCGTAGAGATCAGGCAGTACGTCGTCTTGCCACTGAAAACGATCCACTTCATTGCCGATAATCCAGACCGCACCGGGATTTGCGCGGACAATCCGTCCTAACCCATTTTCGGTGAAGGCCGGGCGAGCCGTGTATGTAGGCAGACGGCTGTTTGTCGACGGATCTCGATCCTGTTTTAAGCGCACCATCGGTGTGTGTGCGACATTGTCTGGAAGCCAACTTGGCGCCGTCGGAGCAAAGGACAGCAACCAACCGATCTTCATCTCTTCAATAACGGTTGCCCCTTGTTGCGATGCCGTCACCCCATATCGACAATTCGGCGCAACAGCGTTTTCGGCGGTAGCCGGCTCGGGCTCTACAGGCGCGGAATCATTCGCCACACTTACACACATACCCGCTGCCGCCGCACTTGTTGTGGTAAAGAGCAAGGCGAAAGCCACGAGCAGCAGCGCAAGTGGTAATCCCAAACTAAAAAACCTCATCTTGTTACTAGGACATAGGTGCATATTCAATTTAACCCCCTCTTCTATCAAATATCTATACTGAGTGAAAAGCACGGATGAATCTCCGCCAAAGAAGCAGGCAGTTGTGAAATGCATCAGAGTGACAATGCATAACGAGGCAACACGACTGCCCAAATGATGCCAAGATTGATAATAACAGCAGCCACGGCAAGAACACCTACAATAAATACCGGATAATAGAGACGATGGGGCAATATAGATAGCAGCCCTCCTGCAACAAACACACAAATAATTGGCAGGAGAGTCTGCAAAAAACGAAACTGTGGCTGCAATACGGCTAGATTGATATTTAGATAAGCCACTAAGTTCGCAGCAGACCAAATCAGCAAAGTTGCTGTCGTTAGGGTGCGATCCTGTAGCCTAAGTTTCCACCAATGATGGATCCCTAGAGTCGACAGACCAAGCACGACTGCCCACCAAATGTACGCCGTATAGTCCGGTGCGGCGACATTCATCCAACCAAATCGGACCCAGCCGGAGCTTAGTGTCAAACGTAGCACTTCGCTCCAGTACTCTGCTTGGAATATGCGTTCGTTGGGTGAACTAAAAGCACGCACGCTCGACCAAAAATTGGTATGAATTGTCGGCGATAAGTGGATCAATGCCGCCAATGAACCCCAAACAAGTAAGGCAATCGTTCCAGCCTTCAGTAGCCGTAAACGACACTTTGGAAACTGTTGAAATTCCAAAAGCCAAACCAAGACAATCGACAAAAAGACAAACGACATCGTGACTTTTGACAACAATGCCAGCGCCGATAAGATAGCCAGCGCAACAAAACGCTGGGGTCTACCAATCTGAAGGAGTACAAAAAGAGTTACGGCGGCGAATGCAGTCGCAAGTACATCGTTGCTAATTGCCCGGCTCAAGAACAGAAACTGCGGCCAACCTGCAATCCAGACACCCGCAACCGCAGCAATGACCGGTTTGTCAGGGAATATCCGCAAAGAGACTGCCACTGTAGCCAAAACTGTTACAAGCCCCATTGTGGCAGAAGCAATCCTTACGGCTATCAATCCAGCAGACTCTTCACGCTGCACAAACAATCCACTGGTCTCATGTTGAAACATGACACCTGTTTCACCAAAGGCTTCATTCAGCGGCGGAAAATCTACTGTGGGAGAAGTGCCTGTAACGTAACTAATGCTCTTATGAAGCAGCCCAACTGTTACATAGTAGAGCGGCATGTGATAACACATACGCCCGGATAGTGTCACACCGGGGCGCCACCAATCGCCTTGTGGTTTAGGCTCAACGATAGGTAGCCGGTTGTAGAGAACAACTTGTTGGATACACTGAACATGTCCTGGCTCGTCAGGACTCTCACCAAGAGGAATCGCGAAGAAATACAGGGTCACCAACGTTGCATAGAGGGCAATTGGTGCGATAGCAGCAAAAAGGAAGCTACGTTGTGACACAGTAACATCTCTAGTCGACAATCCGGTTACCTGCCACTGTCGGCAAATAGGTCTTCAGGCTGTATGGAGGAGACCAGGCGTGAAGGGCAGAACTACCAGCATCGGCAATCCATAGAATACCAGTGGTTCTATCCAGTGATATTGACGAAAGGTCACTGTCCTCACTGCCTAGGTGAACCGTGTGGTACGCCAAAAATGACGAGGCGTTAAACTGGAATGCTTGCCGGTTGGCAGCATCAATCCCCCATAAAAGCGACTGACCAGAGTTTGTTGAGATGAGTAAGTCAACAAAGTTCGCCGATGCAGGGTTGTAGCGATACCACAACCAGAATGACAACGTGCCGTAAATGTATGTGCCAATTTTTGTAGGTGAAGCAGTGGAAACACGTGGAGATCCGCTGCTTGTCACGGCGAGGGACTGAATGGTGCCCGGCATCCCCGCGTTATCATCCACCGATATTTCAAGAATCTGATTATTGTCAGCTCGATAAGCGAGCAGCTTATTGATACCGGGTGCCGTCATCCAGATGAAACCTGACGCCTGCGCATTGATCCTATCGAGCGCGGTCCCAGATAGATTCACAGGAATTTCTGTAATAACCCCTGTAGAAGGGGACAACACAGCTAGCTTGTTGCTTTTACTTTGAACAAACCAGACGCGACCATCACGTCCAATATCAATCCCTGTCGGTTCACTGTCTAATGTCGGCACTTCGTATTCAGTAATCGAACCATCGGCAGTCGAGATGCGACCGATGCGATTCCCAGTTCGTTGTGTAAACCATACAGATCCACTGGAAATTGCAAGACGATAGGGTTCACTATCAGGCGACGGTAGCGCGTAGGCTGTATATGTGACATTTCCCGTCGCGTCAATCGTCAATGAACCGACGGAGTTGGCAGATGGGAGTGAAAACCAGACTCGGTTGCTACTTTCTACTTCAACATCAAAAGGGGCATCAGGAAGAGGATAAGTCGTGATAACTGGGCTATCTGCCCTGACCGAATACCAGGGCGACAGCCATACCCCCACCATCACAAGTAGCATAACGACCATTGTCCGGATATAGCTATGGAACGAGAAGATTTGTCTTAAGTAGGGACTACAGTATGACAAGATGCAAAACATATTAAACTTCCTCGCTGAAATTTGCACTGTACCTCACAAAAAACCAGTAGCCCACCAAAAGCACAACAACCGCTGTTACTGCCGTTCGTAAGAAAAAGTCCAGATCCGTCCGTGTTGCACCATACAATAGATCGCGGTACATGTTGATCAAAGACGCCATTGGATTCAAAATGTGAGACCACCGTCGCACATCAAGCGTGACGCCCCAAAGGGTATACGACTCCGGCAAGAATGTTGCTGAATAAAAAACCGGTGTCAAAAAGAACCAGGCCAACATCACCACATCCATCACGATTAACGTGTCTCTGTAGTAGACTTGTAGTGCGCTTAAGAAGAAAACGACGCCAAGGGTAAAAATCGTTTGGATCAAGATCACGATGGGTAACAACCAGAGCCAGCCTGTGAACTTTGTGTGAAAAAACAAAATCGCAGCAAAAAGCACCACCAATGCCAATAGAAAATTGACCAAGTTGGCAAGAACAGCTGATATAGGCAGCACTTCCGCTGGGAAATACACCTTTTTGATAAGGTGGCCACCGGCAAGCACACTGTTGGCGCCTGTCATAATGCTCGCCGAGAAATAGTTCCAGGCAAGGAGCCCACTTAGCAAAAAGACGGGATAGTTTTCAATTGTTTGGTCACGAAACAACACAAGCGACATCACCGTAAAAACCAGCATCATCCCCAATGGGTTAAGCAAACTCCACAGAAAGCCCAATATGCTATTGCGATACCGCGATTTAAGATCACGCACAACCAGGTTGTAGATGAGAAAACGATAGTGCAAGAGTAGAGCGGATCTCGCTTTGAGTTGAGAGATTGACTGCCAGAACGTTGTCGCTTCAGTCGGCAAGTGAGAAAGTTGGCTGTTCATATAATTGACGTGACTACCTTTGATCAACCGAAGAAACTTGAGGGCGATTAGCGAAGGGGCGTTCCCCGCTGTGTAATGCTTTTTTGTATGTATCAACAATTTTCAATGCAGATCGGTTCCAGTCGTAATAGATCACGGCGCGTTGACGCAACTGCTCTCCAATTTCTTGCATATTAGGGTTATCAAACAGAGCAATAAGTGCATCCGCTAAACTGGATGCGTCCCCCTTTTGGGCAAAAACACCATGCCCCCCCAAATACTCGTGAGCAACCGGCGTATCAAACGAAACGGTAGGCAACCCCAACGCCATATAGTTGAGCAACTTGCCGGCGCCTTCAGTTGCACTAAGCTTCGGTGATACCGCGACATCGCCCAGTTTCAGGTATGATGGTGCATCTTCATAAGGAATCTTGCCCGTAAAAACGACTCGATCAGCAACCCCAAGATTTTGGGCCATCGCTTTGTAATAGTCGATGCCAGGAAATCCCATTAAGAGCAGGTAAACAGAAGGACGTTGTGAACGCACTTTCTGCATTGCCTCAAGCAAGAGACTGGTACCCTGATATTCTGCCAGGAGGCCAAGATAGACAATTACCTGTGCGTCGTGAGGAATCCCCAATCGTACACGCTCAGCTGAACGCATTGTCATTTCAGATTCAGAAAGCGGCGAAAAGGTTGAAATATCCACACAATCCGGTAATGGACGAATACGCTCAGGATCACATGCAAAATCCCGGACAAGAATTTGCTCAGCATTATTCGAACTTGTTAGCGTATATTGCACGCTGTGATCAATCCATTTCTCCAAGCGATGCATCAGTTGGTGTACGACACCATCACGCTGTAGAAACTTATGGTCGATCATCTCTTCAGTCAGACTACCCTGAAAGTCAAATATAACAGGCAAACGGAACAAGCGGCCCAGCACCAAGCCGATCAGGGCACCTTCATGTAGATGCCCATGAATTACGTCAAAACGTTCACGCGATAGCACTTGCAACGTTTTCAACCCAAGCAGCGCATCAAACACAATCTTATGGCGACTTGAGCCAACCTCGTAGTGCCGACGCCAAGGGATGGGCAACGTGCGGCGAATATCCAGCCCAGGTACATCACGCCCATTCCGATAGGTCACAATCGTTACGTGATGTCCAAGCCGTTGAAGGGCACGCGCTTCTTCCAATATTCGAACATGACATCCGTAGTCGCCAAAGAAACTCGTAGGGGCAATCATCAATATACGCAACCCTGGATCTTCTTTGGAGATATTTTCATCTTTCACCAGGTTGTCGAAAGCATTTGCCATCTCTGTTTCCTTCATGTCTTGCTGACTGACTCGAAAACAGCCTGTCTTACGCGTATTTTCATCCTGTTGTGCCTCACCAGAGTATAAACGCTGCCCTAGCCTGAAATTCTCAAACCAGAACGCTCTATGTCGGCTTGTTCAAGTCAAGCGCTCGGGACACTGCATTTTGCTCGCTCTCGTTACCGGCCAACGATAGGCAAGTAGACAGGATCAGCAATGATCAAAACATCCTGCTGCAATACGTTATTGTTTAGCGCCTCACCAGTCTCAACAAGACTCTCGGGTGCACTGCTGACAACAACGTACACCTTGTAAGTGCCCACACTCAAATCAGGCCAATCTACAGAGGCATAGGCAGTTTTTCCACATCCAGCGACTTGTACTGATTGCGTCTCACCAATCTGAACCCCACCTGCATTTGGATCGCCATCGTAAAAACGCACTTGTACAGACTGAGGGGCCAACCCATTGCCACTATTGGCAATCTGCGCCGTTAACGTAAACGTAATCGGCTTACCATCATAAAGCGGAACCACTGGGGTCATTAACCGAACTGGCAAGAAATCAACTGTCTCTTGAATGGCATTGGTGTACTCTTTATAGGCCAATCCTAGCCCGGTGAACCCCCTGCTGTCTGCATCAAAAAGGGTTCCATTAAAGGCCGTATAGTCGGTGCTGAACCAGGAAAAACGCTGCACCAAACGATTCCCATCAGGCGGATAGCCTTGTTCATTATGAGTCGCAGTGAGCATATAATCAAAGGTGCTCCGCATAAACTGGCTGACGCGCTCTGTAGTAAAGTCTGGATTGAAGCCGGCATTCTCCGGCATCAAAACCCCATATTCAGACAAATAGAGAGGGGTATCTCGATAGCCGTTAATCCACATCCAATGTCGGAAACGCTCAACCTGTTCGATGAATAGCTCAAGGTTGTCATTGTCTTGAACATCGACACGCAACCCTTCAGTCGCATCAATACCTGGCGGAATGTCTGCGCCCCAGCAATCCGAAGCAGGAAAAGCCACACAACTGGCTTCATTTAACACGAAATTGTGTATGCTCCATCCGTCTACAGGCATCGCCTTGTGATATTTATCTGAGTAGGCGTTCAATATTTTATCGAGATACATCAAGCGCAGAGGGGTGGGCTGCACAATGGACCCCGCAAAAACCCGGGCAGTTGGATCTGCCGCCTTAATCACCATATAAAGATCGTGGTACGCTTTTGCATAAACATGGGGTTCAACATCGTCTTGATAAAACTTCCGATCTGGTTCGTTCCCAACAAACCAGGCAGCGCCAGGGTTCGAACCGGCAATCTGACTGATTACAGCAGTTGACGGAACAACACCGTAGCTATCTGCACCTGTCTGAGAAAGCCGAATGGTCTGTATAAAATCCATCCCATTAGGTCGCTCTGGGTTGAGGCGGGTCACATAATTTTGATACCAACTCATGCGTAGTTCATCTACTGGATAATCACGCAGCCCATGGGGCGCGTTGACACCAAAACGGCAGAGCATCGTATCAGCCTGTGATGAATCTTCAGATAAAGAATATTCAGATGTGGTGTCGACATCAAAAGGAATTAACCATGGAGTGGACAGCATAGATGCAACGGAGCGACTGTCCGTATCTAGATGAACACCAAATTCTTCGGCATGAGCTACTGAGCGCCACTGGTCCCCGCGCCAAAAGAGCCCCAACGCTAGCAACAGCAACAACCCACCAATGTACCAACTACTACGTCCTAGTCTTTGAAGATGCCGGTTACCAGGCAGTATCTTTATGATCTTTAGACAAGTTTTCACAATGAAGTTTCCGATGATATGAACATTGAACAACCCGGCTCGTTTGACTGGATATAAGCAACCATTGTATGGCACTTAACCCAAACATGCACCACCATACGCCTACGCTCTTCATGACTACTTCTCTACTAGAACCCATCTCTGTAGGCTCGCCTTAGCTCGAAAACCACAGAATTTGAGCCACGACCTGTTTTTACTTTCGCAAAGCCCGCTTAAAAAGCATCAGGTCTTGAATTGAAAACAGGGCACTATACCATAAGAAAGCCAAGTAAATACTCAATGCAACAAGTGCAGTAAGTGGCCACAAAGAGGCAGGCACAAAGAGAGAAAAGAGGTATTGCACCAAGAGAATCGACAGAGTTGCCAGCGCGAGCAGCGGCCAACGAGAAGAAAGTGAAACTGTTATGCGTACATAGCGTATCCACACAAAACCAACAATTGCACTACAACAGACTGCTATCAGCACAGCATATGCAGCCCCCAAAGCACCCCATACCGCCGAGAAGGAAGGAAGCAGCAGCAATGTCGTTAACAGGTGAGTCAACGCAATCGTCAAGCTGAGATGAGGGTATCTTTCTACCAGCAACAAATTCACAGCAAAAGACGCAATCAGGAACAACGGCGGCGTCCAGATCAACACCGCAAATACAGGCACCGACGCAGCATAATCCTCTCCACGAAAGACCATACCAAGCAGCGGCTCCGCTGCACCACTAAAAATCGCAGAGATCGGCAAAAGACCCATCAAACCATAACGAATGGCTAATGTCGCTAAACGCCAGGACTGCTCTGACATCTGATGACGCAGACGGCTTAGCGTAGGATAGATGGCCTGCCAGTAGGTCTGACTAAGGACCAAAAATACCCGCACTACCAGATAGGCAGCACTGTACACGCCCGTTATGATCTCGCCGGCAATCACACTCAACAAAAGGATATCAACGCGCTGCAACAAAACATTTGAAAGAGAGAGCCCATAAAAAGGCAGGGCCTTTCGCCAAAGTAACTGCACTGTATCATGCCACTTCTCATCTCCCAACTGCCTCACCAACATCCCCGTACGCATGAGCAGTGCCCAGTACATCAGGGCCGAAAACGCCTGCGAGACAATCATCACCGCAGCCAGATGGACGACTGTTCCTTCTCGCCACAACACAGCAATGCTACCCACAGCGATGATGATATTTACAACCATCTCAACCAACATCACCAATTCCATCCGCTCACCGGCTTGGAACACTGTAGCACATACCGATGAGATGGCAAAGAACGGTAGCGAGATGACGATTACCAGCAACGCCGCCTGCGTCACCGGCTGAAAAGGCTGAAAAACGGTCAGGACGACAGCAAGAATCACAGCGATGAGGGACGACGCACCAAGTTGTAGACCTAGTGCCACCCGAAAGTAATGACGGCGTTTCTGTGGCTCATGCGCCAGATCGCGCACCAGCAACTGCGGCAACCCCAACTCGCTCAAAATTTGACACACGTTTAGGTATGCCAGCGCCGTGGTGTACTGCCCAAGCCCAACCGCGCCCAGCCGATTGGCGATGAAAAGTTGCAAAACGAAACTCAACCCAATTCGCCACAAACTGGAACCGGCCAAAGCGCTGGTATTCAACAAAACGCGCCGATCAGTGCGCACAACAGGCTCGTTTGCGGGGGAGTCAGCCGAAGATGAAGGCGTGCGCTTAATGGGTGAACTCATAGCGGGAATTGTAGCACCGACGCGAACGAGCTAACAATTGGACGACAGACGACGGACGACGTGTCAAGCATCTGATCTCAGCGGCAAGTCGCTGAACGGTGGACTGCATCAGCACGTCCTCATCGGGCGAGTCAATGTCGTCTGTCGTCCGTCGTCTGTCGTCCGTCGTCCCTCTTCACCCGTCCTGTGAAGACAAAATCGAGCAGGTTCCGCCGGCGGTATAGACGGTGTCGCCACACGAACCAGGCCAAGGCAATCACGCCGCCCACTTCCCACCCCCACAACTCAGGACGGCGGGTGAACGCATACCAATAGGCTTTGCCGATTTCGGCCTGCTCAGAACCGCGCTTGCCCCACACATGAAAACGCCAACCACGGAAGGGCCAGTAGAAAGTTTTTGGGAAAAACCAGAGTCGATCCAATACGGCGTGGCCCACAAAGGACAGCCCGTAGATCCGCCATTGGGGAAACTTGCGAAAAACCAGCCACAGCACGCCCAGATGCACCAGCAGCGTATGCGCAAAGAGGACAGCCGATTTGTAGCGTTTGTAGAAGTAGGCCCACGCCAGCGGTTTGTCGATGAGATCAGGGCCGGTGGCTGCTATCGCCGCCAGCCGGTAATCCACATCCGGGGAAAGATTGAGGTGTTCCTGTGCCAGAGAAAGCGCTGCCCAGGTGTACGCAATGTGAGAATTCGGAAGCACGTCGCTACTTGCCTTTGCCCGTCATCATCAGGCCCACTTCTTCACGCGTCGCCGTTGCCGCGGGGACAATCCCCATCAGCCGGCCTTCGTACATCACGCCGATGCGATCAGACAGGCTAAAGAGTTCATCCAGATCTTCACTAATTAAGAGGACAGCCACACCTTGCTGCTGCTGTTCAAGCAGCCGATTGCGCACCGCTTCCGCCGCGCCCACATCCAACCCCTGCGTAGGATGGGCGGCAATGATCAGCGTCGGCTTTGTGGTCAGTTCACGTGCCAGGATCAGCTTCTGCAAGTTGCCGCCCGAGAGCGTCCCGGCGCGGGTGTCAATGCCGGGTGTCGCCACATTGAACGATTCTACCAATTGCCGGCTCAAGGCGCGCAGCCCTTTTCGATTCAAGAAAGGCCCCACGCCTTCGCGATAATGCTTGAGCGCAATGTTGTCGCTCACACTCATCGCCCCCACCGATCCTGTGTAGATGCGGCTTTCAGGGATATGCGCAATGCCGGCGTCGATGACGGCGCGGGGGTGCGCGTTGGTCAACGCCTTTCCCTTGAGCACAAACGATCCGCTTGTGGCATGGCGTAGCCCGGTCAACACTTCGGCCAATTCTTTTTGACCGTTGCCTGCTACACCCGCAATGCCGAAAATCTCCCCTTGGTGGATGTCGAAGGTCATCTTGCGCAACGCAGACAGGCGCTTTTCGTTGAGCGCTTCTAGCCCGCGCACAGAAAGACAGACTTCGCCCACATCCACCGCCTCTTTTTGAATGCGGAAGACAATAGACCGCCCCACCATCATCTCAGCCAGGTGACTGGTGCTCGTGTCCGCCGTGACAGGCTCGGTGGCGATGACTTCACCCTTGCGCAACACCGTCACCTCGTTGGCGAAGCGGATCACCTCATCTAATTTGTGGCTAATGAAGATGATCGTCTTGCCTTCACCCACGATCTTTTGCATCGTCTGCCCCAGGGCATCGGCCTCTTGCGGCGTGAGGACAGCCGTCGGCTCATCCAAAATCAGGATGTCGGCCCCACGATACAATGCCTTGAGGATCTCTACACGCTGCTGTTCGCCCACGCTCAACTGCCAGATAAACGCATCGGGATCGACGTGGATCTCGTACTGGCGGCCCACCTCCTCGATCTGCCGTTTCACCCGCGCCATGTCCAGATGAAAGCGTGGATCGTCCAGCCCGAGGATAATGTTTTCGGCCACCGTCTGGTTCATCACCAGTTTGAAGTGTTGGTGCACCATGGCAATCCCCAGCCCAAACGCTTCGCGGGGCGAACGGATCGTCACCGTGCGGCCATGCAGCCGGATCTCGCCCGCTTCGGGGACGTACAACCCTGCCAGCACGTTCATGAGCGTCGACTTCCCCGCGCCATTTTCGCCCAGCAGCGCGTGGATCTCGCCCTTGCGCACCGTCAAAGAGGCGTCCCGGTTGGCAATCACACCAGGAAACTGCTTCGTAACCGAAATCATTTCAACGGCTGGGGGGGCGGGGGCGGGGTTTGTCGTCACGTGGCAGGATCTCCTATGCAAAAGATGAGATTAAGCGATTGGGCGATTAAGGGATTTCAGATCGTCGATACAATCCCCAATCCCCTAATCGCTCAATCGCCTAATCCCCAATCACAAATCCCCAATCACTACTGGGGAATCTCTCCGGTCACGCCTTCAACCAACCAATCAAAGCCCAACAACGCCATATCGTCCATACATTCACCTTCGGCGACACGGGTTTCGCCGCTGTTGTCGTTGATGGGGCCGCAGAAGGGCTGGAATTCGCCAGCGATAATGGCGGCTTTCTGCGCTTCAACGTTGGCCTTCACCTCTTCGGGGACGAAGTCGGCGATGGGCGCCAGGTCGAGGACACCTTCAGCCATGCCCCACCAGATGGGCTCGTTCGTCCACGTGCCGTTGGCAACGTCCTGGACTTTCTTCTCGTAGATCACGCGCCAGTCCCAGATCGGCGCCGTGAGGACGGCGTTAGGCGCAACGTCGCTGCTGACGGCGTTGTAGCCGATGGCATAGACGCCCGCCTCTTCGGCCAGCTTGTCGGGCTCGACGCTGTCGCTCTCACGGGCGACGACGTCAACGCCGGCGTCGATCAAGGCCTGAGCGGCTTCACGTTCCTTGGGCGGATCGAACCAGGAGAAGATCCAGACGGGGCGCACTTCCACATCGGGGTTCACCGACTGCGCGCCCAGCGCAAAGGCGTTGAGGTTACGCACCACTTCGGCGATGGGGTACGGGGCAATGTAACCGATCACGTTGGATTCGGTCATCTCGCCCGCCACGATGCCGGCCAGATACCAGCCCTGGTAGCCGCGGCCATCGTAGATGCCCACGTTGTCTGCCGTCTGGTAGCCGGTGGCGTGCTCAAACTTTACATCGGGGAACTCCGTTGCCACTTCGATGACACTGTCCATGTAGCCGAAGCTGGTGGCGAAGATGAGATCGTACCCCTGGCTGGCATAGGTGCGGATGACACGCGCAGCATCGGGGCCTTCGCCGACCAGTTCGCTGTAGGCCGTCTCCACACCCATCTCTTCCAGAGCAAGGCGTCCTTGATCGTGGGCATAGCTCCAACCCAGGTCGCCCACCGGGCCGACGTAGACAAAGGCCACACGGGGCAGTTCGCCGCTCATGGCTTCTTCTTCGGCGGCAGGGGTGGCCGTCGGTGCTGCTTCCGCTGGGGCGGCTTCAGGCGCAGGCTGGCCTTCGATTGGGGCGGCGTCAGCGGGCGCATCGCCCACCACACCATCCACGAACCAATCCATATTGAGCATCTGCGCATCGGTCATACATTCGCCTTCGGCTAGGAATTCCACGCCGTTCTGGCCGGTGAGCGGGCCACAGAAGACGTCGGTTTCGCCGGCGGTGAGGGCGGCCTTCTTGGCGTCCACCATCTCAATCACGTCCGCGGGGACGTTGGGGCTGTAGGGCGCCAGGTCAACCAAACCGGTGTCCAGGCCACCCCAAAGCTGCTGCGTTTCCCACGAACCATCTATGACCGACTCAGCAAAGCTCAGGTAGACAGGTCCCCAGTTCCACACCGGTCCAGTGAGGACGGCATCGCCCACGAAGTCGAGCATGGGGCTGTTGTAGCTGATGCCGTAAGCATCGCGATCAGACGCAGCTTTCTGCGGCTCAGTCGTGTCCTGGTGCTGGGCGATGACGTCTGCGCCCTGGTCGAGTAGCGCTTCGGCGGCTTCCTTTTCTTGGGGTGGGCCAAACCAGGTGTTTGTCCACACCACACGCACTTCGGCGTCGGGATTGGCTTCTTTGACACCCAGGGTGAAGGCATTGATGCCGCGGATCACTTCAGGGATGGGGAAGGCGGCGACATAACCGACGATGTTGCTCTCGGTCATGCTGCCCGCCACGAGGCCGCTAAGGTAGCGGGGCTGGTACATGCGGCCAAAGGCGGTGCTCATGTTGGGGGCTGTCTTAAAGCCCGAAACGTGTACAAAATGAATGTCGGGGAACTCTTCGGCCACAGTCAGGGTCGGATCCATGTAGCCGAAGCTGGTGGTGATGATCAGATCGTAACCACGCTGGGCAAAGTCGCGGATCACACGTTCGGCATCGGGCCCTTCAGGCACATTTTCCACGAAGGCGGTCTCTACACCGTCGCCCAATTCGGCTTCAACAAACTGACGTCCTTGATCGTGGGCCCAGCTCCAGCCAAGATCACCGATGGGGGCGACATAGACGAAGGCAACCTGGAGTGGTCCTTCGCTCTCGGCCGGTACATCAGCTGCCGCGGGGGCCGCCGTTGTCGGCTCTGCAGCCGGTTCCTCCGCACCACCACAGGCAGCAAAAACCAACATCGCCGCCAGCAGTAGGCTCAGCAACATCCACATTCGATTTCGCAGCATAAGACGCTCCTTCTTTGTGAATCAGAGTGGATCGAACGGTCTAAAACGGTCTAAAAACGATGAAGAGAAAACAATTCCACGCCTTTGAGGAAGCTGAAATGCCTTGACAGACATTGTGAAGGATGGCACCAATTGTATCAGAACGACGGACAAAATCACAGATCGGCGTTGTGTGGTGCAAAGGATGAATTTACAATGAGGATGAATTTACAATGGAGACAAACCAGATGATGAGATGATGAGGATGACGGCGATCCCCTTCTATCATCTCATCATCTCATCATCTTTCAGAAACCTCGGATACAACCATGCCATCAACCATGCCCATTTCCATCCCCCGTCGCTACCCGCCTGCACCGCTGGTAGGCGTAGCGGCGATTGTCTTTAACGAACAGGGCGAAGCGCTTTTGGTGGAGCGAGGACGGCCACCCAGCCAGGGGCAGTGGAGTTTGCCCGGTGGGTTGCTTGATCTCGGCGAGGATCTACGGTCCGGCGTCCATCGTGAAGTCTTGGAAGAATGTGGGGTGACGATCGAGATCGGGGGCCTTGTTGACGTCTTCGAGCCGATCCTGCGCGACGGCGAAGACCGTGTCGAGTACCACTATGTCGTCATCGACTTCTGGGCGTGTTACGTGGCAGGTGTCCCCCGCGCCGAGGACGACGCCGCCGACATTGGATGGATCACGCTGGATCACCTGTCCACGCTGCCCATGCGCGAAGAGACCCGAGCCGTGATCCACAAAGCGCACGGCCTCTGGCTAGCAGAGCAGCAGTGATCCACGAAGGCAAAAAAGAATAGATCCACAGATAAAAAGGATTAAAAGGATTCAGAAGATTTTTGATTTGTTGAAAATCCTTCTGGAAATCCTAAAAATCCGTGTAATCTGTGGATCTATTCTTCTTTTCTGCCTTCGTGATTTCTTTGTGGATCAATTCTGAGGAAAAAGCAGCAATACCCCCAGCCCAATCACAATGACATAGAGCAGACGCAAGAAACGTTCCGGCTCAATACGGTGGTTGACCCATCCCCCCACGTAGATCGCAGCCAGCATCACCGGCAAGGACGCGCCAAAGAGCACGAAAACCTCTTGATTCCACAGCCCAGAAAGCGCATGTCCTCCACTGATGGCCAACGTCGACGGCAAAAAAAAGCCCTGCAACGTGGCGCGAAACCGGGTGGGCGACCAGTGACGCAACGCGCCATAGATCACCACAGGCGGACCATTGGTGTTGTACGCCGCTCCCAGTGCGCCCGCCAATCCACCCGCCAGATAGACCCACTGCGTCTGCTGTAACATCGGCAGCACAGGACGCAACAATGAATAGATCCCAAAGCCGATGAGCAGCAGCCCCAATCCCCCAGTCACCACCTGTGCGGGGACATTTTGGAGCATCCACAGCCCCAACGGCATCCCCACGAAGGACGCAATCACCAGCCGCCACGCCGAAGAGAGGTCTACTTCGCGCCAACTGCCTAACAGGATTACCGCCGAAAGCGCCACCGCCAGCAACCCCACCAATGGCGTCGCCATGCGAATGCCCAATAGCAATGTCAACAGCGGCATGGCAACCAGCGCATTGCCGAACCCCACCGCCGAACGAGCAAAAGAAGAGAAAAAGACGACACAGAGCACGAGAATGAACGTTTGAGGCATAGGAGAATCAATAGGTGAGTGGGTGATTCTGTGGCTGATCCCGAAAAATCTGGAAAAGAGGATGTATGAAGGTAGATCTCAGGAGAAAACCAACCGATTCTGTCACAGATTGAAGCGGATGGGCGAATTCTACAATGCCGCGATCCCGCTGTCAAATGGCCTGCCGCTTGAGGGGTGCCATTCAATCTTGCGGCGAGATTGACCTTCCGGGAAGCTTGTTGCCCCCAACTTGAATTACACCACTGATTGAGGGATTTCAGCACTTTTATCCGCTTGGATCTGCTCAATCCGCATTCTATCCCGCGTACTATCCCTCTTAAAATTCTAGACACAGAAATTCAAATCTAGGCAAGATATTCACAAAACCTTGACAAGTATCCCAAATAGGCGTATGCTCATCAAGCCTGTCGGACAAACAATATTGGAGCCAATGATGATTCTCACGTTAAGGCACGCATGACACAAAACTCGGACGCACGCGAGCGGGTGCTCGAAGTCGCCGAGCGCCTCTTTGGGGAGCGGGGCTATAACGCCGTCACCCTACGCGACATTGCAGAGGAAGTCGGCATTAAGCACGCATCGCTCTACCACCATGTGCCCGCCGGCAAAGAGGCCCTCTTCGTTGAAGTAACTGAGCGCAACCTGCACCGTCATCGGCATGGATTGAATGAAGCGGTTACGCAGCCCTGGCTTGATTTTCGGGGGAAATTACGGGCAGCCGCCGATTGGTTACTCTCTCAGCCACCGCTTGATCTGCTGCGCATGACCAGTTCAGACATGCCATCGATCCAGACGGAAACAGCCGAGCGTTTAACCAGGTTGGCGTACGCAGTATTGCGCGAGCCGGTTCAACAGGTGCTCGAACAAGCCCAGGCAGCGGGGCTTATTCGTACCGACAAACACTTGACCCTGGTTTCGTTGTCCTTTGTCACACTGATACAGGGCATTCACGCCATCCCGATGCAGTTTGTGCAACGTAGCCAGGCAGAAATCGTCGACGATGTTGTAGATCTTTTCCTCGAAGGTCTCGGTGTACAGAAGTAGTTTTTTTTGCGAACAAAAACTACCAACTTGTAGGTCGTCTGTGGAGAGTTCTAGATAGGGCGTATATGATGACGGGTTTTCACCAAGTCAACCCGTGTTTCTTCCAAGCCGTGTTCACAGTCCGCTGCCAACCGGCGAACTGAGTCATGATACAAACATCTGAAAGACATCGTTTTCCGGAGAGCGCACTGTGAAAAACCGCAAGCTTGCCACCATCTTTGCCATTGTCTTCATTGATCTTCTTGGGTTCAGTCTCATTCTGCCTTTGGTCCCCTTCTATGCAGAGAAATTTGGGGCGAATGCCATCGTCACCGGCTTCTTGGTGGCGTCTTATGCTGCGGCACAGTTGGTGGGCGCGCCGCTGCTGGGTCGCATGTCCGACAGGTTTGGTCGGCGGCCCATCCTGTTGGTGAGCATTTTGGGGACAATCGCCGGGTTTATTTTCCTCGGTGTGGCGAATTCACTGTGGGTGCTCTTTGTCAGCCGCATTATCGACGGGCTGACTGGCGGCAACATCTCGGTGGCGCAGGCATATATCACCGACATCAGCGATGAGAAGAATCGCTCACGCAACTTTGGCTTGATCGGCGCTGCATTTGGTCTTGGCTTCATTATCGGCCCGGCGGCAGGCGGCCTGCTCAGCAACGTGGGGCAAGGCATTGGGGTTGTCAACGGCATCCACTGGCAGTTTGCGCTGCCTTCTTTCGTGGCGGCAGTGCTGGCCACAGCCAACTGGGTGGCGGCCTATTTCTATCTGCCCGAATCACTTTCCGCTGAGCGCCGCGCCCAACTGGCGGCTCGTCCACGCCAGGAATTCACCCTGCAAAACTTGCGTGCCGCCTTCCAACGCCCACTGGTTGGCCCGCTACTACACACTCGTTTCTTCTTTAGCCTGGCCTTTTCAACCTTCCAGACCATCTTTCCGCTCTATGCGCTGGTTCGGTTAGGCCTGGAAGCGGCACAGACGGCGTTCATTCTCACCTACGTCGGTGTATTGGCAGTGCTGGTGCAAGGTGTGCTGATCGGGAAGATCACCCAACGCTTCGACGAAGACAAGCTGATCTTCTGGAGTATGGTGATGATGACAGGCGGTTTGGCAGCATGGGCGGTGACGCCGAATGTGCCCGTGCTATTGATTGTCCTTGCGCCGCTGGCCTTCGCCGGTGGGGTGCTGAGCACGGTGATCAACAGCAAGCTCAGCAAATCGGTAACACCGGAAGAAGTGGGTGGCACCCTTGGCCTGTCCGCCGCACTGGAAAGCGCCACCCGCGCCATTGCGCCTTCCGCCGGCGGTATCCTGTTGGGTGCGTTGGGTGCGTGGGCGCCGGGCATCGCGGCGGCGGCGATTACCGCCTGGCTCTCGTCCTTTGTGTGGCGACGCATTGTGCGCCCGGCGGGCATGCCCGAAAGCCAAAACGTTATGCAAGAACGGCAGTATGAGACGGTGAATGCCGATTAAAGAAGGCAAAGCGCAAAAGCGGTTGAGGCTCTTTTCGCTTCTACCAGTAAATTGGATTCAAAAAAAGCCCGCATCTCGTGAACGAGATGCGGGCTTTCGATTTTGGCTGATTAGCCGCTCCAACCATATTCGCTGAAGACACATCCTTCCACGAAAATCTGCTGCACCACATGCCGGATGTAGGGCAGCGTCTTCTCAGGAAGAGCGTCGTACGCGGCCCAGCGTAGCTCGCTACAGCGGTGCGGCTCCGTGATCGACGGCGTCCCTAGCCAGCGAGCGACGGTGAAGAAGATATCGAAATAGACCAATCCGTCCGCTGTGCAGCGGTGCAGTGTGTAGACAAAACGCAGCTCCCCACGATCAATCTCGATCCCCGCTTCTTCCATCGATTCGCGCACGGCTGTCTCGGTGGCCGATTCGCCTTCCTCAACATGACCGGCCACAAAGCTGTACCAGCCGTCACCGAAACCGGTGTTGTAGCGCTGCGACAGCAGAATCTCGCGTCCACGCACAGGGATTACATAGACAGCGGCGCGGTAGGTGGTGCGTTTAGGCATGGTGCGAACCTTTGCTGGTGGCGTAATGCGTAACTCGTCGAGCCCCCTTTCCCAATATTGGCGACATTTCGTCATCCAATTACGCATTACTTTCTCCTCAACATCTCGCGCAAGGACGCAAAAAACGCCCCCACCGACTCGCGCAACGCTTCGCCGTTGCGGCGTGTGCGCGTCCAGCTTGCGCGCTCGGGCAAGGATGGCGGATCCGCTTGCAGGGTGCGTAGCCGCGGCGGCACTGGGCGTGTCACGCCCGACGTGGATTGGCTCTCATTGCGGGCACGCCCGGCTGTGTTGCGCCAGAAGACGACGTCCCCTGGGGTGAGGCCGAGCGGAGCCAGTTTGCGCGCCGCAGAAAGCGTGTCGAGCAGCAGGCTGATCCGGGTCGCCGTAGGCATACGCCGTGCATCGTCCCACCAGCGCGCCAGGAATTCGTCCCAGCCTAGGCGCTTGGCGGCAACGGCCACCGTCAACGCCTCTGTGTCAGTCCAGCGCGTCGGGTCCATCGTCAAAAGAGTGCGCACCTGCTCCACCGTAGACAGGAGGGGATCAACCTCGGCTTGCACCAGAAACGACGAGAGTGGACGGTCGTTGACAGCGTGCAGGTAAAGCTGTTGCTGTGCCCGGGTAATGGCGACGTAGAGCAGACGGCGCTCTTCGGCAACGTCCGCGCCCCGCTCATACGGCAACACCCCCTGGTTGCACCCCGGCACAATCACCACAGGCCATTCCAGCCCCTTGGCGCGGAAGATGGTGGTGATTGTCACCGCGGGCGGCTGCTTGCCCCGTTTGGGCTTGGCCGGGGCGTCCATTTCACGCAAAAAGCGATCCACGCTACCCCCGCCCTGGGCCAGGGTCAGCAGCGCCCGCACCGCCCAAACGCGGGCCATCCCCAATGCGTCGCCCCCCGCCTCTCGTCCCATCGCCTCGGCATAGCCCAAACGCTGCTCCAGATCAAAGAGCACTTTGTATGCCGTCCCCGATGTAGACGTGCGCTCGGCCAGCCATTTCAGGTCCTCGGCCAGGCGGTGTAGCTTTTGAGCCACATTGTCAGGTGCGTCCTGGGCGATGGCTGTGAGCGCGGTGGACGGCGGCAACTTGCGCTGGATCACAGCGTCGGCGCACGAATCGATCCAGGCGCGGGAGAGGTAGCGCATTGGACGGTTGACCACATTGCCCCACCATTGGCGAAACTGCTCGGCCTCCGCCGCCGACAAACCCGCCCCTGCCTGCATCTGATTCTCTAACTTCGCCAGCCGCACATAGTCGAGCAGAGCCGTCACTTCGGGGCGACGGTGGAAAGGCAAATCCCCTTCGACGCGGTAGGCGATGCCCGCCGCCGACAACGCCGCTTCAATGGGCGCAGTCTGGGCGAAGAGACGCACAAGGACGACGATCTCGTCGAGCGGACGGCGCATGGGTTGAATATCTGCCACAATCGCCGCGGCCATCTGCGCCTCGTCGGCATGACGTTGTAGCCTCGTGCCGCCGTCGAAGCCTTGGGTCAACTTGAGCTGCTTGGGGCTGCGTTCCAGATTGTGCTGGATCACGGCATTGGCCAACGCCACCTGAGACGCCTTGCAGCGGAAGTTCTCTTGCAGCAGGTAGACCTTTGCACTGTGGCGCTGTTGAAATTCCAAAATGAAACGCGCCGCCGCCCCGCGCCACTCGTAGATCGTCTGATCATCATCGCCGATGACCATAAGGTTGTGGTGGGCGCGGCTGACACGGTCGATCAACTCGACCTGGGCCAGGTTGACGTCTTGGAACTCGTCGACGAGTAGGCAACTGATGCCGCGCTGGATCTGATCCTGTAGCTGTGGGTGGCGCGCCAACACTTCCCAGCCGGTCATGAGCATGTCGTCGTAGGTGATCCAGCCCAGTTCGCGGCGCAGTTCTTCGTAGAGTTGATAGAGAGGCAGAAAGTACGGGGTGTCGGCGGGGGCCACAGCCTGCGAGGCGATGGTCAGCGCCGGTGCGGGCAACTGGGCCGAAGCCAGATCGGCGTAGCGTAGATTTCCTTTGCAGCGGGCCAGAAAGTCGAGGAAGCCTTCGAGATCGAAGCGGGCGAGTTCCTTGGCGTAGGGGACATGCCGTCGCCGCGCTTCGGCGAGCGTGCGATGCAACAGATGACGATCCAACGTCTCAAAGCCGCGGCGGGCACGATCCAGATCGACGTGGAGCAATCCTTGTTGCTGGGCGGTGCTCACGAGTTGGTAACCGAAGGCGTGGAGCGTCTTCACCTGCACATCTTTGACGCCCTGTTTGCGCAGCGAACGCTCAATCGCGTCGGCGGCGGCGCGGTTGAAAGATGTCGCCAAAATCTGCGAAGCGGGGAAGACACCTTCCCGCACCAATCGCACAATGCGGGCGACCATGGTGGTGGTCTTCCCCGAACCGGCGGCGGCAAAGACGAGCGCCGGCCCGCGATCGTGGGTAACCACAGCCTGCTGGGCAGGGGTCAATGACGGTTCCATCTCAGCGTAGCACCCGCGCCAGCCAGATCCCGCCCAAGACGGCGAGCAGCGCCAGCAGATTGTTGCCGATGATGTTAAGCCAGGTCAGCCAGGGCACGCCGCCGCGGAAGAGATCCACGCTTTCTACGGCATAGCTAGAAAAGGTGGTATATGAGCCGCAAAAGCCTACGGCCAGCAGCAGACGCCACGGTTCGGGCAGGAGTTTGTCCGCGGCCAGCGCCACCAGAAAACCGAGGATGAGGCTGCCGGTCACGTTGACGAAGAGCGTGCCGTACGGAAAGCGCGGGCTGATGGATTGCAGCGCCCACACGCCGATCCAGTAACGGGCATTGGCGCCCACCGCCGCGCCAAGAGAGATCAAAAGGATGCGGTCCAAAGGAGAACTCCAGAAAGGCAAAAGGCAAAGGGCAAAAGTGGCGGAGATAGAACGCGGATTGGGCGGATTGAGCGGATCAAAACGGATTGATAGAGAATTGGCCTCTGATCCGGCAAATCCACGTTCTATCTCCGCCTCCTGAAAATCCCTGAAATCCGTGTACCCTATGGCTCTGCTTCTCTTCTCTGCTTCTCTTCTCTGCGTCCTTTGCGTCTTTGCGGTGAATATTCCTCACTCCTCCGTGGTCGGTGTGCCGTCGTCCACAGCAGGCGGTTCGCCGATCCATGTGCGGTAGAGGCTGTCTGCCACCTGAGGGTTGAAGCGGTGCAGAACGTTGTGCAAGTCGGGTGGGGTAACGATGTCGAAGGTATATTCCTCAACGTAGGCGCGCAGGAATTCTTCGAAGGTGCGTTCACCCAGGCTTTGGCGCACGGCATCGAAGAAAAGCGCGCCTTTGCCATAGACCACCGATTCGTAGACACGTCCGTCGGCGTATGCCATGACAGGCTGATTGAGTGGCGCGTCCTGGCCACGGCCGACGAGGCCGTCGATCACTGCCTGCCAGCGCTGCGCCTGCAAAATATTGGCTGATTCCTGGCCGCGCATGGCTTCGTAGTAGATCTTGCTGGAATACTCGGCCAGCCCTTCATCCATCCACGGTAAATTGACCGGATCATTGTGCACAAGCTGATACCACCACTGATGGGCCACTTCGTGGACAGCGCGGATCTCCAACTCGTTGCGGTATTGATCATAAAGTTGCACGCCCAGCAGCAGCGCCTGTGGATATTCCATGCCGCGGAAGCTCAACGGCGCAATTGCCACCCGCAGATCGCGGTAGGGGTAAGGGCCGAAACGGTCGCTGAAGATACGCAGTGACGCGGCTGTATGCTGTAACGCTGCCCGCCCTGCCGCTTCGTATTCGGGCAACCAATAGCTGGTGACAACGGTGCCGTAGGCTTCAACCGATGTATGTTGAAAACGGTTGCTGGTGTGGAGCAAAAATTCACGCGCCGGGCCGGTTGTCCACACATATTGATGCTGATTGGGCGGAAGCACTGTGTCTGTGATCAACGTGCCGCTGCTCACCGGCACCTGATCGGAGGGCAGCGTCGCCGTGACCACGAACAGCGAGGTGACGTTGAATGCAGCGTCACCGCGCGAGGTGCCTTTTTCGAGCCACCACCGCCCCGTCGCCACCGTCGGCCCCGGTTCGTAGACGGCGAGGGACGGGTAAAAGAGGGGAAGGCTCACCATCTCCTGGCTGCGCCCAAAAAGACGATAGGCCGGGACACTGTCGGTTGCCCACTGGGGAATATCGAGTGTCCACGCCAGGTAGACATTCACCGACTGCCCCGAAAGCAACGCCACAGGCAGGTCTACACGCAGGGCGGTGATGCCTTCTTGATACGAAAAGGTGGCGGTGCGTCCATTGACGGCTGCACTCTGGATGCTGAGCAGACCGCCATACTGCTCCAGGCCAGGATAAAGGCGGAAGATCAGAAAGGTCCACGGATCAGGGCTGTTGTTGGGGACAAAGATCTGTGCTGTCCCAGTCAATTGGTCGAGTTCTTGGTTGAGGTCGACGCTGATCTCGTAGCGGGGCACATTGCCTAGCCCATCCAACAGCGGTTGTGCGTCCTCTTTGAGGGCGGCGCGATAACGGGCCAATGTGTCCACCGCCGCCGCATCAGGACGATTCCACAACAGCGCCGCCAGCAAAACGACAACCAACATCACCACCAAACCAACGATGACAAAGATTCGACGCATCTGCAATTGTATGCCCGGCGGCGTGGTAGAAGTTGACATAATCTCTAGTTACCATACTGCTTGCATCGCGGAAAGAACAAGCCCGAAGACGAATGAAAGCAGTATAGCATCGACCTAAAAGACGGGCAACGAACGGAACGGATGTTTCGATCCTATGCTATAATGCGTAAAACGTAATGCGTAACTCAAAAAGTCTTGTTAAGCGAGACACACTGGACCAATTACGTTTTACACATTACGTTTTACGCATTACGTTTTACGCATTACCAGTCCCGACCAACACCCGCAGCAAAGGATCTCCATGTTCGACCCGTCCCGCGCCCAGACTGCACTGGAGCAGAAGCGAGAAAGTTTCACCCGATACTTTGCCGATCTCGGTGTAGAACGACAACGCACAGAGACACTGTTCGAGCAGTTCCGGCACATGACCGCCCAGGAGATCGCCGACCGGCTGGCCGAAAAAGACAACCCATGGCCCGGCGCAGAGCCGACAGACGAGATCGACGCCGCCAAGGAGATGTGTATTGGCTTTGAGGAACAGTGGCAAAATCACCGCGACGCACGCACATGGGCACTTTCCGTCCTCTACAAGCGGCCCTCGCTGGCCGTAGACGGTAGCCAGATCACCCCCACTAAAGATTATTCTGTGCCGGTGGGTGCTGTGCAGATCGGCTGGTTTGTCAACGAACACCTCACTGCTCAAGAAAATGGAACACAGACCTACATCAAAGACGTTTCTTTCGAGGTGTTGCCACCCGCTGAACTGGGCGAAGAAGACGATCCCGGCGATGGAGACTTTCCGAATTGGCGTGTCAACCAGATGCGTTTTGTGCGTGAGTGCGAAAAGCTGTGTGAGTTGATGGAATCCTATGCAGATCGCCCCTACGAAACCCGGCCACTCTGCTTCTTTGATGGCTCGTTTGCCATTTCGTTCGCCGGCCAACTGCGGCCGGAACGGGCGCGTCCTTACCTGCGGGCGGTGGAAAAATTGCTGGCCTGCTCACAGCGCACCGAAGTGCCCCTGGTCGGCTTCGTAGACAGCGCCTACAGCCAGGATCTGGTCACCTTGCTCAACAACCTCTTTGGCGGCGTCATTCATCAAAGCAGCGATGCCCGTCTGCTTGAACCGGTGCTGACCCATTGGGGAGAGCGTAGCCCGCTCTTCATCTGCGCCCGCTCTGATCAATTGAGCACCAAAGGCAACGCTAATTTTTACCGGGAGATCTGCTTCACCTACGTCAATCTGGTGACGGATCGGCCGCCCGCTCGCGTAGAACTGCCACGCTGGATCTACGAACAGGGCCACGTCGACGACGTCCTCAATCGGGTGCGTGCCGAGTGTGTCGTCGGCACCGGCTACCCCTACGTCATCGAAACCGCCGACGCCGTTGCCGTGATTTCCCAGCAAGACCGAGAACGCTTCTACCGTCTCTTCCAGCAATTCCTTGCAAAGGAAGGGATCGAACTGTCGATGACGCGGAAGTTGCGCAGCAAGCTGGTGAGAAGGTGATTGGTGACTGGGGATAGGTGACTGGGGATAGGTGATTGGGGCGACGCTGTCCCAATCACCTATCCCCAGTCACCAATCACCTTCCTCCCCGCGACTTCCTTAGAGCGGAAGTGTTTCTGTTTAATATGAGCGAATCTACACAACTCCCGAACTCTCCGGCAGAGACGCCAATAGAATCATCTACTGAAATATCTGTGCCGGCGAAGACACAGCCGGCATTACCCGATCCCAATTCACCCGTGCCGATTCAGGTGACGCCGATCAGTGAAAGCACGGCATGGGATCACGCCACCAAACGCACGGCGGTGGTCGTGTTGTTGGTGGTGGGCGCGCTTATTTTCTGGGTAAGCCGTCCTGTGCTGACAGTGCTGGTGTTGGCCTTCATTGTTTCGTACTTGATCAGCCCTATCGTCGACCTGCTGGAGCGTATCCGCGTGCCACGCGGGCTAAGCACCGTGGTGATCTACCTGATGTTGCTGGTGGTGATCATCGTCTCGCCGATCCTGTTGGTGCCGCTCTTGCTCGATCAGTTGACCGATCTACTTGTGGTGGACGTGCCGCGCACCACACAAACTTTGGCGATTGCGCTGCAAAGTTGGGTGAACAACCTGCCCAACGGAATCACGATTATGGGCTTTCCCTTTAACATCGAAGGGATCGTGAGCCAGCTTCAGGCAACCGTCAACGGTGAACTGGCCTTTCAGGTGCTCCCCAGCGCACGCGATCTGCTCGAATATTTCAACCGACTGATCAGCACCGCCACCAATCTGGTTGGCGGTACAGCGCTGCTGGGCTTTACGCTGGTGGGCGGAATCTTTAATCTTTTCCTCTTCCTGCTCTTCCTCTTTTTCTTAAGTCTTTACATGACCAAGGACGCGCCTCAGATCCGTCGCTACGTTGAGGGGCTCTTCCCCGAATCGTACCATTCAGAAGCAGCAGAGATTATCCGCGAGATGGGGAACATCTGGCAGGCGTTCTTCCGTGGACAGTTGTTGCTTTCATTGATAATCGGTGTCGTCACAGGTGGGACGCTGTGGCTGCTTGGCATGCCAGGCGCGCTGATCCTGGGGATCATTGCAGGCGCGCTGGAAGTGATCCCCAACATTGGGCCAGTGCTCGCCATGATCCCGGCGGTGATCGTCGCCCTGATACAAGGAAGCGATCTGCTCGAAATCGGCAATCTGCAATTTGCACTGCTGATTGTGGGCGTCTACTTCGTGATCCAACAGCTTGAAAACCAACTATTGGTGCCGCGCATCATCGGAGACAGCGTCAACCTGCATCCGATTGTGGTCTTGTGCGGTGTTGTGGTGGGGGCGAGTATGGCTGGCATTTTGGGCGCCTTATTGGCTGCGCCGGTGATTGCCAGCGGACGTGTGGTCGGTCGCTATGTCCACGCCAAACTGCTCGACTACGATCCCATTCGGGCGCGCGCGAAGGTTGTCGGACGCAAGCCGCATGCTTACGTCTACCGCCGCGTGGTCATCCCCGAAGAGGAAAAGGCAGAAGTAGCAAAGGCAGAAGTAGCAAAGGCAGAAGTGGAGCAACAAAGTAGCCCCGCGGCAACAGGGAGTGAGTTCGGATCTACCGCTACGCAGTGAAGAAAATGAATAATGAATAAAGAATGTGTAGAGCGCCGATCCCCATTGAAGGGAACCGGCGCTCTACACATTCTTTATTCATTATTCATTTCAGAGCGGCAACGTGGCGAAAACATCCATCTCCAGCCCAGAATCTGCGATGAAAGGGCTGCCCTGTGCTCGGAAAAATGCGGCGGCGGCGATCATGGCGGCGTTGTCGGTGCAGAGGAAGAGCGGGGGGATGTGCAATGGGATCTGCATTGCGGCAAAACGCTCCTGAGCGGCGAGGCGTAGGCCGCGGTTGGCGCTTACCCCACCACAGATACAGACCTGGCGCACGCCGTAGTGTTTGGCAGCGTCGGCGCACTTCTCCACCAGCACGTCCACCGCAGCAGATTGGAAAGAGGCGGCTATGTCCGCCGCGGTGGACGGATCCGTCGGCTCGACGCCCCCCCTTTCCAATTGACGCGTCAAGTTGAGGACAGCCGTCTTCAGCCCCGAAAAGCTAAAGTTGAAGCGGTGCTCCTCATTGTGCATGAGCGGGCGCGGCAGAGGATAGCGCAGAGCGTCCCCTGCGGCGGCGGCCTCCTGGATCGCCGGGCCGCCGGGATAGCCCAGGCCGATGAGACGGGCAACCTTGTCGAACGCTTCACCTGCGGCGTCGTCCAGCGTGCTGCCGAGCAGACGGTACTGCCCATGCCCAGCCATGAGGATCAACTCGGTGTGGCCACCCGACACAATCAGCACCAACACAGGGAAGTCGTCGCGCGCGCCGGGACGGTCGGGCAGGTCGATCCAATTGCTGTAGATGTGTCCTTCGAGGTGGTTGATGGGAACGAGCGGGCGACCGGCAGCAAAGGCCAGCCCCTTGGCGGCGTTGACCCCCACCAGCAGGCTCCCTGCCAGCCCCGGCCCCTGGGTGACGGCCAGCGCATCGAGCGCACGCACATCGTCGATGTCTGCTTGTTGCAACGCATCGCGGATCACCGCCTGGATCGCAAGAACGTGCTGCCGACTGGCCACTTCGGGGAAGACACCACCGAAGCGCCGATGTAGCTCGATCTGAGTGGCAACGACGTTGCTGCGCAGCGTGCGTCCACTTTCCACGACGGCGGCGGCGGTTTCGTCGCAACTGGTTTCAATGGCAAGAATCAGCGTCATAAGTTGATGTCCTGAGTTCGCAGGATGGGTTACGACCGCCCAAGTTGGCGGGGCGACCAGTCTACGTTATGCAGTCGTAACCCATCCTACATGGAATTCCACGCATAGAAGCTTAGCGAGCGTACCACTAAGGCTGCTCTTCGGGCAGCGGAGCACGGTCGGCCCAGATCAGCACACCCAAGGCCAGCACGCCCAGGCTGATCAACGCCACCAGTTTGTAGATGCGGTCTTCGAGGAGCAGGGTGAGGCCGCCGAAAAGGGCGCAAAAGAGCCAATAGCCGATCACGATTGTCCGCTCGCGTAGCCCCAGATCAAGCAGACGCAGGTGCAGGTGATCACGTCCCCCCTGGCCCGGCGACAGGCCGCGCCGCCAACGTCGTAGGATCAGCCACGCTACATCGAGGACGGGCAACCCCACCACCAACAACACCGTTGCCAGCCGCGCCCCACCGATGATCCCCAGCGCCGCCAGTGCAAAACCGAGAAAATAGCTACCGCTGCTGCCCATGAAGACCCGCGCCGGTGCAAAGTTGAAGGGCAAAAAGCCCAACGCCACGCCCAAGAGGATCACCGGCAGCATGGCCACGCTCAACTGCGGCGGGTCCACGGCGAAGATCATGTGCAATGCCAGGATTGCGCACAAAATCGCAGTCACCCCCACCACCAACCCGCTCAGCCCATCCAGCCAATTGACGGTGTTCATCATGCCCATGAACCAGAAAACCGTCAACGGCCACACAATCCACCAGGGGAAGCCGTCCACGGCGTCGAAGAGAAAACCGTCGCCGAACGGGTTGTTGACGTGCTTAATAAAAATCAGCCCGACAATGGCGATCAGCGCAGCAACAAGCTGAACGCCATACTGCGGCAACGCCGAAAATTGGTAGCGGTCGTCGAGCAGGCCGCCCGCCACACAAACAGTCGCCCCCACGAGCAGCGCCACCAATCGGATCACCTCGTTGGGATCGTTGCGCGGCGGTAACCAGGCCGCAGCCAGATCGGGCGGCAAGAGCCGCGGCAGCGCCAGCGTCAACAGCACGGTGATCACAAAGGCGGCATAGAGCGCCACGCCCCCAGTGCGCGCAATGATGCCACGGTGCTTGCGCCGTCCGCCGGGCCGATCAACCAGACCGAGGCGAACGCCCAATCGCATGCTTAACGGCGTCAACGCGAAGGAGAGGACGAAGGCGGTGAGGAGGAGAAGGAAGTAGAACATGATAAAGGGCAGAAAGATGACGGGATGATGGTTCTCGATAAGGCCCATCATCCCATCATCACCTTTTCTTTCTAAGGGCGCAGATACTGTAAAGTACGTGGGAAAGCCGCCGTCTCACGCACATGATCCAGGCCACAAACCCAGGCGACGGTGCGTTCGAGGCCGAGACCAAAGCCACTGTGGACGGCGGAGCCATACTTGCGCAGGTCGACGTACCACTCGTAGGCGTCCATGGGCAGTTTGTGGTGTTCGATGGCCGCGATTAGTTTTTCGGGATCGCTCATGCGTTCGCTACCGCCGGTGATTTCGCCGTAGCCTTCCGGCGCCAGCAGATCTACGCTGCGGCAGACTTCGGGGCGATCCGGTTCCGGCTCCATGTAGAACGCCTTGACCTGTGTGGGGTAGTGGTGCACGAAGACAGGCTTGTCGAACTGGGCGGCCAGATACGTCTCGTGTGGGCTGCCGAAGTCGTCGCCCCACTCGATAGCAGGGACAACGTCCTCGTAGCCGGGGACGAGCACACCGGCTGCGGCGGCTTCGTTGATCATGCGCACTGCTTCGTCGTAGTGAATGCGGGGGAAGGGGGGCGACACCCGTTGCAGGTGGGTGATGTCGCGCTCCAGGATAGTCAATTCCTCGGCATTTTTGGTGAGGCAGCTCTGCACGATGTGGCTGACGAACGATTCTTCGATCTCCATCAGTTGCGCCAGATCGCAGAAAGCAATCTCCGGCTCCACCATCCAAAATTCCTGGAGATGGCGACGTGTCTTGCTCTTTTCGGCGCGGAAGGTGGGGCCGAAGCAGTAGACCTTGCCGAAGGCGAAGATGTTGGCTTCGTTGTAAAGCTGACCCGTCTGCGCCAGGTAGGCCGGCTCGCCGTGAAAGTCGATCTTAAAGAGCGTGCTCGTCCCCTCGGCGGCGGACGGTGTGAGGATGGGCGTGTCTACGTTGAGGAAGCCATGACCGTCGAGCCATTCGCGGATCGCCTGCACGATTGTGGCGCGCACACGCAGGATCGCCCACTGCCGCGAGGATCGGATCCATAAATGGCGGTTGTTCATCAGGAATTCGACGCCGTGTTCTTTGGGCGAAATCGGGTAGGCATCGGCCACCTGCACGATTTCAAGGCCGTTGGCATCCAGTTCATAGCCGCCCGGCGTCCCAGGTGCGCGTTCGTCCTGGCGTACGGTGCCGGTGATACGCAGGCTGCTCTCCTGGGTCAACGTCTTGGCGGCTTCAAAGTCCTCTTCGCTCACATTCTGTTTGAAGACAACCGCCTGGCAGATGCCCGATCCATCGCGCACCTGGATGAATTGGAGCCGTCCTTTGCCTGTTTTGGCATAGACCCAGCCTTCAAGCGTCACCTCTTCGCCCACATGATCGGCGAGTTTGCGAATCGATACAATCGGGGCCACCGTATGCTCCTTCTGATTTATGTGTGAATCCGGATGGACCGGATGCAGAATTGTTTGTGGACACGGATTTGAGATAGAACGCGGATTGGGCGGATTGAGCAGATCAAAGCGAATTTCAAGAGAAAATCCGCCCTAATCCGCCCAATCCGCTTCATCCGCGTTCTACTCTTTCTCTAATCAGAAGATTTTTCCTCAGATTTTTCCTCAGATTCATCCTCAGATTCATCCTCAGATTCATCCCAGTCGTCATCGTCGTCGGCCCAATCGGCTTCGTTGTACTCGATGCGTCGGGGGGCCTCACCACCCTGTTCCTGGACGGCGAAGAAGTGATCCAACTGCTCCAGAATGTCGCGGGTGAGGACGACGGCAGGCACAGCCGATTCTTGGTGGCTTTCCCCAGAGAAGTAGGACATTTCGGGCCGATAGTCGGACATGCTGTCGCGGTAGTCAGGACGCAAGACATGGGTGTACACGTAGACCGAAAGCGGCTCTTCGTATGGCGTCTCCGGCTCCTGGATCCGCTGTGTCACCTCGGGCTGTTGACCGGACCGGCGCGAGGTGCGTCGGCGACGTGAGCGGCGTTTCTTGTTGCCAGTGTTGCCGGTACTACCAGTGTTGCCGCCACCTTGACGATCGGATTGGGGCGCGCCCTTGCGTTTTTCGCTCTTGGCGGGCGCAGGCGCGGCCTCGTTGGCCCCCTGCTGGGCAGGACGTTGCTGTTCCGGCTTCTTGCCTTTGGTACGGCGGCGGCGGAAGTAACGACGTTTGCCCGTCTTCTGTGTGTCGCCGCCGGCGCCGCTGTTGTCTTGTTTGGGTTGTTCGTCTGCCATATTACTCTCTTTTCTCTACAATAAAGAGCGGCGCCGCCGAGCCGCCCCCAGCGCTGACGTTGAGGAGGCTGCTGGTGCCAAGGCGCACACCAGCGTGGGCAACCTGTGCACCCCGCCAGACATAGGGATCAATGTCCATGAGACGGGGCACGAAGTGTAGCCCGTCATCGCGCCACACCGGAAAGGACGCTTGTGGGATCGGCACTCGTTTTTGGACAACGCTGGGCTGTGCCAATGCTTGTTCGATCCCGGCCAGCCATGTTTCGTCGTCCACTTCCCAACCGAGGACAATCCCCGTGCCACCGTACTCGCGCACCGGCTTGAGCACGAGATCGTCTTTGTGGCTGCGCATGAAATCGACGAGATTCACCTCGTCTTCGCCGTAACGTGTGCGTCGATCTGCCACCAATCGTGTCCACGGGATGTGGCGACGGATGGCGGCTTCTTCGTCGCGATCAAAGCGGTGGGCGTGCTCTTCGTCGCTGATCAACGCAAAGATCGCCTTATTATACAGTATTTGGCAATTGAAGTGGTTGGCGATGCAGACGGCGTTCTGCGCCACAGCTTGCACCAGGGGATGCGCCATCAACTCGGCTGGGTTGGGATAGCACTTGATCAGCTCATTCACCACCACCCGCTTGTAGACAATGTCGATGGCGAAATCATCCAGCCAGAGCCGCCCGTCGCGGAGGACGAGATCACCGGGGTCGCCGATGCGGACGGCGCTGCCCGCTTCCTCGAAGACGGCCTGTGAGAGCAGAAACTCGTTGCGGGTGCGCACGGTGCGCCAATCCACAATGGCGATGGATGGTCGATCCACCGGCGTTTTGCCCGTCGTTGCACACCAGTCGCGGTAGGTGTCGAGCAATGTGCGGTAGACTTGTCGCCGCACGGGGTATGCATCCATGCGATAACGTTCTTGCAAACGGCGCATCGGCTCCAATTCCAAGAAAAGATCGGCGAGCACGTCGCCGTAGCTCAGGCCGCCAGGGCTGTCTGCGTTGTATTCGAGGAAGTAGAGATCGCCCGCGCCTACACTGTTGCCGTGTAACCAGAATGCGTCCATGCGCGCCGAGATGTCGGGGCGACCGGCGACGTCGGGCAGTTGGGTCAGCGCCGCTTCGGCAGGAGAGAGCGCCAGTGTGCGTGTCAGGTCAATGTCACCGGCGCGCATGGCGGCGTAGATCTTGTGGACGGCGCCCACCACCGTCGCCGTGGCCGTGGCGATCTGGTCATATTCGGCGGGGTGCAAAAAATGCGGACGCAACACATTGCACACAGGACGGTCGCCAAAGGCTAATAAATTCTCACGCATGCGCGCCTGGAACCGATCCCAGAGCGCGGCCACATCACAGTTGCGCAGTAGGGCGTTATACTCTTCGATGAGGGAGTTGGTGGGGTGCATAGATCTCGTTTATTTCAACGTTACTCATTATCTGTTATTCATTGCTTTCTCAATCACCAGATCCGCCATCGCGTCCAACACCCAGTTAAAATGCCACTCGCCCAGGCTCACAATGTCGAAGTCGGGGGCGCTGTTGGTGAAGTCGATGGCGAAGGGGACGCCGTCGCGGATGGCGAATTCGACGGTGTTCATGTCGTGGCCGAGGCCGTTGCACAGTTTGAGCGCGTCTTCAACGACGCGGGCACCCAATTCAGCGGAAAGGTAGTTCGGATCCGCCCGGTAGCGCTCGTGGAAAGGACGGTTGGGATCCCAGGCAATGGGCAATACCTTGTTGCGGCCAATACAGATGCAACGCAGGTAACGATCCCAGTTGATAAACTCCTGCACAATGAGCGAAAGCTGGCCGGAAGCGTCGTAGGCGGCGATCATTTCGTTGATCGAGTGGACGATGCTCACCGACTTCCAGCCACCGCCCACAGCGGGCTTGAGCACCGCGGGTAAACCGATGTAATCGGCGATGCCTTCCCAATTCAGGGGATGAACCAGGTTGCTGAGGCTGTCGGCGGTGATGTCAGCGATGTATTCTTTGTTGGGCAGGATGATGGATTTGGGGATAGCCACACCGGCACGCCGGGCGATTTCGTTGGCAGTGAACTTGTCCTCGACGATGCGGGCGTAGGGGTTGTTAATGACGTAAACGCCCTGCATCTGCGCGTGCTTGAGGTAAAGTTGGTAAAAGGGCACCTCGTGGCTGATACGGTCCACAATCACGGCGTAGGGGTTGGGCACATCGAGCTTTACGTCGCCCACCTTGAGCCATTCAGCCTGTACGCCGGCATTGCGTCCATTCACCTTCTCGATAAACGCCCGCGGGAAACTTCGTTCACGCCCAACCATAATGCCGACTTTTTTCATAGGTTCCACTCCAGAGAGATTGGATCTTCTATTGATTAATGTTGTTAGGGCACTGTGTACATGACAACCTCACGCCCATCCTGGTTGAAGAGACGCACGACGGCACCGCTTTCCCAGACTGGAGCACTTTGCGACCAGTAGAGGTTCAGGCTGTCATCTTGGCCGGCTTCACTGTGCAACCGTACACTGCCGCCAGGAAAGAGCGGTAAATCGGTGAAAGCATAAACGGGGCCATTCACCTTGCCCAATGTCCAGCCCTGTAGATTCACGGCATTGTTGCTGTCGTTGACGATGAGCACGTTTTCTTCGGCGAAATTGCCGGCCTGTTCCACCTGAACCGTAAGCGTCACAACGGCGGCGGACGGCGTCGCCGCCGTAGACGCGCCCGGCGTCGTCTGCCCAGGTTGGGGGATCACCAAACGTTGGCCCGAGAAGACAAAATCAGGGTTGTCGAGATCGTTGGCGTCCATCAACTGCTCGACGGTGAGGTTGTAGCGTATTGCGATGCCGAAAAGGCTGTCCCCTGCTTGCACCACATACACTTGCGGATCAGAGGAAGTAGGCTGCGCCGCAGGAGACGGATCGGACTGGGTGGGCGCATTCGTCGCAACAGTGCTAACGGGGACGGGCGCCGCCGCATCAACCGTGGGCGTGGCAATCAGCACAACAGGCGGAGGCGGGGTATACCGAGCCGCCAATTCCTCTAAATCAGGGCGGCGCAGCTCGGCAGCCCACACCACCACAATGGCGATGACAAGGCTGATGAGGCTGTTAAGCAGGATCACAAAGAGCAGTGAACGTCTGTCCATAACTTCTTTCCAGGGAGGCCCAGGGTATGGCAAAAGATTGCCCGAATTGTAGCATAGAAGAATTTGCTTGTCAGAACGGCTAACACTTTACTAATGGAAGGTTAACGAGCAGCACACACTCCTATGGTATGGTGTTGCAAGCACTTGATTGATTTTGTTTTGAGGGAAGGTACCCCATGATCCGCGTTTCTTCGTCCACAAGCGATCAAGCGACTGCATGGCGTGTGCGCGATGCAATGGCGCGCCATCCTTTGTTGGGCGGCGCCATCGTGCAGATCCACATCCACGCCTGCCGAGAGGGCATTGTGCTCGATGGGTGGGTGCTAGACGATGGGCTATTGCAACTGGCCATTCGCATTGCGCGACGGGCGGCTGGATCGCGTCCGGTGGCACAGCGGCTACACGTGCGGCAGGACGCGAAAGTGCCACAAATTGACCGCATCTGATCTCATGGTAGAATATCTAGGCTAGACTAACACCACGCTGCCTTTTGGGCCAGTGTTGTCGTTGTGATTCTTGGTTTATTGTAGTTTTCTTGGTTTATTGTAGTTGACATCTCGTGTGTTCCATAGACAAGTCCTCACCGCCGCGCAACCAGAATTTTTGCAGTTTCAATGCTGCTCGTCTTCAATGCTGCCCGTCAACAGGTGAGTGAAAGTAGAAGGCACTATGTTTAGGAAAATTTTGACCGCCATCATGGGCGATCCCAGTGAGCGTGAGTTGAAGCGGATGCGCCCCGTCGTCGAGCAAGTCAACCAGCTCGAAGCTGAATTTGAACGTAAGAGCAACCAAGAACTGCGGGCGTTGACCAGTGAATTGCGGAAACGCATCACCGACGAAACCGAGTCCTTGCGCGAGGAATTAACCGAAGCTGAACGCGAGTACGAAGCTGTCGCCGGCACCGATGAACAGCGCTTCGCCCGCATTGAAGTGGAGCGGCTGCAGAAGGAACTGCTCAAACTCGAAGAGGCGCTTCTCAACGATGTGATGGCCGAAGCCTTTGCGGCCGTACGCGAGGCCAGCAAACGCACCACCGGCATGCGCCATTACGATGTACAGCTTCTGGGTGGTATGGTGCTTCATTCCGGCAAAATCGCCGAAATGAAGACCGGTGAAGGCAAGACATTGGTGGCGACGTTGCCCCTCTACCTGAACTCACTCACCGGGCGCGGCGCGCACCTTGTCACCCCCAACGATTACCTTTCAAAAGTCGGTTTGCAGTTGATGGGCCCGATCTACCACCTGTTGGGCATCAATGCTGCCGTTATCCAGAGCAGCGCCGGCAGCCCAGACCGCGGCAGTTTCATCTACGATCCCGACTACCCAGCACAAGACGACCGCTTTGCCGCCTTGCGCCCTATTTCGCGGCCCGAAGCCTATCAGTGTGACATCCTCTACGGCACCAATAACGAGTTCGGCTTCGACTACCTGCGCGACAACATGGTGATGGACAAACGCCAACAGTCGCAACGTGGGCTGCACTACGCCATTATCGACGAAGTAGACAACATCCTCATCGATGAAGCGCGCACGCCGCTCATCATCTCAGGCGAAGCACAGGAAAGCTCCGACTACTACCGCCGCTTTGCCGAGCTGGTGCGTACGTTACAAATCAATGTAGACTACGAAGTCAACGAAAAAGAGCGGGTGGCAACGCTCACCGAAGCGGGCATCATTAAACTCGAAGAAAAGTTGGGGCTGGATAATCTTTACAGCTCTGAAAACTTCGAGATGATCCCCTACCTCGACAACGCCCTACGTGCCCGTGCCCTCTACACCCGCGACAAAGATTACATTGTACGCGCCGATGAAGTGATCATCGTCGACGAATTCACCGGGCGCTTGATGGAGGGTCGCCGCTACGGCGAAGGGCTGCATCAGGCCATTGAAGCCAAAGAAGGCGTCCGGGTCAAAAAAGAATCGATGACGCTGGCCACCATCACCTTTCAGAACTTCTTCCGCATGTACGACAAACTGTCAGGCATGACGGGTACAGCCAAGACAGAAGAAGAAGAATTTCAGAGCATCTACAACCTTGATGTGATTGCTGTACCCACTTACCGCCCGGTGGTGCGCGATGACCAAGCCGACATGGTCTACAAAAATCAATCGTCCAAGTTCAAAGCGGTGATCGACGAGATCGAATCCGCCCACAAACGAGGACAACCCGTGCTGGTGGGTACCGTGGCCATTGAGACCAGCGAGTTGATCAGCAAAATGCTGAGCCGACGGGGCATTCATCACGAAGTGCTTAACGCCAAGCAGCACGAACGTGAGGCCACCATCATTGCCCAGGCAGGCCGTCCTGGCGCGGTGACGATTGCCACCAACATGGCAGGTCGTGGCGTCGATATTCTGTTGGGCGGTAACTACGAAGGTGTGGCGCGTGAACAACTGCGCAAGTCAGACGTCGATCTCACATCCATTCCACAGATCGACTGGAACACCGCCATCGACATGCTCAAGCACAATCAGGACCCGATCACCAAGTACAGTGAACCGTGGGCCGAGATCCTACGCGATAACTATAACGAAACCAAGAAACACCAGGAAATGGTGAAATCGCTGGGCGGCCTGTATGTAGTAGGCACCGAACGCCATGAAGCACGGCGCATTGACAATCAGTTACGTGGTCGCGCTGGTCGCCTGGGAGATCCAGGCCGTAGCCGCTTCTACCTCAGCCTGGAAGACGACCTGATCCGCCGCTTTGGCGGCGACCGTATTACAGGGATCATGGATCGCCTAGGTATTGAAGACGACCAGCCCATCGAAGCAGGGATGATCAGCAAGGCGATTGAAAACGCCCAAACCCGCGTCGAAGGTCACAACTTCGACATCCGTAAACACGTCCTCAAGTACGATGAAGTGGTCAACGAGCAACGCGAAACGATCTACGCCGAGCGCCGTCGTATTCTCAGCGAGCCATCGCTCAAACCCACCATCATCGACATGATCAGCCAGGAAGTCGAAGTCGTCGTCAACCAGTTTACCAACCGCATCGACCGCGAAGAGGTGAACCTCGACGAGATGACACAGTCCTTGCGGGCAGTCTTCCCCTTCCCCGATGACTTCGATACCGCTGAATGGGACGATCTCGACAACAAAGAGATTCGCCAAGCCGCCGTCCAGATGGCAGTGGAAGCGTACGAACACAAGGAAACCGAAGTCGGCGTAGAGACCTTGCGCCGCGCAGAACGGCAGATCATGGTGCGCGCCGTCGATCACCGCTGGGTGCGTCACCTTACCGATCTAGATCGCCTGCGCGAGGGCATTGGCCTTCAGGCACTGGCGCAGGTCGATCCGCTGGTTGCTTACAAACGCCAAGCGTATGCCATGTACCAGGAGTTGATGGGCGACATTCGTAGTGACATCGTTAAGATGGTAATGAGCCTGTCTGTACGCCGCGAGCCGGTGATGCCCCAACCCATCGCCCGCAACATCCGTACCAATCGCGACGAGGGGAACAACGGCAAGCAACAAACGGTACGCCACACCACCGAACGCCCAGGTCGCAACGATCCATGCCATTGCGGAAGCGGCAAGAAGTACAAGCACTGTCACATGAAGGCAGATCAACAAACAGACGGTGCAGTAGCGCCCGAACCGACACGCGCACCGTAATAGAACGATTCACGCTACGAAAAGTAATTTCCCCAATACATCCCCAGGCATAAACATAACCTGGGGATGTATTTTGTGTTGTGCAAAACACTATCTACAGTTCGCAGCAATCAGACAAGAGAGATGTGCATAAAACATTGCTGTTCAATATAATTTTGCGATAACAAATTAAGGAACAATTCAGCTTTTTGCGTAACAACACCGATACAGAACAAAAAGGATTCATTTATAATTGGCAACGTTGACATTTCTTAATCGTTGGCGAAGCTCATTGATCATCTGTTTTTTGAGCGGAAGAGCAGCTACACACGAAAACTCATGCTGTAGCAGGTTCGCTGTGTATCTTTGGTTACAGGCTGGTTTGCAAAGTGAGACAAAAATCAGTAGGCTTACACAACGCCACCCAGATATGATAATCTGTACAAAGCGCTGCTAAATTCCTTAGTTCAGCACGATGTTCTTATATAGCAAACTAGAAAACGAGCCGAAGTAGGTAGAAAGCTGTTCTTTAACGCTTATGTTATTTAGCGAAGTGGTTACCGATCCAATGCCCACCGCCAGTTTGAAGGGCGTTATGGAATCACAAGCCGGTCTATTGTGTACACTAACGGGTGCAGACGGTTGCGTACTGTTCTTGTTTGGGCAGGCAATTGCACTTTCTGTTGTAACAGCGAATCTCAAGTGGTATACGGCAGCAGCACCGGCAAATTCACCCCTCTTTCCAGATTCAATATCAGTTGTGGATAGGCCGCAGGATGCTGGTTTTATGCCGCCGGAAATTGCAGATGCGTTTCCTGTTTACGCAGCGCTCTACTTGCCGCTTTCCATCAACGAACAGAGGATTGGCGGGGCCATGTTGGGGTACTTCGAGCCGCGAGCTATAACGCCAGAAGAGATGGAGAGAGGCGAGCAGGTTGCCGCTCAAGTTTCTACTGCCATTGCGAAAGCAAAGTTGTTGCACATGAAGCACCTACCCAGACCGTCTGCTGAAATTCAACTTGAGTTCTCATTCCACTTGATGGAGATGACAACACTTGTTGAAGCAACCGAAGCGCTCTTATCTACGGTAAGTCAGTTTGCAGATTACGATGCAGGTTCAGTCATGTTGCTTGATCCGGACAATGGCGATGTCGGTTATTTTGCCGCTGTGGAAGGATACACCGACCCAGCCGAAGCACGTCATCGTACGGTTTATGTCAGTACGATTCCTCACCTGGCCCAAATGCGTCATGAGCGCAAAGAAATCTATTTTGCCGATGTCCGCGGCAACAAGGAGTGGCGGCCCAGCCATCAGCCGGATCCTCGTGAAGTTCGCTCTGTTCTGCTTGTCCCTTTGTTGTCGCATCAGCAAACCAAAATGGTCGGCTGCTTAACGCTGAAGAGCTATCTGCCCGATGCATTTTCACAGGAAGTACGCAGCAACATTGTTCTCCTCTGTAACCAGACAGCCACTGCGTTAGGCAACCTTCGGCTGATTGAAGAAACACAACGACGCCTAAACGAAGTGACGATCCTGGCGGATATCAGCGAAGCATTAAACCGCACCATTGAGCTAGATGACATGCTACAACTGATTCTACAGCGTGTCATGTCCCTGCTGAACCATAGCGATGATTACACAACACTCCAGGGCGCAGTGATCCTCCGCCAAGAGCTAGGGGACACATTGCGGCTAGCTGTGGGCTACAACCTCTCTGATGCCTACTGTACCTACTTCAACACACGGCCATTTTACAGCCACGATAGCACCTTCGCGCAAAGTATCCTCCACGGTGAATGGGTAGAAGTTAACGATCCTGAAGAGATTGCCAAACGGATAGAATATGCCCACGCGGATCTGGTTGTTGAAGAGTTAATCAACATCCCGCTGAGGTCAGGGCTCGAGGTGATCGGTGTGATTGTCGCCAACCGGGTCATTGCCGACCCGATGACTCGGCGTTTGGTCCGAACGATTGCCGATTTGGCTGGGGCGGCGATGCTTAAAACACGATTACTCAGCCAAGCCAGGGCACGCGCAGTGGAACTCATGGAAGCCCACGATACGCTTTACCGCATGGACCAACAACGCGATGAGTTCATCCAGAACATTACCCATGATCTTCGAGCCCCGCTCACCTTCATTCGCGGCTATACAGATCTGATGATTGAAGGCGCTATGGGCGATATTAATGATGAGCAACGGGAAGCACTGGAGGTCATTCAAGAGCGAACCGAGGCGGTGAACCGGCTGGTTGGTGATATCTTGAAGCTAAAACAGATCGAGTCGCAGCCACTCAAAGAAGAACCAGTGGACTTGGTGGCTGTGGCAACCAACGCCGTGCGCAGCGCCGTGATGAGTGCGCGCCAGGCTGGGCTGGAGATTCAGATCGATCATAGCGTCGAGCAGGCCTTTGTCCTTGGCGACGCCGGACGCTTGGGGCAACTCTTCGACAACTTGCTCAGCAACGCCATAAAGTATAACCGCCCTGGCGGCCAGGTGTCAGTACAGATCGATCAAAACGAAGCCAAGGTGATCATTTCCATCAGCGACACCGGTATTGGCATCCCCGAAGCAGAACTCGACCGCATTTGGGAACGCTACTATCGCGCACATAGCACCGTCAAAACCTACGCCGGGACTGGTTTAGGTTTGGCCAACGTTCGTCGCATCATCGAGGCCCACGATGGACGTATCTGGGTACGTAGCAGCCACCAGGGCACTACATTTACGTTTGAACTCCCAATCTCCAGTGAAAATATCCAGGCCATAGATTCTCCTCCCATGATTCTGTAAAAAAGTTGTGTTTATGGTTAAGACTTACTCGGATCGCTCCGGTAAGGGCGCAATACATAGCGCCGCTACGGTGTAGTCCGAATCGCCTCAAAAATCCCCACCCTTTATCCCAGCTTTAGCTTCACCAATGCAGCCCGGCTTTGCCAGGCAACTTTGCGGTTGAGCAGTTGGGCAGCAAACAACTTCTCGACCTGTTTTACTTCTTCGTGGGTTAGTAGTACACCCAAATGCTCTGCATAGGACGGACGATCCCCTCGCCCTGGCCCAAACCACCGCCCCAACACGGTCTTCGTCACCTGGATGTCGGCGGATGAACGCTCCACCGTCGCCGAGAGCGTGGCCGCGCCGGAAGAAAGTTCATCGGCGAAAGCATCCTCGAACCAACTCTTCAAACTGAGTTCGCGCCAATTGACCAGCGGATCTTCCTCCGCTTCGTAGATTGCCTCTTCGGCGTCGAGGATGCGCCGTCGTAGGTCACCGGGCAGAGCGGACAGATCAACCAGATCGTACAAACGCTGGGTATAGTGCGAAATACGCTCGGCCAGGGATAGCCACCCTTGCGCTGTCAGCCGTGCACGGAGTTCGGCGATGGCGGCAGGTTTGTCCGTCAACGGCAAAAGTGCGTTGCGGCCAACAATGGCGTCGAACTGCGTCAAGTCGGCGGGGAGCAGACGCGCTAGATCGGAAATTTCCCCGTGGAGGATGGTGGGCCGCTCGATTTCCGTGAGCGCCTGAATCTGCTCATGCAGTACAGCCAGGTCGGCTTCCTCACGCACCAGGGCGTAGACGCCCCCTTCGGGCAGACGCCGTAGCGCCTCCCAGGTAAGGAGACCCGTACCGGCGTTGAGATCGAGCAACACAGCATGCCGCGGCAGTGGACCCGCACCCAGCAGGCGGTCGCGCAGCGCGCCCATTTCCACGCCTACATTGGAGATCGTCCGTTGGAGCCAGCGCTCGCGCACAGGATCGTCGGGCGAGTAGGTGAGGATTTCGGCAGGCGCGCCGTCGTCCTCAAGCATGGCAGCCAATTGCGCCTCGCGGCGGCGGCTCACCTGGGTGCGGATGCCTGCTTCGTACCCTTGCGCGGTGGGCTGATAGAAGAGCTTACCCTGGAGCATTTCGGGCAGGTATTGCTGCGCCACCCAATGTTCACGAAATGCATGGGGGTAAAGGTAGCCTTCACCATGACCAAACCCCTGTTTGTCGCGGTTGGCGTCGCGCAGGTGGCTGGGCACATCCTGCTCAGGCTCCTTTTGCACCGTATCCAACGCGTCAAAAAACGCGAAGACGCTGTTGGTCTTTTCCGCCGTAGCCAGGTAGATCGCAGCCTGCGCCAATGGAAACTGTCCTTCGGGCAGGCCGACACGGTCGAACGATTCGGCGCAGGCGGCCACCACTTGCACAGCCTTGGGATCGGCCATGCCCACGTCTTCGCTGGCGAAGATCAGCATACGGCGGAAGATGAAGCGGGGCTCCTCGCCGGCATAGACCATTTTGGCCAGCCAGTAGAGTGCTGCATCGGGATCGCTGCCACGCAGACTCTTGATGAAGGCGCTGATGGTGTCAAAATGGACATCGCCCTCCTTGTCGTAGAGGACGGCGCGGCGCTGGATCGATTCTTCGGCGATGGACAACGTGATGCGGACAATCGAATCGTCGCCGGGATCGGTGGTTTCCACCGCCAATTCCAGCGCGTTGAGGAGGGCGCGGGCGTCGCCGTTGGCCACGTTGACGAGGTGATCGAGGGCGTCGTCGTCGATTTCCACATTCAAGCGGCCAAAGCCCCGCACCGGATCACGTAGGGCGAGGCGTACCACATGGCGCAGATCGTCTTCATTCAACGGTTTGAGCTGAAAGATACGGCTACGGCTGACCAGCGCTTTGTTGACTTCAAAGTAGGGATTTTCCGTCGTTGCGCCGATGAAGATGACGGTGCCGTTCTCCACCCAGGGCAGCAGCGCATCTTGTTGGGCTTTGTTGAAGCGGTGCACTTCGTCGATGAAGAGGATTGTGCGCCGGTTGTGCAACGCCAACCGTTCCTGGGCCGCCGCCACCGCTTCGCGGATGTCTTTGACGCCGGCGAGCACAGCGTTGAGCGCGGTGAAATACGCCGCCGTGGTGTTGGCGATGACACGCGCCAGTGTCGTCTTGCCTGTGCCGGGGGGGCCGTAGAAGATGAGGCTGCTGAGCCGATCCGCCTGGATGGCGCGCCGCAAAAGACGCCCCGGGCCGATGATGGCCTCTTGCCCAAAAAACTCGTCGAGGGTGCGCGGGCGCATGCGCGCCGCCAGGGGTGCTTCTTCTTCCAAGCGGTCTTCACGCGCTTGATCGAAAAGATTCATGTTAGATCTCGATTTCCACCAGCACCGGGCGGTGATCAGAGACTTCTTCGCCGACAGGTTCGTACCAGATGGAGGCGCTGCGTAGCGACGCGGCCAACGGCTCGCTGGCCCAGACGTAGTCGATACGCAGACTGTTTTCGGCGGGGATGTAGGTCTGCTGACCAGGCTCGCCACACAGCCGCATGGCATCGCTGTAACCGGCTTTTTCCAGTGCAGGGATCACCTGCGGCCCTTTGCCGTGATCGACCATGTTGCTGCCTTTGGGATGTTGCAACAGTGCCGCCAACACATCGGGTCGGACTTCGTAATCCCAGGGGCTGATGGCGTTGAAATCACCTGCGAGGACATGCGGTCGGTTGCGATCACGGACTGTCCACGTGCGGATGGCGCGTAGTTGGATGAGGCGAGCGCCCTCATCGGTGTGATCGATGTGGGTCACATAGACGGTAAATGTGCGCTGATCGGGGAGCAAGATACGTCCTTCGAGCAGGCCACGTTGTTCTTTCCCCTCGACCGGGGTCAGGTGATGGGCGGCGCTGGCGATAATCGGCCAACGGCTGAGCAGGGCATTGCCGTAGCTGTGTTCGGGCAGCGTCTCGGTGGCGGGCCAGCGCAGGCAAGGGCCAAAGACGTAGTGCATGCCCAATTTCTCGGCCACATAGGCCAGTGCCGTCTGCCCAACAGGCAGGTGACTGTCTACAATTCGCTGGGGGTGGAAGACTTCGTTCAGACAAATAATGTCGGGGTTGGTGGCGGTGAGGAGGTCGGCGACGCCGGCAATGTTAGGTTCCCCGTGCTGCGTGCGCCACCCGTGGATATTGAAGGTCAACAAGCGAACAAGCATGGTTGGGTCCTGTGTTTGATGGTTCGAATATGGTGATGCAGACGGCGGTAAGAACCATTGGCATTGTACTTGGGGTGGTTGGGGGTGTCAACGCGGGGGAGGAAGGGGGTGTAATTCACACTCATCGACGGCTTTACTCTAACAGTAACTGGTTTTGACGAGATCACCAGCTAACCTATTTGATAGTTTGCTATTTCCTCTCGGTTTTCTCACGAGAGAAAACAGGCGCTTGACTTTCGTTGTACATCTCGTCAGAATTATGTTAATTCTGATGGAGGAATGCGTGATGCAGAGTCAGATGGGATCATACAATCGATTGAAATTTTTGTGGCGAGACACCCCAAAGTGGTTGTTGTTCTTGCCTGTTGGAATAGTTTTGCTCTCTTTCTTTCTGATTTCTGTATATGAGGTGACTGAACAGAACAGACTACTGACGGATAGCACACAGCAGTTGCATATAAAAGTGATGAACGATAGTAAGTATGGTGCATTTTGCCTGTTAGTGGCAGCACCTAGCCATTTATATGTCACCGGTTCTTCGCCAGATTACGCCCCACTTACAATCCAGTTGTTTTCAATCCAACGGAGCGAAAGAATATCATCCACTATTGGCACGTCTTTAGGGACAAATGAACCTACCCATAGGGTGACATGTGGTGTTGGGTTTACAGATGAAGTATATAGTGCGAGCCCAACAATTACGAATACAGCACCAATCAGCTATGTAGTCACTGTCAAAAACAGAGTCATCCATCGTGGTGTTCAAGCAAATCGGCAAGTTCCTCGAACAGAGGAACTGCTACATCAATTTACTTCTGCACTTGACACAGCAGAGAAATCCCCACCCTTGTTAATTGCACAGACCATGCGTAGCGGTCAACTGTTCAAGCATCACGAACTATCGGTTGAGGTAACACGATATGGTGAGTCTCTTCCGACTGGAAGATTAGCAACACAGATTATTACCGAGAGTAACTGGTCAGCTCTTGGCAACCGATTTATTGCTTTGGGGGCCGAGCAGATTATCACAATCTTACTCGCCTTCGTCCCTGGTTACTTGAGTTTCTTTGCCTATAGATTGCACGAAAAAAAGAAGGAGAGAGAGGCGAAAAAGCGAGAGGTGATTGCGCAGATTCAGCAACTTCACATTCTCAGACGCAGGGCATCATCAAAATTCATCAAAGAGAAGGAGAACGTAGAAAACCAACTGCGGCAGGCTGTTCATCAGGATGATGGTGGCATGCAAGATCCCGAAATACGTGTCATATGGGATGAAGCGCTAGAAGTGCTGCTAGAACCTTCATTCTCTCGTTTTCTCAAATTGAGTCAGGGTACTCGATCAGACATTACTCCAGAGCAGGAACAGGAAGTACTTGAATGGGTTATTTTGGATAGTGACTTAGACTCTGATCATCTGAATCTAGTCGATAAAATCGGTGAGAGGAACCCAAATCTAAAAAAACACATAAAATCACTACGTACTGCGTCACAATTTGAAGTATGGAAGACACTACGTTTGCCCCCTCAATCAGCACCTCGTATCAAGTACTTTCCTGGTTATGGAGGGGAAAACCCTTTTTCACCACTTTCTGCAGAAGATGACAGGTTTTTATTCCGCGTACCTGGCGTTGATGGCAATCGGGCAAAAGAGTCTTTGATCATTGAGACAGATTGGTATCGAGAGTGGTACCAAAGATACGTACTACCAACCACACAACCTTCGATTTCTTACGTCATAGCAGAAGACGGCTTAGGTAAAACAGCCTCTGCCTTCTTAACAGAGTATGCTATCATGTTTCGACTAACCGGAACGAGCAGTGAAACGGATGTGCTGCCGCTATATTGGTCCTATACGCCTGATACAGGTGATCTGTCTGTTCAGTTACACCGATTTGCCAGGATATTCACGAGAAGCATTGGTAGTTACTACGGAAGACACCCACAAGCATACTTAGATTCCATTCATCGAAAACAAAAGGCTGTTGCCCATTTATTTGCAACTTATTTTGGAGTCGGTAGCAGTTTAGAAGCACTGCTTTACTCGCACCGATTGCGCGACTCAAAACTTTCTGAAGGATTCCTAGACTGCATTCGCGAGCATACAGTCCAGTTCGATCCAACGCAAAAATTTGGGGCTAGTCTTGGTTATGAAGAACTGATCAGACTGCTTTCTATCGCATTGCCTTCAGCGTACAAACACCTTGTCGTCCTTATGGATGTACAACATGTTGGGCACCTCAACCATCAGGAAACGCATAATGTAAAAAGTCTATCTGAAGTCATTGCACGGATGAGTACACAAGTACATGTATTCACACCGCCTACATCACAAAACGGTCGGGAATTTCGGACCAGTGCGATCTCATTTGTTAAATGGTTACCAGATGAGTTAGGACAACTACTTCAAGATCGACTGTTCACGCTGGATCAAAAATCGGGGGGTAGTTTAGATCTGATGTGTGATCACAAAGACGTGAATATTACCCAGTTAAGAACACGCGTCATCGAAGCAAGCAAAGGATCACCCAGGCGTCTACTTTTCATCGGACAACAGTTCATCGCACGAATCGAAGAACATCGCCGCAAACTTATGCAGGAAGACATTGACCAAATCTTAGATTCATTGGATGACTAACCTTTATGAATATTCGTCATGCAGCAAGGAATCATGGTGTACGCTCAAACCGTTCTCACTTCTACTTCTCCGCCTGAGTGTCCCATGACTATACCCATCTCGCAGGCATTTGGCACCCTCCGTGCAGAGGATGAGCCGTGGCTGGCATCCTGTTTCGTGCAGCCTAGCAACCTGGATCGCATCCTCAACAACCAATCCATCGTCATTTTTGGCGGTGTTGGCACCGGCAAGACCACGCTGTACGAAATGTTAAAAGTGCAGAACATCGGGGTAGATGGCCAACCACAACGCCTGCTTCTGGACTGGAGGTTAACCATACCCTTCGGCGAAGTTTCCCAACCAACTGCATCGGTCGTCAATCAGGTGAAACAGTTGTTCGATCTCTGTGCAGTCGGTCTCGCCCAACATATTGCCCACTTTCCAATGCACTTTGTGGCCGCCCCTACTTGGGCACAAGGACGGGTCAATTGGTTTATTCAAAGCCAATTACAGGATCGACCAGAAGTTCGGCTTGGTCATCTGATCGACGGCAAACTGCCTGGATCAGAGCAACTCCGGCTATTGCTCTCTTCGACAGCGCCGGATCTATTGCACCCGGATCCCGCTCCGCAACAAGTGCTTAATGAGTTGGCCATTGCACTGGAACCACTCGCCTTACAGGGCGTCTGGTTTCTAGTCGATGATATTGAGCGTTCCACCTCAATTGATGAAGAGCGTACCGGACAGTTATTGCAGGCGCTGCTGGCGACATTGCCGCTCTTTGAACGGACGGAAGTCGCCTTCAAGCTGTTTGTGCCGAATCGGCTCGAAGGAGTAATTAGCCGTGCCAGTGGCTTCGAGAGGAGGAGGATCTTTGGCATCAGGCTGCGTTGGGCAGCCGACGAACTGCGCGAAATTGTGGAGAAGCGCCTGCGCCTGGTGACAGGTGATGAGACATTTCATGTGGGGCGACTCTACAACGAAGAAAAATTATTAAAATGGCTGGATGCCGCAGGTGGTAATTCTCCACGGCACTGGCTCGATCAGGTGGAGCCGCTGATTGCCGACTATACTCTGCACAAACGCCACTCACCCATTGACACCGACACATGGAAGAAAATCCGGGCTAATCATCCGCCCCAGTTCTATTTCTACGAAGAGGAAAAACGTGTCATTGTAGGAGGGCGTGAAATGACGCTTGACGAGGTGCCGCCTAACGCCATCAAAATGCTCGCCTACTTATACGAACGTGGAAATAAAATTGTACCGCGCGAGCATCTCTTTTTTCTAGCCCATCAGGGGCTTCCACAAATTCCAGAACCTACAGAAACTGGGTATGAGTCGCCCAACGATTACTCTGGAACCCTCGACACCGCAATTTGGCGACTACGGAAGGCCATCGAACCAGACCCGAAGATGCCTGTATTGATCGAAACCAAACGAGGACATGGAGCGCTACTCCACGTACGCTGGTGAGCTACTGGTAAGTTTACAGAAAGGTTATTGCTATCTAAATGCATGCGCAACAAGATAGCTCTCGACGTATCTTTAGTTTTGTCCAGGAATTACAGTGCGCCGCAACAGGTCTAAGCTGCATTGGACATGCTCGTTAGGCTGCTGTGATTTTTAGGATGGAATCTTGAGCATAACAGGAGTCTCGCGCTGATGCGCAAAAAATCGCCGCAGGTTAAAGATCAGGGCATAAGTATAGTGAATGATGTGGATACATGGCTTCGCTTGTCCGGTTTTGATTTCAATCCATTCACAGCACTTGACGCAGCTACAGACCAACACCTTCACCGCTATCTTGTCCAGCACGAAGTGTTCAAGCTAATCTGGGAAGATAGACCAGTGCTCATCTTTGAACCGCGTGGCGGTGGAAAGACAGCCCTCCGTTTGCAGATTCTTCAAAACTGTTACGTTGGTCAGGAAACGAATCGTCCGTTCCCGATTTCATACCTGCCGCCTTACTTGACTTGGGGTCATGTTGCGCCCTCTGCGACAGAGCACCTATCGGCAATTTTGGAAGCAGCCGCTCGGCAGTTGTTGATTTCTTTCGTCTACCGACCACATTGGTTCTTACAGTTGGAGATCGATCAGCGCCGACTCGTACGTATGCTTTTAGATATAGATCTACCTGCGCCTGTGGAACAGTATCTGAACAACATCCACACACTTTCAGATCTAGAACGGCTATGTCGTCGGCTAGACTTACCATTATTCATCCGTATCCAGCCTGATATTGAACCACTTACCGATATGTTGCACGCGCTGCGCACAACCTCACCTGCACCCACGCTTGCATCTACTGAAAACCGCTGGCAGTTGGTCCAAGACCTATTGCTAAGTGCGCTAAGAATGCCTGCAATTTATCTCTTGATCGACGGCCTCGACGCCGCGCCGGAAACTGTAACCCATTCTGGGACGCTAGCAAATGTATGTGATTTTATCTGGCAGAACGGGGCCGACTGGAACGAGCGTCGTATTTTTGTCAAGGCTTTTTTACCGAATGAGACTAAAGATAGTATGTATCAGTGCTATCCGGAGTGGATGGCATTTGCAAACATCACGGCAGTTAATTGGAACGAAGAATTATTAGTCAAGATGTTGACGCAGCGCATCCATGCTGCCACTAAAGGCGAATTTCAGAGTTTCAATATCCTCGCCGCGCCTGATTTCGATCTCGTGGAAAGAGAGATCGTGGTCAGTGCGCCGCGTCAACTTCCACGCGATGTCTTATTTCTAACATCGGAGTTCCTACACTCACATGTGCAGCGTGTAAAGCGACAAGGTATTCGACTGCAGATGCAAGACTTAGAAAAGGCTAAACGTTCGCTACAAGAAGAGTATGTATAAGGATGATTTTACAGTGATTCACTCATTAATCCCTGCGATAGGGTCAGCCACAAACTATCCAGAACATACTGCCCCGTGTCATCGGGCAGTTTCTCGCATCAGGAGAATACCTATGTCATCGCAAACAACGCCACCTAAGATTCGTGAAAAATATTCCCCTAAACTCTTTGTTGGGCGCGAAGATAAGGTTCAAGAGGCGTTGAAGCGTATTGAATTGTTGCGTCAAGGCAGTGAGCGCCGCCGCGTAAGCGTCTACCTGGGTGAGACTGCGATAGGCAAGACCTGGCTGCTCAAGACAATTGAGCATAAGCTTTCGCAGCCAACTTATGCCGATAAGTACATTACGCACTGGTTCAATCTTCCGCTTCAATCAGAGATCAATGGTTTCGACGAAGTACAAGAAACCCGCAAGGTTATGCTTAGATTTGCCAACGAGGCATTACGCCAACAGATGCCTGAAGAGACACTAGCAGGGCTAACACTACCAGGGCTTAGTCGCCGCATTATGGAAGAGATTACACGTATACTCACTGCGGGCAAGTGGCTAGTCTTATTTTTGGATTCGGTCTTTGAGGCCCCTTGGCGCTTCCTGGAATTGTTCGAAGAGTATCTATTGGGGCCACTTGCCATCAAACCAGAGGTCATCATTCTCATGTCAGGCCGAGGACGGCTCTTTCCTTGGGCCACACCTGAACTACGTTTTACATCAGAAGAAGACGAAATTAAGCTACAAAAGTTTGAGTTGCCACAGACAGAAGAGCAGTTGAAAAGAGCAGAAAGCGATCTCGGCGATCTGCTCAAATATAGTGAACTCTTGCATCAGTACAGCAATGGCGTTCCGGGTATCAGTTACTGGCTGGCAGAAGACCAGGAATTTCGAGAATGGTTGGCCAAAGACAAAGAATCCAGGGAAACAACAAAGCCAGGTACATTTCGTCAGATCATGTTGGCGCTCTTACAGCCACTCGGCGTAGAAAATCAAGAACATTTACTAAAATACTTCGAAGCACTCTGTGTTTTACGCTCTTTCGATGATGACCGCATTATGGCTATGGTTCAGGCGCACCCGGATCTACACCAAGAACTCAGTCAGGATGATCTCTATAAGAGAACTGTTGAAATCCGTCGACAACTCTTATACGAATCGCTTGCTACATACAATGAAGCAAAAAGTGTCTATGAACTGGATAAGTCTCTAAAAACCCTGGCCATTGCTCACCTCAAACAAAACAATTATCCGCTTTGGTTAACGCTACACAAGACTGCCTTAGAGTTATACGAAGATTGGGCGAAGAAGTATCCACGAACTGCAAGTTTATGGCTCGATGAAGCAGCGTATCATCAGAGCGAATTACCATCTAAGAATAGTCCACAGACATCGTAAGCGTACTATCTGCCCTCAATCGAGTGCTTGATTCGATTCCATTCCATCTTATGGAGAAGCGACTATGCCAGATCAAAATCATCTCGCAGATCCATTCACTGGCGCACGTGCCACACCCAAATTGGTTGGGCGCCACGATGAAATTGCAAAAGTCATCGAAACTGTAGAAGGGGCTGGCCACAATAGTCGGCTCATTCATTTATATGGAGGTGGTGGAATTGGGAAAACCCGTTTGCTCGGATCGCTGCTCAATGTGTTTACCTCTAATCAAGCCTATCTCGTCCCATCCGAACTGATTGATCTCTATCACGCCGAAACCAACGCGGTTGAAGGTTTGATTGCCGAGATCTACCGTGTGCTGAAAGACAACGCCTCTTTCCCCAACTATGAACAGTCGATCCGCGATTTGCAAGAATTGCTGGCCAATCGGCCTGAAGCAAACCAAGCAATCGCAAAAGCACGCGACGGAGCAATCGACAACTTTGTCGAAGATCTTCGCATCATCAGCCAGGCTAAGAAGATCATGATCGCTCTAGATACAGCCGAAAAGCTAGACTTGCAGCGTAATCCCCTGGCGCAACAACTCGGCGTGATAGAATGGCGCAAAGATACAATTTCATGGCTCTGCGATATCGTCAGCCAAGTAAGCCAGGTTGTCGTTTTGCTGGCCGGTCGTCCAAGTCGCACCGGTTTACACGACGAATTTCGCGCACAGATTGGGGAGCAATACATACCATTCCTACTGCCAGGGCTATTTGAAGACGAAGCGCAAGCTTACTTTGATGCCGTCATTGCGGCGCTGGCAAACAGCAAACTAGAAGATGATCAAAGAATCGCCAAACGGCTCAATAAGATCTCGTCACAGATGCGCCAGGTGATTTTCTACGCGTTACGCGACGATACATCTCCACCTACGATTCGGCCGATATGGCTTGCGCTTGCCATCGATTACTTGAGTATCAACACTGGCCCAGTCATATCTGAGTTCTTGCTCAGTATCGAAGAAGCAAAACTGTTGAGCGCTGACATCTGTGCTTCAGTACGCGATAAGTTAGGCAGTGCCTTTACGAGGGCACTGGCTCAGGCACGCCCCACGGATGTGCTTGTACGCAATTTGGGATGGCTACGCAAAGGCGCGACAGCGGAGTTATTGGCAATGATCAGTGGGATCGAAGCCGAGGATTTCGCCAAAGGCTGGGAACACATGCGTACACTCTCGTTCATCAAACAGCGGCCGCGCGACCAACGTCTCTTTTTGCATGATGAAACATACGAGATCATTGAACGTTTTATGCTCCATCAGGTGCCGGACGCAGAACGCGAACGCATCTTCAATAAGCTTCAGGAGCACTATGAGCGAGCAATCACAGAAATCGGCACGAAGATCGACGAGTTGATCGATCCGTTTGCCGAATCTGCCAGTCAAATCGTCAACAATCCCGAAGAATTTGGTGACCTCAATCGAAGTCGTCATACCCTTTACATTGAAGATGTGTACTATTCCTTGCGCCAGAACGCATTTAAGGGATTCCAGAAGTATTTTAACTATGCCGAAGAGGCGGTATTGTACAATGACGAGGAACTGGGGGTACTGCTGCGCGCCGAAATGCGCTCTTTTGTGGTTGAATCGAACATTCCGCATCAAGCTGATGGCATCGACGGTCTCAATTATACCGATGTTGTAGTAGATGAGTCAGTGCGCTGGATCAAATGGATGCACACTCGCAGCAAGAACGACGAAGCGCTTGCACTGGCCCATACACTGGCCACCACGCTCCATGCGCAGATCGTTGCGCCAGGCGGTATCTTGGGTCAGGCAGAGCTTAACTCCTGGCATGGGCTGATCGAAGCGGAGATCGGCAACTACAACGAGGCATTCAGATTTCTCACCGAGGCTGTTGACCGCCTGGTTGAATACGGAAAGCACAATCCTAAGACACCGCGTTGGGCGGGCATCCTGGCTCGCGCCTACAACAATTTGGGATACACATACGACATTGTCGGCAGAAGTCATCGCTCGGTTCAGGCATATCGCGAGGCGCTTCCACTTTGGCGAGCCTTGCACTTTGAAGGTGATCATGCCAACACACTGAACAATCTTGGTTACGCCCATGCCCAAATCGGTGAGTATGATGCAGCCCAAATCTGCATTCGCGATGGGCTACGCCTGCGCGAGCGCCAGGGGCTGCGCCCGTCAGTGGGTTACAGCTTGAGTACACTGGCTGCCGTCAACATCGAAGCATTTGCATCAGAGATTGCCATCGAACAGGCCCGACGTGCCATCAAGATTTTTCAACAGACTGATTCACGACGCGGCGAAGGGATGGGATACCGTACCCTGGCCGAAGCAATGCGCCGTGTCAGCGGTTCACCCACCAGCCGCCAGCAAGCGCTTTCCATCCCGTTGCTCGAAGAAGCAGAAGAACATGCACTCAGCGCGGTCAACATCTTTCGCCACGAAGTCAACGAACCGGTCCGACTGGTATGGGCGCTCTTGGAACTTGGCTGCGTCTATCGGGAATGGTATGTCTGGCGCACAAAATCATCGCAAAAACTTTCGCCCAAAGAAACACGCGAAGAACGGGATCTACTGACAGCCAAGGCCATTTTCGATCTCGGCAATGCTGCTTTCGCCGAAGCCGCAGATCTGGCAGAAGAACACCGCCTGCCCGCTCAAGGTCTTGATGCATTGATCAGTTACGCTCGTCTGCACTACTTTAGAGACGGTGCACAGCAAACTACACAAAGTCAGCAAATTCGCCACAAGGTTGAGACCATCTTTGCTAACCATTACACACTTAACGATATGTTCTATAACCATGAGATCGGATCTATCCCGCGTGATGCAATGTTGATTCGCTTAGGCGACTGGCATACCTTCTTGGGCAAAGAAGCGTTGGATAATTACACGTCAGACCCTTCTACACTGCTCTGCAAAGCAGCAAAGCACTTTGGTCTAGCATTTCGTTGTTACGGTGCATACAGCAATCAGATTATTCGCAAACAACGTACAAGCCGTAGCCTCTTTTACGATGTAGTCAAAACCTTCAACCCAGCCGAAATACTTGAGTTTTACAATTGTATCGATAGCTTTGAACGCGAGTTTGGCTTGGAGCAATCGGAACTACGCAGTTACCTTGTCGAACAATTTGGAGACCGAGACAAACATCTTGTCTTTGATTAGGAATCACCAACAAGGACCTTGGGTTCACCTTCTTGAACAGCAAGTGGTTACAAGCCACTTGCTGTTTCTTTTTATGAAATCCTGTGAAATTGGCAAAAGATCTAAAATTCATAGTTTACACAAACAATATTCTATGATAAGGTATTCCTGTGAGGAAATGGTGAGATATCGGTGATGTTTCTACCGAACACACCATACCTAAAAAGGAGTTCATTCTATATGGACCTTTCTCTCCGCCCTGCCACTGCTGCCGATGCAGCACCAATCATTGATGCCATCAATATCATTTGTGCAGAAGGTGGCGCATTTGTTGTGTCTGAGTTCATATCCACCCCACAATGGCATAGCGCACTATATCAACCAGTAGAAGATCCCAATCTACTTCTTCTAATCGCAGAAGTAGACAGATCAATCGCTGGAGTCGGTAACCTTTTTCGGCTGCATGAGAAGACGTTGTCAGTTCACGTTTCTGAACTTGGGATTTTCGTTCCCAAAGCGTTTAGGCGACAGGGAATAGGCCGTTTGCTCATGCAGGAAATGCTAGCTTGGGCGAAAACCTGTGGCATCGAAAAGGTTGTTTTGCATGTATTTGCTACCAATCTGGGTGCCATTGCACTCTATCAAAATTTCGGTTTCGTGGAAGAAGGTTGTCAAAAACGACAGATCAGGCAAGGTGAACAGTACATCGATCTCCTCTGCATGGCTCGTTTTTTATGAATATCCTCATGCCTTCCTAACATACGCAAACCTCATCCTTGTCCTAGCGCCAGAAGCAGGAGCGACTTATGCCAGACCATTCGACTTTTCTGATCTGCGCCAACGATGCCGCCTCCTTCGCCTGCATTACAGATGTCGACACCAACTGCGCCTGCGCCGATGCCGGTGCTCACTTGGAAAGTGAATATGCGGAGACTCAAGTAGAGAGTCATACGGTGAGCGAACTGGTAACACCAGCACTATACATCCAGCCGCTGGATGCAACCCACTATGTTGTCTTCAATCCGTTAGGTGAAGCAGGGCCAGTCGTGCTCAACCAACATGCGCTAGGGTTGCTTGAGGCTTTTGCTACGACACGTACTCCTGAGCAAGTCGCACAGATCTATATAGACGCGGCAGACTGCCTCGCAGCAGTCGAACTCCTCCACGCTCTTCATCTGCTGCAAGCACCCGGCACACACCGCCGCTACCGCAGCAGTGACCCGGAAACGCTGGTGGTCTGGCTGCACACGACCAACGCCTGTAACCTTCGCTGCACCTATTGCTACATCGACAAGACCGACGAAGCAATGGACGAAGCCACCGGCTACGCTAGCGTGGACGCCGTCTTCAAGACAGCGCAACAACACGGATATAAGAGCGTTAAGCTCAAGTATGCCGGCGGTGAGGCTACGCTCAACTTCGGCCTGGTGACAAAACTACACACTTACGCCAGGACACTATCGCAGCAGACAGGCATCGCTCTGAAAGGCGTCGTCCTTAGCAACGGGGTTGGGCTGACAAAAGCGATGCTCGACTTCATCCATACCAGCGGGATGACACTCTCGATTTCGCTGGATGGACTGGGGCACAGCCACGATACGCAACGTGTCTTTGTCAACGGACGGGGAAGCGCCCAAGTTGTGGTGCGTAGTATCGAACGCGCAATCGCCCACGGCGTCTATCCACACCTTTCGATGACGGTCACAGCGCACAATGCCGACGAGATCGCCGATGCAGTCGCCTTCGCACTCGAACGCAATCTGCTCTTTAACCTCAACTTCTACCGCGATCACAACGAGACTTTGGCTGCCGAAGAACACCGCGCCGAAGACGCCGCCCTGATCACAGGGATCGAAAAGGCCTTCGCCGCCATCGAAAGGAATTTACCGCAACACAGCCTCTTGTCGTCGCTGGTCGACCGGGCGAACTTCGCCTCGGTACACGAAACGGCCTGTAACGCCGGCAAGAGTTACCTGGTCATCGATCAGTTTGGCCGGATCTCTCGTTGCCAGATGGAAATCGAACGTTCTGTCACCGACATCTACGCCGCCGACCCGCTCACCGAAATCCGCCTCTACGATAGTGGATTCCAGAGCGTCGGCGTGGACGAGAAGAGCGGCTGCCGTGAATGCGAATGGCGCTACTGGTGCGCCGGTGGTTGCCCTGCATTGACCTACAAGGTCACCGGGCGTAACGACGTGAAGTCGCCATACTGCAATGTCTACAAGTCGCTCTATCCCTCGCTGCTGCAGTTAGAAGGCAAGCGATTGCTCAAACGTCATACACTTCAAAAAGCATAGTGAGATTGTTGTGAGGTGACGGCGAGCAGTCGGCTATTCTACTGCGCAAAACCCGTGCGCTCATTTATTCCTTGCGTGATGTATTCTTTGACCAGGTTGCAACGTCCATGGCCATAGGCACAAGGAAAGGAAGCGTGGATCATGATGCCTCAAAATCAACAAAGCATTTCAGGCACACTCACAAAGATCGTCTACTTTCTGGCAGTTGTAGGACTTTTTTCAATCTTTGCCATCGGTGTGCTTTTCGGTATTGCTGTTACTGGAGCGATCTAGTCGCCGTTCTTGAACAATGACGTCGTGGGGTGTATGCAGGACTAGGCCGCGACGTTCATGAATATAGCAGCAGCCGGCACGCGACGATGCGTGCCGGTTTTCTTTTTTTGGCTTACTTCGCCTCAACCACCACGCGCAAGGACACCCCACCCTTCCCCCCTTCCCCACTTCGCCGCATGCTACACCGCCACTGCGCCACGCCACCCACCACCAGCGGATGCCACGCCCCGTCCACACACCACTGCCCGTGGACGCCCGTGGCATCCGCCATCCCCCACGGCGACCCATCCTCGAACTGCGGCCTGGGCAAGGCATTGCCCCAGGGGAAGCGGCGTCCATCAGTGCCGCGGGCGGCGATCTCCCACTCGTCGGCGCTGGGCAGACGTACGACAGCACCTGTCTCTGCGGACAATGTCGCGCAGCGCGCCTGCGCCTCCGCAAAGGTCATGTGGACGACTTCACCGTCTTCGCGGATGGGCGTGTGCGCAATGAAAAAGCCGTCGCACGTCACCTGGCGGATGGGGTTGGCGACAGCCGGGCGCGTCAGTTCGTCGCCCAGCCACGCCGTCACGGACGGAACCCAGATCAGGTCGATCTCGGCCAGCCGGTAACCGTCCAGCGTCCGATCAACGCCGGGTGGCAATGCGGACGGCTGATTCGCCGCCGTCTCATAAAACGGTGTCGTCATCGAGTGGCAGTACAAAAAGATGCCATCATGCACGTCTACCGGCTCGCCCAACACACATCGCTCCACATGTCGGCGCGCCCGCTCCCGCGGCGATAAAGTGGACGACGGACGACGGACAACCGACGACGGAGGTACGTTGCGCATCTCGAAATCGTCCACTGTCCGCGGCGACCCGTCGTCGGTCGTCTGTCGTCCGCTGTCCTCAGCGGCGTCGTCAATCAGCCCCACCACCACCGCTCTCACCGCCGCCAACACCCGTTGATCCTGCCCATCCACCCCCTCGCGCAAGGACGCCGGCAGCGCCAGCGTCTCCACCAGCGGACGCAGCGTCGACGCCCGCAGTCGCCCCGCCGCCAGCATGGCCGTGACGCGCACTTCCCAATCTTCATCGCGCAGCCCCGCGGCGAGGACGGCGTCGATCTGCGCGTTGCTACGCGTCTGTTGTTGCATGATCCAGCGCAACGCCTGCCGTCGCTGCCGCACCGACGCCATCCCCGTGAACAGCGCCGCGTTGAAAACGTCCGCCGTGGCGCCAGGTTGGATCGCTTCGATCAGGTCGATCCCCTGCTGCGCGGTGTGGCTGAGGATCTTCGTCAGCGCGGCGCGGGCTTCGCGGACGACAATGGCGTGTGGATGACCGAGCAGCCGGTTTAGATCCTCGATCCAGGCCGGATCGAGGATCACGTCCGCGGCCTGGATGCCACGCAAGAGGACGACCAGGTCGTCGGATCGGAGCAGATTGGCGATGGCGGCATGATTTAACGTGGGCAGGGCGCGCTCGATTTGGCGGCGGAAGGCGGCGATGTCTGCTGCGGGCGCGTCAAGTTGCAGTCCACGAAAGCCGGTGCCGGGGAAGAAGACGTAGCGCAGGTGGCCGCGTCCGCGAGCGATGTCGCGGGATTCCCAGGCGGCGTTTTCGAGTTCACCCTCGATCAACGGCTCTGGCGCGGACGGATCAGGCTGGCGCGCCCAGGCAAGCGCGCCCAGTGCAGAAGCGATTTCGGCAAACGGTACTTCATCGAGGACGATCCAGATCTGCGGACTTTTCACTGTATTTCGATTCATTGGATGCCAGGTAGGATTGGTTTTGGGGAATCCAGAATGTTGATCCACGAAGAACCACGAAGGCAGAGAAAGGCAGAAATGATCCACAGATTTTCAGCATTCTCCTTAACGACATGGGTTGTGCCGGAAGGTGCTGCCGTCGGGCAGTTCGATTTGGGCGTTTTTGTAGGCCCGATAGGTCTCCGGCGTTATCTCATTGCGCCGGTTTTGCAGCAGGTTGGCGTCGGGTTTGATGTCTTCGCCGCCGTTGTGCAGGCGGATGAAGTGTTGCTCCCACACGGCGGTCTCAAATTCCGTCCAACTGCCGCTGCGCACCGGCTCCATCTTCACCTCGCCGCGGGCGTGCATCTCGGCCCACTGGCGTTTGCGCCCCGCTTCGATGTCGTCGTTGCCTTCGCTCAAGTGCTGTTCAAAGCGGGCTGTGCCGTCGATGTTCTGGTAGGTCTTGCCCACGTAGAGCGGCACACGCGGCGTCTTGGTCACGTCCCAGATGACGTAGATGGTGGTGGGGCGCTGGCGTGTACGCGTGAACTTGCTGTCGGCGCTGACGCTGCGGTTGTGGACGAGCACGCCCTGTTCGCCTACGAAATAGGTGTGCGTCGACTCGACTTCGAGATTGTAGGTGAACGAGGTGTCGAGCAGAGCCCCGATCTGCGTCACTGCGATCCGTTGACCGTCCGAAGCGCACAAGTTCGCTTCGCTGTGAAGATTGCGGGCTGGCGTCCATATCTGCGCATCTTCCAGCCAGAACGGATGGTTGCCAGTGGCCAGGATCGTCTCGTCGCCCAGGTGCACGACGACAAATTGATCCGTCCAATTGCGCCAGATGCGGGTGACGCGTTGGGCACTCACCGTTTTGGTGTTTTCATCAAAACTGAGCACTTCATCACCCACGCTCAATTCGGCAATTGCGCGGTCGCCCGTCGGCGTCTTGACAGGCGTGTGTGGCGCGAAACAGGGTTCGACGCCAACGATGCCCAGATCATTGTAGCCTTGCACCGTCCAATCGCCCGAACGCTGCACTTCCAACGTCTGCTGGATGACGGGGTTGATCTCACGTTCCAATGCCGTCATCTGGTCGCGCAACTGCCGGATGCGTTCATCCGCCCGGCGTTGGAGCGCGTCGATCTGCGCCGCGCGCTCGCGCAGACGGTCCTGTTGCAGGCCGCGCAGTTCCGCCTCGGCGGCGTTGATGTCTCGCTTTATGCGGTCTTGCATCGCCTGCGGTCCACGGGATTCCTGCAACGTTTCAAGTTGAATTTCCAGATCCTCGATGCGCCGGCGCGCCGCTACCTCTGCCGTCGTTTCGGGGAGATGCGGCACTGCTTCCACATCGCGCAGCGTGGCGGCCTGCACCTCGTCGATCTGGCGCTGCACCGCGGAGAAGTCTTCGCCCAGGCGGCCCTGGCGCGCTTCCAATGCGCCGCTCAGTTCGGCAGACGCTTCACGGAAGGCGGTGGTGGCGTCGGCCAGGCGCTGCGTCTCGGTGCGGATCGTGCTTTGCAATTCGGTGAGGGTGTTGCCGACGGTCTCCACTTCCTGGCGGCGCAGGCGCAGATCTTCTTTGGCGGCGTCCACGCGTTGTTGCGCGGCCTCCGGCGTTGGCTTGCCGCGCGCTTGCTGACGTTCGGCAACACCCACTTCGTGCTCGGCGCGGCGGACCCGTCCTTGGGCGGCTTCGTGTTGTCGTTGCAGCGGCTGAAGCTGGTCACGCGCCGCCACCAGCCGATCCTCGACGGCGGTGCGCGTCTCCATCGCTTGCTGGCGGCGTGTCGTCAGCGATTCGGTGTCGGCGCGCAGTTGGGTGGCGTCGCGCTCCTGGTAGCGTTCGCGCTGGGTCACCACTTCGGCGTCCTCGCTGCGGCGCGTAGACGGCAAACCCTCCGCCGCCACAAAGCCGCGTCCTTCGCCGAAGTCGTTGAGACGGGTGTGGTGGGCGTCGATCTGCCGCGTCAGATTGTCGATGTCGGCCAGAAGACGCACCTGCGCCGCCGGATCCAATCCACCTTGTGACAGCCGCGCCATGCGTTCCTCGATGACGGCGGGCAGTTTCTGGATCTCCAGCCGCGCCTCGAACGCCGCCGACCCCACACCGGCATGTTCACGCAGGTTGAACCAGGCGTTGAAGCGTTCGATCAGGTCGCGCGCACGCCCCAAGATACCGATGTACCGTTCGTACCCCTGCACCACATGCGCGTGCAACATAACATCTGTGGCCGTCGCGCCAGGACCGGCCTCGACGCGCACGCCCACAACGCGCCCGTCCTCGCGGATGGGGACGACGCGCACTTCGCCTTCGGGCAGGTTCGGGTTCACGTCCACAGGCACACGCTCACGCATCCGCTCCGGCAGTCCTCCGCGCAGCGCCTCGGCCTGTGGATCGCCCGACCGCGGAGCGGACGGTCCTTCCGTCTCCCCAGTCCGCGGACCCGCCCCACTTTCGGCTTCCACCGTCCGCGGCGTGGACGCAGCATCCGCCTCCGCTGCGCGTACCGTCGCCTCGGCGTCCGCTGTCCGCGCCGGTGACGCCGACCCTTCGCCCCTCGCTCCCTCGCCCCTCGCCCCAACTCCTTCCGGCGGCGGCGCGGCATTCTCCCCTTCCACCAACCGCGGTGATGGCGCAGCGTCGCCCGGCACACGCGTCGGCGGCAGACGGTCGAGATCGGCGGCGGTGGGGAGCATGTTGCGCGCTTCGAGATCGCGGCGTAGGCTCTGTCCTGTGCTGCTGCCGAGGAAGTCGTTGTACGATCCCGCCGGGTTTTCGGCCACCCAATCCATGTAGGCCGATCCCATGCGGCGCGAGCCTTCGGCGATACGTCCTTCGGGGGTGCGCATGCGCCAGTGTTCCGCCGCCGCGCCAAAACCGGCGCGTACACCGCGACCGGCCAGCCGCCCACCCAACATGGCCGATCCCATTAGCGCGCCTTGACCGACCTGTTGGCCGGTGCTGCCAAGAATGTTCAAAATCACATTGCCGTGCCAGTTGTCGTCGTTGAGGACGCTGGCGGTGAAGGCCGACGGCGCCGACTGGATGACGTTGTCGAGGCTTTCGGCCATGACTTCAGAAAAGAGGCGTGTGGACGTGCTCATGGCGCGCTCGTTGGCGGCGCGTAATGCGGCGGCTTCGGCAGATTCGCGCGCCCCGCCGCGGATGACCCGTGCCAGCGCGCCTTCCTCGGCGCGAGCGAAGCGACCAATCGCCGACGTGGCGCGGTTGATGCGCGGCAATTGGTTGAGGCGCGAGAGCCCTGTGCCCCGCGCCACCCGCGTCGCCATGCGACTGAGGGCCTGAGAGACGCGATTGCCGCCAGTCCGCGCCGCCGTGCGCGCCGTTGACGCCGCCACCGACGTGGCCGCGCCCCCCGCGCCACGCAGGAAACGCCCCACAATGGCGCTGCCCACGCCGGCCGTCGCCGCCGAGGCGATGGCGTCCACTACACCCACAGCCAAATCGACGCCGATCTCTTCGATGCCGTAGTCGTCGCCCTTGAGCGCGTATTTGGTGCCCATTGTGGCCAACGTACTCGCTGCCGATGCGATGAGGCCGATCATCACCGGTCCTAACGTGCCGCCGCTGACGATGGTGAGCAGCGTACCCACAACAATGGCAGTGGCGATGCCGACTATCTGCGTGGCCAGATCGGTGACGCGATCCACGGAGCGTTGATGATCCTGCACGGCTTCGTCGGTGACGGTGGCCTGCACGTTGAACTCGAAAAGCAGCCGTTCGCGTTCCTCGTCGCTGAGATCGGTGCGGGTCAGTTCGCCGCGCATCTGGTTGAGGCGCGCCATTTCCTCGCGCAGATAGGCGGCTTCGTCCTGCGCCACGGCCCCGCCCAGCGGCGCGCCGTGATCCAACTGGTGCTCCATCTGGCGACGGATCTGGTCCATGCGCTCCAGCGCGCTTTCAGGCGCGCCGTGCTCGACGGTGTCCATGATCTCGAATTCTTCGCGACCGCTGAGTTCGCCGCGCAGGAAGTTGTCGAAGCTCTGGCCGGGGTGACGGCGCTCCCACTCTTCGCGGATCTCCTGGATCTCGGCGCGGGTGCGACCTTCGAGGGATTGGCGCAGGCGAGTTTCATCGGTGCCCAGGCCACGCGTGGCGAAGTCGAGTTCCTGGTACGGCGTCAGGTGACCACCCTGGTTCACCAGCAACCGCGCCCGCGCCAACTCATCACCCGACATGTTCATGGCCAGCGTCACCCGCAGGTTGCGCCCGTTGTACTGGTCGCTGTAGACCTGTTCCAACGCTTGCATCGAGACGCGCGACCGTTCCTGGGCGGCGCGTTCCATGGCCCGATCCATCTCGCGCTCCAGCCGCATCTGCTCACGGGACATGTCGTCGGCGCTGGCGTTGGGGTGGGTGCGCTGCCATTCCTGCATCGCCGCTTCCATCTGGTGACGGCGTTCCGGCCCTTGATCGAGGCGCACGGCCTCCAGGGATCGTTCGTATTGGGCGCGCAGGGTGTCGTTGATCTTTTCGTCGTCGGCGTAGACGATGCTCTGGCGCTCGATCTCGATGCGGGCGGCGTCGGCGCGGGCCAGATCGTTTTCGTTGAGGGCGTTGGCCAGATCGAGTTCGGGGCCGCTCAACTCGCTGCGGAAGGCGCGCTGAAGGACGGAACCGGTGGCGTCACCGTCTGGGGCGCGGTACTCTTCCACATCAGCGTAGCGACGGTTGAAAGCAGTTTCGACCTCACGATTGCGTCGGCGCACCTCAGCTTCCATCTGCGCCGACGTCCATCCTTCGCGCTGGGCCTGGGCCAGCACTTCGTTGCGAATGTTCTGGTAGGTGGCCTCGATCTGGCCTTCGTCTGTCCCCGCGCCCCAGAAGAAACCGCCGCGCATAGACTCGTCCAGCGCGATGGCGTCGGCCTCGGCGATGTTGCCTTCGCTGAGGGCCAGGGCGCGATCCCGTTCGTGGCCGCTCATGTCATCGCGCAGGGCGGCTTCCAGATCTGGATCAAAGTTGGCGTTGTAATACTCAACGATGCGACGGCGCTGCTCCGGCGTCTGATTGCGAAGGACGTTCATAATCGTCTCTTCGTCCGTCCCCCACTGGTCCACGGCGTAGTGGAGGGCGTAGGCGTCGGCGGCGCGCTGATCGCCTTCCAGCAGCAGTTCGGCGCGGCGCAGTTCGTCGTCGCTGAGATCGTCGGAAAGCGCTTCGTCCAGGGTTTCGCCGTAGCGGCGCTCGTAGTTGCGGCGCACCGCCGCCACCTGAATCGGGGTCAACCCGGCCAGGTTGCTGTAGATCTTGGCCTCGTTCGTCCCCCAACCCGCCACAGCGTCGTGGACAGCCCCGGCGACGACGCTGGCGTCGAAGCCCGCCCGCTGCGCCGCACCCACCAGATTGAGCGCGTGCCAGTCAGTGGCGGGCGAAAGCAGGTCCTGTTCAAAGTTGCGCGTGGCGTTGGTCTGCTGCTGACGGGCGATCTGCACTTCGAGGCGCGCCGCCACAATGTCCAGCGGATTGCGGCTGGCGTTCGGCGCAAAATAGGCTTCGATGATGGCGCGTTGCTCGCCGCTCAAGGAGTCGTTCGCCAGCAGAGTTTCCCGTGTCGCGCCCTCACGCACCTGCTGTTCCAGGCGATTGATGTATTGCAGGTCGCCGGCGATTAGGTCGCGGGTTTCGGTGGTGGTGCGCGCTTCCCAGGTGATGGCAGCTTCCTGAGCCCGCTCACGCCAGCCGGTGATGCGGTTGACGATGCGTTCCCACCAGCTTCGCCCTTCCTCGACGCGGCCGTCGGCCCAGCGTCGCGCCGCCTGGATCGCCTCGGTGCCGGCTGTCTCGATGGTGGTGCGCCAACCGCGGATCGTGGACGCGTCTGCGGTCTTCCAGCCGTTGATCTGTGTGCGCACCGTCCCGATCTGCTGTTCGGCAAAGCGCCGGATGAGCAACGCCTCGTCTTGCAGACGGCGCTGCTCGTCCGCCGGGCGCTGGCTGAGCGGGGTGGGCTGGTTGAGCAGACGGTACTCGTCGCGCTGGGCGGCGGCGTTGTAGGCGTCTGCCTGTGTACGAACGGCGCTGTCGAGCGAACGGGTGCGGGCGTCGCCCTGCCGCTGGAAATTGGTGATCTCGGTGGTAACGCGGTTGCGCACCCAACTGACCACCTGGGATCGGCGCGCCTCGATGACGGTGGGATCGGTGCCACCGCTGGCCGCTTCTTGCCGCCGGATCGCTTCTTCGTCCAATTGGCGGCGGGTTTCGGCGATGGCGCCCAGCGTGCGCCCACCTTCTTCCCCCACGGTGCTGCGCGCTTCCCGCGTCGCCGTCGTCGTGGCCGAGGACGCCTGCCGCCGCTCGTTTTCCAGCTCGGTCTGCCGCTCGCTCACCATGCTGTCGAGCTGGTCGGCAGTGACGCCGGCGGCCTGGGCCACGCGGCGCAATTCGGCCACCATTTCGGTGCGCAGTGTGGGCAAGAGCGCCTGGCCCACTGTGCCGAACATCTCCTCGTTGGTGAGGACGGCGTTGGGGTAGGCCCCGCGCTTGAGTTGACGCATGACCCGATTGGACGCGTCCTCGGGCTGGGCCAGCAGGCGCGCCACCACACGACCAACCGGCGTCGCCATCTGCGGCGGCAACGGTGGGATGGGCGGCGCGCCCTCGTCCGTCACCTCCACCGGCGCGGGCGGCCCTTCGGTCACCGCGGGCGGTTCGGCGCTGAAAGCGCGCTGCGCCTGTTCCACCAGGGCGCGGTCACGGCGACCGGCCTCGGTGTCGGGGACAAGCGCCAGCCGTTCGGGGTTCATCGCCAGTTGAAAGATGCGCGGATCGACGGGGGTGTCCCCAGCGCGGGGAGGTGTGCCCCCGGCGCGGGTGACCAGCACGGGCATGGTGCGTTTGGGCAGACGGCGGTTTTCACCGCTGGAGGCGGCTTCGATGCGCTGCGTGTATGCCGGAATCGGATTCGAGGACGGCGGTGGCGGTGGGCTTTCCACCTCGGGCGCCGGCGGGGTGACAGCGCGGGCGCGCCGGGGGATCTCGCGGCGGCGAGCGGCGTGGGCCGATCCGCGCGTGGCCCCGGCCTGGGTGATGCCCGATTGCGCCGCGCCCGCTTCGCCCAACGTCGGCGCGGGGATGGCGTCACCGGCGCGGTTGACGCCGCCCTGCCATTGGCGCAGCGCGGCGTCCGGATCTTCGTCGCCTGGTTCGGCCGCGGCTGTCTCGGGCGCGGCGGCTTCGGCTTCACTTTGGGCTTCGGCCTCAGCGTCCTCGATGGCAGTTTCGACGGCGGTATCTTCGCTTTCCGATGCGTCGACTTCGCTCTCTGCCGCGGCTTCTTCGTCCTCACCGGTGTCGAGTGCGATGGCTTCGCCGTCTTCTTCGTCTTCCGTGTCCGCGGATTCTTCAACCGCCGCGGTGGACCCATCCGCGGTGGTTTCGGGCGTGAGTAGATCATCGAGCAGCGCGCTGAGGTAGGGCGGAATGCCCAGCCCGGCGAAGTCGTCGCCTTCGTCGGACGCACCGGCGGTAATTTCAAGCGGCTCCATTTTGATGACGTCTGCGTCGTCCTCGCCGGGCGTAATGATCAGCGGTTCCATCTCGATGATGTCGCCATCGTCGCCTGCCGTAATTTCAAGCGGCTCCATCTCGATCACGTCCGCGTTAGGTTCACCGGCGGAAATCTCCAGCGGGTCCATTTCAATCGTCTGTGCATCGCCGGGTGGGCGGCGGCGGAAGGAGAAAGAATAGGTCACGGCGGGTTACTCGTCGATCCCGGTGGGCATCTGTCGCCCAACTTTGGCGAATTCCACGGCAATGCCACGCTTCAGATCCTGCAAGCTGATGGGCCGATCCTCGGCCTGCGCCAATACCGACGCCGTGAGCACGGCGTTGCGGATGTGTCCCCCGGCAAAGTCAACGCTGACGGCCAGCCGCGTAATCGCCTGCGCGGACAGGCTATGGCGGTCGCCCAGGTGGGCCAGCCAGAGGGCGCGGCGTTCGTCGGTGCCAGGCAGTGGAAAGTCGACGATGGCGTCGAGACGGCGGGCGAAGGCGCTATCGAAGCGTTGGCGGCTGTTGCTGGTGAGCAGGGCGATGCCGTCGAAGCTTTCGATGCGCTGCAAAAGATAGTTCGTCTGGGCGTTGGCGTAGCGGTCGTGGGAATCTTTGATGTCGGTGCGCTTGCCGAACATGGAATCGGCCTCGTCGAAGAGGAGGATCACGCCGGCGCGCTCGGCGCGGTTGAGCAACTCGGCCAGGTTCTTCTCAGTTTCGCCGATGTACTTGCTCGTCACCGAGGCCAGATCGACGCGGTAGAGCGGCAGCCCCAACCGCGTGGCCAGCCAACCGGCGGCCAACGTCTTGCCCGTCCCCGAAGGACCGGTGAAGAGGGCGCGCACGCCCGGCGCGTAGCGCGCCTGCGCCGAGATCCCCAGATCCGCGGTCAGCCGATCACGGTGCTGACAGCGCAACCAGAGCAATTCCAACTCGTCGCGCAGCCTGGGCGGGGCCACCATCGCGGCGTCGCCGATCTCTTCGGGCAGGGGTTGGGCCAGGGCATCCAATCCACTTTCACCGCCGCTGCGCATGGCGCGGCGCAGATCGGCCAAGTGCGGGCGGGCACGTCCGTTGAGGCGGGCTTCGTAGTGGGCCTGCTTGCCCAACTGGGCGATGCGTTCCACACTGTGCCGGTAGTGACGCGCCATTTCGTCGGCGATCTCGTCCTCTCCCAGCGCCGCCGCCCAGAGGACGCGACGCTCGTCGCCCGGTGGGATGGGGATGGCGCAGCGCACCACGGCGCGACCACTACTGCCCTCGATCTGCCCGTCCAGCCCGCAGACGCAGACGATGGGGCCTTCGTAGCAGGGGATCTGTGGCGCGGGGCGGTGTTCGCCGGGGCCGAGCCGGTAACCGAAGACGGGCAACAGCCCGCGCAATTGGATCAACGGGGCCAGCCCCATCGTCGGCGCGCCTTCGTCCACAAAGAGCGGACGCCGCCCCATGCTGCGCGCGATTTCGGCGGCGGCGGCGCGTCCTTCGGCAAACGATCCATGCAGCACGAGGACGCTCTCCCCGCGCAGCGCGGCGGCGTGGCGCGCCATCTCGTTCGTCAACGATTCGGGCAGCAGCAGCGGCTCGTCCAACCCGATTTTTGTCCCCGCGGGCGGAGCGTCCACGCCGTGGATGGCCATGCACAGCGACAGCGGCACCGTCAACGTGCGCTCCACCAGCGGTCGAGCGTCGTCGGTGAGCGTGAGCAGGCCGCTTTCCACTGCAGCGCCGTGGACCAACTCCAGCGGCGACACCTGATCAAACAGTGTGCTGATCAGCCCCAACGTCGGTCGCGAAGAGCCGTTCTTCTCCGTCTTTTGCAAGCGCGCCAGGACTGTCCCCACCAGTGGGTTTTCTTCCGCGCCTACGGCCAGCGTCACTGCCAGAATCTCGTGTGGCGACAGTTCCAACGCTTCGGCCAGATCGACCAGCGCCTTGTCTTCGGGCGCGGGGTCGGCGAGACAGGCCAGCAGTGTGTCTGTCCACGCGCCGCCGCCCATCCCGGCGTGGACCTGCGCCAGGAAGGCCCATTCGGCCTGTTTCTGCGCGCCGTTGCTGCGGATGCGCCCGATCAGCGGGTCGGCGGCGGCGGCCAGCGCGCACATCAAAAGTGTGGGGCGCTCGTCGATGCGGATCATGTCAGCCCTCTCCTGTGCTGGGATCGGCGGTGTAAAAGTACGAAATCACGCAACCCAGCCACGGCGTCCAGCCCGGATCGAAGTCGATCCCGGCGCGGCGGATGCGCAGATCTGCCTGCTCGTGGGCGAAGAAGACGTCTACGTGCGTCTTCGTCACACGCATGTAGCCGGGGCGGGCGATCAGCTCGGTCAACGTCATCTCGGCGAAGCGATCCAGCCAGTCGACCACCGAGTCCTCCCAAATTTCAAAACAGTCAAAGAGAGAAACAGGAGATTCACCGCAAAGGCGCAAAGGACGCAAAGGCCAGAAAAGAGGACCAGAAAAGATAATTTTTTTCTTCTCTTCTTCTTCCCTTTGCGCTCTTTGCGCCTTTGCGGTGAACTTCTGGACTGGATCGTCTGCATCGAGTTCGAGGCGGGCGGCGAAGTGGGCCAGCAGGTGCAGCGGGAAATCGTGTAATTCGGGGTCGGCTTCGATCAGTTCGGCCATGCCCAGGCTGCTCAAAATATTGACCAGCAACAGCACGCCTGCCCCGGCGCTCCAGATGGGAAAAGGTCCATGCCCCGCCGCGGAGGACGCGATTTCTTCTCTTGTGGGTTGGTTGGGCAAAGCATCCAGGGGTCGGACGTTGGGGATCGCGCCTGCGGGCGTTTGGTTGGACGACGACGCGGGCCACGCAGTCGGTTGGTCGTTCGGCAACGTGTCGCCCCGCGTCTCGTCGTCCCAGCGGCGGAGGGTGCTGGAAACCGTCCTCATAAGCTGGACGGGATAGCTGATCCGCGCCGGAGATTGGGCCGCCAATGCCGCCGCCAACAGCCAAGACGAAAGCGGATGGCTGATTCCCCATCGCAAAACCCATGCCCGCACCGGCCAGGACGGTTCTTCCACGGCGGCGACCGGCTCGGCGACCTCTTCGATGCGCCAGCCGAAGAACGAGAGCAGCGGCGCGGCGGCGTCTTCGGGCAGGGCGTCGAGGAGAGTGGGTAAAGTGCCTCGCTGGTAAATCTCGTCGAGGACGGCCACCGCCGCGGCGGCTCCGTGCGTTTGGGCGGCGTGCTGGATCAGCGGCGCGACGGCGGCGGTGGTGTGCGGCAGCAACTTCCAGATTGGGACGGCACGCAGCCAGAACCAGTCGGCGGCGGGCTGCCCGCGCAGGACGCGCTCGATGAGCAGCGTGTACGGCTCGATTTCGTCGCGGAAGTAGACGATGGCGGCCTGCGCGGCGGCGTCCTCAACGGCGTGGACGGGCGGGTGCGCCGCCAATTCGGCTTCGATGCGCAGGGCCACGGCGGCGGAACTGCGCCGCGGGTCGATGCGCCCCAGGTTGAGCGAACGGATCAGCAGCAGGCGGCGGCTGTCGGGCAGGGTGGCGATGCGCAGCCCGTCTTCCACCAGGGCCGCGCCGCGGTGGACCATCTGCTCGTTGGGCGCACGCAGGCGCAGCGTGCGGACCTGGCGCGTCATCGGAAGCTCAACTTAGAAAGCGTCATCGTCTGGGTCAGCGTCTGGGCCGGGGTGACGACAACGGTGGTGTTCTGGTCGACTTGTAGATCGCTGCGCACGGCGGAGACAACGCGGGCGGCGGCGGTGCGATCGCTGAGATCGTCGATGACGGCGTGGGCCACGACTTTGTTGGTTTCGATTTTGTCGTAGATGAGCACGTTCATGCCGATCTTGACGCGGCTGAGATCGACGGTGAGCGTGAGCGACTTGCCGGGCAGCACCGGCGCGGGCACGGCGACACGGGCGCTGATCAACTGGTTGACGGGCGCATGGCTGGCCAGGAGCAGGCAGACGCGGATCAGGTCGTTGATCATGGCCACGGCCTGGGGCGTGGCGCTGTCTACGGCGTTGTGGAGCCAATCGACCAACTGCTGCATCTGGCGACGGTCGAGGATCTCCACTTCGCCGAAGCGGTCGAGATTGCTGAGGTTGCGCAGGTTGACAGGTTCGTCATATTGGCTGAGGGTTTCGGCCCAGCGCAGCCGCAGCACAGGACGCACCTCGGCGAAGCGGGCGTAGAGGCAGGCGGCGACCTGCGCCATGTCGTCGAGTTCGGCCAGGGCTTGCTGGGCCACGTCACTCTTGCCGTGGCCGGCCTCCACCAGATCGTCGAGGGAGGCGTTTTCGGCGAGGAGGTCGCGCAGTTGCTTCCACGTGCGCCCGCGCAGGATCAGCGGATCGAATTGGGCCAGATTGGCGCGCAAGACGGTGGCCGTCTGCTGCTGGGCGGTGTAGGTGCGGGCGATGGCCTGGCCTAAGTTGGAAGTGAAGCTACTGTTCACGAAGAGGGCGGCGCGGCTGCGCGTGGGCGACTGGGCGCGGGCAATGCCGGTGACCATCACCTCTTGCAGCAGTTCGACGCGATCCAGGCGATTGAGCAGTTTAGGCATCTGCACCAGCCAGCGGATGGGCACATCGCGGAAGAGATCGGTCATGGCGCGCAGTTCGGGCGGCACCGTTTCGGCGGCACGCAGACAGGCGGGCACAGCCGCGGGCGTGTAGCCGGGGTCCACGGCGCGCAGGGGGGTGGCGATGAGCGTTTCGGTGGTGCGCGGGCGGATGTAGGCGAGGAACTTGACTTCGTCGCGCAAGATCCGGCGGCGGCGGGCGTTGATGGCGTCGAGTCGGGATTGTTCCTCATCGCGCAGGGCTTCGGCCACGGAGACGTCGTGGCGCGCCTCGGCCAGCTCGTCGCCGAGGACGCTCAGGCGACCGTTGATCTGGGTCAATGTGCTCTGGAAGCGTTTGAGGGTGGCTTCGGCCAGGGCGACAGCGTCGCGGAAGCGCTTGATGCGCGCTTCGGCGGCGCGCAGTGCGGCCACGGAAACGTCGATGACGTCGATGCCGGCGTTGAAGTAAGCGCCTTCGTCTTCGCCGGGCTGGTTGACGTCGAAGAGGCGACCAGGGTTGCCCACCAGTTCCTGTACAGGGATGCTTTCGTAGTTCACCCGCGATCCTTCGTAGCCGATGACCACAGGCACTTCGAGATCGGCAAACAGGGCCGACGTCCCCAGGTTGTTGACGATCTCGTACTGGGTGGCGCGGGTGTTGTCTTTGGCGTCTACGGCGCCGCTGCGTTCGATGCGTTGGCCAATGGTGGTGTCGCGCAGGTTGGGGATCGACCCGACGATGGGCGATTGGTCCTCGATGGCGGCGGGTGGCACTTCTTTGATCACGGCGAAATCGACGGTGGGCGTGAACTTGATCTCTTGGGCCAGGTTGAGCAAGTTGAAGGTGGACGTGCGCTCGATGGGCTGTGCGAGCGCGATGTTGGGCGAAAAAGCGACGGCGTTGGCCAGCGGAAGGTCACGCTCGATCTGCACGGCGTCTTTGGCCGATTTGAGGTAGTCGCGCAGTGCTTCGCGTGTGGCGTAGGAGCTTTTCTCGTCGGTGATAATGGCCGCCAACGCCGGGGAGGTGACCAGCTTGTTGGCGACGTCGTTGCCCATTACCAACTGGCGCACCCGGTAGATGTCGGTCTGCACGCGCAGGAAGCCGATGTCGATGTTGTCGTCTGCGGCGTCGACGGCCTGTTTGAGGCGGGTGATGTACGTTTTGAGGCCGTCGCGGCGCAGGTTGGGGCCGTCTTCAGCTTCGGCGTCGACGTGGGGTTTGTTGATCAGCTTGATCAGATCCGCGTGCAACTGGTCAAAGGCTGGGATCGTGCGCGCATCGGCGGCGTCCACGGCGGTGTCGTACTCCTGTTCCGCCGGATCGAACGGCGGCTCGGTGGGCGCTTCGTCGTCCGCGGTGGCGTCGGCGGGGAAGTCGGGCGCTTTGCCGTCCACCGCGGTGATGTAGGCAACGTAGACGGCGCGCACGGCGGCGCGACGGCCCAGCATCTCGTTGCGTCGATCCTTGAAGGCGGCGATGGTCTCAGCGAAGAGGGGATCGATGGCTTCCTGTTGCAGCAACCGCGGCTCGTACAGATGCGCGGGGACAGGCACCAACATGCGCACGTCGTCAGTGAAGCGGGTGTCGTAGGCATCGAGCGCGGCGGCGGCCTCGAAGGCCACGTCCAGTTGATCGATGGGGATGGGCACGGCGTCTACGCCGAAGTGGGGCGGGAAGAAGCGATTCTGCGCCTGTGCGCCGCTCAGGTCCAGCGCGTCGGCGGGGATGATGCCCGCGGGCGGCAAAAAGCTGAACATGGTGCCGATCAGGGCAGTGTCCACGCCGTCGAGCGCGGGGTTGGCGATCTGCTCGGCCAGTTGTTCCATGCGCGCCTGCCAGAGGAAGGCCGATCCGCGCTGCGGTTGCAGCCGCGTGCGGCGCTGCGGCTTGCCCCCGGCACGGGCCACGGCGGCGCGGTCCACGAAGAGCGGCGTCCAGTCGGCGGCGAATCCGATGACGGCGATGGCGACGCCGTCGGCTTCCCAGGGCAGTAGATTGGGCGGCGTGGTGGCGCGGTCTCGTTCGAAGATGGCATAGGCGATCTGGTTACGCCAGCGGTTGACCGCGGTGATCGACGATCCACCCAGCGCGGGCGGCGCGCCGTCGAAGAAGGCGGCGGGCAGCGGCACATAGTCGAGGACGGCGGCATCGGCCAGTTGCTGATCCTCGAAGGCAGCGTCGTTTTCGTCCTCAATGCAGGGATCGAAGGCGTCGAACTCCCCGGCAGTGGGCAGGATGACGGGACGCAGGCGCAGTACGCCGATCTGCGCCACATCGCCGAGCAGCCCGCGATCGCGCAGATTGGCCAGTGTGGGCGCGTCGGTGACGGCGTTGGCGTCACCGTCCGCGCCGTGGACGGGCAAGCCGCCCACGGCAATGCGCCGCGCACTGGGGACGAAGACATCTTCCCCTGAAGCGGCGATGGCGTAGCCGGGAGCCAGCGCCAGGAAGGCGGCGATGAGGCCGTCCTCCGCGGCGGGGGACGATTCCAGTTCGATTTCCAGCCCCGTCACGATGCCCGGTGATACGGCCTGGGCGCGTGTGGTCAGGTCACCGGCGCGGCCGGCTTGTTCGGTCTCTAGGGCCGAGGCGCTGAGAGAGCGTCCACGGTAGAGGTTGAGGCGACGGTTCCAGCCCGTCTGCCCGGCGGGGACGAGGGGCGGCGTCACCGCGATCACCCGCTCACCGCGGATGGGATCGTCTATGCCTTTGCGAATTTCCATTGGGAGTCCTTTCAGAGACCCCCCTCTAACTTCCCCGCAAAAAGCGGCGGGGGGAGGACTGTTGACGTGTTGAGGTTGTGAACGCTTTATTGGTTTCCCAATGCAGCATCACTGACTCTACACGTCAACGGCCCCCTCTCCGCCCGCTGTCCTCAGCGGACGCGGGGAGGGTTGGGGAGGGGTCAAATTCTACGACTGCGATACTTCTTCCAACAATGCCAACATGCTGGCCAGATCCGTCTGACCCGCGACCTTGCGATCCACGCCGCGGATCTGTGTCGCCGTCATCCTGCGCAACACAGCGTCGAGTGCGACGGCGAAGTCGGCTTCGGCGATGGCGCGGCGTAGTTCGGGCAGTTCGATCAGCGTGGTCAGGCGCGACAGCCCGGTGCCGAGATCGTCCTGGTTGTAACGTTCGAGCAGCGCTTTCAGCACCTCGTCGGGGATCTTGCCGTCGAATTCTTTGCAGGCGCGCAGCAGCGCCGTCAAGAAGTTGCGCGCCAGGACGTTGTCCTCGGCGATGAGGAGACGATCGCGGATTAGCACTTTGCGGATCGAATCCCAGTGGCGACGGGTGAGGCAGCCCTGCACCGCTTCCAGGGCGTCGGCCATGCCGAACTTCTCGGCGAATTCCACTACGCGGTCGTCCTCGAAGGGGTTGATGGGCGTGTCGTCCGGTTCAGGTTCAGGATTCGGTTCAGGATTCGGTTCCGGCTCCGGTTCAGGCGGCGGGGTGATCAGCGCCAGCGGCTCTCCAGTGACGGCTGCGGCGTAGGCCAGGTTGCGGCGGCGCACGTACCAGAGGGTGCGTAGCTCGGGTGCGTTGAGTTCCTGTTGCCAGCGCACGTCGACAGGATCGGCGCTGTCCACAGGCGCATCCAGGCCAAGGACGGTGCGACGGGCGATGCGCAGGCCGGTGAGCACTTCCAGCGGGCGACGTTTGGCAATCATGCCCACGGCGGCGGCGCGCAGTGGACGGATCACGGCGGGATTTCCCAGGGCAGGCGGCGTGGACGGCGACGTCAACTGGGTGTGCAACTCACGGAAGCGTGTCCGCGGCACAGGCAGCAGCACGATCACGTCCACCGATTCCAGGTTGTCGCCGCCGACGGTGAGGTCGATGGGCGGCAGCAGGTAGCTTTCCTCGATGAGGGCGATCAGCTCGTCTTCGGGGATGATGGCCAGATCGACGTCGACTTCCGGCGGGAAGAAGAGCTGGGTGAAGTCGGCGGGATTGACGGCGGCGGCGGGCAACCGTCCTGCCGGCGGCAGCGCCTGGAAGTACTCGGATGCGGCAAAGCGCAGTCCCTGGTTGGCGGCGCTACGCTGGGTCATCACCGCTTCGAGGTGGGCGTTGTATTGGATCAGGTGGGCCTCGCGCACTGCACGCGGGGCAAAGCCGAGGCCGAGGATGTCCCCGTGATCGGCGCCGACTTCCCGCCGCACGAGGAAGGGATCGATCCACTGGATCTGGTTGCGTTCCAGGGAAACGAGGGCCAGGGGCAGGGCGTCCACAGGCACACCGGCGGCCTGGTTGAGGACGAAGATGTTGCGGGCCAACTGGGCGCGCTGGGCGTTGGCGCTCTGTCCGCGCCCGCCGTCGCCGAAGGGGATCAGAGTGACGGCGGCGGCCTCGACGATGTCGCTGTCCTCGGCGCTGCGGGTGCCGGTGATCGATGTGGGATAGGACGCAATCGGGTTGGCGGTGAATTCTACCGGGCGCAGCGCCACGATGAAGACGCCGGTGCGGTTGCGTTGCGGCGGCTGTGGCAACCGCGACAGCCCCAGCCGCACGTTAAGCTGATCCAACTCGGGGATGTCTTCGAGACGGATGGTGAGTTCTTCGGTCAACAGCACCAGTTCGCCCGACGCTGTGATGCCGTGACCGGGGCTGATCACCAGGGCCGCAGCGTCGCGGTCGCGCGGCACGGTCATGTCTACGCCCAGCCCGGTGACCACGCCCGATCCCCCGGCGCGGCCAATGTCCGACTGGCGGGCCAGGAAGTAGTTCTGTTCACGCGTTAAATCGCGTGCGGTAAGGAAGCGCCCGTCGAAGTAGCGGGGACGGCGGCGGCTGTCGTCGATGACCAGTACGCCGGCGGCGCGCAGGGTCTCGATGGCGCGCTGGTCTTCGGTGCGCTCGGTGGGCAGGACAAGTCGATTCGATCCTCGCGTGCGGTCTAACATGAGACCCTCCTTGAACACAGATTAGATGCCCTACGAAGAGACGTGAGGCAGAGATGGAGAGGGAGACGGATTTCAGGATTCGCAGGAGGCAGAAATCCGCGTCCCTCTGCTCTCCTCTTCGTCAGCATATTCTTCTTAACTCCCGATCCAGGCGGCCAGCGCTCTGGTGGTGTAGGCGAAAAGGCGGCTGGCGTTGTCGATTTCAACGGCTGCGCCAAGGTCGCGGGCGGGTGCGGTGTTGGCATCCGCGGGCGCGTCGGCGGGGATGACGACGCGGGCCAGGAAGACGCAACTGTCGTCCAGCGCCGCGGGGATCTCCACCGGACGGCGGCGAGCGCGGGGATCGGCGGGTTCGTCCCATGCGCCGAAGACGATCTGGCGCAGTCGCAGCCTGCGCGTGGCTTCGCGTTCGGCAGGATCGGCGATAGCGTCGAGGCCGTCGTTGAGATCTGCATACGGATCGGCGGGATAGCGCGGGTCCGCATCAGTGCGGGGGACGAAGATCACTTCGACTTCGTCGCCCAGGCGGGACGGCTGCACAGCGTCCAGCGCGTCGAAGGGTCCATTGGCGAACGCGGGGGTACGCCCCACTTCGCAGACGAGGAAACGCACAAAGAGATCCACCACCACGCCGGTCACTGTCACCGTTTCAGGCAGGGCGGGCGACTCGTCGGCGTTGAAGCGGTCGGCCTGGATTGTCACTGTCTGCCGCGCTGCTGCCAGTTGATCGGGTTTGCGACTGCTCAGTTCGGCGTACCAGCGTTCCAGGCGCAGACAGCGGGCGTTGCGCAGCTCGATGAGCCGTCCGCGGTAGTCGATGGCCAGCCCGGCGTCCACCCAGATCTGCTCGTCCTGGCCGGGGTCGTCCCCTGCCGGTTCAACGCGCGGGACATACGAGACACGCAGCCCGGCCACGGTGCCTGTCCCGTGCAGATATTGCAGGCTGCGCGCCAGCCGTCCACGGTGGTATTGCTGCTCGGCGCGGAAGTCCTCTTCTGAGAGCAGGATGCCGGTAGCATAGTGGACGCGCTGCGCCACATTGGTCACGAACGCGCTGTCGTTGAGGAGGTCGGTGTTGATGGTTTTGGTTGGCATGGTTGCTCCTTGTGGGAAGGGATTGGTGATTGGTGATTGGGATCTTGTAAAGGATATGAATGGGCATTGGAGCGTGATCCCGTCCTCGGCGAACCACGCAGATGGAGAGATCGCCTCCGTCGTAGCTCACGCTATTTGAACATTAACAAATTAATCTGGTAACAGGCCGACATAACGTAGGAGTTCCCGGGAACCCGAGCGAAATTGGGCTAAGAAGTCATCAACGCGTTGGCGCAAAGCGGGCCAGTCGTCAACTTGTCGGTGAAGATGAAGGACGTCCTGTCGGAGCCAACGCCATAGCTTTTCGATAGGGTTGCACCACGATGCGTAGCTTGGTAAGCAAAGTAGTTGAATCGGCAAAGGCTCAGGCACGATGGTGGCTGGGTCAAAAGCTTGCCAGTTTGCGGGTGTGTACCAAGGGAACGGCCAGGTTTGTGGCTGTAGGTGCCGCAGCAAATCAGGATGGAAGTGCACGGGCCAGTTGTCCTGCACGACATAGATAGAGTCGGCGTTGGGATAATCTGTGCGGATATCTTTGTAGAGTTGCACAAGTTCAGAAACGCCGATGCGGCTACGATGGCGGTAGGTGACTTGACCTGTAAATGCGTTGAGTGCCGCCGCTACCCGAAAGCGTTTGTTGGTGCCATATCCACGACGGGCAAGCGGCTGTTCATGACCCTGCGCCGCATAGTCGTAGCTCACCGCTGGCTGGCGAAAGTAGGTCAGTTCATCCAGATAGAGCAACACATGCCGCTCACGGTTCTGCGAGACACGCCAGCGGACAGACTCAATCAGTTCCAGTCGAGCATGGTAGTTTGGATCAGGACTGCGCACATACTCTCTAGCACGCTTGCGGCTGATTTTTAGCCGTTTGAGCAGTCGGCTCATGCCGCCGTCGGTGTCAACTCGCAGCCAATCACATACACCCCGAATCCGCTGCAACGTCCATCGACTCTGTGGATAGCCAAAGTCCTGGGGCGAACGGTGTATCACATGCAGAATGGCGGTCCGGGCCGACTCAACGTTTGGGTGTTGAGGGGGAAAAAGCGGGCTTGCGCCCTCTGCCTTCCCGCACCGTCAGTCCTTGGATACCTTCGTTTTCGTACCGCTCCAACCAGTCGTACACCGTGTCGGCTCCTCGTGGCTTCAGCAACCCATGTTGTGCCACTGCATTCGGACTCATCCCAGCAGAGATCTTCAGCAAAGCGGCTGCTCTTTCGCGCAGATACGCCTTGCTGCTGTGATCTCGTAGCTTTTCGAGTTCGTCTTTCTGCTCTCGTGTCAGTTCTAGCTTGCGTCTGGCGGCCATTTTTCACCTCCTGACGTCTAGCATACCACAGTTACCAGATTAATTTGTTAATGTTCAATTAGCGTGAGGGCGTGCTCGACGAATTCGCTTACATTGGAACGTGATCCCGTCTTCCACAAACCGCACGCTGGTAGCGTGCAGCTACGCAGATGAAGAGATCGCTTCTGCCGTAGCTCACGCTATTAGCGTGAGGGCGTGCTCAACGAATTCGCTTACATTGGAACGTGATCCCGTCTTCCACAAACCGCACGCTGGTAGCGTGCAGCTACGCAAGAGCGAGAACGTGCTCAACAAGATCCCAATCACCAATCACCAATCACCAATCACCCACCCAATCGCGGATCGAGACTGGCGGGTCGAATCAAAAAGTCACGTTCGCCGATGCGAGACGTGTCCAGCGTCACCGGGCGGGGTGGCGGTTCGCTGCGCAGGTAGGTGTCCACGCCGACGAGGGCGGCCATGCCCACGAGCAGCGGATAGGACGCCGGGAAGATGCGCGGGATGACGTGGGCCGGTGTCTCGTTTTCCACCACACGGCGGATCAGCTTGAAATCTTGTGGTTCCACGTCCTGGTGTACGAGGACGGTGACACGGTGGGCCAACTTGTCGAGAAAGGCGGCGATGGCGCGGTCCTCGGCCTTGCTCTTGGGCAATTCATCGCGGAAGAGGGCCAGGAATTCCTTGCGCCGTTCCATCGCCTCGTCGCCCAGGAAGAGCGTGTCGCCCACGTACGAGTTGCCGCTGACGGCCAGCCCCTGCGTCAGTGGATCGTTTTCGTCGGCCAGGTCTGCGCCGAGGATGGTGGCAAAGGTGCGGCGCAGTTTGAAGTCTTCGATCACGACGATTTCGCCGCCACGCACGCCCCCGGCCGTCACCGTGTCGAGCGCCAGTTTGAGGCCGTAGAGCGTCCCCCGCGCACGGAAAAGACGGGGGGCCACGGCCAGCAGGTCGCGCCGCCGCTCGATGGGGTAGGCAGGATCGAAGGTGAGGCCGATCCAACTGCCCAGCCATTCCAGCGCGTCTTCGGGCGCGGTGCGGGCGTCCATCAGGGCGTAGGCGTTGGCGACTTTGTCTTCCAACGGCGTCAGGATGCCCTCGAAGAGGTTGACGAAGCGCTCGTAGAAATCCGCTGCGGTGGATGGCGCAGCCACGTCGGCATCCGGCGCGAAGACGTCCTCATGGTAAAGCTCAGGCAGATAGCGTTCTACATACGAAAAACGGGACGCATAGGCGCGCAGGCCGGCGACTTCGGGCGTGGTGCGGCGGTCGCCGAAGAGTTCGACGCGCAGACGCAAGAATCGTCCGCGCAAGGAGCGTACGCGCCGCCCGCTACGCTGGATCAGCACGGTGAAGAGACCGCTGCGTCCTGCTTCGGCGGGGCAGCCCAGCAGGTCCGCCGCGCCGGGGACTTCGGACGCCGTCGCCGTCCACGCGCCGACGGGGACGTTGCCGTCGCCGGGGCTATAGATTTCGCCGAAACGGTGCTCGTACCAGTCGGTCACGGCTTCGTCTTGGGTGGCGGTGGCGGCCAGCCAGATCTTCGCGCCGGTGTGCTGCGGGATCACGGCTTCCAAATAGAGCCGATGCCAGACAGTCTGCGTATCCCCGCTGTCGAGGACGATCTGGTTGGCGGCTTCGCCCCGTTCAGGGAAGGACGGATACGAGAGCGGGTGCAGCGGCGACTCTCCTTCGACGGCGCTTGGGTAGTGCGGCGGCGTGGTGACGCCCTTGAGGAAGGGACCGCCGCTGTGATCGCGCAGCGGGTAGTAGTCGCTGTCGGGCAGGATGGCGGCGGGTAGATCCGAGTCAGTGGACAGGGCTTGCAGCGCCGTGCTCAGGTCGTAGACCAGCGCCTCGGCGGGTGTGTTGTCCTGGAGCAGGGCGATCTGCCACGTGCTCAGCCAGGCGAAGCTGTACGGGTAGCGCGCCCCGCTCAGCACCACCGGCGAAGACAGTTCGCCAGTGCGCGCATCGAGAAAACGCAGGTAGGCATCGGCTCCGTCCAGCCAGGTCAACAGCGCCAAGACGCCCCGCGGGCTGCAAGCAATGCCAACCGGGAATTCGTCCAGCGCGATGGATGCTTGATCGAGCAGACGCAGCCGCGGCGGATCGGCGTCCTCTTCGATGGGGCGGGCCACTTCCGCCGAAACATCGCGGAAGACTCGGTGCGCCAGGGGCAGGCCCAAAACTTGCCCGAGCTGCCGGTTGTCACGGTCCAGCGCCCAGGCCCCGCCGGATGGAGCGGGGGCCAGCCGCCACGCCGCAAAGCCGTCACGGTGGACACGGGTCGGCTCCCAGCGGTCACGGGTGTCGATCAGGAGCACATCGCCGTCGAGCGCCACGTAGAGGACGCCGTCGTAGCCCATCGCCAGGTCGGTGACGACGGCGGCGGCGGGCAATGTTGTCAGGTCGACGACGGTGGGCAGTTTGCCGGCGACGCGGATGCGGTCACCGTCGAGGAAGGCGCAAGCGCCGAACCCGTCGAAGGCGGCGGGGATCTGATCGACGAGTGGTCGCGCCGAGTCTGCATTGGCAGGAGGCGCAGGCAGCTCGGTCAGTTCCCCGCGCAGGCGCAGACGGCGGGTGCTGTCGTCGTAGGTTGTGGACTCGACCAACCGCCAATCGTTGCGGTCGGCCAGCAGCCAGAAGCGGAGACCATTGGCATCCATAATCAGCAGACCTTCGGCACAACGGGAATGGCGACGGCGGATGGATCGGCGAACGGGTTGGCAAGGTCCAAATTGGTGGGCGCGTCGTCGTCCACGGCCACCACCACCGAGAGCAGTTCGGGCAGTTGCCAGCTTTCTAAAAAGAGTTCGGCGGCGGCGTCCGCTGTCTTGCGCGGGAGGATGCGCCATGCGCCGTTTTGCCGGCGGAAGAGGTTGACGCGCAGCACTTCGTCCACACCCGCCACCCGCGCGGTGACCACTTCGAGTTCGCGATCTTTGACAGAGCGGCCCAACCGCCAGCCGGAGCCGTCATAGCCGCCGGGGGCCAACGGCGACAGGTAGCGGCGCAGGGCTTCACGCACAGCCACGATCACCCGTTCGCTGGTGAGCGGTTGACCGTCATCGAGACCGGCTGCGAGTCCTCCCTGGCCGAGGATGGTCGTCCCCGCGGCCAGGGTGTCGAGCAGGGAGACGCCGACGCTGATGCCGATCTGGATGTATTCGCAGCCGATGACGTAGAGTTCGGTGGCCAGCGGGCGGCGCACGTCGAGGTAGCTGTGCACGGCTTCGAGTGTGGGCCGGTCGGGCTGCGGGTTGGGGGCGTCGAAGCCCTCTTTGTGGGGCAGCACCATCACCGAGACGACACCGGGGACGCCCTTCTGGCGCTGGAACGGGCGGAAGCTGGGCAGCACTTCGACGCGGCCCAGGCGCACGCCGGGGGTGTCGGCGGCGAGGCGGCGGTAGTCTTCGGCGGTGACGGCGCGATCTTTGTGACGGAAGACGGCAGGGATGCGCCGTTCGGCGGCTTCGAGGGTTTCGGCGTCGTCGCCGCCGTCGGTGGGCAGGGGCTGGATCAGCTTGATCTTGCGTCCGGCGGGGGCCGCGGCCAGGGCGGTGACGCTGCCCGGCGGCAGGTTGCCCGCCCGTCCACCGCCGACGCGGGCCATGACCACACGTACGCGCCGCCCGGCGTCGGGGACACGTCCACGCAGGCCGTCGCCGAAGCGGATGGTGCCGGCTTCGGCGTCAAGGCTGTAGACGGCGTCGTCGCGGCCGGTCAACGCCAGATCGTCGGTGCGCGCCCAGGCGACGTAGCCGCGGCCTTCTTCCTCGACTTCCACCAGCAGCGTTTCGGGTTCCACCGGCGCGCCGGGCAAGGAGACTTCCTGGTCCGCGGCGCCGTTGCTGACGCCGACGACACGGTTGCGCACGCTCTGGCGCTGGTCGATTTCCACAGCGTTGACGCCGATCCAGCTTAGTTTCAGGGTGGTGAGCGGCGTTTCGGGGCGGGCGCGCAGGCGCAGCCAGCCGACGAGCCGTTCGGCCTTCTCGGCGCTGTCCAGGCGCGGCGGCTGATCGCCCACGCCGGCGGTGACACGTGACCGCACGTTGTTGGACGGTGCCTCGATGAATTGGGGCGCGGGCATGGCAATGCGCAGGACGCCGCGCTGCGTGAGTCCGCGCGTGCTGTCTTCGAGGACGTCGACGGCCATATACTCAGCTTCGCCGTCAGCGTTGACGCGGGTGATCTCCCACTGCGTAGGGATCTGGGCACGGGGACCAATCTCCTCGAAGAGCGCGGGCACTTCCAGCGCGGGGACGATGCCGATGTTGAGCAGCGCCTGTCCTCCTTCGGGGACGCGGCCCAGCGTCTGGCGCACGGCGTCGACGCGGTCGGCCTTGGGGGCGAGGAGTGCCAGCCAAAGGCAGCGGTCTGCGGTCTCCTGCATAATGTCGAAGCCCTGCGGCATGGGCGCAGTGAAGATAGGCGTGGTCTCGTACGGGCGCACACGGCCGTTGATGCGGTAGACACGCTGCAAGCCGTTGACGATGGCGGCGGTGGTTGGGTCGCGCAGTTCGTCGTCTTGGAGCGGGCGTTTGTAGTACGCCTCCATCGTCACCGGGACGGCGCGCACGCTGTTGCGGGTCTCGAAGGGCAGCGGTTTGCTGATGGCGGTGAAGGGCGACAGCGTCACGGCGTCGTTGCGCTCGTCGTCGAGTTGCAGGCCCACGAGTCCGCGCGCGGGTTGGGCCGGGCGCAGCGTCATCCCCAGCAGGCGCAGGAAGGCGAGGCGCTGCCGTTCGGGGATGAGGTTGACGCGGTAGAGCAGGGCGTCGGCCATCCAGCTAAACAGCTCGATGAGCGTGAGGCCGGGATCACCGGGGGCAACGTGTGTCCACTCGGGCGTGTGGCCGGGAATGCGGGCGATGAGTTCTTCGACGAAGCTGTCGTAGTTGCGGTCGTCGAGCACTGGGATTTGGATGGGCATGGCGTCAAGCCTCCAACATCATGGTCAGGCCAATTTGTTGCGCTGTCCCCGTGCGCCGCAGCCGGTAGGCGATCTCGATGCGCAGGTGGGTGGGTTCCCCCGGCACTTCGGTCACCTCGATACGATCGAGCAGAATTCGCGGCTCGTAGCGGGTGAGGACGTTGGTCACGGCGTCGTGGATGCGACGGCGTGTGGTTACATTGTTCGGCTCGTGCAGAAAGTCGGCCAGCCCGCCGCCGAAGTTCGGACGCATCAATTGCTCCCCCGGCCGCGTGCGCAGCAGCACCTCGATCATCTGGCTGACGCTCTCCGTGAGCGTGGGCCAGGTGAGCCGTCCCTGCGCGTCGGGCGTGGGCAGGAGCGGGAAACCGATGGGAGGGGCGGATTGGTTGAAGGGTGGCATGGTTGGGCTTTCGTGTGTTGGTTTGTTGGGAGTAGTGCGTAGTGCGTAGTCCGTCGAGTACCCTTTAGCGTCGAAAGTACGCTCAACGCACAATACGGACTACGCACTATCCGCATTTCACTCGTCAACCGCCGTCGGCCGCGGTATCGGTATACAGATCTTCAACCACAACATCCACTGAAAGATGATGTTGAAGAGTTGTAGGAAGATGTTGAGCACGATGAAGGCGCAGAGTGTGATGACGGGCAGGCTGAAGCTACAGATCCAGTCGATGGTGAGTTGGATGCTTGTGTTTTTGCCGTTGCCGTCGGCTAAGTCTTTGGCGTCGTTGAGATCGAGCAGCGATTGGAGTTCGCTGGGCACGGCAAAGGCGACGTTGGGCTTGAGCTGCTTGAGCGCGTCCATGTTGAGTTCGGGCAGCACAATGGGGACAGGCGGGCCTTTGCCTTCGTACCAGGGCGCAATGGTGAAGACGTCGCTGTCCGCGCCGGCGATGACGGCGGGCGGACAGTCGGGATCGTGCTGCACCCGTGCGTAGCCGCGCAGGACGTAGCGGCTGCGCGGGTTGGCGAATCGTCCTTCCTGGGGGCGGATCGTCTGAATGCGGGCATTGACGATCTGCGCCACGGCCTGCTGGATCGATGTCCCTGCGGCGGACGAGAGCGCGGGCCACACGTCGGGCATGCGCACCGATCCGCCGCTGCTGCGCAGGACGAGCAGGTTGGCCGCATTGCGCAGGAAGGTGGAGGCGGGCTGGGTCGATTCTTTGTTGCCGTCCTTGAATTTGAGATTGACCTTGTCCAGCGCGGCCAAGATCTGGCGGGCGGCAGACGTGGGTGCGTCCTCGAAAAGGCCGAACTCGAAGACGAGTTGGCGCAGCATCAGCGTGAACGAGAGGAAAAGCCCGTTGTCGCCGCTGTTGGGGCTGGCGGAGGCGGACGTGACCGTGCCGTAGCTGACAAACTGGTTCGGGAAGGGCACGCGTTGTGTCCCCGCCGTGGCCCGCAAATAGGACGGCACGTGGTTGCGCAACGCAGCCGGATCGGCGAAGGGCGGCGGCGCGGCGGAGACTTCGTCGCTGCTGGTGTTGATCACGGCGTAGGCGACGGTGCGTCCTAGCGCTTCGCAGATGGCGGGTGGGGCCAGGAACAGGGGCACGCGGGCTTCGTCAAAGACAGGCGCGTTGGATGCCAGTTCGCGGTCCAGGTCGGGGTCGCCGGTGCGGATGCCCGCGATCTGCTTGCTGGGATCGGGGTAGATCTGGGCCACTTCCTCTTCGTCGGCGGGCGCCCAACTGAGCGATCCCAGGTTGTCGCGTCCCCAGCGGCGGGGGCCGCCGGCGGTGACGCGACGGATCACGATGCAGCCTTCCACGTATTTGCGCGGGTCGAGCCGCGGAAAGTAGACGCCGTCGTCGCAGTTGAGTTCGAAGAGGGCAATGTGCATCACGCGTGCCGCTGGGTGATAGAGCTTCAACGTGGTCAGCGTGCGCTTGCTCAGCTTGATGCGCGCCGTGTCTTTGGCGCGCAGTTGGCGTACGTCATCGAGTCCGCGGCCCAGGGCGTCGAGCATGGCCTGCACAAAGTTGCCGTCGGCGGGCAGTTCGAGGAGCAGCGGGCTGCCATCCTCTTCCAGACCGCGCAGACGCACATCGTGGTCCACACGGGCAGGGAATTTGAGCAGGATAGGTTTGGGTCTGGTGTTTAGGGCTAACATTGGTATCTTTTTCCTGAGTGAACGCGGGGCAGAACCCCTCCCCAACCCTCCCCGCCTTCCGCTGAGGACAGCGGGCGGAGAGGGGGCTGTTGTCGCGTGGATCAAGTAGAAAGTACAGTTGGATGATTTCACAACGCGACCGACACTGCTGCACCGCCAACGGTCCTCCCCCCGCCGCCGTCCTCGGCGGTCTTTGCGGGGGGAGTTAGAGGGGGGTTCTCACCACATGTTCCCCGCGCCGGGTGAGTAGGCGGCGGATTGGACGAACGACGTTTGGAGCATGTTGCACTTGACTATGCCCGAAAAACTGGCGATGGCGGCGTCTACGGAGACCTGCGCCGCGGTGACGGAGACGGTGGACGCCTGTACGGTGACGCTGCCGGGCGTGTCGATGCTGACGCCGCTGCTGTCGATGGTGATGGTCGATCCGGCGGCTTCAATGGTGATTTTGCCGCCGGCGGCCTCTTCCAATTTGGCTTCGACGCCGCCGGGCGTGCTGATCTCGACGGTGGCCTGCCCCTGGCTTTCCTCGACGATGGCGATGCGCGATCCGTGCTTGCCCACGAAGGACCAGCGATCCACGCGGTCGCCCGGCAGTTGCTCGGGTGGGGCGGCGGCGCCGTTCCACAGCCCGCCCACCACGATGGGGAAGCGGGGATCGCCATTGACAAAGGTGACGAGCACTTCGTCGTCCACGTCGGGGATGAAGAACGCGCCCCGCTCCGCCCCGGCGTAGGGGACAGCCACCCGTGCCCAGATCGGTGCGTCCTGATCGGGGTGGCCGTCGCAGTTAAGCAGCCGCACCTGCACACGGGCCAGGCTCAACGGGTCCTGTACCGAGACGACGACGCCCAGGTAGGTGCCGTGTAGACAGTGAGCGGAGAGATTTGTGTTCAAGAGATTGCTCCTCGCAATGGTGATTGGTGATTGGTGATTGGTGATTGGGTCTCGACATGAGTGAGCGAATGGAAGCATCAATGTGCTCGACAAGACCGTGGAACGTCCATTCATTCCCGAATGGACAAGCCTAATCACCAATCACTAATCACCAATCACCTTCCCCAATACCCACATTCGCCCTCAAAGTCCGTCTCATACCCGTTGACCAAATCGTAACGGTGACAGACGCGGGTGATGTAGTAGCTGTTGCTGAAACGCGGACCCAGGCCGCCGATGTCCGCATGTGCGCCGACGCGTAGCTGCGGGTTGCCTTCGGTCGTCCCTTCGAGGACGAGAAAGCGGCGCGCCCGCTGGTCGAAGGCGCTGTCGGCGATGGCTTGGGCTTCGGCCTGTGTAGCCGCCGCCAAATGACCAACATGCTCTGTGCGCTCGCCCAGTGTGTCGCGCAGGACGGTGGCGCCGTCTTCGCCGTGGCCCGGGCCGAGGTCCACGCCGCTGCTGCTGACGTTGATGACTTCGCCCTGCGCCACATCCCAGCCGGAGACGGTGACCTCAGTGGTCTGCTGCGCCAGGTCGGCGAGGACACGCACGGCGCGCAGTTGGGCGTGAAGTTGCAGCGTCAACTCGGCACGGCGCACGCTGCGGCGCGGGGCGATGTGCAGTTCGTCGCCCACGATTTGGAGATCGCCGTCGTAACGGGCCAGCAGGCGGCGCAAAAAGGCCAGATCGCTTTCGTTCATCTGCACGTAGACGCCGCCGGTTTCTGCGAAACCGGGTGTGTCCTCGAAGCCATCAACGCTGGCCTGAATGCCGGCCGCCTGTGCAATCTGGTTGGCGATGTCGGCGATGGAGACATCTTCGTAGGTTTTGCTGCGGCGGGCCAGACGCAGCCGTTGCAGCGCGTCCTCGGCCAGGACGGTGATCTCGGGTGCGCCGCCGCGGGGGAAATCGGCTTCCAACCCGGTGATGACGCCGCGGAAGATCTCTTGCGGGCTGCGTTCGTCCCCTGCGTAGACGGTGATGGCCGCGCCCAGGGACAAGATGTCGCCGTCCTCGAAGGCGTAGCCCGCGCCGCCGGTGGTGTCGCTGGCCCAGTTGGAAAAGCGCAACTCCAGCGCCGACAGGCCCCCTTCGCTCTCGGTCATGCGCATGCCCAGCAGCAGTTCATTGAGGAGCGCGTAGGCGTCCTCGTTGATGCGGATGGTGGGCCGGGCGATGTAGACGGCGGATTGGGTCACGAGAGCCTCGGTCGGGTGGGAATGGGTAAAGGGTGTTGGTCGTGTGTTTGGGAATGGATGACAAGGTGACTGGGTGACAAGGTGATCGGCAGTCGTCTCGTTTGTCGTAGCTGCGGTTACCAACCGCAGTTGGATTCGAGATCACGTTCTTGTAACAAGGATACGGATTCGTCGTGTACGCTCGTCACGCTGGTTGAACATTAACAAAATAATCTGGTAATCCGGCGGTTGAAACCGCCGTCTGATATGGGAAACACGATAAATCGTGTTCTCAGAACCGGCTGAAGCCGGTTTCCCGTTTCAGACGCCGAATTCATTCGGCGGGCGTGTTTACCGGAATAATTTTTTAATATTCAAGTAGCGTGACCTACGGTTTGGGTGACTAATCTGCTCTTAGCCGCGCCATCCGCCGCTCGATCATGCGCTGCCCGCGCAAATACTCTTCAATTTCCACTTCCCGCGGCGGTTGGGACGGGCGCGCCGGCGGGCGGGTGGTCTCCTGGTTGGGGCGGCGTTCGGGTTCCACTTCGCCGCGCACTTCGTCGATGATGATGGACATACAGATTGGTCCTGGTGATTGGTGATTGGTGATTGGGAAGAAGAGATTGGGCGATTCGGCGATTGGGGGATTAGGGCTTTGTCGACAAAGTGATTTCCCAATTGGCGACCGACAGGCTCAACCTGATCCCCAATCGCTTAATCCCTTAATCGCCCAATCTCTTCTCCAAATCATTTATCCGTACTAAAAATGATCTTCGACTTCCCGTCCGCGGTCAGGTTGACGCGGATGCCGGCGCCGCCACCGGCGGTGGGTTGACCGGCGGCGTTGAAGGACGCGCCTGCGCCGATACCTGCGCCTGCGCTGATCCCCGCGCCAGCGGCGGCCCCCCCGCTCAAGGACAATCCCGCGGTGCCGCCCGCCTGCATGAGTTTGCCGGTGTTCAGGCTGAAATTGGCCGAGGTGACCGACGCTTTGCCGAGTCCGGCGAAGGCGCCGCTGCCGGCGGAAACGCCCGCCGACGCTTTGGCCCCAAACGAGATCCCGGCCTGCGCGCCGCCAACCGCCGCGGACCCGCCAACGCCTGCGCCTGCACCCACACCGCCGCCAATCCCCCCACCGATCCCCCCACCGATGCCGCCACCGATGCCGCCACCAATCCCGATGCCGCCGCCAATGTTGGCGCTGCCGGATGCGAAGCCGGACGGTCCTTTGAGTTCGACTTTGGCGCTGACGGTGAGCGGTCCGCGTGCGAAGCGCAGGCTTTCGACGCCGTTTTGCGATGCGATGGCTTTGGCGGCTTGGGGGTTTCCGCCTTTGCTGGCCAGGCTCTGTGGGTTCTGCCCGCTGGGCATTTCTTGGGTGTTGTTGGTGTTGGCGCTACGGTCGCCGCCCTGCTCGAATTGCAATTCCTGCGACGCCAGCGTGATCTTCAACGTGGAGCGCAGCGGCACACCGGTTGGGTGGAAGAAGTCGATGGTCTCCTGGTATTGCTCGATCATGCCTTCGAAGCTATAGTCGCCCCACTCGAAGATGACGACCGGCGGCGCGGTGCGGATTTCGGCGTCGGTCTCGGTGGTCTGCGGCTGCATGAGCCGGGCGATGGGCACGGTCAAGTTGACCACGTTGGCGCCGCTGTCGGTGGTGTCGAAGATCAGATCCATGGCCAGCTTGGCGTTGGTCTGGGTGACGAACTGCTTGCGCTGTCCTTGGGCCTGCTGCCCCTCCGCGCCGGACTGCTCCACCACCTGATTCTGCACGGTGTATTGCAGGCTCGACGGCTCAAACTGCACGGGGATCGGTGCGCCGGCCCCCTCTTTGATGCGGAATGTGGCGTGTTCGGGCTGCGTCATCGCGACTTTTCCTTTTCAACGGAGCGGAGAGATTGTCCACAGATTTCACAGATTAAAAGGATTTTCAGAAGGGGAGAGGTTTACCGCAAAGGCGCAAAGGACGCAAAGGGCAGAAGAGAAAAGCGAAGAATTTGTCCACGGATTACACAGATTGAAAGGATTTCCAGAAAAAAGAATCCTCTGAATCCTTTTAATCTGTGAAATCTGTGGATCAATTTCTGGTCTTTGCGCCGCTCTTTGCGCCGCTCTTTGCGCCTTTGCGGTGAATTTTTCTCTCCTCTGAATCCTTTTAATCTGCGTAATCCGTGGATCAGTTCTCTTCCAAAATCAGCCCTTCGTGGGCCAGGTGCAGCTCTTCGATGCCGATGTTGACACTCACCGCGTTGAGATCGGCGGCTTTGAATTTGATGGGCAGGGCGCGGGCCAGCCGCCAGTGAAGCTGTGGGTTGCCGGTGTGATCAAACATGGTGACTTTGGCATCCAACCGGTAGGCGTAGGCCCCGTCCGCGGTGACGAGTGAAAACCAGCGCCAAAGGTGACGGGTGCTGGTCATGCCGCGGCGCAGGATGACGGTGGCGAAGGTGACTTTGCCCACACGCTGAATTGCACCGTAGTTCAACCCGCCAGGGCGGATCACAAATGGTTCCATGGTCGCTTCGAGGCCGGTACACTCGCTGAATGCGCCGCTGCACAGCGGCACGCTGGTGTTCGATCCGGCCTGATCGCGGTTGGCGCTCGTCTCGTAAAAGTCGATCTGAAATCGGAAGACGGGCAACAGCGGCTGTTTGCTTTCGTCGGCCATGACATCCTCACGCGGCGGCGGGCAGGAGTGAGACCAACCCGTTCTGGTTGAAGGAAAGCACAACGCGGATCTGTTCGATGGCGGCAGCCGGGGCCACGCCCACGGTGCAGATCAGGCGACCGTTGTCGATGTCGTTCTGCGTCATGGTGGTGCGGTCGCAGCGGACCTCGAAGGCGTCGCGCTCGCTGTTGCCGTTCAGCGCGCCGATGCGGTAGAGCGTACGCAGCAGCGCTTCCATCTGACCGCGCACCTGCGCCCACGTCGCTTCGCCCGACGGCTCGAAGACGGCGTCTGTGCCGATGCGCCGCGCCTCACGTACAAGCAGCGACATCAGCCGGTTCACATGCGCCTGCCGGTAGCCCTCGTCCACGTCCGCGGTGACGTCGGCCAGCAGCGCCAGTTGAGACGCGGATCGCCCGAAGAGAGAGATCCGCTCCACGAGCGGGCGGCGGCGCACGTCGCTGTGGTGGACCATCTCCTGCACGCTCAGCGCGGGGAAGAGATCGTAGACGTCCACCAGCGGCTGCTTGACGGCGCTGCGGAAGGTGCCGCGGGTGAGGGCGTTGCGCGCCAGCATCCCGGTGAGGACGCCGTCGGGGCTTTCCACGCCATCGGGCAGGCGATCCGAGCCGCGGGTGCGCAGCCACGGGTAGGTCAACTGCACCCAGGCGCTGCCAACGCCGGTGCCGCTTTCGTCCAGCCCGAAACGCAACGGCGCAAAGGACGAATCATCCAGCAGGCGGATCAGGCTGGGCGACAGGTCGGCGACGGGGATGGGCAACGCGGCCACCAGTTGCACGTCCGCCCGGTAGCGGCGCAGGAAGAGACCAAGCATGCGCACGGCCCTGGCCCACTCCACGTAGCCTACTTCGTCGAGCCGGGGCGCACGGATCAGGCGGGATCGCACGTCATCCAGCGGCGGCGCTTCGACCACGGAACAGTCGACAAACTGCTCCGGCGGCAAGAAGAGCGGCGCGTCGTCGTCCAGATCTTCGGGCGGCGGATCGGCGCGCAGGATGTCGGCCAGATCGGGCAGGCAGAGGAACGAGACGTCGGGCAGATCCCACAGCCACCAGGCGCTGCGCCAGGTGCCGGCTTCCACCGGCGAAAAGTCGAGGAAGCCCGAATCGAAGCCGGGGATCAGCTGGTCGACGCGGCCACGGCGTTGGGCGTAGGCGTCCGTGAGCGGGCCGGGTGTGTCCACGGCGACGACGTAGCAGCGCCGTCCTCCTTGCACGAAGAAGGAGCGCACCGCCGCACCCAGGTAGGTGCCGCCCACGATGGGGCGGTCGGCATCGTCAGTGTAGCGGCGTTCGTCCCAGGCGAAGCGACGGTCGAAGTCGCCCCAGGCATCGAGCAGCACCGGCGCGTTGACGGGGGCCAGCGCCGCGCCGTTGTGCAGGCGCGGGGCGCAGAAGCCCACGAAGAGCGCCACGTCCACACGTCCTGGCGCGGTGGCGGCGGGCGGCGCTTGCTCGAAGATTACGCTGCGCAACATGGCTAGACGGCCTCGAAGTCGATCTGCTCTGCCGACAGCACAAGCTCTTCCATGGCCACGTCCTGGCCGCCTTTGGCGTTGAGCGACGGGCCGGTGTACTTCATGGGGAAGACGTTGCGCAATTGCCAGCGTTGCTTGGGCGCACCCGTCTCGTCGCGCAGGGTGATGGTCACATTCGGGCGTTTGGCGGCGGGGCCGGTGCGGCGCACCTCGTTGATCCAACCCCAGAAATCCGCGGAATTGACCACACCGCGCTTGAGCGTGACGTCGTTGGTCTTGAAGATGCCGGGCACCTTCTGCACGTGGTTGACCAGGGCATTGCCGTTGCGGTATTCGGCCACCGTCATCTCGGTGCCGATGCCGGTCACCTCAGAGAAGCCGCCCAAAGCGTCCGCCGAATCGCGGCCGGTGGGCATCTCCACCACAAAATTGAAAGCACCGTAGGGAAGGTTTCGATCAGCCATGCGTTAGCGTCCTTTGATTTGGAGGAGAAGTTATCCACGGATTACACAGATTGAAAGGATTTCCAGAGAAGAGATTCACCGCAAAGGCGCAAAGAACGGACACAAAGACCAGAGAATTGATCCACAGATTTCAAGGATTAAAAGGATTCAGAGAATTTTTCTGGAAATCCTTCAAATCTGTGTAATCTGCGGAAAAATTCTTCGCTTCTCTCTTTTTTTCGCTTCATCTTTGCGACCTTTGCGCCTTTGCGGTGAATCTCTCCTCCGAATCCTTTTAATCTGTGAAATCTGTGGACAAATCCTCTGCTGTCATCGTTGTTAGCTCCGCGCCTCGATTGTCTTCTGCCCGATGCGGAAGATGACGAACTCGGCGGGTTTGAGGGCGGCGACGCCGACAAGACAGATGAGACGCCCGTTGTCGATGTCGTTTTGGGTCATGGTGGTGTAGTCGCAGCGTACGAAGAAGGCTTGCTCCGGGTTGGGGCCGAGCAGCGCGCCGGAGACCCACTCGTTGTAAAGGAAAGCCTGGATCGTGCCGGTGACGTTGGCCCACAGCCGTTCGCCGTTCGGCTCGAAGACGGCCCACTGTGTGCCACGTTCAATGGACGCTTCGAGGTAGTTGAAGTAGCGGCGGATGTTGACGTACTTCCACTCGGGGTCGCTGCTGACGGTACGGGCGCCCCAGAGCAGGTTGCCGCGACCGGGCAGGCGACGCAGACAGTTGACGCCGAGCGGGTTGAGCACATCCTGTTGGGCGGTGTTGATCTCTACGGCAAAGCGTAGTGCGCCGCGTACCGGCTCGTTGGCAGGTGCTTTGATCACGCCGCGGCTGATGTCGTTGCGGGCGTAGATGCCGCAGACAAAGCCCGACGGCGGCAGTGAAAGCTCCTGTGGAATGTTGTCTGCGCCGGTGCGGTAGAGCGGATTGGACACCATCACATACGGGAAATATAGCGCCCCGCGCGTGGAATCGATGAGCCGGCCGCGGAAGCTACGGGCGTCGCCCACGGTGAGGGCGTCGGGCGGCGTATCGAGGACGGCAATGCGATACAGCCGACGGCGCTCGGCGTGGGAGATGACCACGTTGGCGTAGGCATGGGCGTTGTTCGGCGTGCCGTATGACGGTGCGCCGGGCGCGGCCACGATGGAAATGTCTTCCACGCTCTCGAAGACAGCCAGCGCGGTCTCGTAGTCGCCGGGCTGTGGGGCCACGCCATCGGAGCCGCTGCGGATGTCCAACGTCACCTCGTCGCCGCTGCTGAAGAGGGCGTTGATGATGTTGAAGGCACCGACGCCGCTGTCCGTGAAGGCGTAGCGGTTGTAGAGAGCGTCGACGCGGCGGCTGGGCGTGGCGGCCATGACATTGCCGATGTAGCGCGGGTGACGGCTGTCCAGAGCCAGATCGTCGAACTGCATCACGTTGCCGTCGGCGTCCACCGCGGTGACGTTGAGGGTGACGATCTCTGCGCCGTTGGCAGGGGCGGCGTCATCAGCCAGCCCGGCCACGGGCAACGCCGCGCCGCCGGCATCGAGCCACTGGTTTCCTACTTTGACGTAGTAGGTGATGGCGTTGCCGGGCGCGCCGGTCACCGCGGGGCCGGAGACGAAGCCAAGCCGGTTTTCCAGCGATCCGGCGGCAGTGCGCACCTGCAAAGACGCGCCCGCGCCCGCCGTGGTGGTGGCCAGGCGTACCCGTCCATTGGGCAGCAGGGCCAGGCGGGCGTTGACGCCTTCGGCAATGAGCAGGCTGTTGATCTCCTGCACGGTGACGTTGGCCAAGTTGCCCACGTTGTTGTCGGCGTCGGCGGCGTTGACGTCTTGGGCCACGGCGTCGAATTCGAGGGTGGGATTGGCTTCCACCCGCACCGACGCCGCGCTGCCACGGAAGTCGCTGCCAATCTCCAGGCGGTTGTCACCGGCGAGACGGGCGAAACCGCCGCGCAATTCCTGGTTGATGACGTCCACAATGTCGGCGCGGGGCTGATCGTCGGCGATGGGCAGGCGGATCTCCTGTCGCACACCATCCACGGTGACGGTGAGGACGTTGTCCGCAGCGCTAAGGCTGATGGTGTCGGGCAGGGGATCGCTGCTCTGCACCACGGCGGGTTCGCCCTCGAAGGTAACTTCGGCGTTGGCCCCGCCTACAGTGAGGAGGAGCGTGCCGCCGTCGGTGAGGGCGAAGGGCGCGTTGAGCGTGCTCTCGATCAGGGCGGGCGCGGCCGCCGGTCCACTGACGCCGGTGCGCAGGAGGGTGCCTTCGGGCGCGGCGCGCATGTGGCGCATGGTCACCGGCACACCGGCCAGCCGCAGCGTCAGTTGGCCGTCCCCTGCCGCGCCGGGGAAGCGGGCGAAGAAGCGCGCCGTGCGGGGGACGCCGTTGTTGCTGGTCGCCACCGTCACCGCGGACGTGGCGGCGGCGTCTCCGGAAAAGACGCGGGAGACGTAGAGCCGCGCCCCGCCTTCGTTGAAGTAGGCGCGCACGGCGTGGGCCAGGTAGTTGACACCGAACGATAGATCGCCCAGGCCGCCGTAGATGCGCTCGAAATCACTGAAACTGGTCAGCAGTTCCGGCATGTCGCCCACCGGCCCTGTGCGGGTGGGGCCGGCGAAACCACTGGTGCTGGTGCCCACCCCTTCGATGGATTTGGTGCGAAAGCTGACTTCCTCGATGTAGACGCCGGGAGCTAAGTATTCTGGCACGCTGCGCTTCCTTTCTGCCGATTGGCGATCCTGGTCAGCCCATGGAAATTTGGCCGACGGTGCGCCGGCCGGGAGCAATCACGATGTCGTTCAACTGTGCGTTTTCAAACCATTCCTCGTCGCCGGCGGCGTTGATCAGCCGGTCGGGATTGGGGATGGTGGGATTGGTGTTGTCTCGGCGTGCATCCAGGTTCACGGTAAATTCAGGATCGGTGAACGTGGCAGGCCGCAGCCCAGGGACAATGATCAGCGTCTCACCGCGGCGGTCCGACATCCCCCGCCCCAGGACCGTGTTGGGATTGGGCGCGGCTGGTTGGGTCAACGCTGTCACGAGCACACCGGCCAGGGGGACGGGTGGGTCCGTCGCCTGTTCGACGACGTTCACCCGCAGAATTGCCCACGGTGACTCGGTCGGGTAGCTGGGCGACGGGTAGAGCGTCACCTCCAGCGGATCGAAGAGAAAGTTAGGCTGTGCCCGATCCACTTCTTGCAAGGGCAGCGCCAGCGTGAACTGGCGGGGCAGGTAACGTCCACCGGACGGTTGCGCCGTCAACGTCAGCGGGATTGAGCCGGGTGCGGGTTCGGCGGCGTGCGGATCGGCGCGGAAACGCTCAAAGTAGTGTTCCAGTTCGGCTGTCACCACATCCGGCGCGTGGATCACGGTGAAACCGGAGCGGTTGCGGCGGGTGCGTGCACCGGAGACGTCCACGGCGTCGCGCACTGGCAGCCCACTGACAGCGTCTACGAAGCGCACGGCGGCCAGCACGCGGTCATCGTTGAGGAGGAAGCGCCCAAGTTGCATGGTTTAGCGATCCCCCGTTTCTTGGTTGAAGGCGTCAACGACGGGTGCGACGGGTTCGTCGGCGTACTGGGTGTAGGCCAGTCGTTTCGCCACCACCGGCGCGCCGTCCTCGCCGGGGTCAACGTCGATCTTGACGACACGGGCCAGGTAGGGCGTGCTCAGGCGATAGGGCTGGCGTAGCGCTTCCCACAGGCGGAAGATCTGATCGAAGTCGGCTTCCACCGGCGAAATCTGGATGCGATCTTCGCGATCCCACTCGTCCGCGGGGATGAGGACCGAACGATCCAGCACGGGCAGGCGGTGAAATTCGCGCATGGCCCACGCCATCAACTGGTGTTCCTCTTCGGCGTCGTCGGACCAGGCCACAAGGAGCAAATGCAGGTTGACGCCCAGGGGAATCGTCCCCTGGAACGTGCCGCTGGTACGGGCGGCGTTGCGCTGGTGCTCGTCGATGGTGACGCCATAGAGCAGGATCACCAGTGTGGTCTCGGTAGGCGGCGACGAGATGAAGCGTCCTGTGCTGTAGAATTCGCAGGGGATGGCGTTGAGTGCAGCCGGTCGCGCCCGCCGAAGGTAATCGGTGAGCGAATTCCCCGCGTGGTGGATTGCCAGCAGAGTACCCATACGCGAAAGGGTCCTTTAACCGAGCGCGACGAAGCAGAGAGCAGATCGGCGCGATCAAACAAAGGAAACACGGGTGGCGCAAAAGAAGTGAAGACGAGAGCGCCAGGTGAACAGATGCAGGCGCAAGAAGAGAAGAAAAGTATCGAAACGGAAGTCACGTGCCGAACAGGTTAAAACCTACTGGCGTCGGAATCTAAGTAGCTACTTAGAACATATAAGCAAGAGGATGTACTTTTTATTATGGTCATTCTTGGATGGCTGTCAACATTGTACATTGTGTCACAGGTTGCAACGGTGTTGCGGGGCATGATGCGGATGTGTTGTGGATCACAGTAGGTTGGGTTCTTGCCCAGTTTGCCGCGGGAGATCGTTGTGCCACTCACGAGGGCAAGAACCCAACGTCGCGACAACGTTGTCGGCGCGACGTTGGGTTTTCACCGCATGAATGAATGTTCGTCGGTTGCCGCGTCAAGGCGGTGAAAACCCAACCTACGGCGCAGTAAGCATCGGCAAGAAGAGAGCGGCTTCTTCCTGACGGATGATCAGCGGCGAGCCGTTGCGATCTCTGTTGGTGCTGTGGGTGTAGCCTCCGTACGAACAGCCGTTGTTTTCCACATGTTTGACGGCGGACGCTACGTTGAGTTGGTGCGTGGTCTCGGGCAGAAGATCGATGTCCACGCGCGCGGGGTTGACGGTGCCGCCGAAGTCGCCGGTGACGCTGAAGACGCCGGATACTGTGGTTACAGTGACGGCTTCGCTGTTCCCGGCGTAGACGACGAGGGTCTGGGTCAACGCGAAGGTGGGCGAAAGGACGGGCTCCACCCAGAGTGGTTCGGGTGTCGCCACCGGGCAGACGGTGGGTGTGACTATGGGCGATTCCGCCTCTGCTTCCAGAACATAGGCAGCGCCCTGGCTGAATCCACCGTCGGCGCGGCCGATGCCGACTGTCCACGCGGCCAGGAGACAGATCAAGAGCCAGCCGGCCCAAAATAAGGATTGCTTGCGGTGGTGGAGGTTCACAATTTGCCTCGGTTTCTATGCTAGAATGGCAAAAACGTATTCAGATCGAAAATGAGAGGGGCCCAAGATGGTCGAGACATTCACCCGAAGCGCAGATGGGTTTACGTGCTACGGTTTACGCAACGAGGTTGTAGAAGTGGTGGTCGTGCCCGAACTGGGGGCCAAGATGCTAAGTCTACGCAACCGGCAGAGCGGACGCGAATGGATGTGGACGCCGCCTGACGGCGGTTCACTCTTTCGCAACCGGCTGGGCGATCTTTTTGATAATAGCACAAAAATCGGCGCGGATGAATGTATCCCCACGATTATGCCCTGTCGGTGGCAGGGTCGCGAACTGGTCGATCACGGCGAGGCATGGACCGAAGCATGGACGTTCGACGAAACTGCTTTTGCGGCGGGGAAGCTCGTCACCGCGCTGCGGCTGCCGGTTTCGCCGTTGTTGTTCGAACGTTCGCTTGTCTTGGCCGGGGCGACGGTGCGGCTCGATTATCGGGTGACGAATTTGGCCGAAGACGCCACCGACTATCTGTGGGCCTTCCACCCGCTGATGGCGATCCACGATGGCGACCGCATTGTGCTGCCTACCGATCTGCCCACGTTGATCCTCGACTCGGCAGAAGGGCTGCCCTGGCGCGAACGCGGTCTCGAATTGCCCTGGCCGAATCCGTCGGCGACGGTGGCATTGGATCTACTTGATCTCGGCGGCGTCGATCGTTGCATCAAGCTCTTCAGCCCGCTGCTAAAGACAGGCCAGGCCGCCATTGTCAACGAGCGGACGGGCGACGCCGTCCATTTCTCCTTTGATGCCGCCCAACTCAACACCCTCGGCATCTGGATCAACCGCGGCGCGTGGAATGGCTACCATCACGTCGCCCTCGAACCAGGCAACGGCGCACCCGATCCCCTGGACGTGGCTGTGCGCGAGTGGCAGCGCTTTGCCCGGCTGGATCCTGGCGCGAGTCACGCGTGGTGGGTGGAGATGGGATTGGGGATCGGGGATCGGGGATTGGGGATTGGGTAGAGGATGTTTTCGCTTCTCTGGCAATCCCCAGTAGGTTGGGTTCTTGCCCGGTTTGCCGCGGGACATTGTTGTGTCCATTCACGAGGGCAAGAACCCAACGTCGCGGCAACGTTTGTCTTCGTAGACAAGGTGCTCCTGGTCGTTGGCGGCATCGCGCACCAATGAAAGTGAGCTGCCGCTGTATGCGTTGTTGTCTACTGTTTCTAAGTTCCAGACGTTCTCTTTCAGGCGTGCCAGGCGAATACCACTGCGGCGGTAGGCCATGATCGGTAGATCCTGGGGGCCGATGACCAATGATGTGGACGCCAGCGTCACATTGGTTTCTACGGTGCGGGTTGTCCACTGCGTGCCGGTGCGTACCGCATACTTCAGGTTGTAGAGGCCGAGTTCGCCTGCTTCCAAATAGCTGATATGCGGACGTCCCTGGCTGTCGAAGGCGATGGAGGTGGCGTAGCCGGTATCACCTGTGTTGTCCACAGTTTCAGGTGTCCACGAGAGGGTGGACTGATTCCACTGCGCGTACTTGAGTGCGCCATTGCTGCGGTCATAGTACGCGGTGGCAAGCAGGCCATTGGGTCCTCGCGCCAGGGACGCGTCTTCGCCGACGTCGCCGCTGTCGTCCACTTCGCGGTAGGTCCAGATCCCCGCCGGACCGCGCACGTGGAGCAGCTTTGTCCCCTGGCGTTCAAAGTAGACGATGTCGGCCACGCCGCTGACGGAATCGATCTCCATCGAGGCGTAGCGTCCTCGATCCTGGTTGCTGTCGACGATCGCGGTCTGCCAGGTGCCGTTGGCGCTACGCTGGGCGTGCTTCAGCGCGGTCTCAGCGCGGTGATAGTAGGCGATGCGCGGCTGCCCATCGATGCCGATCCGAATCGACGGGTATTCGCCGGTGCTCGCGCCCTGATCCACCACTTCCACATGCCAGACGAAACCATCCCACCAGGCATAGCGCAAGTCGCCTATGCTGACATTGTCGCTGTTATAGGCAATGTGCGGATGGCCGTCGGCGTCGAGGGTGATGTCGGCGCTTTGCCCCACGAAACCACGCACATCGAGGATCGTGCTCTGCCAGCTCCGGTCACCGGGGCCGGTGGTAGACGTCTCCACGGGGACAGGAGTAAAGGTTGCCGTGGCCGCGTACCGCGACTTGGCGTTGCCGGGCGCGCCGTCGGACGACACCGAAAAGCGCTGCATAATCGGCTGACCGGATTGCGCCTGAATCTGTGGCGAGATCAGGGTGATCCAGATCACGAGCAGGCTGATGACCATGCATGCGCCGATTAACCCGAGCAGACGTCGTGGATTGTCATTGTAGTTGTTCATAGAAATTCCCTTCGCTTGGGCGGTGGACGACCGACGACCGACGACGGACGACTGACGACGGCCAATCGGATACAGAAATCGAAAATTCTAGATATGGCTGCTGTGGCAAAACGGCAGGTTTGGCAAGGGTCATAATGGTCTCCTTATGGCTCGACAACAAGGTACGCAGTGACATAACTTACATGAAGAGGAGTGAGCACGCCCTTGTGCGAAGAATACGGGCAGACCGCACAAGGGCGTGCTCACCCGCGTTTAGGACATCTCGCCGAGATGCGAGTCCCCAATGAACGCTGCCAGCGCCGAAGGGAGATCGGCGTGGCGCTGGAAGAATTCACCGTAGCGTATGCTGCGTAAGGCTGCCTCAGCGGCAGACGATGGGGCCAACAGCTTCACGTGTTTCGTCAGTTCCGGCGTGCATTCCGCCGCGGCTTGCCCAAGCACCAACCAGCCTTCCGTCGGATCCAGGAGTGGATGCCCGTGGTAGAGACGGGCAATGTTGATCAATGCAAACAGCCCCGAAAGCTTGAGTTCTGTGGTCTGGCGTAGGTTGAGTACAAGGTAGCGGTTCCCTTTTTCGTAGTAGGCTTTCACCGTTTCGAGCAAACCTTCGTAGGTGTAGTGATTCAAGGCACCGATTAGCACCACACAGAGGACGCCCGGCTGCTCATCAGGCGCGGTGACTTGAATGATCAACTGCGCCGAGCGGTGCGCAAAGGAAGCACGCGCAGGGGCACTTTGCACAGCGACCGAGTGTAAAAGACGAACTGTGATCTGCCGCCGGAGCCTCCGCACAGCAGTGACTAGACACGCCGTCCATGAAGCGGCGGGGGGAAACACATTGGGCACTTCTTGTTGCTTGTCCATTCGTCGTCCTCCTTACAAGCGCACAACGGGACGCCACTCCCGCCGAAGGGGTTCGCCAACAAAATTCCCCTTCACTTTGTCATGCCTAACTGGCGTAGCAGTTCTTTTACATCGTAATCGAGGACAATGCGTGTGATCTGTGCATCCTCGACGGTGGTGGTGATGGAGGCGGCGAGGCTAACGTGTCTTTGTGTGGCAGGCAGCCCCAGCAGGCGCCGGTATTGGATTCCCGAAAAACGGAACTGGATAAGCGTGTGGGCATCATGATGGTCGACGGAGATGACCTGCACCTGGCGCTGCGCAAAGCCATCCACCAGGATGCTGTGCAGGAGACCAAGCGCCGCGAGGCGACCGCGTACAGCTCGCTGCTGGCCGAGATCGCAGCAGAGCACATTCACTGCCAGCGCCTGGTCAACAGCCCGTCCGTCAACCCCCAAGAGGATGGCCAGTTGCCGGCAAAGCTGTTGTGTACCTGTCGTCGACGCCTCTGTTTCGTAATGAAGCAGTGGCAGGTACGCGCATGGGTTTCCATCATCCACGGTCCTTAATACTCCTGCATGTTTGGATTGCTCAAGTAGATGAAACCAGAGTAGCAGGCGCACGTGTGAAGAAGCGTGTGAGGATTTCGCAGTGGAGACTGGGGCTTGAGGGATCGTGTTTAAGGTCGCATCCGTTGCCTGCAAGCGGTGGTCACATCGGGCGGCTGAACACTAGTCGTTTGACCGGTACCGCCCATTTGTGAAATGATTTACAATCACATTGGTTGTGAAATTTAAAACAAGCAATGGCGCTCCCCCTTGGTATCAAAGAGATTCATATGACTTTTCAGACTTGGCTTGTTTTTGGCATTCTCGCGGTTACAATTTTTTTGTTCGTCCTAGACCGCATTCGTCTTGATATCGTTGCCTTGATGTCGCTGTTGGCGCTGCTGCTCACCGGTATTCTCACCCCTGGTGAAGCATTGGCAGGCTTTTCGGATCAACTTGTCCTCACAATTGCCGGGCTGTTTGTCGTAGGGGGTGGTCTTTTCCGTACCGGCGTAGCCGCCGCCGTAGGGCGCTGGCTGTCGAAAGTGGCGGGGACAAATTATGTGACGCTCACGCTGATCATGATGATCGTGGTGTCGCTGCTCTCGGCGTTCATGAGTTCCACCGGGGCAACGGCGGTGCTGGTGCCGGTGGTGGTGAGCATCGCCTGGAACGCCAAGATCAGCCCGTCCAAGCTCTTGATTCCACTCTCGTTCGGTGCGCTCTTCGGCGGGATGCTGACGCTGCTGGGCACGCCGCCCAACCTGGCGGTGAGCAACGAACTGGTTGCCAATGGCATGGAGCCATTTGGCTTCTTCGCCTTTACCCCCTTCGCTGCCATTGCCCTGGTAGCCGGCATCGCTTTCATTGCTACTTTTGGGCGTCGCCTGTTGCCGGATCGCGAAAGTATGGACAACGACCACGAGGCACAGGCCGACGCGCCCACCTTGGAAGAACTGGCGCACACCTATCATTTGCCCGATCAGTTGTTTACGCTGCGGGTGCGCCGTCCTTCGCCGTTGGTGGGCAAGACGTTGGGCGAATCGGAGATTGGCGCGGCGTACAGGGTCAATGTCCTCGAAGTGCAGACACAAGCCCCTTCCCGTTTCGGCAATGCCGTACGGAGGTGGAACGGCAATGGTTATGCAGAATCTTCTGGCAATGATCACAGCAATGGTCATACACAGCTGACGGGTGGCAACGGTGGGGTAGCTGTCGTTGCCACACCCATAGTTGAACGGTTAGAAGCTACCGCCGATGGATCGAACGAGCGACCGATACAGACGATCTCACGCCCGGCTGAAGCGGAAATGGTGCTCCGCGCCGATGATCTGCTTCACGTCCAGGGCTATCAAGACGATGTGCTGCGCATGGCGCGTGAACTCAATCTGGGGCTGTGCACCGACGAAGAACCACACCGGCTGCGCTGCAAGGAGTTGGGGCTGGCCGAGATCATGTTCACCCCCGATTCGCAGATGTTGGGCCATACCTTGCAGGAACTCCACTTTCGTACCGTCTACGGGGTGACGGCGCTGGGCATCCGGCGCATGGGCAAACCGCTCAACGAAGATCCGGGCAAAACCAAGTTACGCTTCGGCGATTCCCTGCTGGTGGAAGGCCAATGGGAACGCATCGAGCGGTTGCAAAAGGAACGGCGTAACGTGGTGGTGGTGGGTTTGCCCAAAGAGATGGCCGAGGCAGGGCAGGCCACAGAATTGGCCCCGCTGGCGGTGGCGATTATGGTGGGGATGCTGCTGCTTATCACCTTTGGCATCCTCCCCACGGTCACCTCTGTCTTGTTGGCGGCGGTGGCAATGGTGGTTACCGGCTGTCTACGTGCAGAGTTGCTTTACCGCACCATTAGTTGGGAAAGCGTGGTGCTAATTGCCGGGATGCTGCCCATGTCCACCGCCTTGCAGAAGACAGGCGGCGTGCAGGTGATGGCAAATTTGCTCACCGAAAATCTGGGCACATGGGGACCATTGGCGGTGTTGGCCGGTCTCTTCATCGCAACGGCGCTGGCAACGCAGTTCCTCTCCAACACCGCCACTTCGGTGTTGATGGCCCCAATCGCCTTCCAGGCCGCAGTGACGTTGGGCGTTGCACCCCACGCCTTCCTGATGGCGGTGGCAATGGCGGCATCAAGCGCCTTCCTCACGCCGATTGCATCGCCGGTGAACACCATTGTGCTGGCGGCAGGTGGATACCGTTTCTTTGACTTTTTCAAAATCGGGCTTCCTCTGCTTCTGCTCATGCTGGGGCTGTCCGTCCTCCTCTTACCCGTATTCTTCCCGCTCTAACACCTCTGTTTTTCTCCTCAAGCGCGACAAAGGACGGGGTTTGGCCCGTCCTTTGTCGCGTCTGGAGATAATACGTAATGCGTGAGGAGTTAGACACCCCTTTGGGGTGGAAATGAAAGCACGTTAACAAGAGAAGACATGAAGGGGACTGTACAGTGGTTAAGCGACAAAACAAAACCATGAACAGGAGGCCCTTCATGTCCACAACAACCAT
>WGMT01000059.1 GCA_016124945.1 bacterium | reverse complement strand
ATCTTGTGGATCAACTGCCAAAAAATCGCACCGGCAAAATTCTCAAACGAATCTTGCGCGAGCAAGGGGCAAGTTTACAAGTGGTAGGTGACAGTGCACAATCCGCTCCTCGCCATTCGCCCCTCGCCTCCCCTGACCAGGGCATGGGGATGATTTATCCCGCTCTGGGTCGATCCATTCTGGGTACTTTACTGGCTGATGGACCGGCTCAGTTGGGCGTCATCCCAGCCCGACTTTCCCCATCGGGAGAAATTGTAAGGCAAGCTGACAACCTGCTGAGTCGCCTCCCTGCTGCCACCAACGCTTACTTGGCGGCAGCGTTGCAAGCTGTTACAGCAGCAGAGCGCCCTACACTGCTGGAAGACTATCTGCGCAAAGAGATTGCCCAGGTGCTGCGGCTGCCGGTATCGATGCAGATCGACCACGCAGATCACCTCTTTGAGATGGGCTTCGATTCGCTAATGGCTGTAGAGTTGACGAACCGCATCCAAAACGCATTGGGTGTTCATCTGCATTCGACACTGATCTTTGAGCATCCAACTCTGGGTAGTCTGATCGAGTATCTGGTTGCGGGCAGCAAGGAACATGGAAAAAAATCGGCGCTGGTGCCCATGCAGAAGGTATACCGTAGCGAGCCGATCCCCCTCTCTATTGCCCAGCAGCGGCTATGGTTCAACCAAATCAGCAACCCCATTGCTTCATACAACATTCTTACCCCCTTCCATCTAGTGGGCAAGTTGGATATTGCAGCGCTCGAACACAGCCTGACGGCATTGCAGGAACGACACGAAGTGCTGCGCACGACCTTCCCGACGGTGAACGGTAAGCCAGCACAGGCGATTGGGACGGCCCAGCCTGTGAAGATTGATCCAGTCCATCTGCCTGGGTTGGAAGAAGCTGAGAGAACTGCTATCTGCGAGCGGCTGATTCGCCAGGAAGTGGAATCTCTCTGTGATCTGGCCACGGGGCCATTGTGGCGGGTGACACTGGTTCAATTTGCCGAGGATGTCTACTTCCTGCTGTTAGTGTTTAACCACATTCTGCTCGATGCCGGCTCTTTGGTGCAGCTACAGGAGGAGTTAGGGTTGCTCTATAACGGCTATCGCCAGGATAGGGCCATAGAGTTGCCGCCGCTGCTGTTTGACTATGCGGATTACGCCTATTGGCAGCAGCGTTCATTTACACCGGATCTGATTGAAAGCCGCGTGCAGCAGTGGGTGGAACGCCTGAGCAGCGAGGAACCCCTCTTTGAATTGCACAGCACCCGGCCTCGCCCGAAAACAGATAACTTTCATGCCAAGAAGTTGCCCTTCGCAACAAGTACAGCCCAACTCCAACAGTTACAGTCCCTACAAACGACCACCGGGGCAACCCTCTTCAACACTTTCCTGGCGGCGTGGACAGCCCTACTCTACCGCTATGGCAAGGGTGAAACGATGGTAGTGGGATCACCTTTTTCCAATCGTCCCCGCCAAGAATTGGATGGCATCGTCGGTCACTGGGGCAGCATGTTGCTTTTGCCCTTACATTTCCACGCAAATATGACCTTTCTGGAACTGATTCAGCAGGTCAACCAGGCAAAACAATATGCAATCGCAAACGATGTTCCCATTGACCAGTTAGTGCCAGCGCTCCCAGCACCACGCAAACGCAATAATTTGCCCCATCAAGTCTTGTTTAGCTTTACACCGGGCCAAATGACAAATCGTCTCCAACTGGATGGGTTGACTGCAACTTCGTTGGAGACAAAAGACGCCATGCTCCGCCCGGAGATTGCGTTAACCATTTGGGAAGAAAACAGTACTGCCGGCATGAGGTTGGCAGGCGCTTGGGCATATAAACTAGATTTTTTCGATTCCGCATTCGTGGAAGGTATGCTCGAGGACTTCCACCGATTATTAGATGTCCTAATCAATGATCCTGGCTGCCGGATCGGTACTGTCTTCTTGCCCAACTGGCATAAATCCCTAGAGTCAATCCAAAACGCCAGTAATGCAGCCGTCATGACGCCATCGAGTTAAGCCACTAAGTGAGGCTCGACCAATCATTTGAGTGGCGACATCCGACCATCTTGTTTGGAGTCACAATTGGTTTTTTGACCATAGGCAATCTACGGCACATACACCGTGATCCTATTGCTGACGGTCTATACCTTCGCTCTATGTCAACTATCTGAAATCCCAAAGAGTCACACACTGGAGGAACAATGTTAACCAAACGATTTGTTTTTCTTCTCTTGAGCCTCAGCTTACTGCTCGGCGCGTGCCAACCGGTGATAGACATGAGCACAGTACCATTTGCAGCCCCTCCGGCCAATGAAAGTAGTGAGACAATAGATCCTGAGCCAGGATTGCCTGATCTAGGCACGCTACAAGTGCCCTTTGTGCCGGTCCTTAGTTCAGCCATCTTCTTCGTGGCTGCAGATATGGGCTACTTCGCTGAACAGGGGCTGACCGTTGAACTGCAAAGTGTGCGCAATGTGGACGAAATGCTGGCCGCACTTAGCACAGGCAAGTTGGACGCCACAGGCATGGTAGTGACCACTGGTTTCTTCAACTCCATGAATCAGAAGCTAGATTTTCGCCTGGTCAGTGGTCTTAGTGACGTGAATGATGTCACAACAGTACCGTTCCTGGCGGTTAGCAAGGCGCTGGTAGATAGTGGCGAGGTCAAAGGGGTGGCGGATCTGAAGGGACGTAAAATTGCTGTCAACCTGCGGGGCAGTGGGCTGGAATATATGCTGTACAAAGGGCTGGAGCAGGTCGGGCTGACACTGGATGATGTGGAACTAGTGACGATCCCCGGCGGCGAAATGCTCGCTGCCGTAGAAAACGGCGCTGTGGATGGCGTTGTGGCTGGCATTCTGAATGTGCAGCGAATGGTCGCCCAGGGCGCCGCAGTGCCCCTTCTCAATAATACGGATGTTTCCCCCACCGGTGGTGATTCAGGTGGGCTGGTCTTCGGCCAGCGCCTTCTCCAGACAGAAAACCGCGAAGTAGGGATCCGATTTATTATGGCTATTTTGCAGGCGGCTCGTTTCCTCAATAACAGCGGTTGGGAGAATCCGGAGGTCATCGCCATCCTGCAGAAGTACACAGGCATGGAGCCTGCAATGATTGCCAACAGCCCTGTGCCAGTCTACTCGGTCACCGGCGAACTGGATGAAGTCGGGATTATAGACATGCAGTCTTTCCAGATCAGCCGTGGCTATGTGGAGTATGCAGAGCCGATCCCATTTGAACAGATGGTGGAACCCTCGATGCTGACAGAAGCCTTGAGCCGCCTAGACGCCGAATAAAGCGAACAGAATAGAATGCATACTTTAGAAAACGTAGAGCAATGAACGCATCTATCGCTATCTGCGATGTAGGGAAACGCTATCAGAGCGGCCAGGGCGAAGTCATCGCCCTGGCACATGTCAACCTGACTGTGCAGGCAGGGGAGTTCATGTGCATCGTCGGGCCGTCTGGCTGCGGCAAATCTACATTACTGCGCATGCTGGCTGGCATCGGGCGTCAGGACGTCGGCAAGATCCAACTGGGTAGCGAAACACACCAACCGCTCACCGCAATGGTCTTTCAGGAATACGCACTCTTTCCCTGGAGTACTGTGGTGGACAATGTGGCCTTCGGGCTGGAGATGCGCAATGTGACGCGCAAGGAACGTCAGTCCATCGCGCTAGACTATCTGGCTAAGGTAGGTTTGGCTCGTTTTGCCCAGGCTTATCCCTACCAACTCTCCGGAGGGATGAAGCAGCGGGTCGCCATTGCCCGTGCGCTGGCTACTAACCCGGACATTCTGCTAATGGATGAACCCTTTGCCGCCCTGGACGCCCAGACCCGTTACTTGATGCAGGAAGAGTTGATGCGCATCTGGGAAGCGGAACGCAAGACTGTTGTCTACATCACCCATTCCCTGGAAGAGGCGGTACTGCTAGGCGATCGGGTGGCGTTGATGACGGCGCGGCCAGGGCGCATTAGAGATATCTATTCCGTTGTTCTGCCCCGTCCCCGTCATCTTGACATGCGTACGACTGTGGCTTTCAACCAACTTGTGCAGGCCATCTGGAGTGATCTGGTGGAAGAGGTAAATGCTGCCAGTAAACAGGAGTGGGAACTAGCCTCTGAGAGCGCTGGGGGGTGAGGAATTGACTACGAAAGAGGAAGAGTTGTGAAACAAACCAAATCCGATGATGGACAAACCGAGACCCCATACAGGTTGATCTCCATCGCCTCACCATTGCTCTTTCTACTACTGTGGGAAGGTCTGGTCTGGGCCAATTGGCTTGACTATCGCTTCTTTCCGCCGCCCAGTACTGTGCTGGCGGTCTTTGTTCGTCTACTACGGAGCGGTGAACTCTGGAACCACCTAAGTATTTCTCTGCTACGGGTGCTGGCCGGCTTTGCACTGGGGGCTCTGCCTGCGATAGCTCTAGGGTTGCTGATGGGCTGGTTTCGCACGCTACACGCGATCTTCGACCCGTTAGTAGCGGCCACTTATCCTGTGCCCAAAATCGCTCTGCTTCCCCTCTTTCTTATTCTGTTCGGTCTGGGCGAAACCACAAAAATCGTTACTATCGCCGTCGCTGTCTTCTTTCTGGTCCTAATCTCTACTGTCAATGGCGTGCGGCAGATCGAGCCGGTTCTCATCGATGCAGGTCAGAGCTATGGAGCCAGGGGATGGCGGCTCTTCTACAAAATCATCCTGCCTGCCTCTCTGCCCGCCATCTTTACCGGCCTACGCCTTGGTTTGGGCACAGGACTGTTGGTTATTGTTGGCGCTGAATTTGTAGCCTCCAACCGGGGCATCGGCTATCTGATCTGGATTTCCTGGTCGACTCTAGCCGTCAACAAAATGTACGTTGGGTTGGTAATGATTGCCTTATTGGGGCTACTTTCCACCAAGGGCCTGGAACTTCTACGTCGCCGGCTGATGCCTTGGGCACAGGATATTCACAGATCACGTTGAGGTGCAAGTGGCAGTCGGACGGCTGCTACCTGTGGTTGATTCACAACCGAAATCGATGCACAAAAAGAATAGCAGTTGCTATTGCACAATTGCGCTCTATTTGAGGTGACTTTGGGTCTTATCACATCCCGTTAGAACAACAATCGCAAAATAGAAGCCCATGCCTACATTGTGAACGAGTAAGCATGGGCTTCTATTTTTTTGGATACCCGACCCATTCATCTGTACCGTCCACCTTTTCCTGACATCCTCTCCTGTAGGCGACACAAAAAATGTGCCCACAAATCAGGTTGAATGGCGCTGTTGTATCGTGATACGCTGTTTACTGCTGGGTAGATATGCTTGTACTTTCATTACTCCTTTGATCGCTGTTACCCGGCGCCCACATCCACTTGTCTGTTCACGTGTTTTTCTGACTTCGCCCTCTATGTGTGCTTGTTGTTGTCTCATGTGAGTCTGGTTACCCACAAGCGCTTTTCCATAATTAAAACCAACTACACACCTGCCTGGAGTCAAGTCAAATCTAATGGAGTTCAGATGATGGTGCAGAAGCAACAACTACGACAGATTTTGCAGCAACTCGTCCAACGATTAACCAACACCCCCAAGGTCGTCTTTGATTGGGTCACAATCCCGGAGGGTGCGTTTCTGTGGGGTAGCGATACATCCAAAGACTTGATGGCTGCCGGCAATGAAACACCACAGCGCCAGATCTATCTTTCTGTGTATCGGATCATGCGTATGCCGGTGACCAACGCCCAGTACAAAGTCTTTGTCGATGCTACAGGCCATCGAACACCAGAACACTGGCATGGCAAAGAGATACCAAAAAAGAAGGCAAACCATCCAGTGGTCAATGTCTCCTGGCGCGATGCTATGTCCTTTTGTACCTGGGCAGGAGCTCGCTTGCCCAGCGAAGCAGAGTGGGAGAAGGCAGCCCGTGGTACAGGTGGACGCATCTATCCATGGGGCAATCAACCACCAGCTGCGAAGCGATGTAACTTTAACAGGAATGTAGACGATACGGCTTCTGTCGGCAGCTACCCTGCCGGGGCCAGTCCGTACCGGGTGATGGATATGGCAGGCAATGTGTGGGAGTGGGTGAATGATTGGTATCAGGATGATTACTACAGCGTCTCACCGGATAACAACCCAAAAGGACCGGCCACAGGAACCTTCCGTGTATTGCGGGGCGGGTCGTGGTTCGAACTCGGCGACAACAACGTTCGTTCTGCCCACCGGAACAACAACCACCCTGCCTTCTGGTCCTATGACAATGGCTTTCGCTGTGCGCGCTCACTACGTTCTGGCCGCCGCTAAAGGAATAGAGGCTACATGATGCGCCAACTGCTTGCAAACTCTCCAGGCTCCTGTATTCATCATAGTGAGTTCAGCAAAAACTAAGGAACCAACGAATTTGGAGTAGCCGAATGTGTTCCCACCCCTCTCTTTTTATGGTTGTGTTGCTGGCCTCTTTTGTCTTTAGCGGCTGTTACAACAACGAACGCGATGCTTTGCTGATCGGAACACCGCTCTCTCAAGGGCAAAATATCATTACCCCAGATGATGATGCCATATCCGAAGCAGACACCAACCCCATGACGCTGCTGGGCATAGTCAATACTAATGTAATCCGTGCGCGTCAAGGGCCGAGTATAAACACGCCAATTGTAGCGAGCCTGCGGGCAGGATCGAGAATCACCATTACCGGGCGCAGCACCGACAGTGCCTGGCTGCAAATCGAAATACCCGATGTAGGCGGCAGTGGCTGGCTCTTGTCGGAGTCTGTGATTCCTAGCGGCGATATTTCATTGTTAGATCTGGCAGAGAGTAACTCTGAAGATCTGATTGAAGCAGAGACTGTGCTGCCTGAAATTACCCCAACGCTTGTCGCTTCGGGTACGCCGATTAGGCTTAACCTCACCGATCTGCTGGCTGCTGTGAATACTGAGGGGCTGCAACCCTTACGTGTACGCAAAAGCCCCTCTACCAATGCTGAGATTGTTTGGCGTGTACGTAATGGTGAATACTACCCTGTCATCAGTCAAACCGAAGACGGTGTCTGGGTCAGTCTTGCCATTCCCGAACTAGCAGGGACGGGCTGGGTATCGTCTAGGTTTGTCACCATCACTGAGGTCATGACGTTGATCCCCTTGTTGGGCAGTGTCACCGTTACCACTGGCGACGGTACCCGTCTGCGTGTGCGCAATGCCCCGTTAACCGACGCCAAACTGACCGGGTACCTCGAAGAAGGTGAAACCCACGAAGTCGTCGCCGTCACCGCGGACAGGGCTTGGGCGCTCATCAACATTCCCGACGTGGCAGGGCCCAGTTGGATCGCCACAGAATTTGTGATGATTGGCGAGCCGGTACGCTAATAATTCAGGTGTGCTGAACTGGTTATGCCGCAGGATATAGGCGCGTCCTCCGCCGTTCCACGCCCAAGCACTCGTTTTTGCACCACTCCTGTTTCTCTCCCCCATACCCTTTCTTACCCCTGCCGACCCCCAATCCCCTCGGCAGAGATCCTCTTTTTTGTAAGGAAATTCAGGCATGAATGCTCCATTCCCTGATCTCCACTCGTCTATCTTAATAAGTAGGGAAAGGCAAGAAATCAGGTTGAAAGTTCGTGGCGGTCTGTCATATTATTGCTCCTTAATGTTACGGCCATCTTCCTGAACATCGTCATCGCTTTCTGGCTGATGCTGGTTAAACCCAAGAATTTGATTCTCGTAAAGCGAGGACAATGTGCAGATGAATCTAAGCGCAAAAATAGGTTTACCCCGCTCCAATGGCAAAACGCTCATCCAGGTGCTCTCCACCCCGCTGGGAGCTGGCCTGGCCCATCAGGCTACAGTAGGCAGACTTTCTCGGCCAAGTGTTTGGTCCGGCATCAAACAAGCGATCATTACCCTGGACAACGAGTATCAACGCCTGGTGAAACAGCATGTGGATCCACTCTTTGGCGCCAGCCGCTTGCAACAAATGCAAGAGATTGCCGGAGATGAAGAGCGCATCAGCGTGAGCAACGACGAAAAGAGCTTGAACCGGTACATTGCGACATCTCTGATCATTTCAGGAACGGCATTGGTGGCCGGTAAAGCTGTTGTACCCATTTTACTGATCTGCTTCCCTCTGGCCATGTATAACTCGGTTGTTCTGCTGCAAAGCGCCTATCACTCCCTTGTCTACGAACGGCAGTTGAATGATTCAGTGGTGGCATGCTTCGCAGTGTTGGGGACCTTTTTAGGCGGTTTCTACTTTGTGGGTGGTTTGGGGCAGACTATCTTCTTCATATCCCAAAAGCTGATCTTCATTTCGGAGGATCGCTCGCGGCAAAAATTGGTTAACGTCTTTGGTCAACAACCACGTTTGGTGTGGGCATTGGTCGATGGCGTTGAGGTGGAGATTCCGTTTGAACAGATTCAGGCTGGGGATAGGGTGATCATCAGCGCGGGGCAGATGATCCCAGTCGATGGCACTATCCAAAGCGGCCATGCTTCCATCGACCAACATCGGCTCACAGGCGAGTCACAGCCGGTGGAAAAGGCGACTGGTGAGCGGGTATTGGCGGCAACGGTTGTGCTGGCAGGGAAGATCTATGTTGAAGTGGAAAAAGCAGGTAGGGAGACAGTCGCCGCGTACATTGGCGATATTCTCAACAACACAGCCAGCTACCAGATGGACATAGACTTTAAAGCGATGAAATTGGCGGATAGCTTGGCAACTCCCACCATGCTAGCTGCAGGTTTGGCCTGGCTGTGGATGACTTTCGAGAGCGCCGTAGCTGTCACCAATGCAGGAATTGGCTGCAACATCCGCCTGACTGGCCCCATGTCCATGCTAAACTATCTCAATCTGGCCTCTGAGCAAGGCATTCTGGTGAAAGATGGGCGATCCCTGGAATTACTCAGCAGTGTGGACACGATCATCTTTGATAAGACGGGTACACTGACGCTGGATCAACCCCATGTGGCGCGTGTACACACATTCAACGGGGCAGATGAGGCGACGATCCTGGCCTATGCCGCCGCCGCCGAAGATAGACATACACACCCAATTGCGCGCGCCGTTGTCAACGCGGCCAAAGCGCGAGGTTTGACTCTGCCCACGATTGGCGATGCACGCTACGAAGTGGGCTACGGCATCAAAGCCTGGATCAACAACCAACTCATACGGGTAGGCAGTGATCGCTTTATGCTGTTGGAAACCGTCGAGGTACCAGACAGCGTGCAGACATTGCAGGCGAACTGCCACGCGCAGGGGAACTCGGTGGTGATGGTTGCCATTGATGGTAATCTGGTCGGCGCGATTGAGTTGGAGCCGACCATCCGCCCCGAGGCAAAATCTGTCGTTCAAGCCTTGTACCAACGCAACATTGAGATCTACATCATCTCCGGCGATCAAGAGGAACCCACTCACAGGCTAGCGAGAGATTTGGGTATCCATCACTATTTTGCCAACACCCTGCCCGAAGACAAGGCGAAACACGTGGAGCGCCTGCAAGCAGAAGGACGCAATGTCTGCTTTGTGGGTGATGGCATCAACGACTCGATTGCGCTCAAAAAGGCCCAGGTTTCGATCTCGTTGCGTGGTGCAACCACGGTTGCGACGGATACGGCTCAGATTGTACTGATGGATGCCACTCTGGAGCAGTTGCCTGCTCTCTTTGAACTGGCCAAACAGTTTGATATAAACATGAAGACAGGCTTTGCCATTGCCATCATTCCTGGCCTGTTCATTGTGGGCGGTGTTTTTTTTGCCCATTTGGGTGTACTTGGCGCAGCCCTGATCTACGATGCAAGCCTACTAGCAGGTGTGGGCGTAGCGATGTTGCCTCTACTCCAAAACAAGAGCACAAAGTAAATGTAAAGCCGGCTGCTGCTCGCAACCGAACCAACATCAATCATTTGCACCACAACACCGTTTGCACCACAACACCGTTTGCACCACAACAAGGAGACTGATTCATGCGTACTCTACATACAACCCACTTGAACAGGCGTACCTTTTTGCAACTGACAGGCAGTTTGGCGCTGGCTGCACTCTCGGCAAGTTGTGTGAATCCATCTACTGTCAAAATAGAACCTACAGCCGCCCCAAATCAACCGCAGCAGGGAGGCGTGCTGCGGATCGCAATGCCTGATGGCGTCTCATCCCTCGACCCAAGTATAGTTCTGACCACCTCGGATATCTCTTATAGCTTAATGGTGCATGATGCATTAACCCGTAGCAGCGAAGGCGAACCCGGCACCCCGCTCTATCCACAGTTGGCAGAGTCTTGGGAGATGAGCGATGATGCGCTCACCTATACCTTTTATCTACGCCAAGGCGTCACCTTTCATCACGGTTCACCCTTCACAGCCCAGGATGTTGCATTTACCATGCAGCGACTGATCGAGCCAGATCTTGGCTTGAGCATGCACTCAACGCTTTCATCTTTTCTTGAGCGGGTTGAGATTATCGATGACCATACAATTACGTTCTACCTGGCGCGGCCTAGCGTCACCCTTCCTTACATCTTGAGCAACCCCGGCACACAGATACTTCCCCACGACCGCACAGATGAGCAACGCGCAACGGACCCTAGCGGGACTGGGCCTTTCCGCTTCGTGGAAAATGTGCCAGGCGAACGCACGGTGCTGGCAAGGAATGAGAACTACTGGGAAGCAGGCATACCCCACCTGGATGAAGTACATCTCTTGGAGATTCCAGAAGCCGCTACTCGAGTCGCATCGCTGACGAGCGGTGCCGTGGAGATGATTGCCCAGGTGGGTATCGAGAATCTATCGGTTTTAACCAACACAGAAGGGATTCAGATCTTAAAAAGCCTACAGGGCAACTTTGCGATTTTTGCCATGAATGTCACGGCAGAACCCTTTGACGATCTACGCGTCCGTCAGGCTTTCAAACATGCCATAGATCGAAATGTGCTGGAACAGATGGTTCTGCAGGGGAATGGCATTGCCGTGAACGATCAGCCAGTGATGCCGACCAGCCCATTCTGGGCTGATATTCCTGCCCTGGCGTACGATGTGGAAAAAGCCAAATCGTTGCTGGCGGAGGCAGGATACCCTGATGGGCTGGAAGTTACGCTGACAGTTGCTGAAGTGATGCCGCACATTGTAGATGCTGCCGTTGTTATCCAAGAAATGCTCCAAGATGCTAACATCATCGTCCAGATCCAACGTGTGCCGATAGGAAGCTACTGGGCTGAGCACTATATGCAAACGCCATTTTTCGTGGATTATTGGTCGTCATGGAGTGAGCCGACAGTCGAGTTGTCAATGGGCTACGTGACAGGCGCTGCATACAACGCAAGTGGTTGGAGCGATCCCCAAGTTGACGCATTGGTTGTCCAATCTCACGGCGAGAGAGATCTGCCTGCGCGTAAAGAGCTAAGCGCAACGATACAACAGATTATCAGCCACGAAGGCGGGGTCATCATTCCCTACTTGATGCCAATTTATGTGGCGACACGTGATAATGTACGCGGTCTGGTGCCTGGCCTGATCATTCCCGCACAATTCATCTGGCTAGATTCGGGAAATTAAAGATTTCTAGTCTACCTATCAATTGGGGTGAATTCACTGGTCGGCTACGCCTTTAACTGACGTCCTCTCCTGAATTGTCCAGAAAAAAAAATTCATAAATCAGGTTGAGAGGGAGTCTCATGCCATGATATGCTATCGGGCGCTGGTATCCTATAGCTTCACAGTCGCTAAGATAGGGGCAACGAAAGTGCAAGGACTTCACGTTGGCGGTGATGCCAAAAGTGGATATCCCAACTTGCTGCAGCGAAAAGCCCCAGCACCTGGTTAACTTAGCGCATAGTCCTCTCCAATACCAGTAGCCTCAGACCCATATCAAGTAAAGAAAGGGTATCGTCTTATGGAACAGGTGAATAAACTCAGAGAACAAGTGCAGGTCGGCCTAAATCGGCTGCGTGAGGTGGGCGAAAGCCAACCCAAACATGTGAAGTTGTGGGGGGTGACGGCTGGTTCTGCGCTTGTGGGCGGCGTGGCCGTGGCAGCGTTGGCCAAAGGTGTGGTCACTGTGCTGGCGACGTTGGCAACCCCACCTGTAGCGCTCAGTCTCGGCGCCGCCGCCGGTGGCGCGTTGGGCTGGAGTTACATGCAAACCATTCTGCCGACAATCGACAAACAAGCAGATAACGCAGCAGTTTCTACAGAGATGGCACCGGAAAACGCAACTGTATCCCAAACACCGAGTGCTGCTTAGCAGTCCCGCCAGGGTGCGGTGTGCCCTTTCATCAGGAAGCAATAGACCCAAATGGCGGTGTTTCTCAATAGTGTGCCACCATTCGCTCAGTGGTTTTCTCGCTAAGTTCGCGGTTACCTTCCGGGAAGGGGTCCCGACGAATTCCAGGTGTGCGATCCGGCTCTGGCCCCTTCCGGGAAGGTTGCATATTTAGCGAGAGAACCACTTACGCAGCCACTGGACATTTCTATGATTGCCACTGAAGCAAAGAGTTCCATCCAGACCAAATCGAAGTTGCACATGCCCTTAACGGCGGTGCGTGTGCTATGGACGCGTCTACGCACCGCCGCCGCCTCTTTTGAGCAGAAGTATCTTGATCTACTCTTCGATCAAGCGCTGGATTTATGGGCAGGTGGGGATACACGCCATCGGCAGCAGGTGATGGTGTCTGCGCAGTCAAACAGTGATTTGACACCCGAAGAACGTGTCTTAAACCGGGGGCTTTACATCTCTGTAGGGGCGCTGGTGATGTCGGTTGCGGGCAACCTGTTCCTACCGCCGCTCCGGCTGCTCAGCTTGGCCGGCCTTCTCTACAACTCACGCTTTATCTATATGAAGGCATATCAGGATCTGATCCAGCATCGCCATGTGAGCATAGACGTGCTCACGGCGTTGCTCAATACCGCCTACCTGGGCGGCGGCCTCTGGTTTTGGGGCAGTTTGGCGCAGATGTCGTTCTTCTTCAGCTTTCGACTGCGCACGGTTATTGAGGATCGCTTTGTGCAGGACATGACGGCAGCCTTTTCGCTACAAAACCAACTGGTTTGGCAGTGGATCGACGGCCAAGCTGTGCAGGTGAGCCTGGAGGCGATTCAAGTGAATGATGTTGTCGTGGTGCAGGCCGGCGAAGTCATCCCTGTGGACGGTGTTGTGAAAGAAGGCAATGGTCTGGTCGATCAACAAGTGCTAACCGGTGAGGCCCGCCCCGTCGAAAAGGTCGCCGGCGACGACGTCCGCGCCATGACGTTGGTGCTGTCGGGGCGGCTTTTTGTGGCCGTCACTCAAACCGGCCAGGAGACTACGGTGGCTCATATTGGGCGTATGCTGCAAGAGAGCAAAGACCAGCGCAACTCACAGCAGTTGCAGACCTTCATCCTGACGGAACGGCTGGTCTTGCCGGTGCTGGCGGGCAGCGCACTTTCGCTGCCCTGGTTTGGCCCACTGCGAGCAGCGGCATTGGTCGACGTGCATCCGCAACGTCATCTCGTTAACCTGGGTTTACTTAGCAACATAAGCTTTCTACTCTACGCCACACAAAACCAGATCCTGATCAAAGATGGGCGTTCGCTGGAAATAGTGGGCCAGGTCGATACCCTGATCTTCGACAAAACAGGGACACTGACGCAGCCACAGCCGCAAGTTACCAACGTTCATCTTTGCGCCGAGTGCGACACAGCAGATCTGCTCCGCTACGCCGCCGCCGCTGAACAGTACCAATCCCACCCCATTGCACGGGCCTTATTGGCCGAAGCTGCTGTGGCCAATCTCGATTTGCCGGAAGTTGCGGATGCCGCCTATCGGGTCGGCTTCGGGATTACGGTGCAGATCGATGGTCATCTGGTCCATGTGGGTAGTGCTCGCTTCATGGAGCAGGAAGAGGTGGCGATTCCCGCGCCGATTCGACGGGTGCAGGAAGTGTGCAGGGCGGCCGGTCATTCGCTCGTCTTCGTGGCTCTGGATCGCCGCCTGTACGGCGCCATCGAACTGCAAATCCAGGCGCGCGACGAAGCGGCGGAGGTCATTTCTGCATTGCGCCGTCAGGGACAGATTCGGCACGTCGTCCTGATTTCGGGGGATCAGACGTCTCCTACCGCAGCAGTGGCGCGTGAATTAGGCATCGACGAATATGTAGCCGAAGCCCTGCCTTCAGACAAGGCTGCTCTGATTGCCAGGCTACAGGCATCCGGGCGTACTGTCTGTTTCGTGGGCGACGGCATCAACGACGCCGTCGCGCTGAAGCAGGCCGATCTGTCCGTCTCTCTATACGGCGCCACCACAGCCGCCACACAGACGGCCCACGTCGTGTTAATGCACAATGATTTGCGCCAGCTCCTAAGCCTCTTCAAACTGGCCGATGAATACACCGAAAACCAGCGCCAGCTCATGGCGACAGTGTTGGTGCCAAGTATGGTAGGCGCGTTTGGCATCTTTTTTCTGGGCTTCGGCCTGCCGCAGATGACATTCCTGGATCTAGTGCAATCAAGCGTTGGCCCCTTTATTGCCATGCGTCCCTGGCTACGCTATCGCAGGCTGCTTCAGTCTTCTGCACAATTACCTAATCTCAGTAGTTCACGATTTGTGAAATAGGAACACAAGAACGGACAAACACAAGCGTACATATCGATATTCAATGGCTCGCCTATGCATAGAGACAAAGTTATGAAGAAACTAGAAGTGATAGATAAATGAAGATGAACCGAGAAAACGAGAATACGACTACCCTTCTGAATGAGCCGCTCAACGGGAAAGGTACTGGGAACTTTGATCCATTTGTTGATCTGATCTCGGCGCAGGCAAGCCGCCCGACCAATCTACACCAGGTAAATTTGCGTACGCTCACCCCTTTTCAACGAGCCTTGTTAAGCATTGACGGCACGGTGACCAAATTGATTGAGGCTTATACCCTAGAACCAGTAGAAAGCGTGCTTCTATTGCAGCAGGTGCAGACCCTGGCTAACGAGGGGAGATCCCTGAATTTTCACCAACACCCATGGTTGGCGCTGTCCGAAGGCGAGGTGATTGCTCGGCAGGTGTTGCTGCGCGGGCGATACAGCGCCACCGTCTACGCCTATGCGATTTCGTTGTTAGTGACTGAGCGGCTGCCTTCCACCCTCATCGCGGATCTGGCTTGTGAGCCGGCCGGAATTGGTCGCGTTCTCTTGAACAGCCAGATCGAAAATCGGCGTGAGATCCTTTGGTATGGGCGTGAAACAATTTCTAACCTGCCGGAGAGGATTGAACGAGAGACCGGCAATGAATTTATCAGCCGTACCTATCGCATCATTGTCGGTAATCAGCCTGTGATGCTGATCAACGAGAAATTTCCCCTGCGTCAGGCCGATCTGTCACTGTGATTTTAACAAGGATTTCCATGTATTCTATTTCTACTTTGGTCGCAGCCGGCGCTGAGTTTTTCTCCGGGATACGCGCCCCCCAACAGAGCAAATCACCCTTTATGAAGCTGTTGAAAAAAAACACACAAGCCCAACCAGCCTCATTACCGCTGGATAGTCTCAAGGCGCAGATACAGCAACTTGCAGAGCAGGTGATCGGCGCCCTGGCCGGCAACGAACGGCAGGAACAGATGCAGTTGATGGCGCAAAGAGAGCAAAATGCGCCCCTCAGTGCCGAAGAGCAGCAGGCCAATCTCTATGTCGGGGTGGCGTTCGCCTGCCTCGGGGTGACGACATTGGGCCAGTTTTTCTATCCGCCCCTGGCGCTGTTGAGCGTTCCGGGGTTGATTTATACCGCTATTCCTTTCATGAAAGCCGGCATTGACGATCTGCGCACCAAACGCAGGATCACGGCTACCACCCTCGATCTGATCTCGATTCCAGGGGTGACTTTGATGGGCAACTTCTTTGCCGCATCGCTGGCCGTGTCGTTGCTCTCGCTCAGCGCGGCGGTGCTCAAACGCACCGAAGATCGCTCGATGCAGAGCATGATCAACGTCTTTGGGCAGCACCCGTCCACGGTGTGGGCCTTGGTCGATGGGGTTGAGGTTGAGGTCCCTTTTGCCAATGTCCGCGCCGGTGATGTACTGGTGGTGATGGCTGGACAGATGATCCCCGCCGATGGGGTGATCCTTAGCGGCGCCGCCTCAATCGATCAGCGTATGTTGACTGGTGAGTCGCAGCCTTCCGAGAAAACTGTGGGTGATGAAGTCTTTGCGGCGTCGCTCATGTTGGCTGGTCGTATCCTAATCCAGGTCGAGCGCGCCGGGGAAACCACCATTGCCGCTAAAATCGGTGAAATTCTGGCCCAGACCGCCAACTTTAAGCAGACCTTCGAGTCGCGCAGTCAGACGATTTCTGATAAGTGGAGCCTGCCCACGCTGGCCGCCGCGACCCTGGCCCTGCCGCTCCACGGCTTCGGCGGTGCCATTGCTATCCTGCTCAGTTCGCTGGGTTACAACTTGCGCATTGTTGGCCCCTTGAGCATGTTAAACTTTTTGCGCCTGGCCGCCCAGCAGGGCGTACTGGTCAAAGACGCTCGCGCCCTGGAAGTGCTGCCAACTGTCAATGCTGTGGTCTTCGACAAAACCGGTACACTGACGCTGGAACAGCCCCGTGTGCAACAGATCCACTGCTACGGAGATTGGTCAGCCGATGAACTGTTGCGTTATGCCGCCGCCGCTGAAGCAAGACAGAGCCATCCCATCGCCCGCGCCATTGTCGAAGCCGCTCACGAGCGATCCTTGACCATTCCGCCGATTGGCGAAGCGCGCTATGAAGTTGGCTATGGCATCAAAGTCAGCCTGGACGATAAGCGGGTCGGCATTGGCAGCGAACGCTTCATGCAGATGGAAGGCGTGGTTGTACCCTCCGCAGTCAGCAACCTGCGCACAGCCGCTCACGACCAAGGACATTCACTGGTACTCATCAGCATCAATGGGGAAGTGGCTGGGGCGATTGAACTGGCGCCCACCATCCGCCCCGAAGCGCGCCAGATCATCGACAACTTACGCGACCGCGGGCTATCGCTCTACATCATCTCCGGCGATCAAGAACAGCCCACTCGTCATTTGGCCGAAACATTGGGGATCGAACACTACTTTGCCAATACCCTGCCCGAACACAAAGCGGCTTTGATCCAGCAACTGCAAAACGAAGGCAAACGCGTCTGTTTTGTGGGCGACGGTATCAACGACGCCATTGCGCTCAAACAGGCGGATCTCTCAGTCTCGTTGCGGGGCGCATCGACTATCGCCACCGACACGGCGCAGATTGTGCTCATGGATGCCACCCTCAACGAGTTGACAGGCTTGTTTGATCTGGCGAACGCCTACAACGCCAACATGCGCGCCAATCATATTGCATCCATGGCGCCGGGGATGGCTGTGATCGGTGGCGTCTTCCTCTTCCATTTTGGTGTGCTCACATCGATTATGTTCTACAACGCCGGATTGATCACAGGTGTGGCCAATGCCATGTCCCCGCTCTTGCGTACGGTCCGACCGCAACAACAACTCTTGCCCAACAAGGAAACCGTATGAGCACCTCATCATTCTCTGTTTCATCGCTAAATCGACGCCAAATGCTAACGTTGTTGGGGGGATCGGCTGTAGCGCTGGCAATCGCCGCTTGCAGCACCGGGACTGTGCCATCCCAACCCGCTGACACAACGTCTGCTGCGCAGCAGCCCCAATCAGGCGGCGTCTTGCGTATTGCCTTTCCAGACCAACTTACCCAGTTGGATCCCGCGCTGGCTTTCTCCGGTGCTGACATTTCCTACAGCTTCACAGTCTTTGAACACTTAACCGCTATCGATTACAGCGATGCAAGCTACCCCGTCCTCCCCAGGCTGGCAGAACGCTGGGAGATCAGCGAAGACGGGCTTATCTGGACCTTTCATCTGCGGCAGGGGGTGCAGTTTCATCACGGTGAACTGCTGACGGCGCAGGATGTGATCTATAGCATCGAACGGATCATGAACCCGACGCTGGGATCGTCCGGCTTCAGCCACTTGCAGATTGTGGAACGGGTCGAAGCTGTAGATGACACTACCATCCGTTTTGTGTTACGGACCCCCCATGTAGAATTTGGCCGCGCGCTTGCTTCGTTAGGCTTACAAATTGTGCCCCATACCTATACGAGCGAACAACTGGCGACGACACCTTCGGGGACAGGCCCATTCAAAGTGAGTGAGTATTCACCCGGAGAACGCCTGGTTCTGGCTCGCCATGAGAACTACTGGGACAATCCGTTGCCCTATCTGGACGAGGTACATCATCTCTATATCACCGACTCCAACACGCAGATGGCGGCGTTTACCAGCGGAACGATTGATCTGATTGCTCAGATAGGTATTGCCAATCTATCCCTTGTAGAAAATGAGCCAACACTCAAGGTCATCGAAAATACGTTGGGTGTCTATCATGTCTTTGCCATGCGCGTCGATCAACCGCCCTTTGATGATGTGCGGGTGCGCCAAGCCCTCAAACATGCCATCGACCGCGATGCGTTGCGGCAGGTCGTCTGGCGAGAACGCGGAACGATCGGGAATGATCAGCCCGTGCCGCCCAGCACCTCCTTCTGGGGAGATGCAGTCTCGTTGTCCTATGATGTCGAAAAAGCCAAAGCGCTGTTAGTCGAGGCCGGATACGCAGAAGGGGTGACCGTGACACTAGCAGTTGCCGATGTTAGCCCTGGGATTGTTGATGCTGCAGTGGCGATCCAGGAGATGGTTAAAGCAACTGGGAGCACCATCAACCTGGAGATCAGCCCTATCGATATCTACTGGAGCGAGAGGTATATGCAAACACCCTTTTTCGTATCCTTCTGGCCTGGTCTGGCCGACCCTGATGAGATCTTAACCTTTTGCTATCATTCTCAGGGAGTCTACAACGAGAGTGGTTGGAGTAAACCGGAAGTGGATGGCTTGATCGAAGCGGCACGCGCCGAAACCGACGCCACTCAACGCAAAGCCCTCTACGCCGAGATTCAACAACAGATTGCGACTGATGGGGGTGTGATCATTCCTTATTTCACATCTCAATTTATGGCGTTGCACACGCGTATTCAGAACGTACCGCCCTTTGTTGTGCCGCTTGTTCGTGCTGCCTGGTGGGCGCAGAAATAAAGTTTTTCCTCGCCATCAAGGATCATCAACTCAATCGACAAAGTCCTAACCCTGCTCTTTAAGGTTAAGAATCCATTGCTGTACTGTTAGAGGTGTTCATGAACATTGCCCACTTTGTCGAACGCGGCGCTCATCATTTCCCCGATCGCCCTGCCCTTCACTTTGAAGGGCAGATATGGTCGTATGACCAACTGCACGAGGAGATCAGGCGGGCAGCCAATGGCTTCGCCGATCTAGGCATCGGGCGCGGGGAT
>WGMT01000003.1 GCA_016124945.1 bacterium | reverse complement strand
GTGATTAGTGATTAGTGATTAGTGATTAGTGATTAGTGATTAGTGATTAGTGATTAGTGATTAGTGATTAGTGATTAGTGATTAGTGATTAGTGATTAGTGATTAGTGATTGGGGATTGGTGATTGGGAACTGGGTATAGAAGTCATTTCGTGCATCAGCGAGATGGCTTCTATCTTCAATCCCAATCACCAATCCCAATCACCAATCACTTTTTCTTCTTATTTCCATCACAACTTGAGGACCTGTATGTCGCAAACTTCCCCCACTGCTGTAGCGGAGCCGTTGAAGACACGGCAACGTTTCGGCGCCGACGTGTCGGGGCTGCTCGCCGCCAAATTGTTTTACTTCGTCTTTTTTGCGTCGCTTGGGCCGTTGGTTTCGTTTTTTAACATTTATTTGATGTCGCAAGGCTTGACCGGGGCGCAGATCGGTTGGATTGGCAGCATGGCGCCGCTGATCACGTTGCTCTCGAATCCGTTTTGGGGGAGTTTGTCGGATCGGTGGCAGATCCACCGCCAGATCTTGATTCTGTGTAGCATTCTCACGGGTGTGGCGACGATGTTGTTGACGACGGCGCAGGGGTTCTGGCCGTTGATGGGGCTGGTGTTGCTCCTCTTCTTTGTGCGCACGCCGGTGCCGACATTGGTCGATGCGTCGGTGATGGATACGGTGCGGCGCACCGGCGGCAGTTATGGACGCCAACGGTTGTGGGGTAGTGTAGGTTTTGTGCTGCTGGCGTATGTCTTCGCACGGTGGCTGGTGGGCGAGGATCTACGCCCGATCTTCTGGTTTCACGCCGGGCTAATCGGCATCGGCTGCACGCTTTTGGCTTTTGCGCTGCCTATTGAACGCAGCCCAGGCCGGGTCAATCTCGTGGCCGGTTTGCGCCAGATGATCAAGCAGCCGGGGTACGTCAGCTTCGCCGTGGCGCTTCTCCTGGCAGGGATGGGGTTGTCGGCCTATGTGAACTTTTTGAGCCTGCAAATGCGCGCTTTGGGCGGTAATGAAGCGCAGGTAGGGCTGGCTTGGGCCATCAACGCTGTGCTCGAAATTCCGATGATGTTCATGGGCGCCCGCTGGTTTGCCCGCTACCGGTACGGTCGGCTCATCATTATCGGCATGATCGGTTTTGCGATCACCTTTGCCGGCATGGCACTGGCGGCCACGCCGTTACAATTCCTGGCGGTGCTGCCGCTTAACGGCATCAGCTACGGCATCTTCTGGGTGGCAATTGTTGGGTATGCCGCCGAATCGGCTCCGTCGGGTCTGTCGGCCACATCGCAGGGTGTGGCGGCAGCGATTCAAGGCGGAATCGGTGGCGGGATTGGCGCTCTTGCCGCCGGCTACCTTTGGGACGGTCTCGGCGGCTCTGCCGTCTTTGCTATGGCGGCGACGGCGCTGGCGTTGGCAGCGGTGATCTTTTGGATTGGCAATCGGCGTTGGATTTGAAGTGCGTAATGCGCAATTCGTAATGCGTAATGCGTAATTTGTTTACCATGTAAGTTCCAAATTTGGAAACCTGTGGCTCAACACAGCCTTACGCATTACGCATCACGCCTCCCCACTCCCTATCTCCTTTCTGGCCTCCCAGCCCCAGGTCGGGTATGATTTTATGTAGAGCGCTTCCCCGGTGCTTTGACCCTCACTTTTGCCCCGTGCTAGAATGGATAGTCATGCGTATTCTTGCCGTTAGCGACAAAGTGGTGCCGATCCTTTACTCAGGGGCCATCCGCGATCATGTGGGTGACGTTGATCTGATCCTCGGTTGTGGCGATCTGCCGCACTACTACCTGGATTTTGTGATCAGCATGTTGAATCGGCCGTGTTACTTTGTCTTCGGCAATCATGGCAAGGAAGTTGAATATTGGTCGAATAACATCACCGTCTCTGCACCGGGTGGCGCAGAGAACCTGCATCGCCAGTCTCATTACGAGCAAGGGCTGCTACTGGCCGGGTTAGAAGGCTCGATGCGCTACAACAGTGCGCCCAAGTTTCAGTACACAGATGGCGAAATGTGGGGGAATATCGCAAAACTTGTGCCACAGTTGATGTATAATCGTCTGCGCTATGGGCGCTTTCTTGACATTCTGGTTGCCCACTCGCCACCCTTCGGCATCCATGATCAGCCGGATCGGGCGCATACGGGCTTTCAGTCGTTCTTGGCGTTTATGCGGTATTTCAAGCCGCGCTATCTGCTGCATGGGCACATTCACCTGTACCGGCATGATGAGATCACACGCACGCTCTACCACGAGACGGAAGTGATCAACGTCTACCCATATCGTTTTATAGAAATTGATCCGGCGACGTTGGCAGAGAAGGTATCGCGATGAGCGAATGGAGAAAGAAAGTGCGCACGCTGGCCCAATCGCGCGCCGACCAGGAAGCGCTGCACAAGTGGCGCATAGACAATCCCGCGCAGATTCCTTTTCGCTATCGTTGGGAACATGTGCAAGCAGTGGTGGGGTTGGCACTGCACCTGGCCGCGCAATTGGATGCAGACTGTGACATTGTAGAGGCGGCGGCTTGGTTGCACGATATTCGCAAAATGGAGCCGCAGCACGCGTTGGCCGGCGCTGCCGAAGCGTATGACATTCTCCTGGGCACAGACTTTCCAGCGCACAAGATTGAAGCAGTGGTCAACGCCATTCGCGTACACGAAGGGTTGACCCGTCCTGAAGGCGCGCTACCGCTTGCGCCGGTTGAAACTGCTATCCTTTGGGATGCGGACAAGCTTTCGAAGTTGGGCGTACAGGCGATCGTTTTTAATATGAGCGCCCCGTACGCCAGTGGACAATCACTTGAAGAGCGACGTGCTGATCTTGTGCGCCATGTTAATGGCACACTCACCCGCACCGTCGCCGGCATGAACACCCTTCCCGCTCAGAAAATCGCTGCACGCCGCCACGCCGACATGATCAACGCACTGGCGATATGGGCTTTGGAAGAATTGGAACAAACTTTGAGCGTAGAGACGGAGGATGAAGGGCCGTAGACGAACGTTGAGTAATGGCTTGCTATATTGAGAGCGCACGCGCAGCAACGACCCAGTAGTGCGAAGTTATCTCTGCCATCGTCTTCCGTCCATCGTCTTCCGTCCATCGTCTTCCGTCCATCGTCTTCCGTCCATCGTCTTCCGTCCATCGTCTTCCGTCCCATCCGTTTTCCGTCCATCGTCTTCCGTCCCATCCGTTTTCCGGGAGTTTATACATTTTGAAATACCATCTGATTACCTTGGGTTGCCCCAAAAATAAAGTAGATAGCGACGGCATGGAGATGATCCTGCGCGATGCATCTGTTGTAGTGACGGACGATCCCGGCAACGCCGACATCCTCATCGTCAACACCTGTGGCTTCCTCGAAGCGGCCAAGGAAGAATCGATCGGCGTGCTCCAGGATCTGGCGCGGCGCAAGCGGCGCAACCAGATGCTCATCGCTGCCGGTTGCCTGGCACAACGCAACGGCGACGAAGTCTTGGCGCGGGTGCCCAAAGTAGACGGTCTGCTGGGCACACGGCGCTGGATGGATGTGGTCGATCTGGTCGATCAGATCCGTGGCGGGCGCAACGGCAAGAAACGTCTGCTTCAGCGCTACACCTTGCTGGGTGATCCTGATGTCGATTACGCAGATGCCGTCCCGCGGCCGCCGGTAGTCAGCGGCAGCGCCTACCTCAAAATCTCCGACGGCTGTAACGCGCCCTGTGCATTTTGCACCATCCCCAGCTTCAAGGGGAAGCTTAAGAGTCGTCCGTTGGATGCCATCGTCGACGAAGCAGAGGCGCTTGTCCGCGCCGGGGCGCACGAACTGGTCATCGTAGCACAAGACTCCACCGACTACGGCCGCGACTTCGGCGCTCCCAACAGCCTGCCCCAGCTGCTCAGTGCCATCTGCAACCGTACCGGCCCTGATTTGCGCTGGCTACGGCTGATGTACGCCTACCCCGGCCATGTCAGTGATGCCTTGGTGGAGGTGATGGCACGTGAAGAAAAGATCGTCCCCTACCTGGATATGCCCTTGCAGCATGGCGATCCGCGCACACTGCGCCGCATGATGCGTCCTTCGCGGCTGGAGATGGTCTACGATCACATTGAAAAGCTGCGTGGCGCCATGCCCGACATCGCCCTGCGCACCACCTTCATCGTCGGCTATCCTGGTGAGACCGAGGAGGAATTCCAGGGGTTGCTCGATTTTGCGCAGGCGATTGAATTCGACAAAGTCGGCGCCTTCACCTTCAGCCCCGAACCGACGACGCCGTCCTATCTTCTGCCCGATCAAGTGGACGACGACGTGAAGCAGGATCGCTACGCCCGCCTCATGGAAGTGCAACAGCCCATCAGCCTGCGCAAGAATCAGGCGCAGGTAGGCAAAATGCTCGAAATCCTGGTGGAAGGGGAGGGCGAAATCGCCGAAACGGGGGATCCGTTGCTGTTAGGACGCAGCTACCGCGACGCGCCTGAAGTAGATGGACTCGTCCTTGTGCCCGGTGTCAGCGGCGTGCCCATCGGCAGCATGATGGAAGTACACATCAACGGCGCCATGGAGTACGATCTTGTGGGTGAACCACTTTTGGCCGAGACATTTCGAAGCAGTAAGGCCGCTGTGACGTTGTTGGAGTAGTGGGTTGTGCGTAAGTAGTGGGTTGTGCGTATATCGGTTATGCGCATCACGCATTTGTGTGCTTAGCTTAGACCGCGCTTTACTTTTCTTCTCTCCTTTCCTCGCGACGTTTTGACGATTTCATCGTAGTGAATATGCGCCTGGTTCTGCATGTTGGCATCCAGGTAAATCTTGAAATCCGTGTCCAAACTGCTGTAGTCCGGAGGTCATCCATATGGATATAACCATCGAAGTGCTGTTGAGTTTCGCCATTGGGATTGGCCTGGCGGCGGCTGTGGGTTTTCGCGTCTTTGTGCCCTTCACTGTCATCAGCCTGGCGGCGCTGAGTGGATACCTGGAATTGGCGCCTGGTTTCGACTGGATCGGCAGCTATCCCGCGCTGTTGGTCTTTGCGGTGGCGACTGTGTTGGAGATCGCCGCTTACTACATCCCCTGGGTCGACAACCTGCTCGACAGCATCGCTACACCGGCTGCCATTGTGGCCGGCGCGGTGATCACGGCTTCGGTGGTGGGTGACGTCTCACCACTGTTACGCTGGAGTCTGGCGGCCATTGCAGGCGGTGGTGTGGCGGCGGCCGTCCAATCTGGGACAGTGCTCCTGCGTGGCACCTCGTCAACGGTGACAGGTGGATTGGGCAATTTTGCCGTCTCGTCATCCGAACTATTGGGATCTGTGCTCACTTCGCTGTTGGCGGTGTTTCTGCCCCTTGTGGCGGTGACAGGGATCGCCGTCCTCTTTGTTGTGGTGGTACGACAGATGCGCCGTCGGAAATTGAAGCAGGTGTCTGTCCACTAACGGTATTGGGTGCGTGGTCAATGTCGTCAAGTTAAAACTTAGAGACTAGGCGATTAAGAGATTAGGCGATTGGAGCAGAACTCCAATCGCCTAATCTCTTAATCGCCTAGTCTCATCCAAACAGCTAAACTTAATGACATTGACTACCAACTACTCCCATTCCCATAGTGGGCGACGGGCTCTGCGTAGATGCTCTTGCGCATTGTTACTGGGAAAGCACGCTCTTCGATGACGGTGTGCTTTCGGTTGTTGTCATCGTGCAGTCGGAAGTTGGCCACAATAGCATCGAGATCGGCAGCCATCATTGAAAGGGATTGTACGGCTTGGGTGACTTCGGTCACCTGCACATTGACGGAGCGGGTCATGGCGCTGATTTCTTCCACCGAGGAGCTGTTCTCTTCGGCAGAGGCGGCTACTTCTTCGGCGGCGGCGCTGTTCTCTTCGGCCACGCTGGCAATTTCTTCGATGGCAAATTGGAGCGGTTCGTGGCTGGCGGTAAGGGTGGCTGTGGCCTCTAAATTTGCCTGGATAACGCCGGCCACTTGTTGCATAGCGCCCTGTACCTTGTGGCTGCTGTCACTGAGATCGGCAACCGCGCCTTGTAGTTGGTGCATCTGCCCACCAACCTGAGACATGGCTTCTCGAATCCCGATGAGGGCCACTTCGGCTTCATTGGCGGTGCCAATACCTTGCTGTACCTGGCGGTCGTTTTCTTCCATTGCTGCCACCGCCTGGTTGGCGGCTTCTTGCACTGTCCCCACCAATTCGGCTATCTCCTCGGCGGATCGGGCCGAACGGTCGGCCAATTTGCGCACTTCGTCGGCCACAACGGCAAAGCCTTTGCCCTGTTCACCGGCGCGGGCGGCTTCGATGGCGGCGTTGAGCGAAAGCAGGTTGGTGCGCTCTGCAATCTCGTTGATTACCTGTACAATGGCGCCGATCTGGTTGGAGCGTTTGCCCATTTCGGTGATGCGGCGTGTCACCTGATCGGCTGTAAGGGCAACGGTGTTGATCCCTGCAATTGTCTTGGTGACGGCGTGTGACCCTGATTGTGCCGCCTCAATTGCGCTGAAAACCGCTTTGTCGCTGGCGCTGGTGGCACTTTCCACCTGTTGAATCGCCGTCGCCAGCCGTCCTTGGAAGACCATGTCCGCGGCCTCAATTGATTGTGTCTGCCGCACAGATCCCTGTGCAATACCGGCGATGACATGTTCTTGCTCTTCAACAATCATGCGGCTGCGTTCCATCACCTGTGCCTGCTGTGCAGCGCCCAATGCCACCTGGCCGATGGTTTGCGCCACCTGTTGCGTGGTGCCGGTCATTGCTTCAATCGTTTGCGTGATCTGATTGGTGGCGTCGGTTGCCTGTTCAGAGACCAGGTTGAGCTGGTGGCTCGATGCGAGTAGCCGTTGCGCATTGACCTTCACACTGCCCACGGTAGTGCGAAAGTGAGTAATCATCTTTGCCAACGCATTGCCTAACACATCTTTTGATGACTGTGGCGCAGCGTCTACGGTCAGGTTGCCGTTTGCGATTTCGGTGACGGCTTGGGCAATCGATTGTTGATAGTGAATCATCTGCTGGAATGCGTTGCCCAATACATCACGGTGAGATTTCGGCGCAACTTGAACATCCAAATCACCCTGGGCGAGATGACCAGCCGCATTGGCCATCTCTTTTTGATAGGCCACCATATGCTGGAACGCATTGCCAAGAAGGTCTTTCTCTGACTGTGGCGAGACCCGAACTTCAAGGTCACCTTGTGCAAGGAGCGTTGCCGCTTCTGCCATTTCTTGCTGATAGGCGATCATGCGTCGAAATTCGTCGGCCAGGATGCCGACTTCGTCTTTGCTCTGGTAAGTGATCTGCTGTTGGATATCACCCTTGGCAATTTCACGCGCCACATTCGTCAACTGATGCAGAGGACGAACAATGTAAGTGCTGATCACGATGCCGATGCCGATGCTAAGTGTGCTTACGACGACGCCGATGATGATCCACAGCGTTACTGTGCGGGAGACTGCATTATCGGCAAGGATTTCATCCTGACGGGCGCGTTCGTCTGCCAGGGCAACGGCTTCACCGATGGCGGCACGGTGAATTTCGTACTGTGGCCTTAACTCATTGTGAAGGATACTTTTAGCCGCCTCTAAGTCGCCGGCTTGAATCGCCGGGATAAATGCTCGATCTCGTATTTCAAAGAAGTTCATTGCTGGGGTGTGCGATGTATCGGTTATTAGCGCTTTGAGTTGGCCTTCCTCTAACTCGGCAAGCCAATGCGCCTGGCTACTTTCATAGTCCTCGTACAAGCGTTCGGCCTTGGCGTACAGCCTTCCCAGCGCAGCGGGTTCCGCTTGGCGGAGCAGCGCTTCTTCCATTTCAAGTACATTTAGGTACGATTCAAGGATAAATTTGGGGGGAGGAAGAATATCGGCGGTTAGGTCTTTACTCTGCACAATGTGCGCATAAATTGGGCCATTTACCTTCACATATCCAAGCCGTTGGTAGGCATAGATGCCGAAAACGGCGAATCCAATCAGTACAACCAGTAGCAAAATCGCGAGTTTAACGGAGACCGATAGATTCTGAATCACCTTCATATTTGACCTCTTCCTGGTGCGAAAACCTAGACAGACGCTTGTTGATTGACACAGAGACGATTTGTGTAACTCATTGCTGTACAAATATCGGACAGTGCACCTGTTTTGTACAGATTTTGTTCTTGGGATAATTGACCTAACTCAGGACGCTTTCAGGCGATTGTCGACTGTGTTAGGAATAGGATGCCGTCTGAAACAGACAACAAATCCTGTCGAGGTGTTAAGCAAAAAAAAAGCAGTTCAGATCAACATAATGTGATCTGAACTGCTTTTTTCTACCCTTGATGAGCAAGATTGAAACTTGGTAGACGGCGGACGAGCAACAATTCTTTCCGATTACACGTTCAACCGCTCAGTTTGCACATGCACCACGTGCGACTGTTCCCATGTAGACCCGCACCTGGGGTGGCTACCTCCCCGCGCTGAGCGGACTGAATTTGACTGCGCACTAGGAAAAGATAGGTCATTACGATTGTTAGTTGTGCCGGCCGTTATGCCCGTTGCCGTTATGCCCGTTGCCGTTATGCCCATTCCCTGTACGCATACCATTGGGTGCTTGGAGCGCATAGGCGTGCTCATCTGGCTGAGGCAGGCTAAATTCCTCAGCCAACTGGAAAGTCGCCACGGCGGACTGGAGTTCCGATGCCATGGTCGTTAGCGCTTGTACGGCCATTGTCACCTCATCGATCTGCCCGTTCACCGACTTGGTCATGGCGTTGATCTCTTCCACCGAGGCGCTGTTTTCTTCGGCAGAGGCGGCCACCTCCTCGGCGGCTGCGCTGTTCTCTTCCGCCACACTGGCGATCTCTTCGATGGCATGCTGCAGTGGTTCGTGGCTTGAGGTAAGCGACGTGGTGGCTTCAATGTTTTCTTCGATCACATCAGCCACCTGCTGCATCACATCCTGTACCTTGTGGCTGCTATCGCTGAGATCGGCCACTGCGCCCTGTAGCTGAGCCATCTGACCGCCCACCTGCGCCATGGCCGTGCGGATACCGCCCAGGGCATGTTCTGCATCGCCCGCAGTGGACAACCCCTGCTGCACCTGTCGATCATTCTCTTCCATCGCAGCAACGGCCTGATTGGCGGCCTCTTGCACTGTCGCCACCAGTTGCGAAATCTCTTCGGCAGATTTCGCCGAGCGTTCGGCAAGTTTGCGCACCTCATCGGCCACCACAGCAAAGCCCTTACCATGTTCTCCGGCACGCGCTGCTTCAATGGCGGCATTGAGCGAGAGAAGGTTGGTACGTTCGGCGATGTCGTTGATCACCTGAACAATGGCGCCGATCTGGTGGGATCGCTTGCCCATCTCGCTGATGCGGCGGGTGACTTGATCGGCTGTCTTGGCGACGGTATTGAAGCCGATAATTGTCTTACTTACGGCATTCGTACCTGATTCAGCCGCCTGCACCGCAGTAGACACTGCCATGTCGCTGGCGCTGGTTGCCCCTTCCACTTGACGAATCGCCGCGGCCAGGCGCCCTTGAAAGACATTGTCGGCGGCTTCAATGGCCTGTGTCTGACGTACGGATCCTTGTGCAATGCGTGTGATCACATGATCCTGCTCCTCGACAATCATGCGGCTGCGATCCATGATCTGTGCCTGTTGGGCTGCACCCAGGGCAACTTGACCGATGGTCTGCGCCACCTGCTGCGTCGTGCCCGACATCAACTCAATCGTCTGTGTAATCTGTTGGGTGGCGTCGCCTGCTTGCTCTGAGACCTGGCTGAGTTGGCGGCTCGACGACAACAGGCGCTGGGCATTGGTCTGCACGGTGCCAACTGTCTGACGCAAGTTCTGAATCATATCGCTGGTCGCGATACCCAGCATATCTTGCTGTGAAACAGGTTTTACTTCAACAGTCAGGTTGCCGCGTGCAATCTGCTCCACCGCGCCGGCAATTGCTTGCTGATAGTCAATCATCTGACGGAACGCATTCCCCAGTGCATCCCGAGAAGACTTTGGCTTTACCTCTACCCTCAGGTCGCCTTCTGCTAAATGACGAGCAGACTCTGCCATTTCCTTCTGATAGCCTACCATGCGCTGGAAGGCATGGCCGAGTACGTCCTTTTCGGATTGAGGAGCAACGTGCACCGACAAGTCACCTTCCGCCAAAGACGAAGCCGCGGTCGCCATTTCTTGTTGGTAATCGACCATGCGCCGGAATCCATCGGCCAACTGCCCCACTTCGTCTTTGCTTTCGTAGTCGATCTGCTGCTGGATGTCTCCCTTTGCAATCTCTAGCGCGGTTGCCGTCAACTGTCGCAACGGCTTGATAATCCCCAGGCTGATGAGCACGGCCATCGTTGCGCTCATAATTGCCACAAGCACACCAAGCAAGATGAACCAGGTCACGGTTTGTGTAACAGCGCCGGCTGCATAAGCTTCGTCTTCCAGATACTTTGTAGTGGCCAATGCAACGGCCTTGTCAATCTCCACTCGGTGCGCCTGATACTGAGGCTGCAACGTATCACGCAGGATGCTTTTTGCGCGCTCAATGTCACCGGCCTGGATCGCAGGGATAAACTCGTTGTCCCGTGTCTCATAGAAATCGACGGCCGGATCGTACGTCGTGACCGTCATCAAATTTTTCAGTTCGCCTTCATCCAGATCGACCAACCAAAACGCCTGGCGAACCATGTACTCCTCACGCAGTGCTTCGGCTTTAGCATACATCTGTTCAAGTTCAGCCGGATCTGCCTGCCGATCGACGGCGTCGACCATTTCCAACACATTCAAGTACGATTCAATGATGTACTTAGGGGGCGGCAAAATGTCGGCAATTAAATCTTTGCTTTGCACAATACTGCTATAGATAGGGCCGTTGACCTTTAAATACTCAAGGCGGTTGAAGGCATAGAGTCCAAACGCCATAAAGCCAATCATGCCGACGGCTACCATGAGCGTGAGTTTTATGCGAACGGAAATATTCTTGAATCCTGACATTGGAAACCTCCTATAATCAAAGATAGCGAATAACTTATCCAACTATCGGAAGGTAACCGGTGTTTATTCAGGATGTGGGGCTAGGTAAAAGGATGTATTTGTTGTTTAAGCGCTTTAACTCAGGTGATTGAGGTGCATGCAAAAGGGCATGTGTGAAGAGCCAACGCTGAGGAAATGAACAGGATACCGAGAGGATATTGATGGGGAACGAAGTTTTTCGTCTGAGGATTACCAGAACCAGCCACGACGGCGTTCGCGCTGGAGTTGCACCCAATGGGCAACCTGTTGTTGTAGTGCGCCAAGGGTGCCTTCCAGCGCACGCAGACGGCTTTCGAGCCGCTCTTTGCGCGTCTCTTCACGCCGTTGGTACTCTGAAAGCACTCGCTCTATCTCGAGGACGCGCTCGCGTAGCTTGCGATTCTCTTCCTTGAGGTTGAAATTGTCTTGCACCACAACGCCCATCAGATCGCGCAGCGTCCCCTGGCTGTTGAGGATCGCCTGCTGTGTATCCGACATGGTGTAAATGAGGTCGCCAATGGCCTGCGGGAAAGACACCCCCCCCGACTGCACAATCGGCTGCATCATCGTGTCTTCGCGCATAACGGGCGGGCTGGCATGCAGAACATTCAGGCGATGCGCAATCTGCTCGTAGGTGTTGCCGTCTGCCAGTAAACCACGGATGATGCTCAGTGTTTCCACATCCGAGGCGCTGAAACGGCTATCGGCATCTGACGCTGTACTCTTCAGAAACTCCCCGAACCGCTGGATCCAGCGGCGTAGTGTCCCCGGTGCAACGTCGAGCAACTCCGTCACTTCGGCAAAGCTCTGGCTCGTCTGATCAGGACGACGGGCAGGTACACGTTGATCAAAAGTTGGTTCACTCATTGCGTTGTTATGTTGGCCGATGGCCGAATGGGAATTGCACAAAATATGGGAATTGCACAAAATAGAAGAGTGTGGGCGATTAGACGATCCCGCAGTTTACGCCGTACGCATGCTTCTGATCGCCTAACCGCCCATTTCCTGCTCTTTACTCTTTGTTTACTCTTTGTCGTCTACTACACGCCACTTGCCTGAAATGGTGTTGCTGTTTGAATCGTCTCCCCAGATGTCCCAGACATCACGATCTGGTTGATCAGAAGGAGTCGGTGGACGCTCTGTGCGGTGTCCAAGCCGAACCAGGGCACGTTCAACAGCCTCGCTCGGGGCCACCTGTACAAAGAACCGCATGGCCAGGATCATCAGTGCTGTGTCGTCGAATGGGCCGATCATCAGATCGAGCGGAGACACCCAATAGAAAAACACAAAGAAGATCAGCGCCATCTTCAGGATCAACGATACCCGTGGATCGCGCATCAGTTGCCAAGTGACGGCAAAATCCCTTAGAATATCAGAAAGACGCCAGCCACCAAGGCTTCTTTGGACATCATCGTTTTGTTGTACACCATCGTTGCGAGAGTTGTTTGCCATATTTTGCTCCTTTCTTACAAACAGAGACAGTATAGCGAAGAAAGCTGTCTCTGACAACAAGTTAGATCGTTCTGAGAACCGCCGCCATGCCGACTACGTCGCAGATGTTTGTTGACTACCCCGATATCCTACTTCAGGTGATTGCCGAATTGCGTGGTGCTTTTCTTGATGCTGCCGATTCGCGGCGCGATGCCGTGGACCTGATCTCCGCCCAGATCACCGATCCCACGTCGATCCTGATGGCTTATCAGGAAGTGACAGATTATCACATTCAGGCGCAGGCCGCGCTGGAACGCCTGCTCAGCGAAGGCGGCGAAATGGTGGAAGCGCAGTTCAGCCGTGAGTTCGGGGCCATCCGTCAGATGGGGCCGGCCAAACTCGAACGCGAAATGCCCTGGCACCAGCCCGAAAGTGTGGCGGAGTTGCTTTACTACTACGGCTTTATCGGTCGCGGCTTTAAAGGCGCAGGTCAGAACGCACACACCATCGTCTACATTCCCAGCGATGTTGCGCCGTGGTTGCCCAACCCAACCGCCAATGACGGTCAAGGGGCACTGCCTGTGATCCCTGTGCCGCCGCCGCCCTCCTCGCGCATGTTGCTAACCGAAGATGCTCTGCTCGAAGACGTGGGCACACTCTTGGGCTTCTTACATACCGATTCACTGCGCCTGACCGATCAAGGAACACCAGAGCCGGAAGATCTGGCCCGGTTACGTGAACGGCTGCAACATGCAGCGCTCTCTTCGCCGGCAACGGCGGGCAGCAATGTAGAAGATGCGCTGGAAAACGTAAGACTTTCGCTCATCCTTCATCTTGTCAACCGCCTGGGTTGGCTGCGCTTAACCGATGGACAGGTGAAACTGGCCGGTAATCGAGTCTACGCGTTTTTAGAGCAGACCCGCGCCGAGCAGCGGCTGGTGTTGTGGGAAGTGTGGCGCGATACCCCCGAGTGGAACGATCTCTGCCGCATACCCACGTTACAGTGCGCCGAAGCCGGCGCATGGACAAACGATCCACTTCAAACGCGCAGCGCTGTGCTTGATCTGCTGCGTCAACTGCAACCGGGCGCCTGGTATAGCCAATCGGATGTCATCGCCGCCATCAAGGAACATGCGCCCGACTTCCAACGCCCCACCGGCGACTACGAAAGCTGGTATATCCGTAATCTCAATACGCAGGAATTCCTCAAGGGTTTCACTCACTGGGACGAAGTGGAGGGCGAGCTGTTACGCTTCCTCTTCAGCGGGCCCCTTTACTGGCTATTAGCCATCGATCTGGCCGAACCCTCAGCTGGGGACGACCTCCTGATCTCGCTCAGCCCGTGGGGTGCACGCTGGCTGGGCTTTGATGCAGAACAACCTAATGAACCGCGCCGCCGTCCTATTACGGTAAATGAGGATTTCCAGATTCGTCTTCCCCTCGGCACATCTTTAAGCGATCGTTTCCGTGTGGAACGTTTTGCACTTTGGCAGAGCAGCTACCCGCAGTTCGTCTATCAGATCAACCAACGCAGCCTGGCGCGGGCCGCCGAAGAGAACATTCCACCCCAGCGCATTCTCGAATTTCTACAGAAACACACCCGCCAGATACCAGACAAGGTCTTCAACAGCTTAAATCGCCTGGTCGATCGCCAACGCACACCTAATGTCTAACTTATGTTGACCTCTCTTGGGCTTCCCTGATCTCCTGTACAGGATTTGACAGCGTAAACAATCAATTGTAAGATTCCCTGCCAGAATTTGGGAGCTCCCTCCTTCAATGTAAAACCGGCCAGCAATTCTCCCCCTGTGCTGCCGGTTCGTGTCTAGAACATTCGTATCGACCTCTTTCGGGCCGATTTCCTCGCAGCAACTACGCTGCTGAACCACATCTGACGCAAGTTCAAGTTTCCGAGCAACGCTGTCTCGCATTTGATTTCATCGACGTAGATGCCCCATCCTGCCACCATGCTGAATCCGCAAATGATTTGTGGATCAATGGTGGTCCAATTTGTGATCCTCGAACTGCTGTTTCCAGGCCGCAGCTCGTTGATTCTTTGTTTAATTGTGTTGGGCTTTCTAATTTCCTACTACCAAAGGAGAACTCTATGCGTCTATTGAAGATCCCCAGTTCCTTGAGCCGCTCTGTGCGCCTCGTCGTATTGCTGATGGGGTTGGCACTGGTCCTGGCGGCCTGCCCGGCCCCGGCACCTGAAGGAGACACCGGTGCTGCAGCGCCCGCCGCCACAGCGGCGCCCGCCGAAGAAGCCACCGACAGCGGCGAACGTGGTCGTGGCACCGACGGCACCGTCACCCTGCTCTACTGGCAGGCCGTCTCTATCGTGAACCCCTACCTGTCGAGCGGCACCAAAGACTACCACGCCGGTTCGATTGTGTTGGAGCCTCTCTTTAACTACAACCCCGATGGCGAACTCGTACCCGTCCTCGCCCAAGAGATTCCCACACTTGAGAACGGCGGCATTTCCGAAGATCTGACGAGCATCACCTGGAAGCTTAAGGAAGGTGTGCTCTGGTCCGACGGCACACCGCTAACTGCAGAAGATCTCATCTTTACCTGGCAATACTGCTCCACTCCTGAGACTGGCTGTAGCTCCGCCAATAGCTATGACGGTGTGGAAAACGTCGAGGCGATTGACGAGCTGACTGTCAAGATCACCTTCTCAGGGCCAAAGCCTTTCCCCTATGCGCCGTTTGGCAGCTACCTGGCCCCTATCATTCAGAAGGCGCAGTTCGAAGAGTGCATCGGCGCAGCAGCCCAGCAGTGCTCCGAGCAGAACACCTTCCCGATTGGCACCGGCGCCTTCAAGGTAAGTGAATTCCGCGCCAATGATGTGGTGATTTTCACGATCAACGAATTCTACCGCGAAGAGAACAAACCCCACTTCTCCGAGGTTGTGATGAAGGGTGGCGGTGACGCTGCCTCAGCGGCCCGTGCCGTCCTCGAAACCGGCGAAGCCGACTACGGTTGGAACCTCCAGGTTGAGCCACAAATTCTGGCCGACATGGAAGCCGCCGGTCAGGGTACAGTGGTCAGCGCCTTCGGTGGCAACGTAGAACGCATCCTGATCAACTTCACCAACCCCGATCCGGCGTTGGGCGACAAGCGCTCTGAGTGGACGCTTGACGATCCGAACCCCCATCCTTTCCTCACCGATAAGGCTGTGCGTCAGGCCATGTCCATGGCCATCGACCGCACCATCATTTCTGATCAACTCTACGGTTTCGCCGGTCAACCCTCCTGTAATATTCTTGCCGGCCCGCCCGCCTTTGCTTCCTCTGCCAACGACGGCTGCCTTGTGCAGGACATTGAAGGCGCCAAGGCGATGCTCGAAGAGGCCGGTTGGGTCGACGGCAACGGCGACGGCGTGCGCGAAAAAGATGGCGTTGAACTGCGCGTCCTCTACGTCACCTCCACCAACTCCGTGCGCCAGAAGACACAGGCATTGGTCAAACAGTGGTGGGAAGAGATCGGCATTGCCACCGAGTTGCGCAATGTAGATGCTGCCGTCTACTTTGGCGGCGACCCGGCCAGCCCCGACACGCTGGGCAAGTTCTACACCGACGTGCAGATGTTCACCAACGGCAACGATAGCATCGATCCGCAGAATTATCTGGCCAACTGGAAGTGCGACGGCGGTGAGAACATTGCCAGCCGCGCCAACAACTGGTTGAGCAACAACACCCACCGCTGGTGCAGCGAAGAGTACGACGCCATGTGGGCCGAGTATGCCTCGACTACGGATCCCGCAGCACGCCAGGAACTGGCCAAGGCCATGAACGACATGCTGGTCCAGGAATTCGTGGTGCTGCCTTTGGTCTACCGCGGTTCAGTCTCTGCACACCACAACACGTTGGGTGGTGTGTGGATGAACGGCTGGGACACTGAAGAATGGAACATCGCAGACTGGTACCGCGCTGAATAAGCGTCGGTTTCCCGTCAATTTTTAGCTCGTGAGTGGTCTGCGGCCCGCAAGCCGCAGACCACTTTCTACCCGGAGCCGGACATGAGCACTTATATCATTCGTCGTCTATTCACCGCAATACCCACACTGCTGGCCATCAGCTTTGTGATCTTTGCCATTCTCGATCTGGCCCCTGGCGATCCAACCGGTAACCTTCCCTTAACCATTCCACCTGAAACGCGCATCCAAATTCGCCAAGCCCTCGGTCTTGACGATCCCTTCCTGGTACGCTATATGCGCTGGATGCAGCAATTCTTCATCAATGAACCACTCAACCTGATTGAGCAGGCCACAGGGATGGAGATTGGGAATTCTGAGGAGCGACTACGCCTGACGTCGTGGACAAGCCGGGGCAAACCGGTCGTCGAGTTGATTGCCGAGCGCACGCCACAGACGCTCAAAGTGGTAGGTTTTGCTTACTTGCTCTCGGTGATGCTCGCCATTCCATTGGGTGTAATTGGGGCTGTGAAGCAGAATTCGGTTTTTGATCAAGTCAGTACAGTCTTTTCGGTGATAGGGTATTCTGTCCCTACCTTTTTTACCGGCCTGCTGGCAATTGTCGTCTTCAGTGTGAACCTCAAATGGTTCCCATCAGTTTACAGTACCACCCATCAGGTGACCGACTGGGCCAGTTTCATCGTCGAAGTGAAGCAGATGATTATGCCCGTCGCTGTGTTGACCTTCTTCCAGACGGCGGCGCTAAGCCGATATACAAGATCGGCGATGCTCGACAATTTGAAGCAAGACTATGTGCGTACAGCGCGATCCAAGGGCTTCCGCGATCGCTACGTCGTCATCCGTCATGTACTGCGCAACAGCCTGATCCCAGTGGTGACGTTGGTGGCATTGGGCATCCCAAGCATCTTCGCCGGTGCCATCATCACCGAGCAGATCTTCCGTGTCAATGGGCTGGGGGCGCTCTTGATTTTGGCGATCCAGAGTTTCGACATTCCTGTGGTGATGACAACGACCTTTATCTTCGCCGTGCTGATCGTCACCTTCAACCTGGTTGCCGATATTCTCTACGGCATACTCGACCCCCGCATCCAGTACAAGTAATCTGTGCTCATTATTTTGCACACTTGACACCTTGCACATTGAATTGACAGAGGAACGTGTTATGAGTGTACAGTCTCAAACGGCTCCCAGCACTTTGCAGATGGCACAGGCCATCGAACGCAAACACCGTACACTGTGGGGCGATGCCTGGGTACAGTTCCGCCGCAACGGGTTGGCGATGTTCGGATTGATTATCCTCACGCTGTTGGTGATCGGAATCCTTGTCGGCCCCATGTTCTATACCGTCGACCCGGAGCACATCAACATTGTCAATTCCAGTAAATCGCCCAGCATTGAGTTTCCCTTGGGCACCGACGATCTCGGACGCGATATGCTGGCGCGCAATCTCTACGGTGGGCGTATTTCGCTGGCAGTTGGTTTTGTGGCCATGGCGCTGGCCATTGCTGTCGGTACGCTGATCGGTGCGCTGTCGGGGTATTTTCCTATGCTCGACAACCCTTTAATGCGTTTCACCGACATGATGCTGGCGCTGCCACAGTTGCCGTTGCTATTGGTGATTATCTTGCTTTTTCGCGACTCATTGCGTTCAATCTTTGGGCCCGAAATCGGTGTCTTTACGTTGATCGTATTCGTGATTGGTATTCTCGGCTGGATGCCTACCGCCCGCGTCGTGCGTGGCTCGGTGCTTTCGATTAAAGAGAAAGAATTCATTGAGGCGGCAGTGAACATCGGGGCGCGCCAAGGCTCGATCTTGTGGCGGCATATTCTGCCCAACGTACTCAGTCCTATCATTGTCTCGGCCACATTGAGCATTGCCGGCGCCATTCTCACCGAATCGGCGCTTTCGTTCCTCGGTCTGGGTTTCCCGCCCGATGTACCCACCTGGGGCCGCCTGCTTTTCGACGGCAAAGATTTCCTCACCTTCACACCGTGGGTGGTGATCTGGCCGGGTTTCTTCATCTCGCTGACGATCCTTAGCATCAACTTCATGGGTGACGGCCTGCGCGACGCCCTGGACCCGCGACAAAGACAGTAAGAAAATTGGGCAAACAAAAAAAACGAGCCGGGCGAACATGTTCGCCCGGCTCGTTTTTTTTGTTTGCCCAATTTTCTACTTAGCAGCGCTGTAGTTCTCGGCCACCTTGTTCCAGTCCACCACGCTCCACCACTCCTTGATGTAGTCAGGGCGGCGGTTCTGGTAGCGCAGGTAGTAGGCGTGTTCCCACACATCCAGGCCCAGGATCGGGGTGTCGCCCTTCATGAAGGGGCTGTCCTGGTTGGGGGTGCCATATACATCAATGTCGCCGCCGCTGGTGACAACCAGCCAGGCCCAACCACTGCCAAATTGACCGGCGCCCGCCGCAGAGAATTTCTCTTTGAAGGCATCGAACCTGCCGAACTTGGCGTTGATGGCATCCGCCAGCGCGCCGCTGGGTTCGCCGCCGCCGTTCGGTCCCATAACCGACCAGAAGAGGTTGTGGTTGGCGTAGCCACCGCCGTTGTTGCGCACCGCCGTGCGGATGTTTTCGGGCACGGCATCCATGTTGCGCAGGATCTCTTCGATGGATTTGCTTTCGAGATCAGTGCCCTTGATGGCGTTGTTCAGGTTGTTGGTGTAGGCGGCGTGGTGCTTGTCGTGGTGAATTTCCATTGTGCGTGCATCAATGGACTTTTCCAGCGCATCGTTGGCATAGGGCAGGGGGGCCAGTTCAAAAGCCATGACAGTACTCTCCTTTTGTAGGTTTGTTGAATCCCAGGAAATGGGGGGATAGTGAATAGATAATTGCTGCTACAAAAAGTATATCGAACACTCGTCAACGGCGTCAAAAAAAAACGCAGTGACTCCCATTTCACTCCTTATGATGTGCCAACTACTTGACATGATGAAGGAAGTTTGATTACATTGTTACTACATGTTGTATCCTTTATCGACATGGTTTCCCCGAACCGTCGACCACGTATTACCCGCCGCGCCGCCGTCAAGGGCAATGTAGTTCAGCAAAAACCGTTGCGAACGCAGAGAGCATCCTGCGGTTTTTCGCGTGAGCCATCCTGCACCATCCGGGGCTGCGCTAACAAAGGCAACGTCTTATGACCCGCGCATTCTCTCTCCGCATTTCGTGTTTGGGATTGTTTGTGTTTTGTGTGACGATTGGGATCAACCTGCTGCAAAGGGGCAGCATGGCGCTGGCCGCCACCAACGCCTCTGCCGTGCGGATCAGCCAGATCTACGGCGCAGGCGGCAACCAGGGCGCGCTGTGGCAGGCCGACTTCGTGGAAATCTTCAACGCCGGCGATGCACCTGTGGATCTGAACGGCTGGGCCGTTGAATACGCCGCTGCCGACGGTGACAACTGGCGCCGCACGCCCCTGGACGGGCAGACGATCCAACCCTACAGCTACCTGCTCATCGCGGGTGCAGCCGGCAGTGGCGGCAACGGCAATCCGCTGCCACCCCCTGATGTGGCCGGTTCCACCAATCTCAGCGGCAGTGACGGCAAAGTGCGGCTGGTGGAGAGCACCGGCGCCGTGCTTGACCTTGTCGGTTACGGCCGCGCCAACGCATTTGAAGGCAGTGGACCGGTCCCGGCGCTTTCGGCGGCCAATGCAGCATACCGTAACGACGGCGGCTGCACCGACAACGACGACAACGTGGCCGATTTCCAACTGTTGCCCCCGCAACCACGCAACAGCGCCCACCCATCTAATCCTTGCGCCGGCGGCACTTCGCCCACTTCCACGCCCACACCACCCGATGGCTCGCCACCGCCAGACACACCCACACCCACTGCAACGGACACACCGTCCACGCCTGCAGGGACGCTGCTCATTAGCGAGTTCCTCGCCGACCCCGCCGCCGTTGACGACAACGCCGGCGAGTGGATCGAAATCGCCAACCCGGGATCGTCCCCTGTCAACCTGCGCGGCTGGGCAATCCGCGATGACGGCCGCGATCAGCACGTCATCGAAGTGGATCTCTGGGTCGATCCAGGCGGCTACGTAGTGATTGGACGCAACAGCGACCCAACCCAAAACGGCGGTGTGACCCTAGCCTACGTCTACACGGGCATTTCGTTGGCCAACGGCGACGACGAACTACTTCTCTACGCGTCCGATCAGTCGTTGGTCGATCAGGTGCGTTGGGGGGCAGGGACCGACCTGAGTGTCAGCCGCGGCGCCAGCCTCTATCGTTCTTCACTAACTGTGGACGCCGTCTGGATCACAGCATCCGCTCCTTGGCCCGGTTCGGCGGGCGATTTCGGCAACCCCGGCAGTGCAGCCGACGGCATACCGCCCACCGCCACACCCGTCCCTAGTGGTGAGCCGACCGCTGAACCCACTGTCGGCCCAACCGATCCGGCGCAGACAGTTACGCCGGAAACCACGCCACCACCGCACCGCCTCTTCCTCAGTGAGATCCTCGCCGATTCGAGGGCTGTCAACGACAGTGACGGAGAGTGGATCGAGATCTACAATGCAGGACCCACCAGCGTGGATCTGGTTGGATGGAGACTGACCGATGGTGGGCGCGACAATCATGTCATTGAAAGCACACTTTGGATCGAGCCTGACACTTATGCCGTCCTGGCGCGTAATGGGGATCCCACGCAAAATGGTGGCGTAACCCCTGCTTACGTTTACCGTGGCATCAACCTGGCCAACGACGCCGACGAGATCCGGCTCCTCGATCCTGGCGGCGTGGAACAGGATCGGGTAGTCTGGGGCGGGGGTGCGCCTCTGCGTATCGTTGCGGGTGCCAGCCTGGAACGCACAACCTTCGATGGGGTGGCGCAGTGGCAGGTCGCCATCGTCCCCTGGCCGGGTTCAGCCGGGGATCGAGGATCGCCCGGCGCAGCATACACACTTCCTCCGCTAGAGACACCCACACCCACCGCCACACCTACACCGGCTGTTTCGCCATCACCCACGCCGACCCCAACTGCCACCACTACGCCAAGCCCCACAGCCACCCGACCGGCTGTGGCATGGCCTTTGCTCGAATCCTTTTCCCCGCTTCAGATCGAAGAAGTCGCCTTCCGCGGCGGCGACACCGAATTTATCGCGTTGATCAACAGCGGTGAAACCGCGCTGGATCTCAGCGGCTGGCTTGTGGGCGATGCCGAAGTCCCCGGCGACGGCGAAGGGCTCTACACCCTGCCCCCCTATGTGCTTTTGCCCAACGTGCCCTTTGTGATTGCACGCAACGGTGCGGCCTTCCAACTTGAATATGGGCGCGTCCCGGATGCTCAGTTCGAAGCCGAAAACGCTGTTGCGCCTGTCCTTGAGCGGCGGCGTGACTTGGCCTCGGGTACTTTTGCACTCAACGACAGCGGTGACGAAGTCGTCTTGCTCGATCCCCAGGGGAGGCTGGCCGATGCAGTGGCTTACGGAAGTGGCGATGCCGTCGTTCTGGGCCTCTCTACGGCGTTGACAACCCGTACAGGGGCAAGTTTGCAGCGTGTGCCGGGTTTTGATTTCCCCACCACCCGTGATCCTCGTTCACGTTTTCTGTGGGCGCGCCCCGATCCGTTTGGCGTCCACCACCTGCCTCAAGCGCAACCGCCGCCGCCGCTGAGCCTTCCTGATGGGTTGCTCGGCGTGGTGGGGACAATGGGCGTTTCCAGTACCTTTTCGCCCGACGGTTTCGCGCCGCCGCACCGTGTCGCCTGGGCCGCCGCTGCAGCGGGCCTGCACTTCACCGCCATTGCCGATGTGGATCCAAGCTCGATCCAATCTGTTGCCACCGTGCCGATCCTCACGCTACCCGCCTGGCGCTGGCAGGGTGGCGCAGGCGACGAAGCCGTGATCTACGGCTCCCATTTTGGGGCGGGTACGGATCGGTTGGCCCTACTCGACGGCCTGAACGCTACCGGCGCGCCGGCACAGTGGATCGACGGCGACGCGCCGGATCACCCCAACGTCCTTGCCATCGACGCGGATGATGTCGACGGCGCAGCAGATGCACACAGGCATTGGTCTACGGGGAAGATGCCACTGCTGGCCGGCAACACGCTCCCACCGCTTCCTGGCTACCTCGATCCATCCCCGCGCTACACCGGGTTGGCTGTAGACAGCGCCAGCGTTGATGCCATTTTGGCCGCTATGCGGGCGCGGCGCAGTTGGCTTACCAGCGATCCCAACGTCTCTTTGACGCTGCGCACTGAAAGTGGCGTGTGGATGGGCGGCGTCGTGCCGTTGACGGGGCAGATCTCGTTCATCGTCAACTACCAAGATAGAGACGGCGAGATGGCCGGTCTAGCCCTCTGGCAAGACGGCAAACCGCTGCGTCAACTCGACCTGCCGCCTGCGAACGGCGAATGGCGTGTTACCGTCCCCGTTGCGCCCAACGGCCTGATCTACGCCGTCGCCACCCAGGTGGACGGCGATTTTGCCGTCACCATGCCGCTGCGGGTGACGGGCAACGGCAACGCCCGTGTCTGGATCAACGAGGTGATGCCGGTGCCGCTTTCCGACCACAACCGCGACGGCGTGGCCGACACCGGCGACGAATATATCGAACTGTGGAACGCCGGCCCCGATGCAATTTCACTGGCCGGCTGGCAACTGGCCGATCGGCCCGACAGCGAACCTGCCCAACGCCGTCTCTTCACACTAGGCCCCCAACACTTCCTCGCCGCTGGCGCGTATCTGGTGATTTGGGGCAGAGAGAGCTTCATCGGCCTAAACAACAGCAATGAACGGGTGGCGCTCTTTGATCCGGCCGGCCAATTAGTTGACTTCGTGGAGTGGTCGTCCTCGCCGGGTGGGGATCGCACACTCAGCCGCGTCCCCGACGGTGGGCGCTGGGATCTATGGGGATCGTCGCCCGGCTGGAGCAACGGAGACTACAGCCTGGTGGTGCCGCCCACGCCGACGCCGCCTGCCTGGCAAGTGGCGGGCAGCGCTGCGCCGGGGACACCGGGCGGCGAGGCCGTCGGTCCTTTCGGCTCGGTGACGCAGGCCAAGCTGGCTGGGCTGGGCGAATCCGTGCGCTTTGTAGGTGTTGTCGTGGCGCCGCCTGGGCTTTTCAACGCGGCGATCTATGTCGCCGATCCCGCCGATCCCCCCAACGAAGCCACCGCCGCCGTCGGTGTGCAAGTCTACCTAAGCCGCGGCGACTTCCCATCCCTCGCCGAAGGGGACCGCATCGACGTGCAGGGTGTGATGGACTCGTTCCGCGGCGAACGAGAGATCCGTGTGGCCCGGCCTGAATCGATTTGGCGCGTGGACAGCGGCGCACCGCTGCTGCCTTTGCCCGTCAACGCTGCCGACATCAGCGAAAAGTTGGAGGGGCGGTTGGTTACCTTCGAGGGGATCGTCACCGGTTTCCGCGGCAGCAGCTTCTTCCTGGCTGATCCTGCCAACCCCGAAGCAACGCCGGTGGAAGCCCACGTGCGTAGCAGCCTGACCTGGCGTCGCCCTTTCGTTGTAGACGGCGACCGCTGGCGTATCACTGGGATTGTCGGTCAATTCGCGTTGGCAGCGCCCTGGAACGGCGGTTACCGGGTCCTGGTGCGGTATGAGGGGGATCTAGTGCGGTTGAAGCGGGGGACAGAGTAGCCCGGGGTTGAAACCGCCGCCTGATATGGGAAACACGATAAATCGTGTTCTCAGAACCGGCTTGAGCCGGTTTTCCATGCTAGACGCCGAATTCATTCGGCGGACGTAATTACCTGGCAGGTCTGGCTAACGAAATCATACTGCCACCGGAATCACATAAAACAACACTGCGAAATAGTGACAGGCGCTCCCAGCCAGCACGAACAGATGCCAGATGGCGTGGTGGTAGGGTAGGCGCTTCCACACGTAGAAGAACACGCCGCCGGTGTAGGCCAGGCCGCCCGCCAGCAAGAGGATTAATCCGCCCGGCGCCACCGAGGCGAGCAATGGCTTGATGCCGACCACCATCACCCAGCCCATGCCCACGTAGGGCAGCGCCGTGATCAGCGCCTTCTGCTTGATTAACACCCCTTGCAGTGCGATCCCCGCAATCGCCATGCTCCACACTACCACCAGGATCGTCCATCCCCACGGGCCGCGCAAGTTGACCAACGCAAAGGGGGTGTACGTTCCTGCGATGAGGAGGAAGATGGCCGAATGATCGAAGACGCGCAACACTGCCTTCGCCCGCGGCAGTGGAATGCTGTGGTAGAGCGTCGACGCCACATAAAGCAGGATCTGTGTCGCCCCGTAGATGCTGGAACTCACCACATGCCATACCGATCCATACAGTGATGCAAACGCCGTCAGAATGGCCAGCCCCGCAATTGAAAGCACCACCCCCAGCCCGTGGGTAACGCTGTTGGCGATCTCTTCGCCGGTGCTGTAGATTGGTTTCTTGATAGTGCGATGCATGAAGTCTCCTCGGTAATGCCAGTTTGCAATTTGCAGGTGATGCACAGCGTCGTTTCTGCTGTCGTCGCTTGTCCGTCGTCTGCCACCATACCAACATTGTGTTGCGCGTACGATCTTGTTGGGTATAGGTGTAGTTCAATCAGTTGTCCAACTTGGCATTCTCCCTGTGTACCGCGCACGGGGACGAATCAACTGCGCTGCGGCGTACTGCTCGATGGCGTGGCCCAGCCAGCCTACAGCGCGCCCGAGCGCGAAGAGGGCGAGGGCAGCACCATCAGGCAGCGCCAAGACACGGCTCAGTGTTGCCAGGGCAAAATCCACCGTTGGTTCCTCGCCGGTGAGTTCCTGGGCGGCGGCGGCGACGGCATGGGCCAGATGCAGATCCGGGTTGCTGGGCAAGGCATCTTCAATGAGCGCCAGCAGCAGACGAGCACGGGGATCGCCGTTGGGGTAGAGGCGTAGCCCGAAACCGGGGACGCCGCCGCCGCGTCGCAGTCGCTCCGCCAACACCTGTGCACTGCGATCCGGCGAAGACACCTCGCGCAGCAGTGCTTCCACACGTTCGGTGTAGCCGCCGTGACGGATCCCTTGTAGGGCAGAGAGACCTGCGATCACGGCCGCGTATGGGCTGGATCCAGCAGAGGCCACACTGCGCGCCGTAAACGCCGACACGTTGAGTTCGTGATCGGCGCACAACACCATTGCCGCGTCAAAGAGCTTACACGCCGCTGGTTGATCCGGTGCCCAACGCTGTTGCAGCGAAAGGGCGATCGGTGATCCGTCCACTGGCGTTGACGTCGCGCCACAGGCCAACAGGCGTAAAATCCGCACGCCGCTGCGCACAACAGCCTGAGGACGCAGATCAAACGCGCCCGGGTCCTCTCCGGTGGCAACGATCAACGTGCCCTGCATGCGCTCTACTGCGCGCAGATCGGCCACACGCATCTGCACCCCCTGCAACCGCTCCGACAATTCAAACGGCTCACCAAAGAGTTCGGCAGCCAGATCATCGGCCCAAAACAGCCCCGCCACCTCTTCCAAAGAACGATTTTGCGCCAGATCAGTGGCGTCGTGGCCGCGGTAGTAAAAGCGACCGTCGGCAATCAACGTCAACGCCGATTCGAGGATCGGTGTCCCCCAATCCAGCGCTTGCTGCGCCGCCAGCGTCGGATCGGCGCGCTGTCCTTTACGCGCCAGCAGCCGATCGACGTCCTCGGCGTTGTAGCGACGGGCACGACTGTCTCCACCCGCCTCCTCTGATCGCACCAATCCCCGGCTCACATAGGCGTACAACGTCGCTCGGCTGATCCCCAATGCCTCCGCCGCTTCCTGCGCCGTGTAATATCGTCGACTCATACTCGCTCCGATATATTGATTTTTGAATCAATATTGACAATATATATTGGGTTGGTGATAATGGCAAGAATGGGGACTGGGGATTAGGGACTGGGATCGCCTCGACAAGCCAGTTGAAATCGCCCAATCACCAATCACTCCTAATAACGAAAGGACACCACCTTGACCCCCACCATTCATCCTGGCCTTGAAGACATTGTGGCGGCAAGTACGCGGCTGAGCAGCGTCGATGGGTTGGCCGGGGAGTTGATCATTGCCGGCTTTGCGTTGGAAGAGTTGGCCGGTAATGCCACCGCCGAGGAGACGCTCTTTTTGCTGTGGCATGATCGCTTGCCCGATGCCGCCGAACTGGCTGACTTTTGTGGCCGGTTGGCCGCACAACGCACACTGCCGTCGGTGACCCTCGATCTTTTGCGCGCCACGGCAGCGGCCAAAGCGCCGGTGATGGACGCGTTGCGCACCACCGCGGGGACGCTGAGCCTCTGGTTGCCACCATCGGACGATCCTTGGGCAGAAGCCATTGCCCTGACGGCGCGCTTCCCGGTGATTGTGGCGGCCTACTGGCGTTTGCTCCATGGCGAGGAACCGATTGCCCCGGATCCCGTGATGGGCCACGCCGCCAACTACCTCTACATGCTCAGCGGGAATCAGCCCACCAAGGCGCAGGTCCGCGGGCTGGAGACCTATCTCAACACGGTCTCCGATCATGGGTTTAACATTTCCACCTTTGCGGCGCGGGTGATTATCGCCAGCGGCACTGATCTCACGTCGGCCATTGTCGGGGCGGTCGGCGCGTTGAAGGGTCCACTCCACGGCGGCGCGCCAGGACCGGCGTTGGAGACGGTCTTTGAGATTGGGCGGGTGGAGCGGGCAGAGGAAGTGCTGCGCGCCAAGATTGAGCGAGGAGAGCGGTTGATGGGCTTTGGCCACCGCGTCTACAAAGTGCGCGATCCGCGGGCGGATGTCCTTTCGGCGGCAGCGGAGCGGCTGATCGAGGCGGGCGGCGACCGCACCGTCTATGATCTGGCGCGCTCCGTGGAAGAGACGGCGCTGCGTCTGCTCGAAGAGTACAAGCCCGGGCGCAACCTGAAAACCAATGTCGAGTTCTACACCGCCCTGCTGCTCCATCTTGTGGGAATGGAAACCGAGCTTTTCACCCCCACCTTTGCCATCGGTCGGATTGGTGGCTGGATCGCTCACTGCTTCGAGCAACGCGAGGCCAAGCGGATTATCCGCCCGCAGTCGATCTACCACGGCCCACGCGGGCGACAGTGGCAAAGGTAAAGTAGGGGCATCACAACTCTGCATCCTGAGAATCCTGCAAATCCGTGTCCAACCAGCCGTGTCCAACCAGCCGTGTCAAGGAGGGAAAATGGAAGCATTTGAGTACACCGAGTTACAGGGTGAACGGCGACAGCGTAGCAAATCGTATCTGGAATTTTTGCGTCACCGGTCCATGAGCATGGGGATCTACGAACTGTCGGCGGAGAGTGCAGATCCACAGCAGCCCCACAACGAGGACGAAGTCTACTACGTGGTCGGTGGACGCGCCCAGATCTACGTGGGCGGCGAAGACCGGCCTGTGGGGCCTGGCAGCATCGCCTTTGTGGCGGCGGGGGTGGAGCATCGCTTTCACAGCATCGAAGAAGATTTGAGTGTATTGGTCTTCTTTGCGCCGGCGGAGACGGATTGAAAGAAAGATGATGAGATGATGGACTTGGCAAGACCATCATCCCATCATCTCTTAACCATTACCGCAACTAATTTACGGAGCACATTCTATGACTCAGTTTGCCTTTTTCAATGGAGCGATTGTCCCCATCGCCGAGGCGCATGTGAGTGTGATGACACATGCGCTGAACTATGGCACGGGTTGTTTTGGCGGGTTGCGCGGCTATTGGAATACCGGGCAGCAGCAGTTGTACGTCTTTCGGATTTTGGATCATTACCGACGCTTTCTGCACAGCGCCAAGCTCTTGATGATGGATCTGGGCTACAGCGCTGAGGAACTGGCCGAGATCACGGTTGATCTGCTCAGCCGCGAAGCGTGGACGGAGGACTGCTACATTCGTCCACTGGCGTACAAGGCCACCGAAGGGATTGGCGTCAAACTGCATGGCCTGGCAGACGGCTTGACGATTTTTAGCGTGCCAATGGGTAACTACCTGCCCATTGAACACGGTATTCATTTGGGCACCAGCAGTTGGCGGCGTGTGGACGATACCGCCATCCCGGCGCGGGGCAAGATCAGCGGCAGCTATGCCAACAGCGCGTTGATCAAGAGCGAAGCACAGCTCAACGGCTACGACGACGCCCTCGTCCTCAACCAGGACGGCCACGTCTCCGAAGCAAGCGCTGCTAACTTTATGATGGTGCGCAACGGGAAGCTGATCACTACATCGATTTCAGACAACGTGTTGGAGGGCATCACCCGCAGCACCGTCCTCCAATTGGCACAGGAACGGCTGGGCCTGTCCATCGAGGAACGCCCCATCGACCGCAGCGAAGTCTACGCTGCCGACGAAGTGCTCCTCTGCGGCACCGGCGTGCAGATCTCGCCCGTCACCGCCGTGGATCACCGCGCCATTGGCAATGGCAAAGTTGGCCCCATTGTCACCGAACTGCAGCAGATCTTCTTCCGTGTCGTACGTGGCGAAGATGAGGCGTACCGGGGATGGTTGACGCCGATAATGGAGCGGGTGACAGGGTAGTCGCTAAATTGAGATGCATCTTGTTACGAGCTGATGGGATGATAAGCTGGTTGAAATCATCATCTCATCAGCTTACTTTGAACTGGTCACCCACTTACCAAATCACCAATCTCCCCCTTCGGGTGTATACTATCCCCATAAAATCAATCTCTTCTCTCTCGCACCCGAAGGAGTCGCCTCGTGACCAAGTATGCTTACTTCCACAATGAGATCGTCCCCATTGAGCAGGCCAAAGTCAGCATTATGACCAACACCTTTAACTACGGCACCGGCTGTTTTGGGGGAATTCGTGGGTATTGGAATGAAGAGCGGCAGCAGTTGTACGTCTTCCGTATTTTGGATCACTACCGTCGCTTTTTAGACAGCGCCCGTGTGTTGTTGGCGCAGCTTGATTATACGCCTGCATCGCTGGCGCAGATCACGCTGGATCTGCTGGCCAAAGAGGGGTGGACGCAAAACTGCTACATTCGCCCCATCGCGTACAAGGCCGAGGAATCCATCGCGGTGAAGTTGCACGATCTCAAGGACGACGTCACCATTTTCAGCCAGCCGGTGGGCAACTACCTGCCCATCCAGGGGATCAGCGTGGGCACCAGCAGTTGGCGGCGAGTGGACGACACCGCCATCCCCGCGCGGGGCAAGATCATCGGCAGCTACGCCAACAGCGCGCTGATCAAGAGCGAAGCACAGCTCAACGGCTACGACGACGCCATTGTCCTCAACCAGGACGGTCATATTTCGGAGGGCAGCGCCGCCAATTTCATGATGATCCGCAACGGCGTGCTGGTGACGCCGCCCACGAGCAGCAACATCCTCGAAGGAATCACACGGCGCACCATTATTGAACTGGTACAGAACGAGATGGGCCTGCCTGTGCAAGAACGGGAGATCGACCGCAGTGAAGCCTACCTGGCCGACGAAGCCTTCTACTGTGGCACCGGCGCGCAGGTTTCACCCATCAGCTCCATCGATCACCGGCCTATCGGCACCGGCAAAGTCGGCCCGCTGGTAACGGAACTCCAGGCGCTCTACTTCCGTGTGGTGAAGGGGCAAGAAGAAAAGTACATGCACTGGCTTACGCCCGTTGCGCAGAAGGTGACGGCGTAGCCGCGGCATAGGAAGAAGCTTCTGAGGCGAAGGTACGTTGGCGAAGAAGTTGAAAATGAATGAAGAATAAAGATTGGGTAGAGTTCGGCCCGTTGCTGCTTGTACGAGACGTCTTTCAAGCAACGACGGAATGCACTCTACCCAATCTTTATTCTTCATTCATTTCTGTTAAGGCCGCGGTTGCTCTTCGTTTTCTGCTGACATGCCCGAAGGTGGCAGCGCCCACATGACTTTGAAAGGACCTGCCGGGGTGGTGACCCGGGCAGTGCTGCGCAGCAGGTAAGAGGGCAGGGTGTAGAGGACGGGATCGAGGTAGGGCAGGGGATCGCGCCAGCCACCCCAGCCGTCTTCACGGTTGAAGTTGTTGCGGCGAATGGCAAAATGCAGGTGCGGCCCTGTGCTGGCGCCGGTGTTGCCCGACTGCCCCAGGACAAAGCCGCGACTCACCGATTGGCCGAGGTTGATGTCCACATTGTTCATGTGGGCGTAGATCGCTTCGCCCCATGCGTGTTTGACGACAATAAAGTGACCATAACCGTTGCGATCGAACCCAATCTGTGAGACCTCGCCGTTGTCTATCGCCAGCAGGGGCACGCCCACAGGCATGGCAAAATCGACGGCATTGTGTCCGCGCAACGGGATGCCGTTGTAGGAGAATCGCCCGTAGAATTCGGGGTTCTCACCGAAAAGCTGTGAGATGGGACGTCGCCCCACGAAGGGCGCGCCGAGGAAGAGTCCTTGTGCAGGCGTGGGGATCTCGGTGCCGGGTAGCGGCGGCGCCGCCGCGAGCAAGTCGGTGCCGTTATCCAGTTGTTGCGCCGTCCACCCTGTCACCGTTTCGCCGCCGGTGACCACACCGCTGACGAGCCACCAGGTTAACCCGTCGGCCTGCTGAGGACCACCGCGCACCCACAACGTCATGTCGGGCCAGAAACCGCCGAGGACATCGCCCTCGGGCTGGCCGATATGGCCGGGCTGACGGCGTACACGCAGGCTGGTGGCGGTGACGAGGCGGGCACCGATTTGGAAGATGGGCGCAGGCGTTTCGGGCAGATCGACCGACGCCGTGGCCAAAAGGACAACCCCATCGGGGCCGACCTGGGCCATCCAGCCGGTACGGTCGACGCCACCCACGGTGACACGCCCCTGCCACCAGGTGAGGCTGTCTTCTGTGCGGGGGCCATCGAGCAGACGCACGGCCGTGTTGGGCGACACGTCGGTGAGGATGTCGTCGGCGGGTTTGCCTACATAGCCGGGGCTGCGGCGCAGGCGCACTGTCGTCTGGGTGTGCACCTCGTCGCCGATGCGGAAATCAGAGGGCGGCGTTTCGCTGTCCTCGTTAGTGGGGGCAAGCAGGCGGATGCCGTCGGCGGTGGCTTGCGCCATCCAGCCGGTGACACTCTGGCTGTTGACGGTGGCCTCCACCTGCCACCAGGTCATCTCGTCTAGGGTGCGCGGACCGTCGGTGATCAGAACACGCGAACCGGAAGGTGCCGCCACGATGACATCGTCTGCCGGTTTGTTGCGTATGCCTGGGGCGCGGCGCAAGTTGACTAGCGCCTGTGTGATTGCCCAATTGCCTACGCCTAGTACGCTCCGAGTTGGGGTTTGGCCGGCGGGCGCTTGTACCAAAGGCAGGTGGACGGTATGCTCGACAGGTTCAAAGAGAGGCGTCTCCGCGCCGGGAACGGTCTGTGCGATCCACCCCTGGGCGGCAGGTTGAGTGGCTCCGGCGTCCCGTTCGACCTCCCACCACGAGAGTCCATCTGCGCGTGCCGGGGTGGTGGAGAGCACACGCAGACGATCTGCTGGGGTTGCTTGTGCAATCAAATCGCCGTCTGTCTTGCCCAGATAGCCGGGCGTACGGCGTAGATTGACGGTAGTCGTCGGGCGGATCAGATCTCCGGGCATTGGGCTGAATAAGGAGGTCATCGACATACATCATCCAATCGATTGGAAGTGGTTGGATTTCGATAGGGCCATTGTACCTGTCCCTGCCGGGGTGCGCAACCCTTACGGTGTGGTTACAGGCAACATGAGGGGGGCATTGTCCACCATAAAGCGGGCAATCCAGGCCCCATCGGCCAGTTGATACCATGCGCTGTTTTCTGTGCGCCCGACAATGTCGAGCGTTTCGCCCACAGGTGCCGTGCCGATCACCTCGAAATCGGCACCCGGCCCCGAGCGCAAGGACGCGTCGCGATTGGCGGTGGCGCGTCGGCCATCCCACATCCCCTGCCCCTGGATCATAGCATCGGCCTGGGCCATGCGTAGTTCGGCTTCGTACTTCACGTCGCCGCCTGTCGGCATCACCTGAACCAGCCCCTCGCGCACCAGGATCTCGTTGACCATGCGCCCGTCGGTAAGGTAGACGTAGCGCAACAGCCGTCCGTTGCGGTCGGTCTCGTTGCGATCTTTTTCCAGGTAGACGGTCTGCCCGGATACCAGCTCGTGATTGCGGGCCTGAGCCACATCGCCCAGGAATTCCTCCAGGGCTGGGGCCTGGATGAGGACGTAACGCAACTCACGCACCTCTTCGCCAATCTGTACCTCGATGGTGTTGCCGTCGAGCGCCTGTAAAGCGGTGGCCTGTACAAATTCCGGCGGGAAGGGGAAGGGCGTGGGCGTCTCGGTGGGCAGGGGCGTGGGCGTCTCTGTCGGTGTGGCACTGGGCGTTGCCGTAGACGTGGCGGTGGGCGGCGCGGTGGGGGTGCCGGTGGGCGCGACCGCCACCACCGTAGGGGACGGGGCATCCGACGACGCAGTACGACGATCGGCGGCGCAACCCGCCAATGCGTAGGCGCATAGGCAGAGCAGGCAGATCCATGTCCGCGAGAGGATGGAAGGGGAAAGTGTGTTCATGGGCTATCCTGTTAGGCGGTAATGTTTGAAGTAGAGAATAATTGTTGGTGATAAACATTTTACACGGTCTGCTTCCGTAAGGGAATGAGGCGCGCTCAACCAGTGCCGGGCACGGGCCAAGCGCACAGAATTAAACCTTAAGCTCACTGGCCCGTGCCTGGCAGTGGTTGCATATAGATCGAAATACACCCCCGCGTTCATACAAACTGTTCAGCACAGAAAATCCCTGCTAAACTAGCCGGTACAATTGCGAGTTGATGGTACAACAATTCAGGTGAGACGCACCTGAATTTGAATGTCAGTGTACCGGTTGCAGAGTAAATTCTTTGGAGGGAACGGCAAGATGTCCGAAGTTGTTTTGTTGGTGGACACGCAGACTGATCGACGGCCTGATCTCGACCTGGCGCAACCCGACGAAGGCAAGTATAAGATTTTGATCCACAACGACGATGTGACGCCGTATGAGTTTGTGATCCTGGTGCTGCGCCACATCTTTAAGTTGTCGTCTGAGTTGGCCGAACATGTGACGTGGCAGGCGCACACACAGGGGGTGGCGCCGGTCTGTGCGCGTCCTCGCGTGGAGGCGGAACGGCTGATCAACGAGGCCCACACAGCGGCGCGGGTCAACGGTTATCCACTTACGTTTACAATGGAGCCCAAATAATGGTGGACGCCGCTAACCACGAGCATGACCCATTGCGGCCACACCGCCATGATCCCAACCTGCAGCCACCGTCCGAGGATGCCTCGTTCACAGTTTCGTGGGCAGGGCAACAGGCGCGCTACACGCCGGAAATATTGGCTCAATTTCCTGCGGTGACGCTTGACGATTGTTATATTGTGAGCACAGGACACGGCACTTCGGGGCCGTTTTCGTTTACAGGCGTGGCGCTGACGGCGCTCATCGCGCAGGTGACGCAAGGTACGTCCTGGCGCGAGGTGGCGGTGGTGAGCGAAGACGGCTTTGGTGTGCGGCTCTACCGCAGCGAAGTGGATGCATTGCCGGCGACGCGGCCGGCCCTGCTGGCGTGGGCGATTGATGGACGTCCACTGACACGGCGTGAAGGGTTGGTGCGCCTCATCGAACCCAATGAGACAGACGATGCGCTGCGGCAAGTGAAGTGGATCGCGCGAATCGAGATTGTGTGACCCCTCCTCAACCCTCCCCGCGATGGTTGAGTGAGGGGTCTTGTTGAGGATGTGGGGCGGGGAGGGAGTTGTTGTTGTGTTGGCCAATGTAGAATCACATGTCAACGCGGCAACGGCTCCCTCCCCGTGCAGTTCCTCTAACCTTTACCCACATATGGGTAGGAGTGAAAGAAGAGCCATGAGGAGGCAATGTCGGATAGGCGGTACCAGCCCCGCCAAATGACTGTGACACCTGGGGCACCGTCGCTCTTGCGGGCAAGGAAGCCGCCGAGTTGAGCCATCCAGCGCACGACTTGAGCAACGGAAGGCGGCTCTTGTGGAAGCGGAGCACCCTTGTGGTGGAAGACATAAAGGGCTTGCCACTCATGCTCAGCCAGAACAACCGTGGCTGGGGCATCGGAATCGTGGCGGGCCATCATCGTCATCCAGAAAAGACGCCAGGCAATGATGCCGAAGAGCGCCAGATAGGGAAGCAGGCGTTCTTTGCTTGCCAACTGGGTCTCTTCCACGCCACAGCCGGACTTGAGTACTTTGTGATAGATTTCAATCTGCCAGCGCAGTCGATACCATTGGATGCGTTCGACGGCATCGGCCAGAGAAGCAACCGGCACCGTAGTCAGCAAGAGCCAGCGTAGCGGTGTCTCGACATCTGCGGGCGCATCCTCTTCCCAAACCAACACGGCATCGAGCACAATGGGCTCCATGCTGGAGCGCAAATGCTTTGGCGGTCTGAGCGTGACTGAGGTGAAGCGGACCAGAACCGTTGCCTGGCGTGCGGGTTGCTGATGGCGAGCAGGCACGGCGACCGCAAGTTTGCCGACCGGTGGTTGCGCCTCCACTGCCTCCCAGAGAAAACCTACTTCGGGGGCACAGAGCGCTCGATTTTGGACAGCCCGTACTAGCAGGTCGGTCTGCAAAGAATGGGCGTATGCAAAGAGTTCAAAGATATCTGTTTCGCTGTCGCCGATGGTGATGATCTGTGGCTCTGCGGGAGCCCGTTTCACACTCTGTTCAAGGGCCGGCAACCATTTATTGCTCTCCTTCTCGTCAATCGACATCTGACGACGCTGCTCTCGATTGTGCTGCAAGGCTTCCTGGTGCCGATTCCAGATGTTCTGGTCGATGAGGCCCAGAGGCGTACCCGCCTCACTCAGCAGTAGAGTACTGTGCATCACGAGTCCATTCGTCTCTTGCCTGGTGGAACCGATAGGACCCAAGCCTTGTTTGGCTGGATGGTGGCTGTAGTCCAGATAGCTCGTATCCTGCACCGCAAAGACTCGTTCCTGTCCAGCAGCTCGTTGAGCGGTTCGCTCCCAATGCGGCGCCAGTATCTTGTCCGCTGTCGTCTTCTCGTTGTCAAAAAGACGATAGCTTGCCCGTGTATCCGCCCAGTCGTCGCAGGCTTGATTAATCGATGCGCCAGGTGGGGCTGCCAGCTTGGCACCTGTATCCCGTAGCCGCCAGTCCAGGCGCAGATCGCCTAGCGACACGTTCGCCAACTCTTCTTTCAACCATTCTTGATTGTCTGTTTGGTACGTCATTACATCTCCTTGTCCTCATTTCTTCTCTAAGGACAAGCCTACCAAACTTCCACTCTTATTCATACCCTCCCCCGATTTATGGGTAAAGGTTAGGCCGTATCTACGGGGAGGGCTGGGGAGGGGTCCTGCTGCCCTCGCTTCCAGAATCAACTTAACGCCAAGCTTAGCGGGCACTCTAAATACCAACACTATAGAACAAGGACATCGCATGGCGGTTCTCGTTGGGATCGACGTAGGCGGCACATTTACCGATTTCGTGGCCCTGGTGGACGGACAGTTACGCGTCTACAAGTCGCCGACGACGCCGTCGGATCAGAGCCAGGCGATTGTGATGGGCTTGCATGAGATGGGGCTGCTCACAGACGCCGGGTTGGACATTGTCCACGGCACGACGGTGGCGACGAATGCGCTGTTGGAACGGCGCGGGGCGCGCACGGCGCTGTTGACCACGGCGGGCTTTGCCGATGTGATTGAGATCGGGCGACAGAATCGGCCCCATCTGTACAAACTGCACCAGGAACGCCCCCCACAGTTAGTGCCTGCTGCGCTGCGCTTCGAGGTGGTTGAACGATTGGACGTACATGGGAACGTCCTTATGCCCTTGGACGAGACAGCCCTGGCCCAAACGTTGGATCATTTGCTGGAGGCGAGGCCGGAGAGCGTGGCGATCTGTCTCCTCTTTTCCTACAGAAACCCCACCCACGAACGGTGCGTGGCCGAGATGCTGACAGCGCGGCAACCGGATCTGCTTGTGTCTTTGAGCAGTGAAGTGTTGCCTGAATACCGCGAATATGAACGCACAGCGACAACGGCGATCAATGCCTACGTGCGCCCGCTGGTGGATCGCTACGTGCGGCGGCTTTCGGGATCGCTACCAGGGAGCGCCATCCGCATTATGCAGTCGAACGGTGGCGCGATTGGGGTGGATCAGGCAGGCCGAGAGCCGGCGCGCCTGGTGCTGAGTGGCCCGGCGGGGGGTGTGGTAGGCGCGTTTGCCCTGGCCGCTCAGGCCCGCCGCACGCCCGAAGAGACGGTGCAGATCATCACCTTCGACATGGGGGGCACCAGCACCGACGTGTCGCTCTGCCCCGGCGAGATTCTGCGCACGGCGGAAAGCGAGATCGCTGGGCTGCCGCTGCGCCTGCCCGTGATCGATATCCACACCGTGGGCGCGGGTGGCGGCAGTTTGGCCTATGTGGACGCGGCGGGCGGCCTGCATGTGGGTCCGCAAAGCGCGGGCGCCGTGCCTGGGCCGGTCTGCTACGGGCGCGGGGGGACACAGCCCACGGTCACCGATGCCAATCTGGTGTTGGGTCGGCTCGACGCCGGGCAGTTTCTGGGCGGCAGCGGCACGTTGCAACTCGACGCCAAAGCAGCCCACGCCGCGTTGACCCGTTTGGGCGCGGAGTTGGGCGGCTTTTCGGCCGAGGAAGCGGCGTTGGGCGTGATCCGTGTGGCCAACGCCACGATGGAGCGGGCGCTGCGCCGGGTGTCGGTGGAGCGGGGCTATGATCCCAAGGAATTTGTCTTCGTGCCCTTTGGCGGGGCCGGCCCGTTGCATGCGTGTGAACTGGCCGAGGCACTGGGCATTCGCCGCATTTTGTTGCCGCCCCATCCTGGTGTGCTCAGCGCGCTGGGGCTGCTCATGTCCGACGTGGTCCACGAGACGGCGCAGGCTGTCCTCGCTGCGGCGGGCGCGTTGACCGACGACCCGGCGCCGCTGGCCAAGACCTTTGCGCGGTTGGCCAATGAGTGTCGCACGGTGTTGTTGGGCGAAGGCATTGCCGATCCGCGCATCGAGGCGGCGCTGGACATGCGCTACCGCGGCCAGAGCTACGAGTTGACCGTCCCCTTGCCCACACCCATTTCGGCGGCGGCGGTGACCGAAGCCGTGGCGCGCTTTCATGCTGTCCACGCGCAGCGTTACGGCTACGCCGCCGAAGGCGAATCGGTGGAAGTGGTCACCTTGCGCGTACAGGGGATTGGTCCTGGCGCGCAGCCGGAGATGCACGAAGAAGCGTTGGGCGACGCCGATGCCGCCGCGGCAAGCATTGCCGCCGCGCACCTGGGCATGTCCGACGTCTGGTTCCACCGCGACGCTCCTCAGCCGGTGGATTGCTATGCCCGTCCACGCCTGCACCCCGGCGTCCGCTGTACCGGCCCCGCCATGATCTACCAATTCGACACCACCGTCGTCGTGCCGCCGGGGTGGGACGTGTGGGTGGATGGGTGGCGGAATCTTTGGATAGAAAGAGCTTAAAACATGGATCCTATCACCCTCGAACTCTACCGTCACCGCTTCTCGGGTATTGCTGAGGAGATGGGCATTACGCTGCGCCGGACGAGCTATTCGCCCAACATCAAAGAGCGGCTCGACTTTTCGTGCGCGATCTTCGACGCACAGGGACGGCTGGTGGCGCAGGCGGCGCACATCCCTGTGCACCTGGGCGCCATGCCCGCCAGCGTCCAGGCCGCGCTCGACGCCTTCCCCACCTGGGCCCTCGGCGACGTGGTGCTGCTCAATGATCCCTACGCGGGGGGATCGCATCTGCCGGACATTACAATGATTTCGCCGGTTTTTGTGGGGACTGGGGATTGGGGACAGGGGACCGGGGATCGGGGATCGGTGAAGAGTTTGACGTCTGAAAAGCTTGCCGGTGACCCGAAAACAACGCAGACGGCATCACACCCTCAACCCAATCCCCAGCCCCCAGACCCCAGTCCCCAATCCCCAATCTTCTTCGTCGCCAGCCGGGCCCACCATGCCGATGTGGGGGGGATGAGCCCGGGATCGCTGCCGTTGTCCACGGAGTTGTATCAGGAGGGGATCATCATTCCGCCGGTGAAGTTGTACGAAGCGGGACAGGTGAACGATGGGGTGCTGCGGCTGATCCTGCGCAATGTGCGCACACCCGACGAACGGCGCGGGGACCTGGCGGCGCAGCGCGCGGCGCATGCTGTGGGCGAGCAACGGCTGCGCGATCTCATGGCAGTACATGGGATGACTGAAGTGACGGCCTACGCCGGTCATCTGCTCGATTACAGCGAACGGCTGACGAGGACGGCGATTGCGGGCTGGCCCAAAGGCGATTTCCACTTTGAAGATGTAATCGAATTGGTGGAAGGCGACCGCTCCACGCCGGTGCCCATCCACGTGACGGCGCGCATCGCCGACGAGACGGTGACCTTCGACTTCACCGGCACCGCACCGTCGATCCAGGGATCGCTGAACACGATTGAGAGCGTGGTGCGCTCAGCCTGTTACTATGTGGTGCGCTGCCTGGTGGGCGAGGAGTTGGGCGAGATCCCGGTAAATTCGGGCTGTTTTGCGCCGGTGCACATCGTCGCCCCGCTAGGGTCGCTGGTCAACGCCGAGCCGCCGGCTGCGGTGGCGGGCGGCAATGTGGAGACGTCGCAGCGCATCACCGATGTCGTCATCGGCGCGCTGGCGCAGGCTATGCCTAATCGCCTGCCTGCGGCGGGCCAGGGCACCATGAACAACGTGACCATGGGCGGCAAGGCAGAGGACGGGCGTCCTTGGGCCTACTACGAAACCATTGGCGGCGGCATGGGCGCAGCGCCGGCAGGTGACGGCCTGAGCGGGGCGCACGTCCACATGTCTAACACCCTGAATACGCCGGTGGAGGCGCTGGAGATGGCCTATCCGCTGCGGCTGGCGCGCTACAGCCTGCGCCGCGAGAGTGGCGGCGGCGGCGTCCACCGTGGCGGCGAAGGCATTGTGCGCGAGTACGAAATGCTCACACCCGCCACCGTCACCATGCTCAGCGAACGGCGCAGCGTGCCGCCGTGGGGATCCACCGGCGGCGATCCCGGCGTCGTCGGGTGCAATACCCTAGTGCATCCTGACGGCAGCGAAGAAGTGCTCCCCTCAAAATTTACACGCTGGTTCTCACCGGGCGAAAAGCTACGAATCGAGACGCCGGGCGGTGGCGGATGGGGAAAAAAGATTGACGATTGACGATTGGGCAGAGCGTGTTGCTTCGGTATGGGGGGGTGAGTGGGAAAAGTTGGTGATTGAGAGATTGCGGATTGTGTAGACAAGTTAAAATCCCCTAATCCCCCAATCGCCATCCCTTCAAATTTAGCCGCTCATGCCAAGCCAAGATTCTCTCCCAATCGAAAATCGTCAATCGCTCCACCGCTTTTCCACCCAATTCTCCGTAATCACTGCTTCTCCCTGTATGCCGTTGATGTCCCAGGCTATCGGCAACGGGGCTGAGCCGGATTGGCGTTGCAGGATGAGACGGTAGTTGTCGAGTTGAATCTCGGCGGGCAGACGGTAGGTGAATTGGATGGTATGGCTTTCACCGGGCTTGAGGACAAAATACCCTGCGAAGACGGTGGTGCTGGCCTCGCCGGGTTGACTTTCCTGGCTGCCGTCTTCGAGGCCGCTGGTTGATTGGAGTTCACTGCCGCGAGGCGTGTAGATCCGCACATAATTGAAGTAGCAGCGCCGCATCATCTCCTGGTAGGTGTCACCGTAACGGGCGCGCCGGTTGCATAGATGACCCGGCATCTCAATCGGATGGGTGTAGGTGACCGTCACCGTGGCCTGCGCTCCCTGCCCTCCACCTGGTGACCAATTGACATCATAGGCAGTGCTTCGCTCCACCACAGCGTTGACCTTGTTGAAGCCCACGTTGCTATCGACAATCGACAGGTAATCGATCCCCGAAACGGCGCGCAGGCCGCCGTCCCACCCCCATTGGGCCAGGTGCTGCGCGGCAAGACCGTCTTCAATCCACACCTGGATTGCACGCTCCGACAGGGCCTGATGCAGCGCCAACGCCGGCGCAGCTAGATCGGCTGCTTCCACAAATTGCATTTCGGCCAACAGCCCTTCAGCCAGTAGCCCCATAAAACTCTTGCGCTCGAGCCACCAATCGCCGATGTTGCTCTCGATTCGAGCGTCGGTTGTGGCAGGAGCCGTCCACAGCGCCATCATGACCTCTAACGCATTTCCCGCTGAGATGGGTGCATCCCAAACCGAAACCGCAATCGGGCCCATTGCCTGTAACGCCAGTTCAACGGCACGTAGGTCGACGCTGATCACGCCGTCGACCTCAATGCCCTGATCGCGGGCATAGACGGCCTGGGCCGTGCGTGCACTGATGGGGAAGTGAGGTGACCAGTTGGTGTCGCGGAAGAAGATGAGCGGCGCGTCGAGGTAGCGCTGCATGGCGGGCGGTGCAGCCGGGTGGGCTACGGCTAGATTGTCTACGGCATAGCTGTCTGAAAAGACGAGCTCTTCAAGCGCACCATCCACCACTGTGGCCAGGGCGACGCTGCTGATGAAGCCGCCGGTGGCACGCGCTTCCTGGTTGTTCTGCACAAGGACAAGATAACGAGCTGGTTCGGTATAGCCCAGCAGCGTCGACAGAGTGGGCGAGAGGAGCATCGCAGGTTCGAGGAAGTGGGCCAGCGGCTGCAAAGACGCAAAAATCGCCGCCTGATCTGGCGGCAGCGCACTCGGATCCAGGGTAAGGATGGCACTTTGGGTGGCCTGGGCGCGTGGGCCGAGGAGACTCAGGGCCGTGGCCTGTTCCGCCATCCCTTGTAACAGGTAAGCCGTCAGGGGTTGCGTCGGATCGGCAGAAGTGGCCCGCACAATTGCCAGGAAGTCTGCGGCAAGGGCGGCTGTCTGTTGCCCGGCATCGAGATAGGCCAACAGATCGCCTGCGCGCATCCCCAAGAAGCGAAATTCTGCCGCGGATCCCAATAGCGGCGCCAACCCACGCGCCAGGATGCGTGTGTCCTCGGCCAGACCGTCGAGTTCTCGCTGCACAGGCAGCAGGGATTGGACGTTGATGCCTCGCCCGGCCACCTCACGCAACGCCTGTGCATGTTCATAAGCCGACCACGCATGAATGCCGAGGCGCCCCCCCCAAACCATTCCCAATACCAGCAGGGCAATCAATACCCCGCCGACGAGCAGCATTAACACTCTACGCGGGGTGTGTACGTCTTTATCTCCCGACTTGCGCAAGAAATATATTAAATTCATAAACATTTTCTTATGGTTAGTACGTAATTTGCTTTAATTTCCACAATACTTTAAGTCCAGCCTCAGCATAACACCTATCTTAGCCGATAAACTAAATACGGAAAAGCTTGAACACGACCAAAGTCGGCCGTATACTCGAATAGGGTAAGTGGGCGGTTGGGGTTGAACCGTGTTCATCTCAGCCCGTGTTCACTAGCGCTCTTTCAGGGCAAGGCAGGACGCTTCCTCCGCAAGATTGGGCAAGAATCGTGAACTACTGAATTTTGTATAGCGAAAAAACTTTGTATCGTGGAAGAAAGAGGAGAATGATGAAGCAGAATTATCAAATGATCTGGTTGGTGGTCTTTGTCGCGTTGGTGTGTGGCCTGGCGGTGCCGGCGGGGACACCTTTGTTCGCCCAGGAAGCGCCTGCCGATTCGTTTGTCCTCTACATGCCGATTGCCGTTGCCAATACTGGCGGCGCCGGCGGCCAGTCCGACGTGACATGCCCTTACCTGCCCGACAGCATGCGCTACCGCTACACACCTGCCAACGACCAAACTGGCAGCTTTCACCGGCATAGCTTTCTTGTTGATTACACCATTAACGATTTTTCTTACATGAACATGGCTGCCGAATATGTGGTGGCCACCGATGATGCCTTGAGCGATACTGTGTTGACAGGCATCACCCCCAGCGATGTCCTGCCTATGGGGATTCTCACCTTCGGCGAGTACAGCCAATCCCCCCTGTTACAGAACGGCTTTACCTACCACTGGCGCATTCGCCTGCACTGCACCGATGTAGAAGGGGAAAATCACCTCGGCGCGTGGACGGAAGTGCAGACGATGGTGGCGGGGGAGTGAAGTAAATGGTGGTGGGATGATGGGATTAACACGTCAATCCCACCATCCCATCATCCCATCATCTCTTGTGCTGCTCCACCATCTCCAGATAAAAACTCCCCAAATCGTTGATCTCGTCGACGGCGTAGGCGCCGTCGTCGCTGCCTACCAGCCACATCGGGCGTAAGGGATCGGTATCGCCGCCCCAGTAGACTTGGAAGTAGTGCAGGCGTACCAGGTTGTCGTCGAGTTCGTCGATCAACACTTCGGTTAGTTCGTCTAACCCCGCTTTGATCGTATTCCGCTGTGCCTGCTGATTTTGGCCTGTCAGCAAAATCCCATACTCCGAAACAAGAATCGGGAAGCCTTCGCCAAATTTGTCCTCGATCGCGGTGACCCAACTGCGCACACCGGCGCGAGTGGACTGAAGCGAGGCATCCGTTGGCGACTGTGTGGCTAGGTTGACATGCCAGGGCCACAGGTAGAAGTGTAGGTGTACCCCGTCGATGGGCAGCGGTGCATCAAAGCGTTGCTGGTACGCGTCGACGACGTTGCCAAAGGTGGGATAGGTGGTACTGTTTGACGAAATCTTGTCCACGCCGTCGTTAGGCCAGTAGACGTGACCACAACAGTAGAGATCACCCGGCCAACTCTGGTGAACGAAGACATTGGTGGCAATGGCATCGTCGCTCCACGAATCGAGCTTGCCCCCCCCATTTTCCACACTTAAGCGCTGCAACATCGGCTCGTTGACCAACAAGAGCGGGCGTCCGGCGCAACTGCTGGGTACGGTGTTGCGCGACACCGCCGCCGACCAGACCATGGGGAAGTAATGTGGATCTTGCTCACATAAGCTCCACATTGTGTTGTTGAGCCGTGTATCCCAGTCGGCATTGGCGCGCCAGTTGTACCAATTCAAATTCGAGAAGCCGGCCCAGTCGTCCAGGCTGCGTGCTGTGGCCTGAATGCCCTGCCAGGGATAGCCTACGCCTAATAGCGATCCGCTCTCGTCGACAAAGGGCAGGTTGGGCGCGGCCACAAATGGCAGATGCCAGACCCCGGCGCGTTGCGCACCACAGGGCCATTCCCCGCCGTCTTCGGGCAGTGGACAGCGCCGCGCTGCCAGTGGCATATGGGCACCGTCGATGCTAGGCAGGTAGAGCCGTGGCGACAATTGGGGAATTGTGCTGTTGCCTTCCACCACCGAAAGCGGCGTCGCGGCCTTCGTCATCACCTGTTGTGCCAGGGCGCCTGCGCCTAATTCCGCTTTGCGAGCAGTGACCGGCTCGAAACCGTTGACCAACGCCGCCACGGTGCGCCCCGGTTCCGACGCCAATGTCACCGAAAATCGACCGGTCAATGCTACCAACTCGTCGCCATAGCGATTGGAATGGGCAAGCTGACTGAGCAAGAACGTGCGCCGCCCATTGGCGGGCAACACTGCGGCATTGTTGGCAAAGCAGCGACCGTCTTCAGGGCAGAGGGTGAAGATTACCTGATTCGAACGAGCCGAAAGATTCTGAACCACGATCTCCACATCGCGCGGCGCCGCGCCGCCGGCCACCACCATCTGTTCCAGAATCAGCGACTCGCCACCACCAGTCACGGGGACAGCCACATACCCACCCCGCAAGGACGTATCCTGCTCGCCGCTGGTACTCACAAAGACAGAGAGGGCATCGTCTTCACTGCGCACGTCGCCGTGAAAGATGCCGCGCAGCCCAACGTCACCCGGCGAAAAGTGCCACTGCTCGCCCGCTGCAATTGTCTGCGTCTGCGTGTAGACAACCATGCCTACATCATTGCGCAGCGTCAATTCAGCTACATCAGCAGCCACCCCTGCATTGAAAACCGAAATTGTAGATTCTAAAAATGGGCCTACCTGACTGTAATAGTAGCCCACATCCCCCAAATCGGTCGCCGCCTCGGGGGATGCCTCCGCCGAAACCGGCCACAAGGCAGAAAAGACCAACACAACCATTGCCCAGCGCAAACGAAAGGAATACAACATGAAATTATGGCTCCAATCGAAAGTAATTTAAACCAAACGCAAGAGACACTTATACTTGTCGTCAGTCATCCTTAGTTTGCGTATGCCAACATGGTACTAAGTAAACAGAATGTCAGCTACAATAAAAGTTCTATGTTGAATGGCGTGGGTAGATGTGATATGCTGCCTCAATATGTCAGCAAAATTCCGCCCTCGCAGCCGCACACATTGATCACCTTACGTATGGGATGTGTGCCCGGGTTGGTCTATATCCCCATAGAAGACGCGAGCTATACGCAAAACTCACCGCATGTCCATCTATAACCTTTCGCCATTTCAAACCCGCATCTTCATCATCACCGTGCTCCTGCTCATCACTCTGGCCGGCGGATTGGGCATTGCCCTAAACGGCGGTGGGGGTGGTGCGCCAAACGCGGCCGACTATGCCAACCTGCCGGTGGTGAACGTTTCCCCGGTTGACAATGATCCGGTTGATCTCGTTGATCTCGACCTGATCTTTGTGGAACCGCAGCCGACAGGAGACGCTCTATTGGCGCTGGCCAACCGTGGCCAGAGCGACTTGAGCTGGCGCATGGTTGGCGTCGGCCGTCACCCGGCGGGTCGTATCGGCCCTGTCCGTGTGGGGGTTGTTGGCGTCAACTCGTTCCGGCTTCAAGAATTGCTGCGTGCTGATACAACGCTGGCCGAACGTTTTCGTTTTGTCGACCTGGGCGACGGCTGGTTTACAAGTAGCCTCGATCCCTTTGACATGATCCTGGTGACCGAAACGGGCAACGGTATTACAGCAGTAGAAGCGGAAGCACTCGCCGCTTATGCCGACACAGGACGGTCGCTGGTGATGGGCATCGGCGGCTTCAGCCTGCCTGCCGAAAGCGCCACCCGTCTGGCGACCATCTTCGGCGTCACCGCGGCGCAGAGCACCGCCGCCGACCAGCGCAACCCTGAAACACAGTCGGTGCTGCGCACACAACCCAATCACCCCATTGCAACTGCTGTGAACGATCTGAAATTGCCTGAAGGCGGCATCGTTTCGTTTGCCGCCGATGGCGCCCAAATTGTGGCCGACGATGGCCCCCAAACCGACCGTAACGAAACCGACCGTACCGAAACTGAACGGGGCTATGTCCTCGCCTACGATCACGCTGGGCGCAACGTGCTTATGGGGGGAAATCTGGCGGCCTGGTATGCCGTCTCTCCCGACCTGGTGCGCAATGCCATCCGTTGGGCGGGCATCACCTGGGTCTTTATTGAACCAACATCAGGAGAAATCCCCGCCGGTGGTACCCAGCCCCTCACCGCCGAGATCGATGTGAGCGCTTTCATCAGCGGCACCCATACAGCGCAAATTTTCATCCACAGCAACGCACCTGCCCAACCCCAGTTGCGGGTCCCCCTCTCTCTACAGGTGACGGGCGAAGCGCTGGCAGCCCTTGATCCTGACCAACTGGATTTTGAGACCGTCTTCGTGGGCTACGAGGGCGTAGAGCGCTTCCGCATCCACAATCAAGGCTCCACAGATCTGACGGTGACCGCGTTGACGTTAGATCACCCAGGATTCGAGATCACGCCGGCGCAACTCACCATTCCTGTTTTTGGCAGTGCCCAGGTAGAGGTGACCTATCGCCCCGAGGCCATGGAAAGCGTGGGTACGCTCCTGACGATTGAAAGCAACGACGCCATCAGCCCAACACAGCATTTAACCGTGTTGGCTGTGGCCCAGCCGGCGCCCCTAATCGGGCTGGACGAAATCACGGCGACGCAGACGATGACACTGGCCAATGCGGTGATTCAGATTGGTGCCCCCGTCGTCTTTGACCCCGCCGCGGATATATCGGAGCCGACTGTGCAGTCCGCCGACAGCGCAGAATCAGCCACAGTGCCAACATCCCCCACACCAACGGAGTCAGCCAGCCCAACTGAGACGTCCACACCCACGGGAACAGCTACACCCACGGGAACAGCTACACCCACGGGAACAGCTACACCCACGGGAACAGCTACACCCACGGGAACAGCTACACCCACGGGAACAGCTACACCCACGGGAACAGCCACACCCACGGGAACAGCCACACCCACGGGAACAGCCACACCCACGGGAACAGCCACACCCACGGGAACAGCTACACCCACGGGAACAGCCACACCCACGGGAACAGCTACACCCACGGGAACAGCCACACCCACGGGAACAGCCACACCCACGGGAACAGCCACACCCACGGGAACAGCCACACCGACGGAGACGTCCACACCGACGGAGACGTCCACACCGACGGAGACGTCCACACCGACGGAGACGTCCACACCCACGGAGACAGCCGTCCCCACCGTGGCGCCTACGCCGACGGAGACATCCACATCTGAGCTTACACTTGTCCTTGCCACAGGGACAGACGTGCTTCTACGCTCTGCGCCAAGGAATGATGCCGGCGCTGCGCTAACCAACGTCACTCGCTGGCGTGGGGTGGCGCGTACAGCCGATAGCGCCTGGGTGTTGGTGCAGCCCATAGACGGCGGCGCGTTACAAGGATGGGTGGTGCGCGACGAACTGCGCTGGTTGGGAAATGTTGAGTCTTTGCCGATAGCAGAAGAGGAAGAAAACTAATGCAGAAGCCGATTGATCAGGCAGTGGCTGCGTCTCCGCCGACGCCTATACACAACAACGGTGCGCCGCCGTCCGGTGCTGTGGCCCCTGCCCTGTTCCGACCACAGATACAGGAGAACGAACTGGTGGTCTATGCCCGCTTGATCATGCAATGGGCATGGCTGATCGTGCTCTGCGCCCTATTGGGGGGCGTAGCCGCCTACGTAGCCAGCCGCCTCTCGGCGCCCATCTACCAGGCAACCAGCACACTGTTGATCAACGAAGCACGCACCCCCGGCGCCGCCAACTACCAAGATCTCCTCACCAGCGAACGGGTCTCACGTACCTATGCTGAACTACTCACCCGTCGCCCCATCCTGGCGCGGGTTGCCACTCAACTGGGGCAAAACCCCAACATCTTCGACAACGGCGCAGTGACCAACCTTTCGGTGACGCCCGTACGCGACACCCAACTCATACGCATTAGCGTGGAGGGCATTTCCCCTGAACTGGTGACGGCGGTAGCCAACACGCTACCCCCTGTCTTCATTGCCGAGATTCAGTCGATCCAATCGGCGCGCTTTGCTGGCTCGAAAAACAACCTGCTCACCCAACTAGAGACCCTCGACCAGGACATCGCCGCTACCGAAGCAGCGCTGGCACGGTTGGATGTGCCACAGACTGCCCTAGAAGAACAAGAACGGCAACAATTACAGAATGCGCTCACCCAGTTTCAGGCCAGCTACACCAATCTGCTCCAGAGCTACGAACAACTGCGCTTGGTCGAAGCCCAATCTATGGACAACATAACGGTGGTTGAGCCGGCTGAAGTGCCCGAAACCCCGATCCGCCCACGCACCATGACCAATACACTGCTGGCGGCGATTGTGGGCGCCATGCTGGCAATGGGCGTCGTCTTTTTGTTGGAATATTTGGACGACCGCATCCATTCGCCCAGTGACCTGGAAAAGGTGATGGACGCCGCCTGGCTGGGCGCGGTGCCACGCATCCCCGATGTCAGCACCAAGGAATATTCGCGTAAACAGTTGATTACCGAGCGCGAGCCGCGCCACCCCATCTCTGAAGCCTACCGCGGCGTGCGCACCAATTTACAATTCTCTAACGTAGATACGGGGCTGCGCATCCTGTTGATGACCAGCGCCAACCCCGGCGAAGGCAAAACCACCACCGTCGCCAATCTAGCGGTGACGATGGCCCAGGCAGGGCTGCGCACCGTGCTGATAGACGGAGACCTGCGCCGTCCAATGCAGCACAAGGTCTTTGAACTGAGCCAGAGCCCAGGCCTCACCGATGCCCTGCTCCAGCCTGAGAGTTGGGCAGGCGCCTTTGTACGCCCGACCAGCGTGCCCAACCTCTATTTGCTCACCAGCGGTGTGGTGCCCCCCAACCCGGCGGAACTGTTGGGCTCACAACGCATGCAACATCTCCTCAGCCAGATCGCAGGCGATGCCGACATGGTGCTCATTGATGCGCCCCCACTGCTCGCCGTTACCGACGCTCAAATTCTGGGGCGGCTGGTGCAAGGCGTGGTCATGACGATTGACGGCGAAAGCACCGGCCGCACCGCCGTTGCCCGCGCCGCCGCCGCCCTGGCCCAAGTCAACATCCGCCTCATGGGCGTCGTGCTCAATCGCGTCTCAAAATCGGCGCGTGGCTACGCCTACAGCCACAGTGATTACTATTATGCGGGAAAGAAGTGACAAGGTGACAAGGTCACCTTCTCAAACCAACCATGCCCTCCATCCTCCTCATCTGCACTGCAAATCAATGTCGTTCTCCTCTGGCTGAGGTGCTGCTACACCGCGCATTGACCGAAGCAGACCTGGCCGATTGGTCCGTCTTATCGGCAGGTACCTGGGCCGAAGACGGACGCGCCGCCGACTCACGGACACAGGCTGTGGCCGCCGAGTGGGATCTTGATCTCAGCCGTCACCGCGCCCGGCGCGTCGACGGCCCCATGCTGGCCGACACCGATCTGGTGCTCTGTATGGAGCGGGGCCAGCTAGAGGCGTTGCGCCTGGAATGGCCTGCGCAGGCCGCAACGTTGCGCCTCTTCAGCGAACTGGGCGGCTTACGCTACGACGTCCTCGATCCGGTACGTGGTGACCTGGCCGATTTCCGCGCCCTGCGCCGTGACCTGCAACGGCTGATCGAAGAGGGCATGCCGCGGCTGACTGCGTGGATCCACGACCGAAGGGCCAAGGTGGAAGGCGGCGATGGGCAGGGGAAAGTGGGCGGCAGTGCAAAGGCGGAGGGCTGATGATGGCGCGTGTCGCCGCGTTCAGCTTTGCTCTGTTGGTATTGGTGGCCCTGGGGATCCTGGGCGCATCGTTGGTGCGTCACAATTTGGATGCCCTGGAGGTGAAACGCGCCCACAGCCAGCGGCTGGCAATGTGGAGCGAGACGACGGCAAATGCCGCGGACACAACGGAGGACGAGTCGCCACTTCAGATGAGGACTTCTCTCCTCAATGAGCCGTCTTCGCCATTGGGATCAGCGCTTGAAGATCCCTGCGCCTTCCTGCCCTGGCTGGCCGACTTCCCGCAACTCGCCCCACACCCCATCGACTGCACCCCCCACGAATTTACTGATCAGTGGACGGCGCGCCAATCTTGGACGATGGGCGATGTTGAAACCGCCTGCACCCTATGGCAACGCTGGGACGCATGGGGGGATCCACTGCAACTGCTCAACGAGAGTGTGTCGGCCGCCCACTGGGACAATGTGGCTGCCTTGCTCGCCTGCCTGGAAAGCTGGATCGGTGACAGCAGCACCGCCAATCTCGATCGGCGGCTACCGGCACGCACTGCCTCCGCCTACCGCAGCCTGGGCGACGCCGTCGGCCTGACTGATGTGGACACCGCTCTGGCTGCCTACGCCGCCGCCGACCGCTGGGATCCCAACCAGAGTCGCCAGGGGGCGTCTGCAACGGCGCGCTTGTTGGCCCAGAATGGAGATCTGGACGACGCCCTGGCCCTGCTCCAGGCGCAAGCCGCCGACACCAACCTCACCGTGCCGGTGCGTTATCGGCTGTGGCTGGAGGCCGGCGGCCTGGCCGCAAATGTGCCAGAACGTGCCTCTACCGCCCAAGACGCCTTTGACGCCGCCCGCCAACTCCAACCCGACCAGATCGAGCCGTACACCCGCCTGGCCGCGCTCTACCGCAACAGCCGCCCCCAATGGTCTATCGCCGCCGTGCAGGCAGGTTTAGACAGCCCCGTCGCGCAGACAGCGCCCAATCGACGTACTCTGCTGCGCCTACTGGGCGACTTACAGCGCAGTCAGGCTGAATGGGAAGCGGCAGCCTGCGCTTACCAGGCTGCACTGGCCGAACCCGTCGCCGGTGACAACGAGCGCAGCGCACTACAACAGGCGCTAAACGAGATGGAAGCACGACTGGGGCGAGCGGCTAGGTGTGATTAGTTGGGATATGCTCAATCTTCACGCTCCTCGTTTTCGCAATCCGCCTCTCCGCGCGGTATGATGGTGGAGACAAATTGTGTCTTCCGCGGCCCCGGGCCGTTTTTTTATGGGAATCGATATGCTCAAGGAAAGAACAGATTTACGCAATGTAGCCATCATCGCACACGTTGATCATGGCAAGACGACCCTGGTGGATGGACTGCTGCGGCAGGCGCACGTCTTTCGAACGAATCAGCAGGTAGCAGAACGGGTGATGGATTCCAACGATCTCGAACGCGAGCGTGGCATCACGATCCTGGCCAAGAACACGGCGATCCACATCAAGGATCCCCAAACCGATCAGGAAGTCAAAATCAATATTGTCGACACCCCCGGCCACGCCGATTTCGGCGGCGAGGTGGAGCGTGTCCTCAATATGGTGGATGGTGTGCTGCTACTCGTAGACGCCGCCGAAGGCCCCATGCCGCAGACACGTTTCGTGCTGCGCAAAGCCCTCGCGCTAGGACACCGCGCCGTTGTCGTCATCAATAAGGTCGACCGCAAAGATGCGGACACCGACCGCGTGCTCAACGAGACTTTTGATCTCTTCATCGAATTGGGCGCCACCGACGAACAAGCGGCTTTCCCTGTCGTCTATACTGTAGCCACCACAGGAAAGGCCGGGTTGACGCCCGATCTGGACGATGATCTACAGCCGCTCTTTAACGTGATTCTGCGCGAGGTCCCCTGCCCCAAGGTGGATGCAGACGCACCATTGCAGATGCTGATCACCAGCCTGGATTACGATCAATACCGTGGCCTCACCGCGCTAGGACGTGTCTTTGCCGGGCGTATTCATGCACGGCAGCCCGTTGCCCGCGTCACTGCGGCAAATGAAGTGCTCTCTGAGAATGTTCGTTATCTCTTTGTGAACGACGGCCTCGATCGTGTAGAAGTGGAATCGGCCGACGCAGGTGAAATCGTAGCTGTGGCCGGGTTAGAAATGATCTCCATCGGCGAAACGCTGGCCGATCCTGAAAACCCAGTGGCGTTGCCGGTGATCAAGGTCGAAGATCCCACGGTGCGCATGACCTTTGGCGTCAACTCGTCGCCTTTCGCCGGTCGCGAGGGGAAGTGGCGCACATCCACACGCCTGCGCGGCCGTCTTTTCGAGGAACTGAAGCATAATGTGGCGTTGCGCGTCAACGACACCGACAGCGCCGACACCTTCCTGGTGGCTGGGCGTGGTGAGCTGCATCTGGCCATCCTCATCGAGACCATGCGCCGTGAAGGCTACGAGTTCCACGTGTCACGGCCCGAGGTGATCCTGCATACCGAGGACGACGGCACGCAGTTGGAACCCTATGAAGAGGTGCACATCGAGGTACCGCCGGACGCAGTGGGCACGGTGATCGAGATGCTGGGCGTGCGCCGTGGCGAGATGCTGCGCATGGGCGAAGCCAACAACGATTCAGTGGAGATGCAGTACATCGTGCCAACCCGTGGGCTGCTGGGCTTCCGTTATCAATTTCTCACGGCCACCAAGGGACGTGGCATCATGAGCACGATCTTCCACGGATACGGGCCAATTGCCGGGCCGATTGCCACCCGCTCGCGTGGTTCGCTAATCGCCTGGGAAACGGGCGTCTCCAGCGTGTACGGGCTAAAAAACGCCGAACCCCGTGGCGTTCTCTTTATCGGGCCGGGTGTCGACGTCTACGCCGGGATGGTGGTGGGCGAACACCAGCGCATCGGTGATCTGGAAGTCAACGTCAGCAAGACCAAGACACTGACCGCCGTCCACACCGTCTACTACGGCGTGGAGGATCAACTGTCACCGCCGCGTGAAATGAGCCTCGACGAGTGCATCGAATACCTCGCCGACGACGAACTGCTTGAAGTCACCCCGCAGAGCCTGCGCATCCGCAAGCGTATTCTGGACAAAAATGTGCGCGACCGCGAAGTGAAGCGGGCGAAGGCTGTGTTGGCGTAGCGACTGGGGACTGGGGATTAGGGACTGGCGACTGGGTGGAGGATGGCCTCCATGCAGTCGCCAGTTTTTTGTACAGTGGACCCGATGCTCTACCATGCTCCCAGTCCCCGCCGACCGCAGCGGTCGGGTCCCCAGTCATCTAGCCCCACCTTACCCGCCAATCCCCATTCACATCCGCCTCAAACTCAACCTCCGTCCCCGTTGCCAGGACCAAAGGATCGTCCATATGGCCGAAGGGGATGCGGGCCACGGTGGGCACATTGAGGATCTCACCCCATTTGGCCAGGATCTCGTCGACGGTGGGGCCGCCGTAGTCGTAGGGTGGGGTGTGGTGGAAGGAGCCTGCCATGAGGCCGACGACACCGTCGAGTTTGCCGGCCAGGTGCATCTGCGTCAACGCAAAATCGACGGCGTAGGGGCGCTCATCCACGTCTTCAATGGCGAGGATTTTGCCACGCAGATCAGGGAAGGCGGGTGTGCCGCACAGCCCGGCCAACACCACGAGGCAGGCGGCGAAGATCGGCGCTTTCACCGCGCCAGGACGCAACACACGCGCCGCCGCTTCCGTCCGATTCGACACGCTGAACGATTCTCCACGCAGGTAGGCGGCCAGGCTTTCGCCCTGTCGAGTTTCGGTCAGGCTCTCGGCCAGTGTGCCGTAGAGCGTCGGCCCCCAACCTTGTACATGCCAGCAGGCGTGCAACACGGTAATGTCGCTGTAGCCGATGAGCAGTGGACGGTTTTCCGTCTTCATTTCCAGCAGATAGGGCACCAACTGCACCGCGCTGTAGCCACCGCGGAAGGCCCAAACGATGTCATAGGCCAGTGCTGTGGCCAGGTCGGCGGCGCGGTCCTCGGCGGGGAGCCAGACACCCGATTGGTGGTAGCGCTTGAGCAGCGGCGAAACCGTCACCTCCCAGCCGAAGGCATCGGCCCAACTCTGTGCCTTTTTCAACGTCCTGGCGCGCTCGGCTGGGTTCTGAATGGCGTAGGATGGCGGTGTAATGTAGACGCGGGGCATGGGGGACTCCTATGAGATGATGGGATGATGGAACGTTATCCCATCATCTCATCATCCGCTTCCTGTCCCAAATCCTCAAGTCGCGGTACAATGATCATACCGCGCCGCCCCACCCTGGCTGCGCGCCTCGTACCCCGCTTTCACCAAATTTAGCTTTTACCAAATTTAGAGAGGAAGAAAGATGTCTGCTCCCATTCAAACGCAGGACATTGTACGCCCGCCCAAGGAGATCACCGAGGCATTGGCCGAAATCGGCAGCGCCACGGCAGCGGGTGAACTTTCCAAGTTGGGGATTCGCAACCCGCATTTGGTCGGCCCGACGCCACGTACACCCGGCGCAACCTATGTCGGCCCGGCGTTGACACTACAATTTATGCCCAAGCGCGAAGACATGTACGGCGCGGGCGAGTATCAGGACCCTGAACGCCAGTTGCACCGGCATGTCCTCTACCACACGCAGCCCGGCGACTTCGTTGTCGTTGATGCCCGTGGTGACCTGAGCAGCGGCATTTTCGGCGAAATGATGCTCACCTATTTCAAGGGCAAGGGTGGCGTCGGCGTGGTGATTGATGGCTGCATCCGCGACTTCCCCAAGGCCAAGGATCTGGGCTTGGGTCTCTGGCTCAATGGCACAACCCCCAACTTCCACACCCAGACCAACCTGATGCCCTTTGCCGTCAACGTGCCGATTGCCTGCGCCGGTGTGCTGGTGATGCCCGGCGATATCATCGTGGCCGACGACGACGGCGTGGTCTGTGTCCCCGCGGCGTTGGCCCCCGAACTGGTGAAGAAGGCCGGCGAACACGCCGAATGGGAAGAATTCTCGCGCCTGCGCCTGTCGCAGGGCGGTGACCTGCGCAAGTACTACCCGCTGCGCGAGGACGCACGCGCAGAGTACGAGGCATGGAAGAAAGAACAGGCTAAGTAGAGAGCAAAAATTTGATCCACGAAGAGACACGAAGAGACACGAAGAGCCAAAAGAGAGGGACACGGATTACACGGATTTTCAGGATCCAGAGAAGATAGACACCAAATCCTTTAGAAAATCCTTTTAATCCGTGTAATCCGTGTCCAACTTCTTCTGCTTTTCCTCTGCCTTCGTGTCTCTTTGTGTGTCTTCGTGGATCAATTTCTGAATAGCTTCTGAATCTCTTCTTTGCCCTCTGTGGAGGATCTATGCTGACTGATACACAACGGGATCGCCTGAACCGCTTCTGTGCTGCTTTGGTGGATCAGACCGCAGCACGAGTGCTGATATCCCCGCAACAGGACGCAAGCGGCTTCTGGTTCGGTGGTGGCAATCTGGTGGAAGCTGAGGACGGCACATTCTACTTGTGCGGGCGATACCGCAACGCGGGCGACTCGCGTACCGGTCTCGGCGCGGGGGAACGTGGCCTTGAACTGGCGATCTACGCTTCACACAATCGTGGCGGACACTTCGATAAGCTGCTTTCCTTCTCAAAAGCCGATCTGAGCTATCCTGGCGGCGAGGTGCTTTCCATTGAAGGGTCGGCGCTTCACTTTACTGCGGATGGCGTCGAACTTTTCGTCTCCAGCGAAAAGGCCGATGTCTACTACCCCGAATATCTGCACGACTTCCAAAAGCCCGGCACCGGTGTGTGGACCATCGACGTGCTCAAAGCCCCCACCGTGGAGGGTCTACGCCACGCCACGCCGACGCCGCTGCTGCGTTGTGACGATCCTCGCTTTTTGCATGTGAAAGACCCTGCCGTCTACAAACGCGCCGGCGGTGATCTGGTGCTGGTCTTCTGTACCCATCCCTTCAACTGGAGCAGTTCCAACTCGGCCTACGCTGTGCGCCCAGCGGGCAGCGACCAATTTGAGCCGCCAGTCTACGATTTCTTCGCCCGCGGCTTCACCTGGGACGTGGCCATGAGCCGCATAACGGCGCTGCTCGACGTGCCGCGCATCGGCCCCTTCGCCCAAGACGGATCGCACACGCTGGCTTTCTATGATGGCGGCGAAGCGCTGCGCCAATACGAAGAACATGGCAAGGCCGTACGCCGCCCGCGCGGCTACTCGTGCGAAGAGATCGGCGGCGTCGCCGTCCTCGATCCCGCCCGCCTCAGCACCGAAGAACGGCTCTCGCTGCTCTTCCCGTCCTTTGTGTCGCCTAACGGCACAGGATGCAGCCGCTATGTGGATGTCCTTGCGGCGGTGGATGGTTACTACGTCACCTGGCAGCAATCACAGGCGGATCTGTCACAGCCGTTGGTGATGAACTTTGTGGGCAAGGAAGAGGCGGAGCGGATCTTGATGCGTGGTGCGTAGTGCGTGTACCGGTCGCGGCAGTGATGCTATATGGGTATGTTTTTTAGGCTCGAAATGAAAAATGCGGGGACGATCTCCCAGAGATCGTCCCCGCATTTTGCTCCGAATGTGGAACCAACTTACGAATGCTTAGTCCCCAGTGCCTAATTCCCAACCACCAGTTCTGCCGGCTGTTTGCGCCCCTTGACAAAGTACGCAATCGGCCCAACCCAGTTGATGAAGGCAACCGCCGTCCATAGCTTCTTGCTGCCGTTGATCTGCTCTGCAGGGCGCTTGCGGATGTCGAGCAGCGCTGCCACTAGCAGCGATAGCTGGATCAACCCCATAATCACAGTGCCGACTTTTGCAGAGGTAGGTAGTTCACTCCACTTTTTGCGATTCTTGTCAGAAGACATGTTTAACCTCCAGGTGAGGACGGACAACCGAGGACGAAGGACGAACCTGGTGCACAATGGCAGGCAGACGTTCGTCTTGTCGCCAACGTCATCCGTCAATGGGTAGCTGAGACAGGATTGCCGACGCACATTTTCTACACCGGCCTGCTACAGTCAATGTCAACAGAATCTAGTATCGCACAGCGCCGGTGGGCCGTCGTCGGACGAAAGTCGGAGGCGATATCATCACAGTGTGGACATGACCCTTTCCCATTCCAGGCGTGTGTGTTTGCGGGCGGCCACGAGCGACGGCGCAAAAAGCGGCCCGCGGCTAGGATCGTCCAGGTGCATGGCTTCGTGGTAGTCGGCGGGAAGGTAGATCCGTTTGATCAGCGGCCCAAGAATGGGGATCACATAGAGCGCATGAATCAAAAAGGGGGCTCTGACACCGAAAATTTGGGGATCTGCTTGTGTGTCCAGGCATATCGCTGGATCGGCGGCGTCCCAATGCGCTGTGTTTGCAGCGCCTTTGGCAGCACCTTTGGCGGCGCAATGTTGCATCCAGTTTGAGTGTGAGTAAAAGTCCTGGCGCGTGTGTAGTAGACGACCCATCGCTTGCAGTGCTGCAACCCGATCTCCGCGATGGAAGGCGTCGACGGCGCGGGCGCGTTCCTCGTCGATGTATGCCTCGGCTTTAGCGAAAAAGCGCCCGTCGTAGTGGCGTTCCGGCGTCGTCAACCAATTCCACACACCGTCCTGGCCGACGTTGGCCTGGATCACGATCTCCAATTCCTCATGACTCAATTGATCGCCCAGGGCTTCTGCAGTCACCTGACGATGGTATTCTTCCTTCATGCGTTCTCCTAAGATTTGACGAAGTTTGGGCAGGTTGCTATACTTCTTCTGTTGTCCAGCGATGTTCTGGGGCTGTAGCTCAGTTGGGAGAGCGCTACAATCGCACTGTAGAGGTCAAGGGTTCAAGTCCCTTCAGCTCCACCTGAACGCCGCAATTTGACGAAATCCATCAGCTAAGTTACACTTGGGTTCCGGCAGATTGTTGCCAAAATAGTAGTAGAATGAAACTGAATATGGGGCTATAGCTCAGTTGGGAGAGCGCTACAATGGCATTGTAGAGGTCAAGGGTTCAAGTCCCTTTAGCTCCACCAAAAGACTGGCGTATGCCGGTCTTTTTTATTTGTTTTCCTGCTTGCACCTTTTCCATTTCCCCTGTATCATTCGATGCGACAGGCTAAACGTTTAGATTCACCCATCTGCTGTAGGGCTCCCCGAAAACTGCACAGAAAGGACCCCCACCTTGCCACAGGTAGAGCGTGCTACCGACGAGTTGCGTCCGGTACAGTTTGAATTAGATTACACCATGTACGCCGAAGGCTCTGTCCTCATCAGCATGGGGAATACCAAGGTTCTGTGTACTGCCACTGTCGACGATTCTTTGCCACGTTGGCTTCATCGTTCCAGCCAGCGCCACGGTTGGATTACGGCTGAATATGCCATGCTACCCCGCAGCACGCAAGAACGTGTGCAGCGTGAGATCAGCTATCCTAAAGGACGTACCCAAGAGATCAAGCGCCTGATTGCCCGCTGCCTGCGTGGTGCGATTGACCTGCACAAGCTGGGCGATCGCCAGATCATTATTGACTGCGATGTGATCCAGGCCGACGGTGGCACACGCACGGCGTCGGTCACCGGTGGCTTTGTGGCGATGGCGATGGCCATCAAACGGCTTGAGGCCAAAAAGAAAGTGCCTGCCGGTGTATTGCAACACGCCGTGGCCGCCGTCAGCGTTGGATTGGTTAACGGCAAGGCTGTCCTCGATTTGGATTACGCCATGGATCAGGCCGCCGATGTCGATTTCAACGTTGCCATGACCGAAGCCGGGCACTTCATTGAGGTGCAGGGGACCGCAGAGGGCAAACCGTTCAGTCGTGCGGCGCTTAATGCCATGATCCTGTTGGCCGAGATGGGCATCGCCGATCTGATCAACAAGCAAAAGGAGGCACTGGCGAGTGCTGGTTTTCAGCTAGATCTGCCTGCCTGAATCTGCCCGTTTGCACATCGATTTGTCCAGCACAGCGATTTTCGCCTATCTCTGCCTTTTGCCGCTCTTTCATCCTCGGGCTGTGCTGCCCATACCACCATCAATTTTGTCTGGCTCACCCCCACGCCGGATACGGATACCGTCAACGTTTCACCTAGAGTCTATCCAAAAATTTACAGCAGCCCGGCGAAACAGCCCAGTATAGAGTGGACGTACTGCTGCGCACTGTCGTTTTTAGATAGAAACCTACAAAAAAGTGAGGGAAAAACCTGTGGCTAAGAAGAAACGAGTCACACTGCGCGATGTGGCGAGGCACGCCGGTGTATCGCCAACCGCAGTCTCTTTTGCCTACAATGCACCCCATCAACTGAGCCAAGCCACCCGTGAACGTATCCTGGAGACGGCCTCCGAGTTGGGTTATCAGCCGCATCCTGTGGCGCGCACCTTGGCCACAGGACGTACCAACACCATTGGCCTCGTGGTGCCTACCGGCCTCAACTGGTTGCTGCATGATCCCTACTTCATCATTGTGCTGGGCGAAATGGGTGCCGTCTGCGATGAGCAGAAGATGCGGATTACCCTGGTGCCGGCGACCGGTGAAGTAGCGCCCAACGCGCTGGCCACCATCGCCGCCGACGGTTTCCTCTCTTTCGCCATTCACCGCACCCATCCCTTAGGCGTCGCCGTACAGCGGACAAGCCGCCCTGTGGTGATGCTCAACGGTGACGAAGCACTTGATGTGCCCATGTTCAACCTTGACGATTTCGGCGGCGCATATCGTGCCGCCCAACACCTCATCGAACGGGGACACAGGCGCATTGTCGTCGCCACGCTGGGGCCACGCACCGACGGTGTGGTGATCCCAGCTATGGAACGCCGCCTGGCCGGTTACCGACAAGCGATTAGCGATGCCGGCCTACCATCGGACACACTGAAGATTGTCTATACGCCAGGCATCCAATCGGTTGGGCACGAAACTTTCCAAAAGATCTGGTCGTTGAACCCGCGGCCCACTGCTGTGCTCTGTGTCAGCGATGTGCGCGCCCTGGGCATCCTCAGTGGGGCGCGTAAGGCGGGCATCAGTATCCCAGACGATCTGGCCATTGTCGGTTTCGACGGCCTGCCCGAGACAGCCGTCTCGCTGCCGCCGCTTACGACGGTGCAGCACGACGTCACCGGCCGCATTCGCCGCGCCCTGGCCGTTCTTTTTGGTCTCATCGGGGAGCAGATCAGCGAAACCGACATCCAATCGCCAGACATTACGCCGGTGGAGTTGGTGGTGAGGGAAAGCACTTGAGGAATTGACGATTTTTGATTGACGATTTTCGATTGTCTGGTAGACGGTGTGATTGGCGATCTCCGTCTTTCACAAACTTCGTTGGCGACAACATCCTTGCCGAGTCGTCGGTTGTCCGTCGTCGGTTGTCCGTCGTCATCTCCGCCGCGGGGACCAGTCAGGTGTGCGCGCCGGGTTGCTGAGCGCCTGATCAATGGCGTCGCCCTGCTGGATTTTATAGGTGGGGGTGTCGCTGAGGCTTAGTTCGTGGAAAAGTTCATCGTAGCGGGCGTGACGGCCAAAGGTCGTGCCATCAAGGACAACGGCGATGCTGTTGACGCCGCGCCGCCGCATCTCGCGTAAAGATCGCGCCCATGTTGGGTTCGGGTCGGCGCTAATGGCGAGGATGGTAGTGTTGCGGTTGAGGCGTACACCATCCGTCGCCAGTAACTCGGCGAAGGGGACGCGCCCCACGGCTTCCACTACAGCCAGCGCCTCCAACGTCTTGCGGATCTGGCGTTCGCCCCGATCGGTCTGTAACAACTGGCGCGATTCCCCATGCCAGACCATCCCCACGGCTCGATTGCGCAACAGAAAATAGCGGGCGATGCTGGCGGCTGCTGTCACCGCGTACTCGGTGGTGCTGGGCGGCAAGCTCGGCGCTTCCTGTCGCTTGCGCCGACCGGCCAGGGCGAAGATGGTCATTTCGGGGCGGGTCGGCTGCCAGGGCAGCATGCTTTCGGCCCCGGCAAAGAGATCGAGGAAGATCCAGACATCAGCGGAGGGATCGAGTTCAAACTCCTTGGTCATCAACCGTCCTGTGCGGGCCGAACTGAGCCAGTGGATTCGGTTGAAGCTGTCACCAGGGGCGTATTCGCGGATGCCGGACACATTGGTGGTGAGGTACTGTGCGCGGCGGCTCAGCGCTTCGCCGCCTGCCAGATCGGCTACCGGCGGGCGAAAAGATGCCAGATCGTAGACCGCCGGGTAGACCACCAGACCGCCAGTGTAATCCAAAACCTGTGTCACCGAAAAGAGACCAAGCGGATCCCCACTGTGCAGGCTCAGGGGGCCTAGCCGGTAGTAGCCGCGCCGTTGGCAGAGTGTGCGTATCTGCCAGCGCTGTGTGCCGCGCCCGGGCAGGCCGTTGATCACCTGGCTTACATCATGAAAGGGGACGGTGGAGTAATCGCGCAATTCGAGCCATAACTTGGGCAGGCGGCCAAGGTTGCGTACTTCGAGCGTCTCCTCGAAGAATTCGCCCACCTGGCTGCGTCGCGCACGCGTATAGCGGTTGATCTGGACAAAGCGGGTGCTGAACCACGACCAGATATAACTGAGCCCCAATACGCCTGTGAGCAAATAGGCCAGATTGAAGGCCAGTTCGCGACCACTGTTAAAGGCGAAGATCCAGGCAACAATGGTGCCGATCAGCAGCGTGAATGCACGCGATGACATCAGCGGGGCCGTACCCGGCTGCCCGGCACAGGTGTGTGTGACAGCGCGTCCTCAATGATCTGGCGAGTGTCGACATTTTTGATACGCGCCGATGGGCTGACGATGAGTCGATGGGCCAATGTCGGCTCGGCGAGGAACTTTACATCGTCGGGTAGCACAAAATCGCGCCCGTTGATGGCCGCCCACGCCCGCGCCGCCCGGAAGACGGCCAAACTGCCGCGCGGACTGGCGCCCAGGTAGACGTCGGGGTGATCGCGGGTCACGGTGACCAGATCGACGATGTACTCTTTCACGGCGTCGTCGATGTAGATCTCCTTGGTGGCTTCTTGGGCGGCCACCAACTCTTCTACGCTCACCACCTGATCAAGCAGTTCGATGGGGTGTCGCCGCGCCTGCTTGTCGAGGATTTCAATTTCGTGGCGCTTTTCAGGATATCCCAGGCGTAGCCGCATCATAAAGCGGTCGATCTGCGCTTCGGGCAGGGGGAAAGTGCCTTCGTATTCGATGGGGTTCTGTGTCGCCAGCACCAGGAAAGGACGTTCCATCTCGTAGGTGCGACCGTCGACGGTCATCTGCCGTTCTTCCATCGCTTCGAGCATGGCCGACTGTGTTTTGGGCGTGGCGCGGTTGATTTCGTCGGCCAGCACGATCTGCGCCATCAACGGGCCGGGGCGAAATTCAAACTCTTGTGTCTTCTGGTTGAAGACACTCACGCCGGTGACGTCGCTGGGCAGCATGTCGGGCGTAAATTGGATGCGACGATAGGTGCAGCCGATGCTGCGGGCAATGGCGCGGGCCAACATCGTCTTGCCCACACCGGGTACATCTTCGATGAGTAGATGCCCTTCGCAGAGGAGCGCCACCATCGTCAGGCGTACTTCTTGATCCTTGCCCAGGATCACCTTTTCAACGTTCTCGATCACACGCTCTGCGATTGAACGAACCGCTTGCATGGAATCTCCTTGTGCGGATAGGAGACGAGGCGATTAGGTGCTTGAGGGATTCAGGATCGCATTGCGTGTATGATCCCTAATCTCTCAAGCACCTAATCGCCCAATCTCATCACATATTCACGAATGTTACCTTTTATACAGAATCATCTGTGTACACCGAAACAGTGCCAACGTCTTGCCGCTTTCACTGCATACTGTGGCGTCCCACACCTGTGTGGATCGGCCGGCGTGGCGCAGTTCTGCTTCGCTAATCACCACGCCCTCGGTGACGGTACCCAGGAAGTTGCTCTTGACTTCTGCCGTGGTGAAATTGGCGGCGTCTTCGGGCAGGTGGGCGATACAGCCAAAACCACATGCAGTATCGGCCAGGGTCACCACAGAACCGGCGTGCAAGTAGCCGTTGACAGCCAAATGATGTTCCGTCACCGTCATGCGCATCACCAGCCGACCGTAGGCCAGCGAAACCAACTCAATTCCCAGCGTTTGGGGAAGGCCGTAGTGTAGCCGTTCGTGTAACATCGCCAGCAGTTCAGGCGACGCCGTCTGCTCCGGGCGCAACGGCGCAAAAGAAAGGGGCATGGGCTTATCCGTCGATGGGCTGTGAGATAGCGCTTCTGCTTCTACAATACCTCATCTGCCCCGTGTTGGGCAAAGATAGGTGGATCTGTGCGGTAACGGGTGGTCGGCGGTATAATGGACGACGGACGACGGACGACCGCTGTGAATCGTATTGGCGTCTTGGCTAGATTCTTCATTCTTGTCTCATCCCATCATCCCATCATCCCATCATCCCATCATCCCATCATCCCACCCGCATTGCTCAGGCAGCCTTCATGGATCTACTCGACTACCCACGTCCTATCAACGATACCGGCATCGGCGTGCATTGGAGCGCAGGGATCAGCCATGTGAGTTTGGCACAGTTGCGCTCATTCTGGATCCCCGAGTTGCAGGCATTGGGCGTCTGTTGGGTGAAGATAGCCGATCATCGCTATGCATTGTCGTTGGCCGAGGAGTTGCTGGCTGTGGGCATTATGCCCATTGTGCAGATTCAACGCCAGGACAGCCGCACGTTGGCCTTTTCTCGCGCCGAAATCGAGGCCGTTGACACACTGGTGGCGGCGGGCGTGCGCTACTTTGAACCGCAATATGTCGCCGGCTCGCTGCGTGTGCCGCCGCTGCGTGAGGCAATCCACCTGGTTGCGGACCGCGTGGTGGCCGATCTGGAATCAGTGCTGGCCCGGGGTGGACTGCCTGCGCTGCCGCCGCTGGCACCCCAACACCACTTCGATCTGCTGCGTCTGCTCATTGAGCGTGGACACTTGAATCTGATCCGCGGCCCGATCTGGCAGGCGCTGCGCAACGGCGGACTCAACCGTCCGCTTAATTTCCCCCACGATCCTGGGCACCGAGACGGCGCGCCGCTGACACAAGAGTATTACGACGCCCTTGGCCACGAAGATTGGCGTGGCGACGCCTGGCAACGACGTGAACTGCCCTGGATCAACAACCTGCGCCGCCAGGCAAGCCAGGGAAGCCTACCTGATACAGTAAAGATCCCCGGCGACGAGGAATGTTGGCTGGCCTACGAAGCCATCGACGCCATCAACCTGCGCCTGTTAGGCCGCAGCCTGCCCATCCTCTCTACTGCGGGCGGCTGGGTGGTGGGCGCAAAGGAAGATCCACGCTACCCCGCGATAACGCCCCTCCTCCACCTGGCGCAGACATTGGAAGCCTGCCGTGTGATGATGGGCACCAGTCGCCGCTACGCCCCTGCGCCCGATGCCTTCTTCTGCACCGCCTTCTGGCTGCTGGCCAACGACGCCGTAGAAAGCGACCGCCCTGCGCCCGAGGAAGAAGCCTGGTACAGCGCAGCCTGGCCACAGCAGACGCTGCCCATCGTCCCCGCGCTCAAGGCCGAGCCGAAACGCACTCGCCTGCCTTTTTGGACACCGTCGCGACAGACCGTTGCCGCCGAAAAACCAGTGGAAGTACAGTCTCTGCCCGGCCGGGAAACTGTCGCCGTTGGGGAATTGGCGCCCGTTATGAATGTAGCGACTGCATCAGTGTTAAGTGGACAGGTGCGCGGCGGTGCCAACGCCGTCCTCTGCCTGGTGCGGGCCGACGGTGCCCTCTATCGCACCCTGGCTGCAAGCAACGGCCACTTTGAATTTGTCGACCTGGCGCGTGGGCGTTACACCATCTGGGTGGAACAGCCGGTAGGCAGCCGTCGCGAAAACATTGAACTCGACGGGCGCAATCACGTCGAACTCAAACTCACCGTCGACCGTTGGGGACATGAGGTGATCCCGCTGGAAGAGGTGGGGCCGTCTTTGTTGCGGTGCCGTGTCGAGTCGTCTTTGCTTACCACCGAAGCGGGGACGTTGGCGATCCGCCTTCGCCGTAGCGACGACAGCAGCGGTCAGAGCAGCCGCGTTGTTCCCCTGGCGCGCCGCGCCGACGGCGTGGCCGGCTGTGAGATCACGCCGCTCCCCAGCGGCGAGTACCGGGTGGAAGTGCTGGGCGTCACCGGCGGCGATGGTGACTCCTTTGCGTTAGAGGCGCAGGCGCGCATGGGCGGGCCGACGCTGATCAACTTCGTCTTCAACCGTCCCTTTGAGCGAAGCTTTCTACAGTTTTCCGTCATCTACGGCCAGGTGGTGGACGGCTGGGGGCAACAACTCATCCTCATCGATGCACACGGACGGCAACGCTTCACCGAAATAGACGAACAGGATCGCTACAACTTCGATCACCTTGCCCCCGGTCTTTACTCCGTGGCGTTGCTGGGCCAGGAGCAGACGACGGCGCGCAACCGCATCGGTATCGACGGCAAAAATCAGGTGCAGGTCAATTTTACGTTCGTTGCAGACGAGCTTTCGACACAGCGGTCAGACGACAACCTGGCCGTGGTCGAACTTCAGATCCCCGAAGGCGCCGAACTAGATGAAGACTTTCGCCTGGTGAGTGTTTCCGGCGATTTTTACACCCAGTTGCCAGTGGAAGAAGGCCAACCGATCTGTTTCGAGGCTGTCCCTGGTGGGATCTACACACTGAGCGGTAACGGATACTGGCAGCCGGGCGTTGATGTCCATGCTCGGCAGGTGGCGGTGGTTACACTGCCTGCACTTGCGCCTGCGTGGACGTGGCGGGTGGACGAGCAGACGGTGGGCGAGGGTAGCGAAGGCATTCTGATCCATGTGCTGGGTCGGGGCGGCCTGCCCATTGCTGTCGTCAATGAGGAGGGCGAACAGCGTGTCACCGCCACTGGTAGCATCGAGGACGCACCTTTTTCGGCCTGGATTGATCAACTGCCACCGGCGGCCTACTTCATTTCCCCCGAAGGGCTTGACGCCGAAGCCATTGTCACTCTAGAAGCGGGGCGACGTGCTACCGTCACCTTTCGCCGCAACGGTGTTTCGACTGGGTTGTCGCACATCTCCTACCGTTCCCACACCGATCCTGCATAGCCGATATTCTCCGCGAGTGCTGGAAATCCCGACTTGACAACAGGTATTCCCTGCTCTATAATTGTCTTGGAAGCGCTTCCAAATCGCGTGCAATTCAACATCGCACCCATCGACAGATTGCACCGAAGAATTAACATCGTGAGGTATCAGCACTGATGTTAATTCTCGCACCGTCCCCAACGGTGGCGTATTGAGCCTAATTCAATGAGCGCAACCTTATCCTTTTTGACCAGCGAGCTGTTCAACCACAACCACATTTACAGTCTCTTGGGAGTAGAAAGACAAGCTGTATGGCTGTCACCATCTACGATGTAGCCAAGGCTGCCGGCGTGGGCATCGGTACGGTCTCGCGTGTCCTTAACGACAATGCGAATGTCAGTGCGCAGACACGACGTAAGGTGCTCGACGCGATTGAGGCGTTAGGCTACAAACCGAACTTCATGGCGCGCAACCTATCTCGAGCACAACTCCGCACAGTCGGTGTCGTGTTGAGCTACCTGACCAATCCCTTCCAGGTAGCCGTACTGCAAGGAATTGAGCAGACGCTCTCACAGGCCGAAATTGATCTGATCATCTTCAACCTCGATTCACAAGATCGGCGCATCGCATTACTTGAAAGCCTTTCTGAAGGTCGCCGCTCCGACGGTTTGATCGTCATTTCCTTTTCGCTGCCGACCACGTTTATTGAGCGCTTTCGACGCTATAACATCCCGGTGGTTGTCACCGATAACCAGGACGCACACCTGCCGTCTGTCTTTGTAGACAACATCTACGGCGGCTACCTGGCCACGAGCCATCTCATCCGCTTGGGCCATCGACGCATCGCCTACATTCAAGATCATTTCAAAGCTCCCAACGGCCCCGACGGCAACTGGCCCGGCCTGGATCGCCGTCGCGGATATACCAAAGCCCTACTCGAAGCAGGCATCGACGTTGATCTCTCTTTAATTCACGAAGGAGACGGTCATAGCCGACGGCGTGGTTGGGAAACGGCTTCTGCGTTGCTGTCTCAACCAGCGCCGCCCACCGCGATCTTTGCTGCCAGCGACATGTTGGCCCTGGGTGTTATGGAGTACGCTCAAAGTCAGGCCATTCGTATTCCTCAAGATCTGGCCCTGGTCGGTTTCGACGACATTGAACTGGCCTCGTTTGCCGGTCTTACTACTGTGCGTCAGCCCATGCACCAAATGGGCAGCGAAGCAGCCAGGATGGTTGTGGAATTGATGAATGGGAACTCACTCACAGAACATTACCGTGAGCTTTCGCTAGAGTTGATAGTACGCAATTCCAGCGGTACCCCACAGGCCATCCGAAGCTAGACGCAGCGAGACTGATTCCTCCAGATCTGTTTCATGAGATCTGCTTTCATGAAAGGAGGTGATCGCCTAACAAGCCGTCAGTTTGTGTTTCATTCGCACCGTCACATTCGCACCGTCACATTCACACCGTCACATTCGCACCGTCACATTCGCACCGTCTCACTCGTGCAAGATCGATGGTGCACGCTTTCAGCCTGGGCATTTTGCCGTTTGCCGGTGCTCGAAGATCGCTTTGAGCAACTGTTTTCCCGTATAGGTTTCTATTCCACCCACTCATAGATTCAAGGAGAAAGTACCTCATGAGTCGAAAAACACTTTCGTTGATGGCCGTGCTGATGCTAATGGCCATGCTTGTAGCCGCTTGTCCTGCAGCGGACACCGGCGCGCCGGTTGTTCAGGATGGCGCAGCAGGTGAAGCCGCAGATCCTGCGGCTGACGCCGATACAGAACTCACTGCCATGCTGTGGGCCACAGCCCGTCCTGGCGACGAAGAGGCTGTCGCCTACTGCAATGAGCAGACCGGCATTAACGTTGAAGTGGTGAGCGGCCCCGAAAGCGCCACCGACCGCCTGGCCCTCTACCTTCAGTTCTTTGGCGCTGGCTCCGGTGACATCGACGTCATGCAGATCGACGTAATCTGGCCTGGTATCCTGGCCGAGCACCTCATCGACCTAACGCCGTACGTCGACAACTTGGAAGACCACTTCCCCGCCATCGTCCAAAACAACACCGTTGACGGCAGCCTGGTCGGCATTCCATGGTTCACCGATGCGGGTCTGCTCTACTACCGCGCAGACCTGCTTGAGAAGTACGGCTATGATGGACCGCCCAGCACTTGGAGCCAACTTACCGAAATGGCCGGTGCGATCCAGGAAGGCGAACGTGGCGAAGGACTGAGCGACTTCTGGGGTTTTGTGTGGCAGGGCAACGCCTACGAAGGTCTGACCTGTGATGCGCTGGAATGGCAGTACAGCTTCGGCGGTGGTCAGATCGTTGAACCCGATGGCACCATCTCCATCAACAACCCAAATGCCATTGCTGCTTTCGAATTGGCGGCAAGCTGGGTCGGCAACATTAGCCCCTCTGGCGTCACCACCTACCAGGAAGAAGAAGCCCGCAATGTGTGGCAGACCGGCAACGCCGCCTTCATGCGCAACTGGCCCTATGCCTACAGCCTAGGCCAGGGCGAAGACAGCGCCATTGCCGGTAACTTCGACGTGACCGTGCTGCCCGCCGGCGACATTGAAGGTGGTCAAGGTGCCGCCACCCTCGGTGGTTGGCAGATGGCTGTAAGCGCCTACAGCGAAAATCAGGATGCCGCCGGCCGTTGGGCCGCCTGTATGGCCAGCGATCCCGAAGCGCAGAAGATTCGCGCCACCATCGGTAGCTCGCTGCCCACGATCCAGTCGCTCTACGAAGATGCCGACATCCTCGAAGCTCGCCCCTTCTTCGGCTCGCTCTTCGACGTCTTCACCAACGCTGTGGCTCGCCCCAGCACAGTGACCGGCGACCAGTACAACGAAGTCTCCACCATCTACTTCACCGAAGTTCACCGTGTGCTGACCGGCGAACAGACGGCCGAAGAAGCTGTGCAGCAGATTGAATCGCAGTTGCAGGATCTGCTTCAGTAAATGTAGTTGAAGTACAAACAGGGCGCCGAAAGGCGCCCTGTTTGGCCTTGATTCAATGTACGTCTGATTTGTGAGAGCAGCAGAAAGGAGTCGACACTTGGCTACATCCCAAGTTGCACAGACAACACAAAGGCCGGCACCGCCCAAACGCGAGTTGAGTGTACAGGCTAAGGCAGAAGAGCGGCTTGCCTGGATTTTCCTGCTTCCGGCCCTGATCGTCGTCATCGGTGTGGCGTTTTATCCGCTGGCCAACACCTTTTATGCCACCTTTTTCGATGCCCGCTTGGGAAGTAACCGTGAATGGGAATTCATCGGCATCGAAAATTATGTCGATCTGCTGGGTAACAGCCGCTGGTGGGCTGCGGTGTGGAACACAGTGCGTTTCACCTTGGTCGCCGTGTCGCTGGAGACTCTCCTGGGCCTGGGTGTTGCGCTGGTGGTGAACAGCAAGTTCCCAGGGCGCGGCCTCATGCGCACAGCGATGCTGGTGCCTTGGGCGATCCCAACAGCGATCTCTTCGCAGATGTGGAAATGGATGTACCACGATGTCTTCGGCGTGATCAATGATTTCTTCACCCGGATTATCCCCATCTTGCCTACGAAGGTAGCCTGGGTGGCCGAAGCCAATACGGCAATCTGGGCGCTGGTGGCCGTGGACGTGTGGAAGACAACCCCTTTCATGGCGCTGCTGCTCTTGGCCGGCCTTCAATTGATCCCCGGGGATCTGTATGAAGCCGCTTCCGTAGACGGTGCCACCGGTTGGCGTTCTTTTGTGTCGATTACGCTGCCTATGTTACGCCCGGCGCTGGTGGTGGCGCTGATTTTCCGTACACTCGACACCTTGCGTATTTTCGATCTAGTTTGGATCATGACCGGCGGTGCTTCGGGCACAGAAACGATGGCAACCTTTAACCAAAGGCATCTAATACAGTTTACAAAACTAGGTTTTGGATCAACCATCAGTGTGATGATTTTCGTGGTGATTGCCGTGTTTGTGGTGATCTACATGACCACTATCTACAAAGAGGAGGTCTAAGTCACGATGCAGAAGAACTATGAAGTGCGACGAATTCTTAGAGACATCCTCTTCTGGGTGATTGTGTTGCTCATTGCCATCTACACGCTGTTCCCATTCTATTGGGCGATTATTTCGTCGATTACGCCACCGAATCAGCTTTTTAGCACGCCAGTGCGCTACTTCCCAGAAATGCCCACGTTGTCGACTTACCAATCTGTCCTCACCAACGACATCTTTGTGTTGGCTTTACGCAATTCGGCTTTTGTTGCTTTGACCACAGTGCTGCTGTCGTTGGCATTTGGTGCTTTCGGCGCCTACGCACTAGGACGTCTACGCTTCCGTGGGCGTACACTGGTGCTCTATACCATCCTTTCGATGACCATGTTCCCGGCGATTGCGATTCTGGGTTCGCTCTTCACCATGGTGCGCGCCCTCGACATCTACAACACGCCCTGGGCGCTGATCCTCACCTACATGACCTTCTCGTTACCCTTTACCGTTTGGGTGCTGAGCAACTTCTTCAAAAGCCTGCCCGCCGAATTGGAACAGGCCGCCTATGTGGATGGCGCAACGCCGCTTCAGACCTTCTACCTGATCTTATTGCCGTTGACAGCGCCCGGTCTGGTGACAACGGGGCTGCTCACCTTCATTTCGGCTTGGAACGAGTTCCTCTACGCCCTCACCTTCACGTTAACGCCGACACAGCGCACCGTCCCTGTGGCGATTGCGCTCTTTACCGGTGATCAGGCCTTCGAGATCCCCTGGGGCGACATTATGGCGGCGGCTGTTGTCGTCACCGTTCCCCTGGTGATCCTGGTGCTCGTCTTCCAGCAGCGGTTGGTGGAAGGTCTGACGGCAGGAGCGGTCAAGGGGTAGGATCTGCTGTGCCGTGAACAATGAATGAAGAATAAAGAATGGGTGGAGCAAGTTGGTCGCTCCACCCATTCTTTATTCTTCATTCATTGCCTTTTGCCGCCTTTTCCAGCACCGCCAGCGTTTCTTGCGCTGCCTTCTCCCAGGAGAAACGTTTGACGTTTTTGAGACCGGCGGCGATGAGTTGCTGCCGCAGCGCTTCGTCTTCGCTGAGGCGTAGCATGGCGTCGGCGATGGCGTCGATGTCCATAGGATCGACGAGAATCGCCGCGTCGCCGGCAATTTCGGGCAACGAGGAATTGTACGAAGTCATCACAGGGGTTCCTTTCTGCTGTGCTTCGAGGACAGGCAACCCGAAGCCTTCAAAGAGCGACGGGAACGCAAAAAAGCGCGCCCCAGCCATCAATTCATCCACAACGTCATCGGGCAGGTAGCCGGGAAAGTGGACTCGCTCACCCACCCCGTGCTGCACCGCCGCGGTGTAGAGATCTTCGCTCAACCAGCCCCGCTTGCCCACCAGCACCAAATCCCAATCCACCCGCCCACAAATCCGCGAATAGGCTTCAATCAACCGGGCCAGATTCTTGCGCGGCTGAATCGTCCCCACGTAGAGCGCATACGGACGATTGCCAACCACCGCGCTTACAGCCTCAACCCGATCCGCCCCTTTTGCCTTTTGCGCTCCGACCGCTGCGGTCGGCTGCCTTGTTGACTTTTGACTTTCTGGCACTCCTTCATACACCACCTCCACCTTCCCCGCCTTTATCCCATAAAACCGCGTTAGATCGTTGGCGGTGAATTGGCTGATCGCAACGACCCGGCGCGCCGCGGAAACACTCCAGCGCGTTGACCCATCCAGATAGATCCGTTGGGGGCGCGTGTGCGCTTCGGGGAAGTGACGATAGCCCACATCGTGGATCGTCACCACAGACCGGGGCAGCAGTGGCGGCGGCAGCAATGGGATCACATGCGCGGGGACAAAAAGCACGTCGGGTCGATGGCGCACCACCTCCCAGGCCAGGGCACGGTGCGTCCACAGGCGGCGAGTGGACAGAGGACGGATCTCGACGTGGGGCAGGTTGCCTGCGCCGAAAAGTGATAGATCCACCGCTTTGCGCGTGTACAACCGCCAGCAGTGCGCTGTCGCCGCGGGCAGCGCCAGCAGGTGACGGATGATCTCCCGCGAATATCGTTCGGTGCCGGTGACGGTGTCACTGGTGGCCCGCGACGCGTCGATGCCGATAATCACGCCGGACCTCTACAGTTTGAGCGTGGAGACATAGTCTGGCGCAGCGTTCTCAAATCGCCCAAGGCGAAAGAGATCGCGCCAGAGCGGCGAGGTGTAGCGTCCTGGCGCTGCGGCCAGATCCGCCAACAGCCGCCCGGTGAGGACGGTAAACTTGAAGCCGCGTCCACTGAATCCCCCTGCAAAGAGGATCTGCGGGTGTTCGGGGTGGTGATCAATGATGAAATCTTCGTCGGGCGAATGGGTGTAGAGGCAGGCCGTGCCGTCCACCGCTTTGGGAATGATGCCCACCATGTGTTTTTCCACCAGCCCGCACAGTTCGTCCACGGCGGAATCGAGCAATTCACGTGGGTGGGTGTCGGGATCGATGCCGCCGCCGTCGAGTTCCAGGCCGATCTTGATTCGTCCTGGCGCTTCGGCGATGGGGAAGCCGTAGAAATGGGGCATGGGCAGGCAAATGTAAACAGGACAGCGTTCCGCCGACCACATCTCCAGGGCGTGCGTCGCCACGTCGAAGAAGATCACCTGCTGATGTGTCACCTTGAGCGGACGGGTCAACTGTTGTGTCAGCCCCAGTTGATCGAAGAATCGCCCCGCCCACGGACCCGCTGTGATTACCGCCTGCGCTGCATGGATCGTCTGGCTGCCCTGCGGCCCGTCCACCTCCACCACCACACCGTCACCGTGCACAGAGACGCTGCGTACCTGGCTTTCCTCTTGCAGCACCGCGCCATGACGCACCGCCTGCGCCGCCATCGTCGCCACGGCGCGATCGGCATTGACGATCCCGGCGTTGGGCTGATAAAAGCCCACCCAGTCAGCAGGGAAGCGGAACTGCGGAAAACGTTGTGCCAGCGCCGCTTGATCCAGCACTTCGGCGTTGTAGCCCAGTTCGGCCATGGTGGCGACACGTCCCCTCAGCGCGGGGAGATCCGCCGGACCGAAGTCGAGGCTGCCGGTTTCCAACACCAGATGCGCGCCGCTTTCACCTTCCAGCGTGCGCCAAAGAGCAAATGCATCCGGTGCGAGCGATGCATATTCGTGTTCGACATGGCTGTAGCGGATAATACGGCTGGCCCCGTGGCTGCTGCCCCGCTTGTGCCCGACACGGAACTGTTCCAGCAGCAGCACGCGCCGCCCATCTTTGGCCAGGTGGTAAGCGGCGGCAGAGCCGACTCCACCGGCGCCGATGACGATGATATCGTAGTTGGGCATGGGAAGATCCTTGGTGGGTGTTGTGTGATTCGTGATTCGTGATTCGTGATTCGTGATCCGTGATCCGTGATCCGTGGGAAACATTATCTCTTCATCACTTGAACACGATCTCGTCCAAGTTTAGGATCCAGAAACTTAACGGATCACGGATCACGAATCACGGATCACGGATCACGAATCACGGATCACGAATCACGGATCACGACATCCTCCGCTTCTCTGTGTATACTACAGTCACGATTTATGAAGGTCAACTCACCCGTAGCAGGAGGACCGCATGACCCCGCAACGACCCGATCTCTCTCAACTCCCCGAAGCGGTACGCGCCTACATCGAATATCTCGAAGACGCACTCACCGATGCCCAATCTGAACCGTCCGGCGGGCGGGGTGCGGCGGCGGCAGAGCCGAGTGAAGCGCCCACAACGCAGATGGTGGTGACCATCACCCGTACAGGGACGATCAAGCGCACGCCCCGTCACCTGTATGGACGCCAGCGCCGCGGCGGTATGGGTGTCTTCGATATTGAGAGCAACGAAGACGATCCGCCCACTTTGATTGCCGTGGGCGACCTACAGGAGCGGCTGATCCTCTTCACCGATCGCAGCCGTTTCTTTTCGCTGCGCATCTCAGAATTGCCCGAAGCGCCGGTCCGCGCCCGCGGAGAGATGAGCCAGCGCTGGTTACCACTTCAACCTGACGAAAAGTTGGTGGTGGCTCTGCCCGAACAGAACGCAGCCTACTTCTACCTGCTCAGCGACCGCGGCTGGGTGCGCCGTGTGGTGGGATCGCAACTGCTGCGCCTGGCCCCCGGCAGCGTCCTCGAAGCGCGCCCAGGACACCGCCCTGTCTCCGCCTGTTGGGGAACGGGAGACCGCGATCTGCTCATCGTCTCCAAAGCCGGGCAGGGCATTCGCTTTGAAGAACGGCTGGTGCCGATTCAGGGCGGCTGCCTGGGCATTCGCTTGGACGGTGGCGACGAGGCGTTGTCCATTGCCAACGTCAACGAAGCGAGCGGCGTCTTTGTCCTCGGCGACGACGGCAAGGGGACGATTCGCCAGATGGCCGGTGTGCGCGCCAACAAGTCACCCGGCGCCGGCGGCAAGACGATTATGAAGGCAGATCGTGTTGTCGACGCCCGCACCGTGGCTGCCGGCGAAGACGTTTTCGTCATCTCACAGCTTGCCAAACTGATCCGCTTCGCCGCCGATGAAGTGCCGCCAAAAGAAGGCGTCGTGCAGGGCGTCAACTGTATGAGCCTGCGCGCCGATGAAGCGATGGCGTTTACGGTGAGCGACGCGGGGATTCCGTTGGAAGAGTAGAGCGCACCACGCCCCAAGAGACAAATCTCATGTTCAGTGATCAACTAGTCTTAATCAAAGGCGGTGGCGACCTGGCTACGGGGATCGGGTGGCGCTTGCACCGTTGCGGTTTCCCAGTGGTGATGACGGAGATTGCGCTGCCGTTGACGGTTCGGCGTGGCGTGGCCTTTGCCCAGGCTGTCTTCGACGGCGAGACGACGGTGGAAGGGATCAGGGCGCGCCATTGTGCAGCTGCGCACGTGCCCGACGTGCTCGCTGCGCATGAGATCCCGGTGGTGATCGATCCCACGGCAGCATTGGCGGCTGAGTTGGCCCCCACCGTGCTCGTGGACGCGGTGATGGCGAAGCGCAACACCGGCACCACCATCGACGACGCGCCGCTGGTGGTAGCCATTGGCCCCGGCTTTAGCGCCGGTATTGACTGCCACTACGTGGTGGAAACACACCGCGGCCACACGCTGGGGCGTGTCATCGCGCAGGGGACGGCGATCCCCGATACGGCGATCCCCGGGGCGCTGCCCGGCCTGGGTGTGGACGCCACGCGGGTGCTGCGCGCCCCCGTCACAGGACGCCTGTACCCACACGTCCAGATTGGTGGGTTGGTGGCAAAAGGCGAGATCATCGCCGACTGCCGCGCAGAAGACGGGACTGTCTCCGCGCTAACCGCCCCCTTCGACGGCGTGTTGCGCGGTCTGGTCCACTCAAGCGTGCCGGTGACGGTGGGCATGAAGATCGGTGACCTTGATCCCCGCGCCGAGCCTGTCCACGCCTGGACGATTTCAGACAAGTCGTTGGCCATCGGCGGCGGCGTGCTGGAAGCGATCCTGCAACACCTCTCCCAAAACCCAACCATGGATAGAGACGAAGCGTTTTTATGAACGATGAAATGACTTTGTACGCCGTGCCCGGCCTGCCATTGGTGGCCCCCGGCGACGATGTAGCGCAGTTGATTGTGTCGCGCCTGACCGCAACCGGCCGCAGCTTCAAAGACGGCGACATCCTTGTCATCGCGCAGAAGATTGTGAGCAAGGCCGAGAATCGCCTGGTGCGCCTGGCCTATGTGACGCCCAACGAGTGCGCCGAAGAAGTTGCCGAGACGACGCGCAAAGATCCGCGCCGTGTACAGGTGGTGCTCGACGACAGCAACGAGATTGTGCGCGCCCGCCCGGGCCTGCTGATTGTGGAGCAGAAGAGCGGCTGGATCTGTGCCCACGGCGGCATGGACCGAAGCAACGTCCCCGCGCCGAGCAACGATCCTGAAGACGAGGTGGTGGCGCTGCTGCCGGTGGATAGCGACGCCAGCGCCGAAGGCATCCGCGCCCGCGTCGCCGAGTTGACGGGCAAATCGGTGGCGGTGATCATCAACGACAGCCACGGTCGCCCCTGGCGCGTGGGCACGGTGGGTGTCTGTATCGGCTGCGCCGGTCTGCCGCCGCTGTGGAACCAGCGCGGCTTGCACGATCTCTTCGGCTACGAACTGGTGGCCAGCGAAGAGTGCATCGCCGACGAACTGGCTGCTGCCGCCAGCCTGCTCATGGGGCAGAGCAACGAAGGCCGTCCCGTCATCCTCATTCGTGGCTACACACCGCCGTCGTTGCCCGCCGCACCTGCCAAGACGATTCAACGCGACAAGTCGATGGATGTGTTTCGGTAGGTCGTCACTCCACAAACAGCCCCGTCACCATCGTCCCTTGCGTCGGAACAGGCCATACCAGTGCCAGATATTCCGTGGCCAGGGTCGCTTTGGCGGCGGTTTCGGGGATGCGGCGGAAGGGGTGATTTTCGCCGAATTGGGTCCGGTGGCAGAGAAGTGTCTGCCATTTGATGTCGATTGTGGTCGAAACGTCCATGCGCAGGTGGACCTCGTCTTCGGGCCATTGCAGGTTGTCGAGGATGGCGGTAAAGCCGTCGTTGGGCATGCCTGCTTCTACCATCGCCTGGGTTATCTGTGCCAGTTGTGAGCGCAAAATGACGGTGTAAAAGAGTCGATCCGCCTGCCAGGCCGCGCCCAAATCTGGGAACTGATCGGCGTCGGCGGCGGCGTGGAAGGCGGCGACGGTGTGGTGGTGGATGGCGATATGATCGGGGTGGCCATAGCCGCCGAACGGCTCAAAGGTGAGGACAACCTGCGGCTGTACGCGGCGCATGATACCGACGAGTTTTGGGATCACTTCGCCAGCGGGCGCGTTGACAAACGCATCGGCCCGCTGATTGGGCGGCGTACCCGCCATCCCCGAATCGCGATAGTCGAGGAAGATCAACTCCTGCGCGCCGATGGTTTTGGCGGCGCAGCGCATTTCGTCTTCGCGCACCTGGGCCAGCGTTTCGGGCGTACCCAGGCTGGGATCGGCGATCTCGCCTTCCTCGCCACGGGTGGCGCAGACGAGGACGACACGTGCGCCGTCCTGTGCATAGCGGGACAACATCCCCGCCACACCAAACGCTTCGTCGTCGGGGTGGGCGAGGCAGACTAAGATTGTTTTCATGACAGACTCCGGAGTGGTGATTAGTGATTAGTGATTTGTGACTGGTGATTGGGTTCTTGTATTGAACATGACTAGACGTGGGATTGATGACACAACCCCGTAGGATGGGTTACGACCGCTTGAATTCACGCTGGTCGTTCCATCAAGTTCGGCGGTCGTAACCTATCTTGCGAACGAAACATGGGATTGATGACGCAATCATAACACTGGCTTAACGAGATCCCAGTCCCCAGTCACCAATCCCCAATCACCTCATTCAAACGCACATTGTTTACCTTCTGCCGTGTGATTGATTGCATTTGAAAGGATCTTGGGTGATGGCGGCGACTTCGGATCGGTTTTTAACGGTAGAAGATTATTTGCACCAGCCCGCGGTGACGGCGGATGCACGTCTCCCCTACGGCGAGGACGTGTCACAGTTCGGCGATCTCTACCTGCCCGCAGGCCAAGGACCGCACCCAACGCTGATCCTGATTCACGGCGGCTGCTGGCGCGCCCAATATGGCCTGTCGCCGCTGGGATCGCTGTGCGATGCTCTGCGCCAGGACAGTGTTGCTGTGTGGAGCCTGGAGTATCGGCGATTGGGCAACGGTGGCGGCTGGCCTACCACCTTTCAGGACGTGGCGGCGGGGATCGATCACCTGTACACGTTGGCCGAACCCTATGCGCTCGACCTGGAGCGGGTGATTGTGGCGGGCCACTCTGCCGGCGGTCACCTGGCGCTGTGGAGTGCAGGACGTCACCGACTGCCGCAAGAAAGTCCACTCTACGTGGCGGATCCGCTGAAAGTGCGGGGCGTGGTGGCGCTGGCCGCCATCCCCGATCTAGTGGCGGGTGTGCGCTGGGACATTTGCGGCGGGGCCATCGTAGAACTGCTGGGCGGCGCGCCCAACGAGCGCCCCGAGCGGTATGCGCAGGCGTCGCCGGTGGAGTTGCTGCCGCTGGGCGTGGCCCAATGGCACATCGTGGGCAGCCACGATGCAATTGTGCCGCCGGCCTACTTGCAGGCGCACGTCGCCATCGCCGAAAAACACAACGCCGTCCGCCTCGACATCCTGCCCAACGCTGCCCATTTTGAGGTAGTCGATCCGCAAAGCGAGGCATGGGCAACGGTGCGGGGCGCAGTGTTGCAATTGTTGAAATGAGACTTTGATCCACGAAGCCACACAAAGAGACACCAAGGCAGAGAAAAAGCAGGTGAGAGGGACACGGATTACACGGATTTTCAGGATTCAGAGAAAGATAGACGCCAAATCCTTCTGGAAATCCTTTTAATCCGTGTAATCCGTGTCCCTCTCTTCTTCCTCTTTGTGTTCTTCGTGGCACATCTGTTGTCCAGACAGGACGAAATGAACGATTTGTGTACGGTTGTCGTTACAGGAGAAAGACGTGTTTCCTCTTGGAGCCAAGGTGGTAGGATTTTGCCTGTGAAACGATGGCTTGTGTTTGGATTGCTGACGGTGTTGTTGGTGGTGTTGGCTGTGGTGCTGATCCAACGTCCGTCCGTACCGGCGACGCCGCAGGTGACGGAACTGTCTGCGCCGCGGGAGACCAATGAACCAACCGTAACGGCGGCAGCGGCAACGTCTTCAACCGCGCCGACGTCCGGCCTTTCCTCAGAAAGCAGGGCAGTGATGACGAATACAGCAACCGCCACGGCGACGCCCTCGCGCGTGGACGCAATCCTGACGGCGATGACGGTGGAGCAGAAGGTGGGCCAGTTGTTCATGGTCTACTTTCGCGGGCCGTCGCTTTCAGACGAACTGCGCCGCATGATCGAGGAGTATCATGTGGGTGGGCTGGTGCTTTTTGCGATTGCAGGCAACATCGAGAACACGGCGCAGGTGGCGACGTTGCTCAACGACGCGCAGGCGACGGCGGTGCAGAGTGGGGCGCAGGTGCCGCTTTTTGTGTCGGTGGACCAGGAGGGCGGCCCCGTGGTGCGGCTGACCGATGGGTTTACCGTCTTCCCCAGCCAGATGGCGGTGGGGGCGACGGGGTCGATTACGCAGGCGCAGCGCATGGCCACAATCACGGCGCAGGAATTGAAGGCGCTGGGCTTCAACATGAATCTGGTGCCGGTGCTGGATGTGAACAACAACCCAGACAACCCGGTGATCGGTTTGCGCTCGTTCGGGTCGTCGCCCGAGGCGGTGGCGGCGCTGGGGACGGCGATGATCGAGGCGTACGCGGCGCAGGGCATGGTGGTGACGGCCAAACATTTCCCCGGTCATGGCGATACGACGGTGGATTCACACTACGGCCTGCCCGTTGTGCCACACGACCGCGCTCACCTGGACGCGGTGGAGTTTCCGCCATTTCGGGAGGCGATTGCGGCGGGTGTCCCCGCGATTATGACGGCGCATGTGCTCTTCCCGGCGATTGATCCGGGCGAGGGGCAACCGGCGACGTTGTCTTCTGCTGTGCTGGACGGTCTGCTGCGCCAGGAGATGGGCTTCGACGGCCTGATTGTCACCGATTCATTGAGCATGGGCGCGCTGGCCAACCTGGTGGGCGCCACGGATGCGGCGCAGTTGGCCTTCCGTGCAGGCGCGGATCTACTGGCCTACGGTGCAGACGTGAGCCACAGCCCCGACGAGTCTTTGGCGGCGTATGCGCGGCTGCTTTCGTTGGTGCAGAGTGGCGAGATCAGCGAGGCACGGGTGGACGAGTCGGTGCGGCGGATCTTGAGCATGAAAGACGCCTACGGTCTGCTTGACTGGCAGCCGGTGGACGTGGACGCCGCTGTGGCGCAGACCGGCACCGCCGATCACCGCGCCGTGGCGCAGGCGATCGCCGAGCAGAGCATCACCGTGGTGCGCGACGAGGACGCTCTATTGCCGTTAGGCGAGGGTGAACAGGTCCTCGTGGTGTGGCCGGGGGATGTGGGCGATCTGGGTGCGGCGCTGGCGGCGTGTCACCGTGACGTGATTTTGCGCCCTGTGGGGATCAGCCCCAACGCCACCGAGATCGAGCAGGTGTTGGCCGATGCGGCGTCGGTGTCCAAAGTGGTGGTGGGCACGTTCAACGCCCGGCGTTACCCGGCGCAGGCGGCGTTGGTCAACGCGCTGGCGGGGCGTCCTTTGATTGTGGCGGCGCTGAGCCAGCCGTATGATCTGATGGCGTTCCCGTCTGTGGGGAGCTACGTGGCGAGTTACGGCACGCAATCGGTGTCGTTGTCCGCACTGGCGCGTGTCCTGTGTGGCGAGGTGATCCCGCAGGGTCAACTGCCGGTGGAATTGCCGGGGTTGTATCCGCTGGGGTGGCGCGGGGCGACGGAGGCGAAGTCGGTGGTCTATTTGCCGTCCACGCGGAAGGGGGATGGAGGGCGATAGACGGAAGAAAAGTGTCTGTAGTATTATTGCAGTCGGAGAGGTATGGATGAAACAGGATTCTGAACGCTGGTTAGCTCAATCAACCGACGATCTGACAACAGCCGAAGTCTTGTTTGGGGCGGGACGTTATGGTCCATGTGCCTTTTTCTGTCAGCAAGTTGCAGAAAAGGCACTGAAAGCTGTACTTTATCGAACCGGTACACGACCGTGGGGACACAATGTTTCTTCTCTACTCGATCAGATTTGTGTCATTCTGCAGATCGAGTCGGATCAGTCACCCCAACGTGAAGCCATGTCGCTAGACGAGCATTATATTCGTCCACGCTATCCGGATGCAGGGGATGATGCAGATTATGACATCGCTTCGGCAAATCGAGCTTTAAGCGATGCTCAGACAGTATTGGCTTTTGCAAGAAAGGTGTTCGCAGATGCAGGAAACACTCCTGACAACCGACCAACTCCCGATATGGGCTGACGAATTTGCGCAGGCTGTCGCTTCAACCTATTCACCAGGTTGTGTGATTCTGTTCGGGTCTGTGGCGCGCCAGGAACAGCAACTGGATAGCGACATCGACATCATCGTCATCGGTGGCAATCTGCCGGAGAACCGCAGCGAACGTTTTCGCCTGCTGATGCGCTTGCGACCGCGACTTGCGCCAATCCAGGTACAGTCCTTTACGCTTGATGAGTGGAAGGTGATGATGGACGAGAAACACCTTACCGTCTTGGAAGCGTTGAGCGATGGCAAAGTGCTGCACGGCGTCGACCTCTTTCGTCAATGGCGAGAGCAATTCAAAAACTGGCAACACCGAGGACTGCGCCGCACAGACCGCGCATGGACGATACCGGCTGGCTAGACAAAGGAGAGCTATGACCGAAGCGTTTATGCTTATCATCGGTTGGACATGGATGATCACTGTCCATCTACGCTATGCACGTGCAAATTATCCTGAAAGTTGGCGCTGGCGAGCTAACTTATTTTTGGCAGGGGCATTGGCGATGGGTGCTGTAGGGCCTGCCATGGAAGAAGAAACGAACTTGTTGGTTCTCCTAATAGGCTCCATCCTTGGTGGTGTGCTGTCTGCCTGGGCTTTCCCAATGCGTATGCGATACATCATTCCACGGCGTCGAGAGCGTTGACAACATCATCCCATCATCGCCTCTCCGCATCATCGCATCCCCGCCTCCAATCTTGCCTTTCCGCGCCACCTGGTTTATCCTACTCTTCATCGAACATTCACCAACGATGAACGGTCTCCCATGACGCATCACATTCCGGCCATCAGGAGGACGCCCGCAGGAAGCGGGCAGCAGGCGTAGCCAGGATCGGTCCTATCGGATCGGTTGCTACGTCGTTTTCTCTGCCGGAATTCACCACCGTTTCCTGCACGCCACGCCGATTTCGGGTGGCGTTTTTTGTTGTCGAAAATAGTGCGTAGTGCGTAGTCCGTTGAGCAATTTCTTGCCAATGAAGAAACTTTGCCGTTAACAAAGTCATTTACCCACTACGCACTACGCACTACGCACTACGGTTCACCGTCAAGATTCCAGCAACCCATTCACTTTCTCCAAGGAGCATCCCATGTCGTCGAAGCCGCCTGTCAAAAAAGTTGTGTTGGCCTACTCCGGTGGGCTGGACACGAGCATCATCGTGCCGTGGTTAAAGAACAATTATCACTGTGAGGTTGTCTGTTTCTGCGCTAATCTGGGCCAGGACGATGAACTGCCCGGCCTCGAAGAGAAGGCCATCGCTTCGGGCGCGTCGAAGTGCTACGTCGAGGACCTGCGTAGCGAGTTCCTCACCGATTATGTCTTCCCCACAATGCAGGCGGGCGCGATCTATGAGCGCGAGTACTTGCTGGGCACCTCCTTTGCACGGCCGTTGATCGCCAAACGCATGGTGGAAATCGCGGCGCTGGAAGGAGCGGACGCTGTCGCCCACGGCGCAACCGGCAAGGGCAACGATCAGGTGCGCTTCGAGTTGACCGTCATGGCGCTCAACCCCAAGCTGCGCATCATCGCCCCCTGGCGCGAGTGGAACATCCGCGGCCGTTCTGACGCCTTGGAGTATGCCGCCGAGTACAACGTCCCCGTTAAGGCGACGATGGAACGCATCTACAGCCAGGACCGCAACCTGTGGCACCTGAGCAACGAAGGCGGCCCGCTGGAAGATCCGTGGAACGAGCCGCCCAAGAACATGTTCGAGTGGACCACCGACCCCACCGACGCGCCGGATGAGCCCGAATATGTGGAGATCTACTTCCGCAGAGGCGTGCCCGAACGGATCAACGGCGAGGCGCGTGGTCCTGTGGGGTTGGTGCAGGAACTGAATAAGCTGGGCGCCAAGCATGGCGTTGGCCGCGTGGACATTGTAGAGAATCGCCTGGTGGGCATGAAGAGCCGCGGCGTCTACGAAACGCCAGGTGGCACCATCCTCTACAAAGCGCACGACGCCCTGGAACAACTCTGTCTGGATCGAGAAACGCTGCACTACAAGCAGCAGATCGGGCTGAAGTATGCCGATCTCGTCTACAACGGCCAGTGGTTTACGCCTCTGCGCAAGGCCCTCGACGCCTTCGTACAGGAGACAGAACAAAACATCACCGGCACCGTGCGTTTCAAACTCTACAAAGGCAACATCATCCTCGCCGGGCGCAAGAGCCCCCACAGCCTCTACCGCGAAGACTACGTCACCTTCGATCAAGACGACGTCTACAATCAGGCCGACGCCGAAGGCTTCATCAAACTCTTCGGCCTGCCGCTCAAAGTCGAAGCCATGCTCAAACTCGACGGCCCAGGTGTGAGTGAGTATGATTCGCCGGATTATGATGATTTCAAACGAGATTAGTGCGTAGTGCGTGGTGCGTGTACCAGTCGAGTAGCTGAATGGATATGGGTGTGTTCTTATTGTGGACACAGATTTGGAGGAGCACGGATACCAAAATCTGTGTTCTCTTCAATCCGTGTCCACAGAAAAACGAGCCAATACAGGAATCACTCCCTCTACTGGTACACGCACTACGCACTATACGCACTACCCACTACGCACTATTCCACGAGAGGACCCACACACATGCCCCACCCTCACATCGTCCCCGGGTTCGATGCCGCCGGTTTCACCGCGGGGATCAAAAAGAATGGCAAGCCCGATCTGGCGCTGATTGCGTCGCGGGTGCCGTGTAAGGCGGCGGCGGTCTTTACCAAGAATAAGTTTCCCGCCGCGCCGGTGATCTATGACCGTCAACTGCTGGCGCACAACCCCGAAGGCGTCTACGGCGTGTTGATCAACGCCGGCTGCGCCAATGCCTGTACCGGCGTGCCCGGCAAGGCCAACGCCCGCCTCATGGCCGAGTGGACAGAACGGGCCTTGGGCGCGTCGGATCAATCGTTCTTTGTGATGAGCACCGGCGTGATCGGCGTGCAGTTGCCCATGGAAAAGCTGGAAAAGGGCATCCCCGAAGTGGCAGCCAAACTCCGGCCCGACGGCTGGGACGACGCCGCCAACGCCATTATGACCACCGACACCCGGCCCAAGCTTTTCTCGCATCAGGTGGAAATCGACGGGCAGACAGTCTCCTTCACCGGGATCGTCAAGGGCGCGGGGATGATCCACCCCAACATGGCCACTATGCTCAGCGTCATCGCCACAGACATCTCCATGGCGCAGCCGCTGCTCCAGCAAGCGCTGAAGACGGCGGTAGACGTGAGCTACAACCGCATCAGCATCGACGGCGACACCAGCACGAACGACACCGTCCTGGTGTTAGCGAATGGGCTGGCAGGGAATGTCGAGATCAGCGACGTGGGCAGCCCGTCCTACGCTGCGTTTGTGGACGCGTTGAGCGCCATCGCCATCGTTCTGGCGCAGGCCGTCGTGCGCGACGGTGAAGGGGTGACCAAGTTTGTCACCGTCAACGTGAGCGGGGCGCTGAGCAACGACGATGCCCACACCATCGCCAACAGCATCGCCACCAGCCCATTGGTGAAGACGGCCTTCTTCGGCAACGACGCCAACTGGGGGCGCATCCTCTGCGCCGCTGGCTACGCCGGTGTGGATCTCGACCCGGATCGCGCCGATCTGGTGATCCGCGACAACGACGGCGGCACGGTGCAACTGGTCAAGGCCGGCTTGCCCACCGACTACCAGGAAAAGGACGCCGCCGCCATCTTCAAACAGCCGGAGTTCACCATCCACGTCACCTTGGGGCTAGGCACTGGCGAGGCAACGGTGTGGACGTGTGACCTGAGCCACGAGTATGTGACGATCAATGGGGACTATCGGACGTAGCCAGGCGCATCTCACCCGGTAGACCCGTCAGTGCTTATGCGCTACTCACTACTCCCCCAGCCCCAACACTTCCTCCACTACCGTCGCGTCCATGCTCAACCGCGGCACCTTGCTCTGCGCACCAACCTTGCCGTCCAGGCGACGATGAAGCCAACGTTGAAAAGTTCCCGCCGGGAGGAAGTGTACGCAAGGGGTGGATAGGCCGAAACTCGCGCCGCTCAGTGCGCCGCCCCGGCGCGACTTGGCGTAATCGTAGTGGTTGTCGATAAGGAACTGATCCAGCGCCGCGGCCAGCGCTGTTGGGTCCAGCAAGACGGGATGGGCGACTTCGAGCAGCCAGAGATGGCGGGCGTTGTCGTCCATCCCGTCTTCTTTTTGGGCGACGACCATGTAGTCGTTGACCGTCAGATCGAAGGCGGCGGTCACGGCTTGCACGGCGGCGTCGGTGGAATCGACCAGCAATTCCTCGCCGCTGATGTTGAGGTAGGCGTTCACCCGCCCACTTACAACCAACCGGTAGGGATCGACGCTGGTAAAGCGCACGGTGTCGCCGATCAGGTAGCGCCACAGCCCATTGACCGACGAGATCACGGGGGCATACTCGACGCCCACCGCCACGTCGGCGAGGAAGACGACGGGGGAGAAGTCACCGTTGCGGGCAGAGGCAGTAGGCACGAACTCGTAGAAGATGGAGGCGTCGGGCATGAGCACCATGTCGTCCTCGTCTATTTGCAGGGCGTAGAATCCCTCGGTGCCGTTGTAGACCTCGCTGTAAAAAAAGCCGGCGTCCTCGTTTTCCGCCCGCCCCAGGATCAGCCGGTTGAGATCGCGGAAATAGGGTGTGGGGTTGACGCCGCCCACCGTCGCTGCCATCAAGTTTGGCCATACCTCACGCAGGTTCGCCTTCCCCGTCATCGCCAGGACAATCGCGCCGAAGTGGCGCAGCCACGTGGGCAGCCCGGCCAGGTGTACCACGTCCTCTTGCAGGGTGGCTTGGGCCATACGGTGCAGCCGTTCTTCCCAATTAGGGATCAGCGCGATTTCTTTGCCGGGGGCGCGACTGAAGCCCAAGTACCAGGGCAGCAAGTGAATGCCGAATGCGGTGACGTCGCCGAAGATGCGCAGGGGGTGGGCTGGATCGGGGTGTAGTCCGCCGCCGAAAAAGACTGTCTTGCCGCGCAAAAAGCGGCGCCGATCTTTGGCGCGGGTGAGTAATTGGGCCATGTAGGTGGCCCCGGTGGGCTGGTAGAGGCGCTGCCACGCTTCTCTGGGTAGGGGAATCTGCTTTTTGCGTCCACTGGTGCCCGACGATTCGAGGAACCAATCGACACGCCCCGGCCAGAGAACGTCCACTTCGGCGGCGATGGCGCGATCGACGTAGGGTTTCAGATCCTCGTAGCGGCGCACAGGGACAGCGCTTTGATAGTCGCTTGGGGTGCGGATGTGGGCAAAGCCGTGGTCGCGGCCAAAATGAGTGCGCCGTCCACGGGCGAGGAGGAAGTCGAAGATCTGCTGCTGGGCGTCATGCGGCCGTTGCAGCGAATTGGCGAAACGTCGGCGCGACGGTTCGACGTAGAGATTGTCCATGAGCGAGGCGCCGGGGACTGAAGCGACGGCGCGGTGTAGACCTTGTGCCAGTATATCTTCCACACGGCTCATTGGCCGCGGAAGTGGGGATCGCGTTTTTGTAGAAAAGCCTGCACCCCTTCTGCGTAGTCTTGGGTGTCGAAGCAGATATCGGGCAGGGCGGCTTCTTCAGGATCAAGATCCACCAGATCGGGCTTGCGCAGTACCGTCTTCACCATCTGTTTGTGCCACCCCTGGGTGAGGGGAGCCACGGCGCAGATTTGATCGGCAAGATCACGCACCTGCTGATCTGTCTCGGTCAGAGGAACGACACGGCTGCAAAAGCCAATGGAACGCGCTTCGACGGCGTCGATCAACCTGGCCGTAATCAGTAGATCGAGTGTTGGGCCGGTGCCGATGAGGTTAATCATGCGTTCGAGTTCGTAGTAGTTGACCAGCGCGCCCAATTTTGCCACCGGCACGCCAAAGGTTGCGTTGTCCGCGGCCATGCGCAGATCGCAGTACGCCGCCAGCATAAAGCCTGCACCTACACAGTAGCCCTTGATTACCGCCAACGTTGGTTTGCGCAGCCGCGATAGATTGCGCAGTGCCAGTTCGACCTTGCCGTTGTAAATTTTGGCCTGCCAGGGATCACTACGGCGTTGCTCGAACTCTGCAATGTCGCCGCCGGCGCTGAAGGCTACCTCGCCTGCGCCACGCACCACCACCAGTCGCACGTTGTCATCTTCGGCCAGGCGGCTAAAGAGTTCGGCGAAGCGGGTCCACATTTCGTATGTAATGGCATTGTGATGATCGGGCCGGTTGATCGTAATTGTTGCGATCCGATCCTCAATTGTCAACGGCAAAGCGTCCATGCGACACTCCTTGGGGGTATGAAGTTCATAGAACAAGCATACTCGCGACAGTGGATCGGCGTCAACCAAATAATGCGTAACAAGTAATGAGTAAGGCTTTGTCGACGTCGCCGGTTTATATGTAGCAACCCATTTTGTCAACACGAATTACGCATTACTCCTTACTTATTATGTATTCTGAACCGTTTCAGTTGACGAATTACCATGCCCCCCCGATAATAATTTCCGGTGTGTTCGCCTGTCTACGATTAGGACGGTTTTACGATTAGGACGGTTTATGGAAGACGCGCAGAGCTTGCGAAGCAGCCGGGTGATCAACGCCACGCCCTTTTTCTATGGGTGGGTGGTGGTGGCGGTGGGGACGCTGGGTTCGCTGATGATGGGGCCAAGCCAGACTTTTACGATCAGCATCTTTGTTGATCATTTTGTGGCTGATCTGGGCATTCCTCGCTCTACGGTTTCGCTGCTCTACGGTGTGGCAACGTTGGCGGCATCGTTCTTGTTGCCATTGACAGGACGCCTGGTGGATCGCTTTGGGCCGCGACAGATCATGTTGTTTGTGAGTGTGGGGCTAGGGGTGGCGGTGGCAAGTCTGTCGTTGGTCAACAGCATGTTGACGCTTTGGATCGGCCTCTTGGCCCTACGCTTTTTTGGTTTCGGATCGATGCAGTTGGTTGCCAACAATGCCATTGCCCAGTGGTTTGTGCGCCGTCGTGGTTTTGTGATGGGGCTGTACAACCAGAGCCTGTCGATTAGTTTGGTCCTCTTTCCGTGGCTGGCGGCGTTGTTGATTGGGCTGGTGGGCTGGCGACAGACGTGGCTATTCCTCGGTGTGGCGGTGGTTGTGATCATGTTGCCGGTGGCCTTCCTCTTTTTGCGAGATCGGCCTGAACTCTACGGCCTGGAACCAGATGGCGATGTACACGATCCAGGGGAAGTCTACACCGGCCTCGTGGCCGAGGAGAATTGGACGTTGGCCGAGGCGCGGGGGACGCATGCGTTTTGGGTACTGGCAGCCGCTTTCGCCACAATGACAATGATCCTCTCGACGTTGGCTTTTCATCAGGTGTCGCTGCTCAGCCTGCGCGGGTTGGATCAGACGGCGGCGGTGCACACGTTTCAGGTGGTGGCGTTGGCCTCCGTCTTCAGCAACTTTGCCATGGGGCGGTTGATCGATACCATTTCGGCGCGGCTGCTGATTGCCGTCACCTTACTGATGCTGGTGGTTTTGTTGGGCACTGTGCAGTGGTTGCACACGGTGCCGCAGGCGCTCTTCTACGGGGTGTTGACCGGCATCGCGAGTGGTGGCTATCGCGTCCTCGATTCGGCGGTGTGGCCTAAGTACTTTGGCCGCCGCTACCTGGGATCGATCAAGGGGGTCACCCTGATCGGCACACTGGGGGGGACGGCATTTGGTCCTTACCCGTTGGGGTTAAGTTTGGACATGTTGGGCAGCTATGCACCGGCGCTGAACGCGCTGATGGCGATCCCGCTGATTTTGTCGGTTGTGGTTTATTTTGGGATCAAGCGACCGGAGAAAAAATGAATGAAGAATAAAGATTGGGTAGACGAAAAAACTTCCTTTTTGGGAATTCGTTTCGTCTACCCAATCTTTATTCTTCATTCATTTCAAAGAAACGTGGCAAAGTCGTCCAACCGCTTTCGCTTGATGTCCGGCACAGTGGCGTCTTCTGTTGGGTAGCCCACCACCAAGAGCAGGAAAGGACGTTCGAAATCGGGGCGGTGTAGAATCTCGTTGAGAAAGCCCATAGGGCTGGGCGTGTGGGTGAGCGTTGCCAGCCCGGCATTGTGACAGGCGGTGATCAATAGGCCGGTGGCGATGCCCACCGATTCGGTGACGTAGTAGTGCTTTACGTGTTGGCCGTTGTCGTCGAGGTGATAACGCTGGGCAAAGATGGCGATCAGGTAGGGCGCGGTTTCGAGGAAGGGTTTGTTGCTGTCTGTGCCTAAGTGTTTCAGGGCATTCAGCCATTCTTCGGGCGCACGGTGATCGTAAAAGGCGCGTTCTTCCTCTTCGGCGGCAATGCGGATGCTCTGTTTAATGGTTGGATCACTGACCGCGACAAAGTGCCAGGGCTGCATGTTGGCCCCACTCGGTGCAGTGGATGCCGCCTGCAAACACGCTTCGATGACCTCTCGCTGCACAGGTCGCTGGGAAAAGGATCGAACTGTTCGCCGCCGGTTCATCATTGTGAAAAAGTCTGTGGCACGCCGGCTCATCTCGGTTTCAGGATAAAATTGGAAATCCAACGGAATTGAAGGCGATTCATCATCTGGCCGGCTTTCACCATCGGTTGAAGGCAGAGATGATTTGGGCAAAGTAGCACGATTCATAAACGGTTCCACTCCTCTTATTGCATCATCGCATCAAAACTATCCCACTGCTACCACAAATGCCACTGCATATGCTTGACTATGGCTCATGCTCAATGACCATTCTGCCAAGGCCAACAATTGAGCGCGCTTTGCCGCCGCATTGTGCAATCGTACCTGCGGTGCGCCACTTGCGCCGTCGCGCACCACTTCGAGATCCGTCCATGTAATGTCATCGCGCCAGACGCCGGTGCCCAGTGCTTTGGCGATGGCCTCTTTGGCGGCAAAGCGGACGGCCAGCCGGCGTGCATCCCCACAGCAGTAGGCAAGTTCGTCTTCTGTGAAGACGCGCGCCAAAAAGCGGCCACCGTAGCTGGTGACAGCACGCGCCACACGCTCGATTTCGACGATGTCCACACCAGTGCGTAGCATTAGCTTTTCACAGAGATCTGTTGAAAGTGATATTGCATCGCCGCGCCGCTGGGTTGCGGCTGATAATGGCCGTAAACAAAATCTGGGCTGTCCATGAGCAGAGGGAGTAGTTGGTAAAGATCGTCAACCAGTGGATGAGACGCCAACTCGTCTACCGGAATCCAGGCCGGTTCGCCTTCGGGGCTGCCGTGGAGTGTGCGCTTACGGCTCTCTCCGGTGAAGACAAAGACAATCACCCCCGCCGGCGCGTGTGGATCCGTCTCCACGGCAATGTTGATCACCCCGCGCAAAGACAATTCAACCCTGCCGATGCCGGCCTCCTCCACCAGTTCGCGTTGGGCGGCGGCGTGAACGTCTTCGTGCCACTCGATGTGGCCGCCGATGCCGTTGTACTTGCCTGCCCACAACCTTTTGGTGGCGGCGCCTTTGATCAGCAGCACCTCACGGCGCTCCGTCTGCGGATTGCGGCTGGTGACAAAGATCAATGTGCGGGGGATGATACGGTAACGCTCGGGCTTGTCACTTTGCAGACCTTGCTCGTTTACCTTCATTTTAGGGGCTTTCCAGGGCTAGTCGACCACGGCGTGGGGTTCTTCTAAATTCACCGCGGGCGGTGGCGTATCTTCTACACCGGCAAAGCCGTAGGCCAGCGAAACAATGTAAAGCGGTCGATCTTTCGACTCGTCGTAAATGCGGCCCAGGTACTCACCGATGATGCCCAAGAAAATCAATTGAATCCCACCCAGAAAGAGGACGGCCACCAGTGTGGTTGCCTGGCCTTCAAAGGCGTTGTTCCCCGAAAGGCGCAGCGCAACCGTTAGTAGGATGCCGATCAAACTTACTGCGGCCAACGAAAAGCCAAAGTAAGTGGCCAAACGCAGCGGCAAGTAGCTAAAACTGGTAATGGCGTCCATGGTCAGGCGCAGCATCTTGCGCAGGGGATACTTGGTCTCTCCGGCGTAGCGTTCGGCGCGTTCGTAGGGGACGCCAACCTGACGAAAGCCCAGCCAACTGCTCAGGCCGCGCATAAAGCGGTGATGTTCACGCAGGCGACGCATGGCCACCACAACACGCCTGTCCATCAGGCGGAAGTCGCCGGTGTCGAGGGGAATGTCTACATCGGTGATGCGGCGCAGTAGACGGTAGAACGCGCGCGCCGTCCACAGTTTGAAGAAGCTCTCGCCGCGCCGGTCGGCGCGTACGGCATAGATCACTTCGTATCCCTCGCGCCATTTGGCCATCATCGTTTCGATCAATTCAGGTGGATCTTGCAGATCGGCGTCGATGATCACCACGGCGTCGCCTTGCGCATAGTCCATGCCGGCGGTGATGGCGATCTGATGTCCAAAATTGCGGCTAAAGCTGACCAACTTGATGCGAGGATCGTTGTCGTGCAGTTCGCGCAACATTTCCACAGAGCGATCGCGGCTGCCGTCGTTGATACAGACCATCTCCCAGCTTTCGCCGATCTTGTCGAGCACCTCGGTCATGCGGCGGTAAAGTTCGGGGATGACCGCCTCTTCGTTAAAGATCGGCACGACCACCGACAGGGTCGGGCGCGTCTGTTCTTGCGATGCATTCGACCGAGGCAACGGGGCTATACTTGTCATGGCAGCTCAATGGATTACGAATGAATGCGGCGAATTGCACAATGCGAGATTGACCTATCCTAAATCAAAGTAATGGGGGGGTCAAACAGGCAAGTTACGTAATTTGTCGACATTCATCACGCAATTGACAAACAAAGCTGTTCGACGCATATTGGGGGCACCGCTATGCCAAAGCGACCACCATGCCCCATCCCACATCAACAACGAAAGACAACATCCCATGTCTGCCCAGACCGAATATCGCTATAACCGTTTGACCTGGCCGGAGATGAACGACGCCATCGCACAGCAAAAGGTGGTGATCCTGCCCACCGGCTCCACCGAACAGCATGGACATCACCTGCCCCTGGACGTAGACGTCTTCCTCTGTGAATCGATCTGTCTCGAAGCTGGTCGCCGTGCACCGGACAAGATCCTCGTGCTGCCGCCCATCGCCTACGGCCTCAACCTGCATCACATCGACTTCCCCGGCACAATCCACATCGAGCCGGATGTCTTCATCGCCTTTTGTCTCAACATTACCAAGAGTGTGGCCTATCACGGCTTCAAGAAGATCCTGCTTGTCAACGGGCACGGCTCGAACACACCGTTGATCGACCTGATCGCGCGCAAAACTGTCCTCGAAACAGGATCTGTCTGTGGCGCACTAGGCTACTTCCCCCTGGCCATGGACGCGTTCAACGCCGTGCGTGAAACCGAGGTGATGGCCCACGCCGACGAGTTCGAGACGTCGCTCTACCTGCACCTCGCCCCCGAACGGGTGCAAATGGACAAAGCCGTGGCCGACGACGATGTGCGTGGCAAATACGTCAGCTCAGACAGCATCTACTCGAACCCTGTCCGCTTCAACGACTACTGGGGACGTTGGACCAAAACCGGCGTCCACGGCGACGCCACCGCCGGCACCGCGGAGAAGGGCAAAGCCATCTTTGAGGCCGCCGTCACCGGGCTGATCGACGTCGCCACCGAGTGGCAACAGTGGCCCATCGCCGAACGGTCGGACCAACATACGGGACCGGTACAGAGCCAGATCAGGTGGTAGGAGCAAACCCAATGCGAATTTTGATCGCCGAATGTAAACAGGAAATTTCTTCGTTTAACCCCATCCTCAGCCGCTATGAGGACTTTGAGGTGGGCAGTGGACAGGAGATCGTCGACTATCATCGCAGGCTGAACACCGAAATGTGCGGCGCACTGGACGTCTTCCGCACACGGGCGGACGTCACCCTGTCGCCCGCGTTTAGCATCCGCGCCATCACCTCGGGCGGCCCCACGCGCCAGGACGATTACACGCGGCTGGCCCAAAAATTCCTTGCCGCCACCCGCGCCGCCCTGCCCGTCGACGCCGTCTACGTTTCGCTCCACGGCGCCATGGCCTCACAAGAGGAACCCGATCCCGAAGGCTTCTTCCTCCAGGCGATCCGCGACATGGTAGGGGACCAGACACCCATCGTCGCCTCGTTCGATCTGCACGGTATCCTCACGGATCGCATCTTAGAAGCAGCGGACGCCATCGTTGCCTTTCACACCTACCCGCATGTGGACATGTACGACACCGGTCAACGCGCCGCCCGCCTACTACTCAAGATCATCGACGAAGGCGTCAAACCGGTGACCGCCGTTGTCCCCATCCCCGCGCTGGTGCGTGGCAACGAGTTGATCACCGCCACCGGCCTCATCGGCGGCATGATCCGCCGCGCCCAGCGCATCGAAAGCGAACCTGGCGGCTTGTCGGCGGGCATCTTCATCGGCAATCCCTTCACCGACGTCCCCGACCTGCGCTCCAACGCCTTCGTTGTGGTAGACGGTGACGCCGAGCGCGCCGCCCGTGAAGCCACCGCCATGGCCGAAGACTTTTGGGCCGTCCACGAACATCTCTTGCAACCGCTGATCTCACTTGAAGAAGCGGTGCAAAAAACCATTGCCAACCAGCAAGGCACCGTCATCCTTACCGACGCCGCCGACGCCACCAGTTCCGGCGCCTCGGGGGACAGCAACGCCATTCTCGCCGCGCTCATGGCGGCGGGTTACAAAGGACGTCTGCTCACGCCCATCGTCGACGCCCCCGCCGTCGCCGCCGCCATGCAGGCAGGCATCGGTGCCGTCATCGACATCACCCTGGGCGGTCAACTTGATCCGGCCCGCTTCACGCCGCTGCCCGTCACCGCTACGGTGCGCATGCTCTCCGACGGCGACTTTGTCAGCGAGAGCAACAACGCCATTTGGAGCGGCGGCAAAAGCGCACTCCTGCAAGTGGGCAACCACAGCGTCGTCGTCACCAGCCGCCCGGTCAGCCTCTACGATCGCTCTCTCTTTTGGGCCTTCGGCCAGGAACCGAGCCGCTTCGACGCCGTCGTTGTCAAATCGCCCCACTGTCAGCCCCACATGTTCAACGAATGGGGCGCGCTTGTCCTCCACGTTGACGCGCCCGGCTCCACCAGCGCCAACCTGCCCTACCTCGGCCACACCGTCTGCGCGCGGCCGATCTTTCCGCTGGACGAGGACGTAGCATTCACGCCGAGCACCAAGCTTTTTCAACGATGAAATACAAGCAGAAATTGATCTACGAAGGCGCACAAAGAACCACGAAGACAGAGAAAGGCAAGAAGGAAGTATCCACAGATTACGCGGATTAAAAGGATTTCCAGAAGGATTTGGAGAAATCCTTTTCTGAATCCCAAAAATCCGTGAAATCTGTGGATCATTTTCTGCTTCTTGGTATTTCTTCGTGGTTCTTTGTGTGCCTTCGTGGATCAATTTCTTCGCTCTCTATCTTCAACCACCAATCACGAGGACAAATATGAAAATCCGCGAAATCCGCGCCGCTGGTCTCTACGGGGTGACACCCGAAGGCGGCTGGAGCAACGAAATCAAAGAAGAAGACTGTGTCCACACCCTGATTGCCGTTCTCACCGACGAGGACATTGTCGGCTATGGCAGTGTCTTCACCAGTGAGGATCTGGTGCGCGGCTCGCTGAAACTGCTGGAACCGCTCTACCGCGGCGAAAACGCGCTGGAGCCGGAACGGGTCAGCGAAAAGCTGCACCAGCATACCTTCTGGCAAGGACGCGGTGGCGCTGTCACCCACACCATCAGCGGCATCGACATCGCCCTGTGGGACATCCTGGGCAAAGCAACGAAACAGCCTGTGGGTCGCCTGTTGGGCGGACGCTACCGCGAACGGGTGAAGCCCTACGCCTCGCTCTTGATGGAAGATCCCGATCCCCTGCGCGAGCACCTGCTCCAACTCAAAGAGGACGGCTTCCGTGCCTTCAAAATGGGCTGGGGACCCTTCGGTCGCGTCAATCGTCAACTGGATGAACGCATCGTACGCGCCGCGCGTGAGGCTATCGGCGACAGCGCGATGCTCATGGTCGACGCCGGTGGCAGCGACGCCCACTGGCGCGGCAACTTCAAATGGGCGATCAACACCGCCCACATGCTGGCTGAATACGACGTGGCCTGGTTCGAAGAAGCGCTCCACCCCGACGCGCTCGAAGACTATGTTCACCTGCGCCGCGCTGCCCCGCTGCCCATTGCCGGCGGCGAAGTGCTCACCCGTCGCCAATCGTTTCAACCCTGGCTACAAGCCGGCGCTTTCGACATCGTCCAACCCGATGTCACCAAAGTGGGCGGCATCAGCGAAGAACGACGCATCGGATGGATGGCCCAGGAGAACGGCGTGCGCTTCATCCCCCACGGTTGGAACACCGCCCTGGGCCTCGCTGCCGATCTGCACCTGTCGTCGGCCTTCCCCGACACCGATCTCGTCGAATACATCACCGGCTCGCCCTACCTCGACGAACTCATCGTCGGCGGCTGGCACCTCGACGCCGACGGCATGCTGGCGATCCCAGATAGCCCTGGTCTCGGTGTAGAATTGGATCGGGATGCTGTGGAAAAATTTACTGGAAACCGAGCAATTTTCGATTGACGATTGTCAATCGAAAATCGAAAATCGTAAATAAACACGAAGGGATCATTTCATGCCTACCACCCACCCCATCCCCACCTCGCTGCTCCGTTTCGGCCACGCCCGCGAGGACATTACGCCGCCTGTCGGCATCTACCACCGCATGTGGGGCGCCGCGCGCCAGGATCGCGCCACCGGCGTGCACCGTCCGCTCGTGTGCGATGTCCTTTTTACCGCGCCGCTAAATGGTAGCGTTTCGCCTATGCTACGTGTGCAAATCGACCTTGTAGGCATCGACGCCGCTCGCTATCGGTCTTTGGCCCAGGCAGCCGGCGACGGCGCCGGTGTGCCCGCCGAACGTGTGGTCATCAGCTTTTCGCACACCCACGCCGCCGGCCTCATGACGCCGGATCGCTTCGACCTGCCCGGCGGCGAACTCATCCCCGCCTACCTCGAACAGTTGGAGGACGCCCTACGCCGCGCCGCCGCCCAGGCCGCGTCCTCGGCGCAGGAAGCGGTGATCACCTACGCCATAGGGCGCTGTGATCTTGCCGCCGATCGCGACTTTTGGGACGAGGACAACCAACTCTACGCCTGTGGCTTCAACCCGAACGATCCTGCCGATGATACGCTGATGGTGGGCCGCGTCGCCACCCCCACTGGCGATCCACTGGCTGTGATCGTCAACTATGCCTGTCACCCCACCACCCTGGCCTGGGACAACACCCTGATCAGCCCCGACTACATCGGCGCGCTGCGTGAGACGGTGGAAAGCGGGATCGGCGCGCCCTGTGTCTTCTTCCTCGGCGCGTGTGGAGAACTTGGCCCCAAGCAAGGCTTTGTGGGCGACACAGCCGTGGCCGACCGCAACGGACGCCAGGTGGGCTATGCCGCGCTTTCCGCGCTCAACGGCCTGGGCGCACCTGCCACCGACTATGTCTACCAGGGGCCGGTGATCTCCGGCGCAACCGTGGGGACATGGGCCTACCAGCCTCAACCGGAGGAACGCCGCGCCGAAACCGAACGCTTCAGCGGCGGCGCCACCACCGTCGATTTGCCGCTCAAACCCAAGCCCGATCCCGTTGCGCTCCAGGCCGAACTAGACAACTGGGAGGGGCAAGTCCGCGCTGCCGAGGACGATGGCGACGCAATCGCCGCCCGCACCGCCCGCGCCCGCGCCGAACGCGCCCGCCGCTGGCTCATGCGTCTGCGTCAACTGCCCGACACCCCGGCGATCCCCTTCCCCTTCTCAGTCTATCAACTGGGCGACGCCCTCTGGGTCACCTGCGCCGGGGAACCGTCGAACCAGGTGCAGACCGAACTACGCCGCCGCTTCCCCCATACGCCGATCCTCGTGTCACCACTGGCCGGGGACATGCAAGTGGCCTACCTGCTTCCTCGCGACCGCTACGGCCTCGGCCTCTACCAGGAAGAACCTTCGATCCTGGCCTCAGGCTGCCTTGAGTTGTTGATCGAGGCGATTGGTGAGACAATCGAGGAGACGCTGTGAGAGACGACGGACGACCGACGACGGACGACGGTTGTTGTCGTCAATGAAGCGGAACAGTCAGAGAAAATCAATACCAATAGACAGACCCGTCATGTGACGCTGTCAACGGGACGGCGTCGTCTGTCGTCCGTCGTCTGTCGTCTCGCCTTGAAAGGTCCCAAACAATGACCTACCTCCCCTCCCCCGCTCGCTACGATGGCATGGTCTACAACCGCTGTGGGCGCAGTGGGCTGAAGTTGCCCGCCATTTCGCTCGGACTTTGGCACAATTTCGGCGGCGTGGACACGCTGGAAACCGCCCGCGCCATGATCCGCCACGCCTTTGATCTGGGCATCACCCACTTTGATTTGGCCAATAACTACGGCCCACCTCCCGGTTCTGCCGAGGAGACCTTTGGCCAGATCTTGCGCCAGGATCTGACATCCTACCGCGATGAATTGATCATCTCGTCCAAAGCCGGCTACCGCATGTGGCCGGGCCCGTACGGCGAATGGGGATCGCGCAAATATCTTGTCGCCAGCCTTGATCAGAGCCTCAAACGCATGGGGCTGGACTATGTCGACATCTACTACAGCCACCGCTTCGATCCCGAAACACCGCTGGAAGAGACCATGATGGCGCTGGATTACATTGTCCGTTCAGGACGGGCGCTCTATGTGGGCATTTCCAACTACCAGCCCGAGCAGACGCGCCAGGCGGCGCAGATCCTGCGCGAATTGGGTACACCATGCCTGATCCACCAGCCTTCGTACAGCATGTTCAACCGCTGGGTGGAAGACGGTCTCCTCAACACGCTGGCCGAAGAAGGCCTTGGCTGCATTCCCTTCTCGCCCCTGGCCCAAGGACTGCTCACCAACAAATACCTGGGCGGCATCCCCGACGACTCACGCGCAGCCAAGCCTCACGGCTTCCTCAAGCCCGACCGCATCACCGAAGAAAAGCTCACTCAGGTGACCCAACTCAACGAAATCGCCCAACAGCGCGGCCAATCCCTGGCGCAGATGGCGCTGGCCTGGGTGCTACGCCATGACGTCGTCACCTCGGCCCTCATTGGCGCAAGCCGCCCCAGTCAGATCGACGACAGCGTCGGCGCGTTAAAGAATCTAGCGTTCAGTGAAGACGAATTGGCGCGGATCAAGTCAATTTACGATTAACAATTGACGATTTACGATTGTCGTGTTGAGGGTGTGATGTTGTTTCTGGGGTGTTGTCGTGTAAACACCAGAACAGACAAGCTGACCACTCACATTCTCTAGACGACAATCGTAAATCGAAAATCGAAAATCGAAAATTCCCCCAAGATTGGAGACTTCCCTTGCCTACCATCCTGGTCGGGATCGATCCCGACCGTATGACAGAGGAGCACCTGGCGCAGATCCGAGAATCTGCGCCGGGGTATGATGTGTTGTTTACGCAAAATGAAGATGAAGTTGAAGCCGCGCTTGCGGAGATTGAGATCGTGGTGGGCGACTTCCCACGCGATTGGCTGAGCCGGGCCACGAACCTGCGTTGGATGCAGCAGTGGGGAGCGGGCGCGGACTGGCTCATGCGTCATCCTGAAGCGGCGGAGATGGATTTTGTGCTCACCAGCGCGTCGGGGGTGCACGCCATCCCCATTACCGAGCACATTTTCGCCTTCCTCTTTGGGCTGGCGCGCAACTTCCAGGGTGCGATTCGTGATCAAGTGGCGCACCGCTGGCGCAAGTCCAACATGCATGATCTCTTTGAGTTGCCCGGCAAGACGATGCTAATTGTGGGGGTGGGCGCGATTGGCGAGCAGACGGCCCGTGTCGCTGCTGCCCTCGATATGACCGTCATCGGTGTACGCCGTGCTCCGTCCGTCCCCGCCGAGGGGGTGACGCGCATGATCGGTGTCGATCACCTGCTCGACGTGCTACCCGAGGCCGATTTCGTCGTCGTCACCGTGCCGTTGACCAACGAGACGGTGGGCATGTTCGGCGAACGTGAATTCCGGGCGATGAAGCCGTCGTCCTATTTCATCAACATTGGGCGCGGCAAAACCGTGGATCAGGCTGTCCTTGTGCGGGCGCTTGCGGAAGGCTGGATCGCCGGCGCCGGCCTCGACGTGGTCGATCCAGAGCCGCTGCCCGCCGATTCTCCGCTGTGGGACATGCCGAATGTGATCCTCACGTCGCACTACTCGGGCCTGACGCCCCACTACGACGACCGCGCCCTGTCCATCTTCCTCGACAACCTGCGGCGTTATCAGGATGGGGAAGAGATGCGGAATGTGGTGGATAAGAAGATTGGGTATTAGGAAAGCCAATTCTCGACGGCAAGCCCATCGATGTAATCGAAATGTCGATCGGCTGTGAGGACGGTGAGGTTGCGTACGCGGGCAACGGCGGCAATCTGGGCGTCCACACCAGGGATTGGACGTCCTTTCGCTTTCAATTCGGCGCGGATTCGTCCATATTCGCGCGCCGTAGAAGTGTCGAATGGCAGTACAGCAATTCGCTCTAGCAGGCGACGCAGGTTGAGCATGTTTTGCTGCTGACGCTTACTGGAAAAGACGGCGAAGTAAAGCTCACCGACTGTTGGCATGCTCAGGAAGAATCGTTCTCCCAGATTTGCCTGAGCTGTAATTCGATCTGTCACTGGCTGCTGATCTGACATAAACGCTGATGCATGGTTTGTGTCAATCAAGTAGAACATCCTTTTCCTCTAACTCTGCCAGTTTACTTTGTTCAATGTAGTCCAGAATCTCTTCAAGTTCACCGGGTTCAAAGCTCCACGAACCAGCCAACTCGACGAATGCGTTGGTTGCAGGAAGATTCTGCACGTGTTCTGTCGTGTAAAATTGTGGTGATGTTTGCTCTGTACGCTCCACCAAGTAATCGACGTAATGCAGTACCTCAACTAGCGTCGCCGCCGGTAACTGCTCAAGCCGTTCGATAACAGATTGTCTGATCTCCTGAATATCTTGCATAGTGACTGGCTCCTTTCCTCTGTGCACGAACCTTTGTCGATAGTATACAACAGTCGTGCACGCCACTCAACGAAAGTGGAAAAGATGATTCTCGACACCCACACCCATTTCTACGATCCCACACGTCCCCACGGCGTCCCCTGGCCGCCCAAGGACAACGCCTTGCTCTACCGCCCCGTCCTGCCAGGACACCTTAAGGATCTGGCCGCGCCGCTGGGTGTGACGGGCACGGTGGTGGTGGAGGCCAGCCCCTGGCTCGAAGACAACCAGTGGATCCTCGATCTGGCTGCCGACGATCCTTTCATTGTTGGGTTGGTGGGCAACGTTGTGCCCAACCGTCCTGAATTTGGGGCGGAACTGGCGCGTTTTGCCGCCAATCCCCTCTTCCGCGGTATTCGCTGCGGTGGGCAACGCTTCGCCCAACTCGATCAGGGCAGCTTCGTGGACGATCTCAAAATGCTGGCCGATCACAACCTCACCCTTGACGTGCTGATCCAGGCCGATCACCTGGATGCGGTGCTGGCGGTGGCGCAGCGAATCCCCGATCTGCGTATTGTGATCAACCACATCCTCCACATGCCCGTAGACGGCAACGCCGTCAACCCCGCCTGGCAGGATCGCTATCAACGCGCCGCCGACCACCCCAACGTCTACATGAAACTCTCGGCCATGATGGAACAGAGCACTGTCACCCCTGCCCCGGCTGCACTTGACTTTTACCGTCCTACGCTGGATGCGCTGTGGGCAACCTTCGGCGTGGACAAGCTGATCTACGGCAGCAACTGGCCCGTCAGCGATCGCAGCGGACGATCCTACGCCGATTATCTGACTGTGGTGAAAGCTTACTTTGCGGAAAAAGGGGAGGACGCGGCGGAGAAGTATCTGTGGCGGAATGCGGCGAACGTCTACAGAGTAATGATGGGATGATGAGATGATGGGACAAGGGGATAAGGGGATAAGGGGATAATGGTGGGGGATGACATCATTCGCCATCTTCCCATCATCCATCATCTCCAAACAACCCACCCTGCACATATTGGTCTCGCTCTTCGTACTCGGCATCGGATTTCGCCTGCATTGCCGCTGCTTCGGCGTCGATGCCCAGTTCTTTTTCAAGCCAGTCGATCTGTTCGATCAGTTCTTCGGGCGTGCATTGGTTGACGGATTTGCCATAGCGCGCAATCAACAGCCCGTTGACCTTGCGGATCGTCTCGCCGTTGACGCCGGCATAGTGTTTGGCGGCGTACTGGTTGACCAGCCCCTGCCGCCGACGGCGCAGCGCCTCGCGCCGCTCTTTGTCGGTGAGGTGGGCGAGTTCGTCCTCTTCTTCGAGATCGGTGGTGTAGCCGTTGTGATCAAAACCGATCCCCGAGATACCTTCCAGTTCCACCCCGTTGTAGAGTAGACGTGGCCCCAGGTTGCCGCCGCCGAGGTTGCTGCCCTGTTGGGGATCTTCCTCGTCGGCGCGCATTTTGACGGCGCGGGCCGATTCTTGGCGCTTGGCATTGACATATTGGCGCATGGCGCGGTCGTTCAGCCCGTAGACCCACGCCGTCTGCTCGGCGCGTGGACGGTTGGGTACGATGCGCCCGGCGCGCATGGTGAACTGATCGAGCCAGTTGTACTCACGCACCCCGTTGAGGACGGCGGCCACGGCGATGGGTTTGTAGTCGTAGCCGACGTGGGCCATGCCCACCGTCACCAACATGTCCCAGCCGCCGCGCTTGAAGAGACGTAGATTCTCGTGCGCATTGCTGTCGTCGGAGACGGCGAGCAGACAGCGCGCCCCCAGCGACTCCAGGTAGGCCATCACCTCGCGGGCATGCTCCTGGGTGGCGCAGCCGGCAATGCCACAGTAGCGCGGCCAAAGTTCCTGGAGCTCTTTCACTTTTTCGAAGGCATGACGCGCCGCCACCTGCCAGAACTGGGGATCGGTGGCGACTTTGGTCAACTGCTGGGCGGTAAAGCGCAGATCGACCGACTCGCGCGAGTAGTACGCTGCCCCGTCCCGTTGACGCCGCCGCGTTTGGTAGAGCGTCCCATCGAAGAGGACGGCATCGAACGGGCGCAGGAAGCCCTGGGCCACACCGTCGCTGTAGGTGATCTTCACGTCGGCGCGGATGTTGCCGTCATCGTCGTACTCGGCGAAGACGATTGGATTTTCGTCGGCGCGGTAGGGGGTGCCGGTCATTACCAGTTTGAAGGCGGCGTACTTGCCCACATTCGCCAGAATCTTGGCCGCTTCGGTGGTTTCACCGCTGCCGTAAAGCTTCTGCCCCAGGTAGTGGGCCTCGTCACACACAATTGCCAGCCGTCCGGCGCGGCGACGGGCAAAGCGGCGGTGCACGGTGGAATCTGATGTGAGCGACTGGTAGCTGGTGACATAACCGAACGAGCGCAGGCTGTCGATGCTGGCATTCTCGCGATGGACAATCGAACCCATGGCCTCGGGTTGAAAGTTGGTGCGCACGCTCTTCCAGTCCAGCTCGAACTGTGAACAGAGACCGAGCCGCGGCGTAAAGACAATGGCGGCGTCGATGCGGCCCGCCTTGTGCAGTGCATCTAGCACCGCCAGCGCCAGGATCGTCTTACCGCCGCCGGGTGGGATCACGGCGGTCAATGTGCCGCCGGCAGGCTTGGTCAGGGCGGCGGCAACGGCTTGTAGTTGGTGTTCGCGGAGGATGAACATGGCGGTGAGATGATGGGATGATGGAATTTGACGACAGACGACAGACGAACCGGCGAGCATGTTGACACTGCGACAGGAAGCTCGACGGGATCAACGCATCATCCCATCATCGCATTCGCAAACGGTCTACGATCTAACCTCATCCTCACGATCTGCGCAAAGATCACAACGCCTCGATTCGCTCATCATCTGGAATGGGTGTACGATTGGAATATTACTCTTTCCTCTCGCGTTTGGCTGCGCCGCTGGTTCAGGGGCGCAACTTCCCCCACAGACAGGAGTGTTCCGCATGACTGTTGAACTTTCCACTGCGTTGCGGCGCAGCACACCCGAAGCGCAGGGTGTGCCGTCGACGGCGATCCTTGGCTTTGTGCAGGCCGTGGATCGGACGATTGAACATCTGCACAGCTTCCTGCTTGTGCGCCACGGCGCGGTGATCGCCGAAGGTTGGTGGCGTCCTTACGCGGCGGAGTACCCACATGTGCTCTTTTCGCTGAGCAAAAGTTTTGCGTCCACCGCCGTGGGCCTGGCCGTTCACGAAGGACGGCTCAGCGTCGAGGACAAGGTGATCTCGTTCTTCCCCGATGACCTGCCCGCCGATGTGAACGAGCATCTGGCCGCCATGACCGTACACCACCTGCTCTCGATGAACACCGGCCATCATGTTGACACCACCGGCAAACTCTGGGAGAACGAGGACGGCAACTGGGCCGCCGCCTTCCTGGCGCAGCCGGTGACCCATGAACCGGGCACTTACTTCGTCTACAACAGCGGTGCCACCTACATGCTCTCGGCCATCGTACAGAAGCTGACCGGCGAAACGCTGCTCGACTACCTCACCCCGCGCCTCTTCGAACCACTGGGGATCGAGAACCCCACCTGGGAAAGCTGCCCCCGCGGGATCAACGTGGGCGGCTGGGGGTTGAGCATCCGCACCGAGGACATCGCCCGCTTTGGCCAGATGTACCTGCAAAAGGGCGAATGGCTGGGGCAGCAACTTGTCCCCGCGACGTGGGTGGAAGAAGCCACTTTCCCGCATAGCGACAACAGCGGCGGCGACAACGCCGATTGGTCGCAGGGCTATGGCTACCAATTCTGGCGTTGCCGTCACAACGCCTACCGCGGCGACGGCGCCTTCGGCCAGTTTTGTGTGGTGATGCCCGAACAGGATGCCGTCCTCGCCATGACGGCGGGTGTGGGCAACATGCAGTCCGTCCTCGATCTGGTGTGGGAACATCTGGTGCCCGCTTTCGCTGCCGAATCCCTGGCCGGCAATGAAGCCGCGCCGCAGACGCTCATCGACACGGTCAGCTCGCTCTCGTTGCCGCTGCAAGCCGGTGACACCTCCTCGCCGTTGGCCGATGACGTTTCGGGCAAGGTCTATCAGATTGAGGCCAACGACGCCGAGATTTCCACGATTTCCCTGGCTTTCGGTGTTGAAGAAACCATCTTTCACCTGAGCAACGATCTGGGCGATCACCGGATCGTCTGTGGACTCGGCAGCCAGCGTCTCGGCGTCACCAGCATGAACGGGCGCGGTGAACAGCGTGTGGCCGGCAGCGCCGCATGGACAAGCGAAGACGTGCACACGCTCAAGCTCTATTTCTACGAAACCCCCTTCAGCCTGACCGTTGACATCCACTTTGAGGGCGACGAAATCACCATCAACTTCAAACAGAATGTCGATTTTGGACCGACGGAGCAAGAGCCGTTACGGGGGAAGGCTGCGCGTTAGGCATTTGTCTTGAAGAATTGGAGATTGGGCGATTGAGAGATTAAGCGATTGGGGATCGTGTACACGATCTGAAATCTCCTAATCTCCTAATCGCCTGATCGCCTAATCGCTTGATCTTATCCTCTAGGAGAAAACACCATGAAAGTCCTCTTCATCGGCGGTACCGGCATCATCAGTTCGGCTTGTTCGCGATTGGCTTTGGATCGGGGCATCGATCTCTACTTGCTCAACCGGGGACAGAGCCACCGTCCTGTACCGGCGGGGGCGAAGGTGTTGATCGGCGACATCCGTGACGCGTCCTCGGCGCGGGCGGCGTTGGGCGATCACCACTTCGACGCCGTGGTCAATTGGATCGCGTTTACACCGGAACAGGTGCAGGCCGATCTCGAACTCTTCCGCGGCCGCACAGGACAGTACGTCTTCATTAGCTCGGCATCGGCCTACCAGACGCCTCTGGCGGCGCTGCCCATTACCGAGTCGACGCCGCTGCGCAATCCACAATGGCTTTATTCCCGTAACAAAATCGCCTGCGAAGACCTGCTCACCCGCGCCTATCGCGAGGAAGGCTTCCCGGCCACCATTGTGCGCCCGTCGCACACCTACGATCACACACTGCTGCCCATCACCGGCGGGTGGACGACGGTGGCGCGCATGCGGCAGGGCAAGAAGGTCTTCGTGCACGGGGACGGGTCGTCGCTCTGGGTAATGACGCACAACACCGATTTTGCCAAAGGCTTCGTCGGCCTGCTGGGGAACCCACACGCCATTGGCGACGTTTTCCACATCACCTCCGACGAGCTGCTCACGTGGAATCAGATCTACGAATTGGTGGCGAAGGCCGCCGGGGTGGAAGCGCAGCTTGTCCATGTGCCCTCTGATCTGATCGCGGCCTTTGATGCCAACATCGGCGCGGGTCTGCTGGGGGATAAGACGCACAGCGTGATCTTCGACAACAGCAAGATCAAGCGGCTTGTCCCCGACTTTGTCTGCACCACACCCTTCGCCCGTGGCATCGAAGACGTCCTCGCCTGGTACGATGCCAATCCCGACCGTCAGGTGATCAATCCGGACATTGATGCCCTGACCGACAGAGTTGTGGCGGCGATGGAATCGATTTGGCCTAAGTGAAGAAGATGACCGACGACGGACGACCGACGACAGACGACCGATATCGCCAGGGAGTATGTTGTGTATATATTGGCATCTGTTTCACCGAGAATTTACCGCAACAGCGTGAGACTGGACGAATCACCGTCGTCTGTCGTCGGTCGTCCGTCGTCTTCTCCAGGAGTTTCCCATGCTCACACCCAACCATGATCAACTTGCCGTCCTGATTGGTGCGCCGCAGCCGGGCAATCTTTCCATGCACCATGATCTGGGGCTGATGTACAATGTGCTGCGCCACCGCGGGCTGGATCCCAGCCAGATTGTCAGCATGGAAGGACAGTTGGATCGTACGATCCTGATGAATTTCCTGCGTTCGATTGGCAAACGGGTGCGCGAACGCATGATCCGCACGCTTTTTCTTTACGTGACGGGGAATGGCTTTTACGTGGGCACCAAGCCCGAATCCGCCGCGCCAGGACTCGATTTGGGCAACGGCGAGCATGTGTTGTGGGAGGAGATCTGGCCGATCCTGGATCTGAACCCGCAGACAAAGGTGCTGGTGTTGCCCGACCACTGATTTACCAATCTGCTTGCCGGCCGTGTGCCGGCCAATGTTTCGGCGATTGTCATGTACGCGTCGCCCGGTGCGGAACTCTCTTGTCGCGCCCACGAACGCGATTTCTACTACCACGATGTAGCCGTGCGTCATGGCATCATTTCGTACTACGCCGCTGCCGGGCTCTATGTGGCCGACACCATGCAGCATTGGCTGCGTGTGATGGAACGCACCAGCGACGAGGATTTGCAGGCCGGTCGGCTGGTGGAGTTCTACCACCCGTCGCTCCAGTTGGTTGGCCCACCGAATGCGCTGCTGGTGGGAAACCCGGCTGAGTAGTCCGTCAACAGACTCACTTTTTCTATTCCTTTCGTTTTTCCTGTATAATCTAGTGTCGATTTACGGCCTCGCCGACATGCGTCACTGATGACGCCGGCGAGGCTGTGCTATGTTTATCGCCTGTGGGCGCGACCATTTTCACCTGGGCCGCACGCAGATCCTTCACCCGGGAGTATCTTTGCATGGATTTGAACACCGTCGTCAACAACATCCTTAGCCCGGCAGCGCTCTTCTTCTTCCTCGGCTTTCTTTCTGTGCTCGTCAAGTCAGACCTGGAACTGCCCTATCCACTGCCCAAATTCTTTTCCAGCTATCTGCTGATTTCCATTGGCTATACCGGCGGCGAAAAGTTGGCGCAAGCCGGGTTTAGTACCGATGTGCTGATCTACATTATGGCGGCGATGGTGATGGCGCTCTTTGTGCCGTTTTATTCATTCTTTATTTTGCAACGGATCTTAACCGTCTACGATGCGGCGGCGATGGCGGCCACGTATGGCTCCATCAGCATTGTCACCTTTATTGTGGGGACGGAGTTTCTGGGGCGGTTGGGGGTGGAATCGGGCGGCTACATGGTGGCGATTATGTCGCTTATGGAATCGCCCGCGGTGATCATGGGGATCATGCTGGTGCGTGTCTTTGCGCCTGCCCCTGACGGCGGGCAAAAGCGCCCGGGCGTCAAGTCTCTGCTGCACGAAGCATTTCTCAATGGCACGGTGTTGTTGCTGTTGGGCAGCCTGGTGATCGGCTTTATCACCGGCCCCAGCGCAGGCGCAGATCTCGCGCCGTTTATGACCGGCATTTTCAAGGGGATCGTGCTGCTCTTTTTGTTGGATGTGGGCATGTTGGCAGCGCGCAAGTTGGAACTGCTGCGCAAGGTTGGCCCGCCGTTGGTGATCTTCGGCATCGTTGCACCCATCGTCAACGGGCTGTTGGGCATTGCACTGGCCTACTTCCTGGCAATGTCGCCCGGGGACGCGCTTCTCTTCACCCTGCTTTGCGCCAGCGCATCGTACATTGTTGTCCCCGCGGCCATGCGTCAGGCCATCCCCGAAGCCAACCCCGGCCTCTTCGAGCTGCTCTCGCTGGGCGTCACCTTTCCCTTCAACATTGCGCTGGGGATTCCACTGTTTTGGGGCTTGATTGGGCTCTGGTGGGGGGGGTGATGGACGACAGACGACAGACGACGGAACCGTTAAGCTCGTTGCTGCGACGGCAAGAGGCTTGACATTAGTCCGTCGTCCGTCGTCCGTCGTCAGATCCTCGGCACGACGGCCACCACCTGCTTCGATCGCGGCAGGTAGTAGAACGTGTGTGGTTTCTTCGAGGAATCGATGAGTTCAAATTGGGCCTGGGTTAGATGCATGGGGATGTCCTCGACGCGGAAGTTGATGACACGGTGGTTGCGCCGTCGGCTGCGTAGGGGTAGGTAGAGGAAGACTTGCAGCGGGTTCCACGACGAAGGACGGGCATCGGTTGGTTTTCCGTCTACGCTGAGGACACGACCGGCTCTGTAATCTTGTAGCCTCGGCACCCACCAAAAAAACGAAATCAGCACCGCCCCCACTGCCAGCATAATCCAGGCCACGGCAAAGGTCGACGACGTACCTGCCATGCCCAAAAGGCCGGCGATCCACTCGTCGATGGTGAGGCCGAAGCCGTTGCGCAAAATCGCCAGCACCAGGAAACTGTAAAGTGGTACACCCAGCAACAATTGCAGCACCAGTAGCGTTGTTTTGTCCGCGTTTTGCTTGGGCGAAAGCACGCCGGCCTCGTTCGCCTGCAAATCCGTCGCCGCAAAATTAAATGCCGTCAAATAAGATGCATGGCGTTGATTCCACATCTGCTGCGCCGGCGTTAGCTTTTCTTTTTCACGTCGCGCCATGTCGGCTCCTTGAATGAGGGTGATTGGTGACTCGGTGTTAGCGCTGTATCATCCCTGCTTGCTGTAAGATGTCGAGAAACCGGGCTGGGGACACAATTTTCAGAGACTCGACTGCACCCAACGTCAGGAGATCCAGGTCGCCGCTGATCAGGTAGTCGACGCGATGCAAAAGTGATTGAACGACCAGATAGTCGTCTTTGTGATCGCGCGTAAAGGCGGCTGGTTTCGCCACCGGCGGCACAATGATCGTCAGCGTTTGAAGCTGTATCACGAGCCTTTGAATGACGTCAAATGGAAGCACCTTTTTCAGCTTAGGACGCCCAGATATCTCACGTAGCTCGTCGATCACCTCTTGGGGTACAAAGAGCTGTACTTCATCCTGAAGCAGACAAGTGCGCACTACCGTATTTACGGTGCTGGTTGCTTCTCTAGAGAGCAGGTAGCTCACATAGACGTTGGTGTCGAGGAGAACGTTCATGCGGTTGCGGCGGCAAGCTCCCGATCTTTACGCAGCGTTTCCTCAATAACGGCTTCGGAAAATCCAGCGAGGCGGTATGCTTCCTCTGCACTGAGATCTTCATTCAGCGCGTTGACTTCCTGCCGCAGCGATTCGACCACGGCCCATGCCTGTCGTCGCCGTTCCTCGTCGCGCAAACGCTGATACTCTTGATACTTGGCGTAGTCCATCAGGACAACTTCCGGTTCGCCGTGTACCTCGACGATCACCTCATCCTGTTGCTCGACAGCCCACTTGCGCAGCGCACCAAATTTCGCTTTTGCTTCACTGGCAGAAATCATCCTCGGCATCTTAACCTCCCAAAACTGTCCAATAGATTGACCGAAATTTTGCTCAGTTTAGCGTGCAAACTACTGGCTGTCAACCGAAAAGAACAGGTGATGGGATGACGAGATGATGTAGCAGAATGCATCATCTCGTCATCCCATCATCTCTAAACAGGACTGCCGTCAATAAGGCGATCCAGTCCCTAATCCCCAATCCCCAATCCCTAATCCTTCACCGCCCACGTCGGTGCGGATCGGCCTTTCTTCGGCGCGCTGGGCGCTGCCTCTTCCTTCTTCATGCTCAGGGCAATGCGACCGCGCTGTTTGTCTACGCTGACCACGCGCACGTCAACAACATCGCCCACGCTCACCACTTCGTGCGGGTCGCGGATGAAACGATCTGCCATCGCCGACACGTGGACCAGGCCATCCTGTTTGACGCCGATGTCGACGAATGCGCCAAAGGCGACGACGTTGCGCACCGTCCCCTTGAGCATCATGCCCTCTTTCAGATCCTCCATGGAAAGGACGTCGGTACGCAAGATCGGCGCGTCCAGATCTTCGCGCGGATCGCGACCGGGGCGCGCCAGCGCGTCGAGGATGTCTTGCAGTGTGGGTTCACCCACGGCGAGCTGTTGCGCCAGCTTGGGCACGTCTTTGCGCAGACGATCCACGGGAACTTTGCTCAGTTCGTTGAAGGGGGCCACGAGGCGTTCCACTACTGTGTAGCTTTCGGGGTGGATGCCGGTATTGTCAAGCGGGTTGTCGCCGTCGGGGATGCGCAGGAAGCCGGCTGCCTGCTCAAATGCCTTGGGGCCGACACCGCTCACTTTGAGGATCTCCTTGCGCGCCCGGAAAGGGCCGTTTTGGTCGCGGTGGGCCACAATGTTCTCGGCAGTGCGGCTGGTGAGGCCTGCCACCTGTTGCAAGAGCGCAGGCGACGCCGTGTTGACATTGACGCCCACGTTGTTGACGACGGATTCAATGACGGCGTCTAACGCTTCGGCCAGCTTCTTTTGATCGACATCGTGCTGGTAGAGGCCGACGCCGATGCTCTTGGGATCGATCTTCACCAGTTCGGCCAGGGGATCTTGCAGCCGCCGCGCAATCGAGACCGCGCCGCGGATCGACACGTCGAGATCGGGCAGTTCCTTGCGCGCCAGGGGCGACGCCGAGTAGACGCTGGCTCCCGCTTCGTTGACCATGACGTAGGCCACGTCCCCTTTGATGCCGCGCAGGAGATCGGCCACCAGTTGCTCGGTTTCGCGACTGGCGGTGCCATTGCCTATGGCGACTGCGCCCACGTTGTGCTTTTTGACCAGCGCTTCCATCACCTTGAGGGCGTCCTGGCGCTGGTTTTGGGGCTGATGTGGGTAGACGGTCACCGTGTCGAGGACCTTGCCGGTGGCGTCGCAGACGGCGATCTTGCAGCCGGTGCGGTAGGCCGGATCCACGCCCATGACATTGCGGTTTTTGAGCGGCGGTTGTAGCAGCAGCGAACGCAGATTCTTCTGGAAGGCGTCGATGGCGTGATCGTCGGCGGAATCGGTGAGGGCGCGGCGCACTTCACGTTCCACGGCGGGCTTGAGCAGCCGTTCGTAGCCGTCGTCCACGGCGGCCTTGAGGTGGGCGGCAAAGGGCGAACGTGGGTTGATCTCCAGCAGTCGCTCGGCCAATTGCACAATCAATGTTTTGGGATCGGCAAAGGAGACCTTAAGCGCCTTGTCATTTTCGCCACGGTTGAGCGCCAGCACTTGATGGGGCTGAAGCTTGTTGATGGGCGTGTTGAACTGGTAGTAGGTTTCGTATTTGCGTTCTGGATCTGCTTTGACTTCGGCGCTGAGATCGCCTTTTTGGTAGTACTGGTCGCGCGCGTACTGTCGCACAGTCGCCGTTTCGGCCACCTGCTCGGCGACAATGTCCCTTGCGCCGGCCAGTGCGGCGGCCACATCGGCCACGTCCGCCGACAAGAATGCTTGCGCGGCGGCATCGGGGTTCTGGTCCCCTGGCTGCGCCAGTAGGAGTTGGGCCAGCGGTTCCAGCCCCAATTCGCGGGCGACGGTGGCGCGGGTGCGCCGTTTGGGCTTATAAGGCAGGTAGAGATCTTCCACGGCTTGCAGCGTTTCGGCGGCGGTGATGGCCTGGCGCAGTTCGTCTGTGAGCTTGCCCTGCTCTTGGATGGAGGACAGCGCCGTCTGCTTGCGTTCGTCGAGGGTGCGCAGGTAGGTGAGGCGTTCGGCCACGGCGCGCAGTTGTTCTTCGTCGAGCACGCCGGTGCGTTCCTTGCGGTAGCGGGCAATGAAGGGGATGGTGTTGCCTTCGTCGAGCAGTTCCACGGCGCCGGCCACCTGACTCACCTGTAAGTTGAGATCACGGGCGATGGCGCGGATGAGAGTCTGTTGATCCATTTTGGGTTCCCCTCGGGAGTGGCGCATGTTGGGTGAGGAGAGGCTCTGATCCTGTTTAGTTGAAAGAGATCTCGTGCAAGTGTAGTGCGTAGTGCGTGTACCAGTATACGCACTACGCATTACGGTCGGAGCGATCTGATTCAAGCACAGGGTTTCAGAATCTCTCCTCACTCAACCCTAGTACAGATGTTCACAAGAATCATCAATTTACCAGATGGGGGGCCAAAACGCCAAGATGTTAGTTTGTGGTATATTGACTTTTGTTTATAGTAATTTTAAAAACGCCATCAGGAATGACTTTCTATGTCCAGTCTCATGTCCAACGAACAGCGTCAACCGTCTGCCTACACTTACGAATACCCACGCCCGTCGGTCACCGTGGACATGGTCCTCTATGCCTTTTTGGGGGATCAGCTTCAGGTATTGTTGATTCAGCGCGGTGGGGAGCCGTTCAAGGATCAGTGGGCGCTGCCGGGCGGCTTTATCAACATGGAGGAGTCGTTGGAAGAGGCGGCCCGCCGTGAACTCGAAGAAGAGACCGGCGTGCGTGACGTCTACTTGGAGCAGTTGTACACCTTCGGCGCACCGGATCGCGATCCACGGGGACGGGTGATCACCGTAGCCTATTTTGTCCTGCTAAGTGCGGAAGAGGCGGCGCAACTTCAGGTGCGCAGCGGTGACGACGCCCACGACGCCCGCTGGTGGAACATGTACGATCTGCCGAAGTTAGCCTTCGACCACGATCGTATCCTGGAATATGCGCTGCAACGGCTGCGCTGGAAGCTAGAGTGGACGGCGCTGGGCTTCCTTTTGCTCCCGCGCGAGTTCACCCTGTCGGAGTTGCAATCCGTCTACGAAACGGTGCTCCACGAGCCGCTAGACAAACGCAACTTTCGCCGCAAGATCCTCTCCACCGGCGTCCTCGAAGAGACGGGCAACAAGCGCGAAGGCGATCACCGCCCGGCCAAACTCTACCGCTTCACTGCCAAAGCCATTGAGTTGGAACAGGCGCGGCGACGCTTTCCGTAGTGGTGATTGGTGATTAGTGATTGGTGATTGGGTTTGCCCATTCGGCAATGAATGGACAAACCATAATGAATGGACAAACCATAGTCTTGTCCGGCATGTGGTTGGGCGGATTCATACACATATTTCGAGACCCAATCACCAATCACTAATCACCAATCACCTCCTCCTACTTCAACTCATTCCGCGTATAACCAAGGATCGTGCGTGCAACGATCAGCGTGTTGATCTGCCCCGTGCCTTCGTAGATGTCGTTGATCTTGGCGTCGCGGAGCCACTTTTCGGCTAGTGTTTGCGTGGTGTACCCCAACGGGCCGAGCAACTCCACCGCTTTTTGTGTAATCCAGGTGACGGCCTTGCCTGCCTTGACTTTTGACATGGACGCTTCGAGCCGGTTTTCTTCCCCTGCGTCGAGGAGGGCGGTGGCTTTGAGCGTGAGCAGCCACGCCTGACGCAGTTGAATCTCCATCTCCAGCAGATCGGCCTGGGGCGCACTCAGCTTCCAGCGCGGGGATTCGTAATCCATCGCCATGCCCTGTGCCGCCAGCGTGTCGCGGCAGAATTCGAAGGCGGCGCGACCGATGCCGATGGCGCTGGCCGAGACAATCGGGCGGGTGGCGTCGAAGGTGCGCATTGCGCCCTTGAAGCCTTTGCTGCCCGCCCCCTGCTTCACCTCCACGTCGCCAAGGACGTTGTCGGCGGGGATGCGGCAGTTTTCGAGGATGAACGACGCCGTGTCACTGGCGCGGATGCCCAGCTTTTCTTCGGTCTTGATGATCTTGAGGCCGGGCGTGCCCGCTTCCACCACGAAGGGTTTCATCCCGGCGCGGCCTGCGTTCTTGTCCACCGTCGCCCACACCACGATCACGCCGTCCGACTCGGCGTAGGCCAGGTTGGCGCTGGTGCAAAAGACCTTTTGCCCATTGAGCACCCATTCGTTGGTCTCCTCATCGAAGAGAGCCGTGGTCTGGATGTTGCTGGTGTCGGAGCCGGCCTGGGGTTCGGTCATGGCCATGGCGCCCCACTTGGGATCGCCTTCGGTGAAGCGGCGCAGGAAGCGTTCCTTTTGATCGGGTGTGCCTACGGCCTGGATCGCCGCCCCCGCCAGCGCGCTGGCCGGAATACAGAGGTAGACGCCGGCATCACCCCAACTGAGCATCTCGATCATGTGGACAAGTTGCAGGTTGGCGATGCTCAGCTTTTTGGTGACAGCTTTCTCCATCACCTTGACAGCCCCATTCCTACCTGCGCCATTCTCACCATGATGTTCACTGTGATGCTCACCGTCTCCATTGCGCGCACTGCGCCGCAAAGACGCTTCCAGGTTGGCGCGTTCCATCTCCTTCATCTCCGGCCACATCATGTGGATGAAATTCACGGGCCGCGCATGTTCGTTGTCGTCCAACTGGCGGCTTTCGGGGCGCATTACATTCTGCGCCACAATCTCCACCTGCTGCAATTGTCTTTCGATCTCTTCGGGTGTGCGGAATTCGATAGGCATAGGGATGAGTTCTCCTTGATGAAGCGGTGGAACGTTGGAACGTTGGAGCGTTGAAGCGTTGGAGCGGTGGAACGTTGAAGCGTTGGAGCGTTGGAACGTTGGAACGTTGGAGCGGTGTGTTACGCCATGACGAGCCCTTCTCCCCAGGCGGCAAAGCCGCGTCCGTTGCGCAGCCACAGTTCCACCGGGTGTTCGCGAATGTAGCCATGACCGCCTAGGATCTGCACGGCGTGGTCTGTCACCTGCAACACCATTTTGTCGGCGGCAAGCTTGGCCAGGGCGGCAAGGCGGGTGGCGTCTTCGCGGCTGTCGAAGCGGTAGGCTGCTTCCCACACCTGCAAACGCACGCCTTCGATCTCCATCGCCATCTCGGCCAGCATGAAGGCGATGCTCTGACGATGGGCGATGGGTTCGCCGAAGGCGGTGCGTTCCTTGGCGTAGGCCAGTGCGTATTCGTAGGCGGCGCGTGCCTGTCCGATGGCCAGCGCCGCCGCGGACATGCGGGTCACCGTGAGCAGACGGCTGAGCCGAATGCCCTTCAGCCCGCCCAGCCGATTCGCCGCGGGGACCTTGACGCCGTCGAACCTTAGGCTGAAAACGGCCAACGCCCGCGCCCCCATCATGGTGACACGGTCGGCCACGGTCACGCCCACCGTCGCCGCAGGGACGATAAAGGCCTGGGTGCGGTTGCGTTCCTGGGCGTAGACGAGGAAGGTCTTCGCTTCGTTGGCCAGTGGCACCATCGTCTTCACGCCGTTGATCACGTAGTGGTCGCCGTCCTTTTCCGCCGTCGTCGCCAGTGTGGTCGGATCGAACTGATAGACTGGCTCGATCAGCGCCGCCGTGGCTTGAGGAAAATTCTCATCGCAGAAGCGGGGCAGGAATTCGGCCTGTTGCTCCTTTGTCCCAAAGAGGGCCACCGGCAGAGCAAAAAGGTTCGGCGCCAGCAGGTGCAAAGACAGGCCCACGTCACCCCAGCCCAATTCCTCAAGGAAGAGCGCACTCATCAACGCCGAATACTCGCCAAAACCGCCAAACGCCGCATCAATCGACGCAGGCAGCAATCCTAATTCCCACCCTGTGCGGATAGCATTGGCCGGCGCACACTGATCCTCTTCGGCGTCGCGATACACAGGACGCAACACCTTTTCGGCGTAACGATGCACCGTCTCCACCAACATCTTCTGTTCCGCCGTCATATCGAACGAGTACATAGATCCTCACTTTCGCCATCGTCACGTTGATAGGGCATCATGTTGATAGGTTGGGGGCTAAAATTTTTGGACATGGGTAGGGATACTGTAGCGGAGGGGTGTTTTGTTGGGGTTGTGAGGGTGTTGAGGAAATTCTAGTGCGTAATACGTAATGCGTAATTTGTCTACGGTTTTGGTTGCTCATTGGGCCGTGTTGCGGTCAACCAATTACGAGTTACGAATTACGCATTACGCAGATCATTTGGTTCGCGCCCACTCCTACGGTACAATGTGAACGTTGTCGATCTACCACCCAACACCGCTCTGCGAGGATCTATGGTTGCGCCTGAAGACTGTCAAACGATTGACCAGGTCCGGTCTGAAATCGACCGTTTGGATCGTGCTATCGTCGAACTATTGGCCGAGCGGCGCGGCTATGTTAAAGCCGTGATGCGTTTTAAGCGCACCGAAACCGATGTCCACGCCGTGGATCGGCAGAAGCAGGTGATTGCGGCGCGACGTGAGTGGGCCGAAGCGTTGGATCTCGATCCTGATCTGGTCGAACGCCTCTACCGTACGCTCATCGACCATTTCATCGCCGAGGAACTGGCCATCCTTTCGGAGCGTTCACAGTCGTGAGTGTGCCGTCTGCCGAGGCAGCAATGCGCAGTACCAAGGTGGCCCTGGTCCACGACTGGCTGAACCAGATGGGCGGCGCCGAAAACGTGCTCGAAGATCTGGTGGATCTCTTCCCCGGCGCGCCGCTCTACACCAGCATTTACGCGCCCGATCTCATGCCCGACGCCTACCGGCGTTGGCCGATCCACACCAGTTTCATGCAGCGGCTGCCCGGTGTGGCACATCATCATCAGGCGTATCTGCCCTTTTACCCGCTCGCTTTTCAACGCACCGACCTGAGCGGTTTTGATTTGGTGTTGAGCAACAAGAGCGGGTTTTGTCATGGTGTGGGCACCCGCAACCGCGACCGCAAAGCCCTGCACGTCTGCTACTGTCTCACGCCCACCCGCTTCCTCTGGCTCTATGACCAATACCGCGAACGGGAGCAGATCGGGACGGGCCTGAACGCTGTGTTGCAGCCTGTTTTGGCATTGTTGCGCCACTGGGATTGGTCCGCCGCTCAGCGCGTGGACCATTTCATCGCCATCAGTCGCGAGGTTCAGCAGCGCATCCAGACGATTTACGGGCGCGACAGTGTGGTAATCCACCCACCGGTGGACACCGAACGCTTCACCCCCGATCCATCCGTGCCGGTGGGTGACTACTATCTCATCGTTAGCCGCCTCATCCCGTACAAGCGGATCGACCTGGCCGTCGCCGCCTTCGCTCGCCTCCCTGCCCAGAAGCTGATTGTGGTGGGGGAAGGACGCGATCTTGCCGCGTTGAGGTCGTCGGCGCCGTCGAACGTCACCTTCCTGGGCAGGCAACCGTGGGATCGACTGGTCTCCCTGATGCGTGGCTGCAAGGCCTTCCTGTTCCCCGGGTTGGAGGACTTCGGCATTGCGCCGGTCGAGGCGATGAGCGCCGGGCGTCCTGTCATTGCCTTTGCCGGCGGCGGCGCACTGGACACGGTGATCCCCGGCGTCAGCGGTGAACACTTCGCCGCCCAAACCGTGGACGCGCTGCACGCCGTCCTGGCGAACTTTGAGCCGGGCCACTACGATCCGCAAGCCTGTCGCGCGCAGGCGGAACGGTTTGGCCGGGAACGGTTTCGAGGAAAGTTGCTTGACTATCTGGCAGACGTGATTCGTGATTCGTGATTCGTGATTCGTGATTCGTGATTCGTCAACGGTATGGGTCGCCAATTGGGGAATTACTTCGTCAACCAATTACGAATCACGAATCACGTATTACTCAAGGTCGTTCTCGAACATGGAATTACGCGAGTACTGGCACATCCTAGCCCGCCGCTGGTGGATCCCCGTCCTGTTGACGGCGTTGGTAGCCGTATTGAGCGCCTGGCAACTGCGCCCGTGGCAGTCGCCGCCGACTACCTACACCACGTCGTTTCGGCTGCTGATCGGCGTGCTGCCGTTGGTCGACGCCGATGTGGCCGACTACGATCCTCGCTACTACGCCTGGCTCACCAGCGAATACCTTGTGGACGATTTTACCGAAGTGGTGCGCAGCCAACTCTTTGCCCAGGGGATCAACCGCCGCCTCGCCGACCAGGGGATCGAAATCCCTGCGGGCCTGATCAGCGGTAGCGCCAACACAGGACGTCAGCACCGCATCATCCAACTCTCCTTTGCCTGGGGGGACGCTGATCAACTGCTGGCGATTGCCAACGCTGCCACCGCCGAACTCAACGAAAACGCTGCTGGCTACTTCACCCAATTGGGGACCGAAAACGCCGTTGTCTCTGTGCTCGACACACCGTCCGTCGGCGTCGTCGGCCCCGACTTGCGCAGCCGATTGGATTTTCCACTGCGTGTGATCCTGGCCTTCATTGCAGGCGTGGGCATTGTCTTCGTGCTGGCCTACCTGGACACCTCTGTACGGCGGATGCGTGATCTCGAAGAGATTGGGGTGCCGGTGATTGGCGTGATCCCGAAAAAGTGATGGGATTGAGTGATATTGTTTGTACGTTCTTGTTCTGTACTGGAGAGAGCTTTATGACCGTTCAAGATTATCTGCGTATTCTGCGCCGTCGCGGCTGGATCATCATCGCGGCGGTGTTGCTGGCGGGGTTGGCGGCTTTTGGCGTTAGCTCGTTGCAACAGGAAATGTACCGCGCCACCGTGCAGGTGAGCACCGTCCCCGCGCGGCCGGATTGGGGCCTGGGCAACACCGCCAAGGACCTGATGCGCAACTTTGCCCTCAACATCCGCACGCCCGAAGTGTCGCAGCGGGCCATTGAGCGCGCCCGCCTCGACATGAACCCCTACGATTTTTTGGGGCAGACCACGGTTTCGCCTGATTCCAGCACCTTTATGATCAAGATCGAAGCGCGCTCCCGCGATCCCGAAGTGGCGAAACAGATGGCGTTGTCTTTGGCCGACGAATTTGTCGAAGAGCGCACCGCCTATTACGCCCAACAGGACAAAGAAAACCGCATTGAGGTTAAGATCGTCAGTCGTGCCATCGGCGCGCCTCAATATCAACCGCAGCCGCTCTTTAACGCTCTGGCCGGCAGCGTCTTGGGCCTGCTGCTGGGCATCGGCGTCGTCCTGTTGCTGACGTGGATGGAATCCGACCTGTTACGCACGCCCGATGCCGTGGAACGCACGCTGGCCGTCCCCGTGCTGGGGGCGATTCCGGCTGTCAGTGGACAGGCTAACGCCGTCCCCGCGCAGAGGGCAAGATCGTATGTCCCGAAGCCGAAGACGGCGTAGAGGTGACAAGGTAAGGGGGTGACAAGGTCACCCAGTCACCTCTTCACACTATCAACCCAATCATCATTCATCCTTCATAAATCTTATGTCACTCATCACACTGACCGATCCTCGCAGCCCGGCGGCCGAAGCCTTCCAGAGCCTGCGTACCAACATTGAATTTGCCGGGTTGGAGCGGACGTTACGCTCTTTGCTCGTCACCTGCGCCGATCCTGACACAGACAAAAGTCAGGCGCTGGCCAATTTGGCCGTGGTCATGGCCCAGGCCGGGGATCGTGTGCTGGTGGTGGACGGCGATCTGCGTCGCCCGCAGCAGCACGCAATTTTCGAACTGAGCAACAACCGCGGCCTTACCGACTGGCTCAAGGACGGCGGTGCGCCGCTGCTGCAAGAGACGTCGGTGTCGGGGTTGCGTGTCCTCACATCGGGGGCGTTGCCACCCAACCCGGTGGCTTTGCTCAGCTCCAACCGGCTGGCTGAGTTGCTGTCTACGTTGCAGGGAGAAGCGCAGTACATCCTTTGCGACGCGCCGCCGGTGTTGGCTGTCACCGACGCTGCGTTGTGGGCCGGCAAGGTGGACGGTGTGCTGCTTGTCGTCAACGCTGGGCGTACCAAACGCGAACAGGCCAAACGCGCCCGCGACGTCCTCGAAAAAGTGCGTGCCCACGTTGTCGGCGCGGTGTTGGTGAATGCAGAGGAAGATACTGCCGCGGCGGGGCGATACGGGGTATAAAAGAGATTTGTGATAGGCGATTGAGGGATTAGGCGATTTCAGATCGTGTACACGATCTGAAATCGCCTAATCCCTCAATCGCCTAATCCCTTGTCGGCAGAACCAGAAACCCATCAATATTCATTTAGTGCTTCCGAGGTCAACTATGAAAGGCATTCTCCTGGCCGGTGGACATGGTACACGCTTGTATCCGTTGACAATCAGCGTTAGCAAGCAGATGTTGCCCGTCTACGACAAGCCGATGATCTACTATCCGCTTTCGATGCTCATGCTGGCAGGGATTCGGGAGATCATGGTCATCAGCACGCCGGACGCGCTGCCGCTTTTCCGATCGTTGCTACGTGATGGGAGCCAGTGGGGGGTCAAGTTCGTCTACTGTGAACAGGATCAGCCGCGTGGCATCGCCGAGGCCTTCATCCTGGGCAAAGAGTTTATCGGCGACGATTCGGTCTGCCTGATTTTGGGCGATAACATCTTTTACGGTCACGGTCTGCCCGAAAAGTTGCTGGCTGGCGCGCAACAAAAGCACGGGGCGCGCATCTTCGCCTACCCTGTACGCGATCCCGAACGCTACGGCGTCGTCGAGTTTGATGAAAGCGGCAAGGCGCTGAGCATCGAAGAGAAGCCACAAACGCCACGCTCGCACTACGCCGTCCCCGGCATCTATTTTTACGACAATCAGGTTGTCAGCATCTCCGAGAACCTCACGCCGTCACCGCGCGGGGAATTGGAAATCACCGACGTCAACCTGGCCTATCTCGCCAAAGGCGAAATGCAGGTTGACATGTTGGGCCGCGGATTCGCCTGGCTCGACGCCGGGACACACGAATCGCTCTTACAGGCGGCCAACTTTGTACAGGCGCTGCAAGAACGTCAGGGCATGATGATGTCTTGCCCTGAAGAGATTGCCTACCGCCGCGGTTACATTGATCGCGCCCAGCTTGAAAAACTTGCCCACGGGATGAAGAGCAACGGCTACGGCCAATACCTCTTCCGGTTGCTCAACGACGAATTGTAGATGGAAACGAAGACGATCCGTTCGTTGCCCGCTTTTGCCGTCTCCCTTCGGCGCATTGATCAGGCGCGTTTGCCGGCGTCGCAAGTGACGCAATTGCTCGATCAGCCGATGGTGCCGTTTTATCAGATCGACGAAGGCGATTTCGACAAAGAAGTCGCATCGGCGGCGCACACGGTGGCTGTGGTGGCCGACAAACTGCGCCGCCTGGCATCGGCCTACGGTGAGTGGAACTACTTCGACGCCCACGCTTTTTTCGATCTCTACCCGGCGCAGGTATCGCTGCTGCTCTCAATGTCGGAGCGGGTGAGCACCGTACACGTGAGCTTTTACGCTGATTTGCTGCTACCATCATTCCAGCGCATGGAACAATATTGGGCACAGGAATTTGTGCCGGCTTACCAGGCAGGTTTCCCATTTAGCGAGCGCACGGACCTGCGATCATCGTTCACCAGCCACTTCTTCGAGATTGCCCAACCCAAACTGATTGCCTACTGGGAGCGGACGCTGGATGTGGTGCGGGCGGTACGTCAAGCACTCAGCGACGATATCGGCTTCCTGTCCACAGCAGGGGGCAGTGAGGAACGTGCGCTGTGGCAGCCCCTCTGGCCGGAACCTGCGGCGCGTGGACTGGCCGACGAACTGCTACCTCCCCTGGAACAGATTCCAACGTTGACGCTTTCCACGTCCTTTCCATTGCCGGCACACCGCCAACCGGGTCGCATCCGCCGTCTACGCCGTCTCTGGGCGCGCAAAGATTGGCGACAGCGGCGTTGAAGAGACAAAATGAGTAACGAGTAATGCGTAATTTAGAGATCGTGTCGAGTATCCTACTCATTACTCGTTACTCATTCAGTTAACCCTTATTGATTCGTTTTAGGAGGTTACATTCCATGCAAAACATCCTGGTCACCGGCGGCGCCGGCTTTATCGGCTGCAACTATGTGCGCCTTATGTTAGAAAAGTACAGCGACTATCGTGTTGTGGTCATCGACAAGCTAACCTATGCCGGTCGCCTGGAGAATTTACAGGATCTAGCCGAACGCTACGGGGATCGCTACGCCTTTGTGCAGGGCGACATCTGCGACGGCGCCGCTATTGATGGCGTCATCGCCCAATATGACATCGACACCATCGTCAATTTTGCCGCGGAAACCCATGTGGATCGGAGCATCCTGGAGCCAGATGCGTTTGTGAAAACCGACGTGCTGGGCACATACACCTTGCTTGAATCGGCGCGCAAAGGCGGCAATCTACGCTATCATCAGATCAGCACAGACGAAGTCTACGGTCACATTGCAGGCGATCACAACAGCCTCGAAGATGACAAAATGATGCCGCGCAGCCCATACTCGGCCAGCAAAGCTGCGGCGGATCACTTTGTCCACGCCTACCACATCACCTATGGGCTGCCTGTCACCATTAGCCGAGGGGCCAACAACATTGGCCCTTACCAATACCCCGAAAAGGTGGTGCCCCTCTTTGTCACCAACGCGCTGGCCGGTGAATCTCTGCCTGTCTACGGCGATGGCCAACAGATGCGCGACTATCAATACGTGGTCGATCACTGTGAAGGTATTGATCTGGTACTGCACCAAGGTGTCATCGGCGAAGTCTACAACATCGGCACCGGCAAAGAGATGACCAATCTGGCCATGGTCGAAATCCTGCTCGACGAACTCAACCTGCCGCGCACGTTGATCCGCCACGTGGAGGATCGTCAGGGCCACGACCGCCGCTACAGCATGGACGTGCGCAAGATCATGTCCTTGGGCTGGGAGCCGTCTTACACGCCGGAAGAGGCGATCCGCGCCTCTGTGCGTTGGTATGTGGACAATCGCTGGTGGTGGGAACCAATCCGCAGCGGCGAATTCCGTGAGTACTACCAGCGTGTTTATGGCAACCGCAAAGTCATTGCCTAGTACACAACGGCGCAAGTAAGTCGCAGTATTCACTACACACGAGGAGAGAGCACGCCCTCGTGCGGGTCTACACAATAAGCGCCGCACGAGGGCGTGCTCTCTCCTCGTTATTCTTAGGTGTACTTCATTCTTTAGGTGTACTTCATTCTTTAGGTGTACTTCATTCTTTAGGTGTACTCCAGTCATCGTGTACCAGGTGATGTTTTCACACAGATAACTGCTTTTCATGTTAATCCGCCAAGGACAGCCTGCTGATCTTCCTCAAATTCGCCAGTTGCTGCAAAGCAACCGTAGTTTTTTTAATACGGGACTGGAAGATCTACCCGCGCTGTTAAACCGGGCTGTCACCCTGGTTGGGGAAGATCGACGCGGCGTACTGTGGGGCTTTCTGGCGTTTCAGGTGGAAGCCCCCTCCGATGCCCTCCCGGCGGAAGTGGCAGATCGAGCGTCCTTGCGTGCTGCTGCAGTGGTGCAGGGGCTTTTTACCACGCAACGTATGCCCAGATTGGTGGATGCGTTGCTTGAAATGTTTTACGCCTATCCTCAATCTCTACAACTAATCGCCCTCACCGGTCACAGTTGGTTGACGTCGGCACTGTTGCAGAGTGGTTTTCGCGAAGCGGATCAGATTCGCTTTTATCTGCGCACACGACAGGATCTGCCCGTTGTACCAAAGCCTGCACAGTTGCGTCCTATACAGGAGTGCGATTTGGCTCCTCTTGCCCAAATCGATGCCGAAACCTTTGATCCAATCTGGCACATGGGCCGAACCGACTTGCTGCAACTGTGCTTCACTGCGCGCATCCAGGTGGCAGAATTCAATGGAGAATTGGTGGGCTACACGGCAATGTCGCTTTATGGGAGTGGGGCGCATCCATCCCAGGCTGAAGCCCAAATTGTACGTATCGCCGTCCACCCTTCTGCGCAAGGACATGGCATTGGTCGTCAATTGCTCGCCGACGCCATTGCGCATGCCCACGGGCAGTCTGTTTACCGGATTCAGTTGAATACGCAAGAGAGCAACCGCCGCTCGCAACGCATGTACGAGTCGTTTGGCTTTCGCAAACAGGGCGGCAATGTGCCCGTTTTGACCTTCAACACACCTGGGAGCGATGTTATTGTCACCTGACCGCCTGCTCTCTCTCGTCGATCTCAGCTTCGATTCCTCAACAAAGCTACTGTTGTATTTTGAAAATAAAAAGTCAACGCTGTTTAGGCGTTGACTTTGATCTTTACCACTCTGTCAATTGTCCGTTCTCAGTCATTTTCTCTGCTACGGCAACCGAATCTCCTGCCCAATCGACAATACAGAATTTTCGCCCAGCCCATTGACACGCATCAATTCGTACCAGTCTACGTTGTAGGCGGCAGCAATGCGCCATAGCGTTTCACCGGCTTGCACCGTATGGCGGCGGGTGCTGGGAACGGTGACGCTGTTCGATTTGCCAATGGCTGGGGCTGGAATGCGAATGGTGTCGCCGATCTGCAAGAGGGCGTTGTTAGAAAGCCCATTGTAGGCGGCAAGCGTCTGCCAGTTGAGGCCGTGCTGTATGGCAATGGCAAAGACGGTATCACCCTCTACCACCGTGTGGAACTTGTCGTTGACTGTCACTGCGCCCGGGCCCTGGGTGAGCGGTGCACCCTGCGTGACGGCAGGGGCTGTGGTTGTCTGCCGTGTGCCGGCGACCCCAGGGAGTACAATCTCTTGCCCCAGGCTAAGCACCGAAAACTCACCCAGGCCGTTGGCGTTGGCAACAGCCTGCCAGCTTAGCCCGTGCCGTTGACCAATCGTAAAGAGTGTGTCACCCTGGCGGATCGTGTAACGCATCCCACCGGCAGGGACGGCAACGGGCGCCGCCGTCGGCACCGCCGCCACCACCACAGACGGCATCGGCGCATCTGCCGTCTCCGGCACAAGGACGATACCGTTCTCTTGATTATTGCTGCCTGTCGTGAAGTTGGTTACGAGGATCAGGCCCCATCCTTTGGGGTGGGGATAGACGCCGACGCCCATCTCCTTGTACCCACGCCCGAGGACATTGTCTCTGTGCGGCGGATCCGTCATCCACCACTGGATAGACTGCTCTACTGTATCGGAAACCGCCCAATTTTCACCTGCCCAACCGGCGATACCATACCCCGTCCGGCTGATGCGTTGGTGTACATTGCTGCCGTCGCGACTGGTGTGCCCGTAGTAACCTGTGGTCACCATGTCGTGAATGTGGGTTGTTACAGCTAGATTGAGAAGTGGATGAACAGCCAAAGGCGCAAGGCCCGCTTGAATACGCAATTGATTGATGATCAACGCCGCTTTGCGAGCATCCAGCGATAGTTCTGTTGTCGGTTCCAGAGACGGAGCCGCATCCGGAGCTGCCCAGGCCCGTGTATACATCAGCGGCGCCGAAAGCAGAAGCAGTAGAAGGAGCATACCGGCTCGCTGAGTAATTCGTAAATACATATAGGTCACCATGATTCTGGAGAGCAGAATCTGTTCAAATCTGCTCAATCCGCCGCCGATACACACCAGTTCCACCTCATCTGGTTTGTCGTCGTCGGCGCCGATTCGGTGGCGGCATTGTATCAAAATCGACCGACGAATGCGAATTCACACCCTTTTCATCCACGTTTCATGCCTGTAAGTGTGGGGCGCCAACGATTCCCAGTCATCCGCCCCAGGCGTTCTCGTTCATTTGACGTTCCCTTTCTTTCCTAAGGGGAACGCCCTTTTCGTTTCCGTCAACCTTTTCTTTTTGAGTTCGCGATGGCCCTAGTCAATCCCCCAATCCCTCTTTTCCTCCATCAATGTTATACTGCTTCTGGACGATCCATTTTTTATTCCCCAAGGAGCGTGTATGTCTGCTTTTACTGAATTCGACCTGATGCGAGATCTCCAACAGGGCGGCAATAAAATTGTACTGCTGGTGATGGACGGACTGGGTGGGTTACCCATGCAGCCCGGCGGCAAGAGCGAGTTGGAAACGGCCAAGACCCCCAACCTCGACAAAATGGCCGCCGAAGGAATGAGCGGTTTGAGTGTACCCATTCGCCTGGGCATAGAACCCGGGAGCGGCCCTGCACACATGAGCCTCTTCGGCTACGACCCAATACGCTATGAGATCGGGCGTGGTGTGCTGGAAGCGCTGGGCATCGGCTTCCGCATGACGTCGAACGATCTGGCAGCGCGTGGCAACTTTGCCACCGCCAACAAAGACGGCTACATCACCGACCGCCGCGCCGGGCGCATCCCTACCGACGAATGCATCCGCCTGTGCAAGAAGCTGCAAGACGCCACCGGCGACATGTTCCCCGACCACCAGGTGTTTGTAGAGCCCGTGAAGGAACACCGTTTTGTTTTTGTGCTGCGTGGGCAGGGCCTGGGTGGCAGCCTCACAGAGACTGACCCGCTGGAAACCGGCAAGAAGCCGTTGCCCGTCACCGACGAAAGTGGCAGCGAAGAGGGGAAGCACAGCGCTGATCTGCTTAACCAATGGATCGAAAAGGCGCGTGAAGTGCTGGCCGACGAGGAACGCGCCAACTGTCTGAATCTGCGCGGCATTGCCAAAGACCCCGGCCTGCCGCTCTTAACGGAAATTTACGGGTTGAAGGCGGCTGTAATTGCCGCTTACCCCATGTACAAAGGTGTCGCCAGCCTGGTGGGGATGGATGTGGTTGACTTTGAGGGAGATCGCCCCAGCCATGAAATCGACGCGCTGGAACGGGTGTGGAACGACTACGATTTCTTCTTCATCCACGTCAAAAAGACAGACAGCTACGGCGAAGATGGCAACTTCGACGCCAAAGTCCACGAAATCGAAGTGGTCGATGAACTGATTCCGCGCATTTTGGCGCTGAACCCAGGTGTAGTCATTGTAACCGGGGATCACAGCACGCCGGCTAAGATGCGCAGCCATAGCTGGCACCCCGTCCCCACCCTCTTCTGGAGCCCGCTTGCCCGCCCCGATGCCGTCACCGAGTTTGGTGAGACTGCTGCTGGGCAGGGCAGTATGGGCGTCTTTCACGCCACCAACCTCATGCCCCAGGCCATGAGCCACGCAGGAAGGCTCAAGCGTTTCGGAGCATAAAATATAAAAAATGAATGATGAATGAAGATTGGGCGTAGTCTACCCAATCTTCATTCATCATTCATTCCTTCACTCAATCGTTTGTCCAGTCCAACCAATTCCCCTCGATTACCGTTCGCTCCGCCTGTCCATCACCGATTTGCCAGCGCATCGGCAGGGGCCCTGACCCCGATTGGCGCTGGGCGATGATTCGGTAGGATTCCTCCTCAATCGCTGCAGGCAGTTCGTAGGTGAAGGTGACGGTGTGCACCGATCCTGGCTTCATGATGAAGTAGCCTGTGAAGACCTGGGTGCGCGCTTCACCGCGCCGGCTGCTCACCGAGTCTTCCTCCACGCCGTTGATGCTGATCAGGCGGCTGTTGCGCGGCACATAGAGCCGGATATAGTTGAAGTAACAGCGTTCGATCATGTCGTCGTAGGTGTCGCCGTAGCGAGGGGTGTCGTCGCAGACATGGCCGGGCTTGGCCACAGGGTGAACGTAGGTGATCTTGGCCGTGGCCTGGGCAGGGCCGTCCTCATTCTCGGGCCAGGTGACGGTGTAGCTGATCTCACGTGTCACCACGGCGTTGACTTTGTTGAAGCCGACATTGGTGTCCACCAGCGCCAGGTAGTCGGCCCCGGCCACTGGACGCAGCGCGCCGTCCCAGCCTACGGCGGCAAACTGCGCCATTGCCTGTGGGTTATCGAGCCAGATCTGGATGCTGCGGTTGTCCAGTGCTTCGGTGCCAGCGGCAACCACACGCATGAAGTTGAAGTTGCGTGATTCCAGCCGATCCAACATCGCCCCTGCCAGCACAGGGACAAAATCTTTGCGTGAATCGTACCAATCGCTCCAGTTGGTATTGGTGGTGGCGTCGGTGTCGAGGGGATTGCCCCACAGTTCTTTGATGATGTCTACCACGTTGGCGCCGGTGATCGTCTCTTCGACCCCTTCAATGTTAATGCCTCCCAGCGCGTCGACGATCAACTCCACTGCATTCAGGTCTACGGTGACAACGCCGTCGATCTCCACATCACGCACCTGTTCGTAGAGCTGAATGGCGGTGCGCCCACTGGTGGGCAGGTCGGGCGACCAGTTGGCGTCGCGGAAGACGAGGATCTCACTCTTGAGGTATTTCTGCATGGCGTCAGGCGCCGCGGAATATTCCAGGGTGTCGCTGAAGACATCGTAGGCGTTTTCAGTGACGAGATCCTCGATGCGGCCGCGGTTGATGGTCAACGCGCCGGCTGCGCTGATGAATCCGCCGGTGCCGCGCAACTCGTGGTTGTTCTGAAAAAGGATCAAATAAGTGACGGGCCTACGCATCCCCAGTAGATCGGGGACAGCTTGTGCCGCCTGCATCGACGGCGACATCATGGGCGAAAGTGACTGTACCTGCGCCAGTGGGCCGCTCAGTGCAGGGTGAATTTGCTCCGCCGGTACGGCCAACAGTGCCGTGTTGGCGCGTGCGGCACGTTCGGCCATTGCGGCGAAACGAGCTGGGTTGGCATCGACCACAGCAACCAACGCGTCGAGCGGGTTGCCATCCTCCGCGGTGAGGACGGGCGCCAGCAGATCGAATGCGTCGGCGCCGATGGCTGTCAACTCGGCCCCGGCGACAAGCAGATCCGGCCCGGCGGCCAGGGTGGCGCCGTAGGGAGTCCATCCTTGTAGCGAGCGGAGTAGCGGCGCAAAAGGACGTGCCTGCTGTTCAATGCCGGCAACGGCGACAGCAAGTTGCGCCATTTCAGGCTGAAGTGCGACCAGATCCGCGCTGTCTGCGCTGTTGCGGGCTGTGGAAAGGATGGTCATGCTGTTCTGGTAGGCGTTCCAGCCGTAAAGGGTGATGCGCACCATTTTGTAGGCAAACCATCCAACACCGATGACCAGCAGTGCACTGAGGATCCAAACTGCTATTCTCTGCACACGATTCAGTTGATGCACAGGCTCTTTGGCTTGCTGTACCGTGCTCGTCTTCGTCACCGACGCGCCGGACGGCTCATTGAGATCGATATTGTGGGCAAACATTGAGGGGTTCCTCGTTCAAGAGTAAGTGTCTATCCTAAAATCTTCTGTGCCGAGTCGCCTGTGAGAAAAAGCGTGAACCCACAACCGGCTTTCAGGATGGATTTTAGGGCTGCACGGAATAACGCCAGAGAGAACCTACCGGCGTAAGGTGATCTTGTACTGCCGGGTAGACAACTTCAGTAAAAAAGACAGGCCGTTCTGCCGCACTCGCTACCAGGATCGTCTCGATGCTGCGGCTTTCCACGCCGGGCAACTGTGGGTAGACATCGGCCAACAAGTCGCGATACCAATCAAATTGAAAGAGCGCTGCGTTAATCAAAATCAGATCCGGCGCGGTGACTTGTAGCGAACCGTCGCCATACGCGCCGTACCAGAGTGTGAAAGTCTCCGCGTCAGCGCTGCTAAAAACGACACTACCCGGTACAAGCGTTTGATTTAACTCGGCCAGGTAAGACTCGGCTTTGTCGTCGCGCTGTAAAGCGTAGTCGGGCAGGCGGATTGCTGTCAAAATTAGGGCAGCGGCTGCCACTGTCGCTAAGAGTGCCGAGACAGTGGCACGACGGCGCACCTGTTCGCTGATCAACACACACCCTTCGGGTATCCACAGGGCGATCAGCCAGATCACCGGCAGTAGATAGATGCTGCTGTCTACGGTGTTGTAGGCCATCGTGTAAAGGCTGACCGGCGTTAGCCAGATCAAGCAAAATGTTCGCCAGCGAGGACGGCTCTGGTCGAAGGCGTATAGCCCCACCATGCCCAACGCGAAACCGGCAGGCGTGTACTGTTCGGTGATGACTGCCGCCCACTGGCTCAACCTCGGCAGTAGATCGGCGACTGTCAACCCGGCTAGGTAGGGGCGGTAGGCTTCGCCGCTGACCAGCCACCAGAAGTTGGCGAGGGTGTTGGCATATCCCCAGTTAATCGGTGGCGCTTGCATCGCTACCCAGGGGATGCGCAAATAGAGCAAGATCCCCGGCAGGATCGCAACGGCAAAAGTGATCCAAAACCGGACGCGGCGTAGCGGGTGTTCCGGCATCTGCCATAGCCAGTAGAAGACAGCGGGCAGTAGCAGGAGCAGCGTCAAATGATGGGCAATGCCTAGCCCAATCACAATACCCAAACGCAGGCTACGCTGTTGGACGGTCAACGGGGATGGGTCGAGGGTGGCCCAAGCCAACAAGGCAAAGAGCAGAGCGTGGACGGCGTAGACTTCAGTGATCAGCGCCTGACCCCACAGCAGCGGCGCAACGCACCACATGCCGCCGGCCAATATGGCGTAAAGCCAGGCATACGTGCGCGACGGCGCCAGGAAGCGATAAACCAACAGTGTCGTCACCCCACAACTGAGCGCCGCGGCGATGGCGCTCAGCAGGTTGCCACGCCAGGCCAGATCACTGCCGGGAAGGATCGCGCCCCACAGCGCCAGCCAACCTTGTAGCAGCAAAATGTAGAGTGGATAGCCAGGCGGGTGGGGTACGCCGTTGCTTACTGCCGTTGCCAGCAACTCCCCGCCGTCGGCCCCAAAGTTGGCCCACGTCAGCCCTGGCGCGAGGGTGAAAAAGTAAAGTGAAAATGCCAACCCCGTCGTTGCCAGGGCAGCGACGGGGCCGGTCCAAATATAAATTTTGCCCTCCATGAGGGGTGATTTGCTCAGCCGTTGATCAATTTCCACGTCACAAGTTAGTTGAAACCGGGTAGGATAGCGGGCGGTAAGCCGATGCTGACACCGGCTGTGTAGGGTGCACCATTTTCGGCAAAGGCCACAGCCAGATTGTCGATGACATCGCCGGGGAGGGCGTCCTCGGCCACGGTGACGGTCAACGTGGCGGTGGTGGATTCATTCGGCCCCAGCGTGGCCCAATCAAAGAGGACGACGGTAGAACCGTCTGTCTCGGTTTCGAGGGTGGCGGTGCCATTATCGTCCGCTTCGGCAGAGACGAGTGTGAACGCTTCGGGTAGCCGGTTGCGCACCCGAACATTGGTTGCGCTGCTCGTCGACGGATTGGTGACGATGTAGACAATCTCAATTTCCTGGCCTGGTAGCGCGCCGAACGGTGCGTCCATTTCCAGGAACATGGTGAAGGAGGGTGTCACCACTGTCCCTGGGGTACGGGTAGCTGTGGGTGTCCTGGTCGACGTGTTGGTGGGCGCTGGTGTGTTCGTGGCCGTGGGGGGCACGGGCGTATTCGTCGGCGGAGGCGTTTCCCCTGGCCGAGGCGTGTTGGTGGGCGGCGCCGGTGTATTGGTAGGTGGCACCGGCGTGTTGGTGGCCGGCGGCGGCACAGGTGTGTTGGTAGGCGGCGCTGGCGTAAATGTCGCTGTGCTGGCCGGCACCGACGTGTTGGTAGGCGTCGGTGTCGGGATCGGCACTGTCTGCTGCCGCCTTTCGGCTTGCGCGGGGTTGGAGAAGAAGGCCAGACTCAGCATAACCAGCGCAATGGCAAGCGGCCACTGCTTCAGGAGCAAGCGCGCAAGACGGACAAGGTGTTTCGAGACGACTCGGTTTCTGTTCATGGTTCCTCTGCTTTCCTGCGATGAATCACAAGGCGAATGTTACCGGGCGCCCTTGCCTACCCACACGGCGGGCAAGGTGCGTAGAATGATTTCGATGTCGCGGCGTAGGCTGTAATGTTCGATATAGTCGAGTTCCAGCCGTAGCCGATCGGTGAAGGGGAGATCGCCGCGACCGCTCACCTGCATGGGGCCTGTGAGGCCGGGTTTCACGAGCAAGCGCCGTCGCTGGTGATCGTTGTAACGCTGCACCAACTGTTCTGCTTCGGGGCGAGGACCAACCAGGCTCATCTCCCCACGTAGAACGTTCCAAAACTGGGGCGTTTCGTCGAGGCTGCTCCGCCGCAGCAGTGAGCCAACCCGTGTCACTCGCGGATCATTGGGTAACTTATAGGCCGGTTCGGGCAATTCGTCCAGGTTGATCAACTGATCGAGTTTGCGGTCGGCGTCGTAGGTCATGCTGCGCAGTTTGACGATGCGGAAGGGGCGACCGTGTTCGCCGATACGCGTCTGTACGTAGAAGATTGGTCCCGGTGAATCGAGTTTGATGGCGAGGGCGGCGATCAAGATGAATGGCGTGGACATCGCCAGGCCGATCAGCGCGCCGAGGATGTCCATACCGCGCTTGATCAGGCGCTTCCACCCAGGAATCACCGGTTCCCGTTGGCCGGGCAACGTCCCTGCGAAGTGGACGGTGCCGACGACGTAGCCCAGTCCTAGCGAAAGCGACCGCGCTGCCAACATCACCGGCCCCAGCGCAGCCAGACGCCACGAACGCCGCGCCAGTTTGGTCACAAAGGGCAGCGTGGTGATTAAGAAGACGAGCAGCGCCAGGAGTAGACCCCACCCCGCCAATTGGAAGATGGGCTGGATCGTCCCCAGCAAGGCGACTGGGAGCAGTCCTAGAATTGCGCCCCAGAGCAGCATTTGCACTTTGAGCACCTGTGGCGTGTGGCTGTCTTGAACCACCCGTTCTGGGTGCCAGCGGGTGAGCAGCGCTTTCCAAAAGCCGATGAAGTATTTGCGGCGGCAATATTCGGCTAGATTTTCGTCGTGGATGTGCTCCACTTTGGCATCCGGCGTAAAGACGAGCCGATAGCCCTTGGCTGCAATGCGGAAGCTCAGCTCTTGATCCTCGACGCTGGCGGTGGTGAAAATGGTGTCAAAGCCGCCGTTTTCGCAAAAGACATGACGACGGTACGCCGCTGAGTAGGTGTCGATGAAGTCGATGCGCTCCTGGCCGAGCATGCGATCGTAGCGATCTTCGTATTCGGCCTGGACAAACAGGGGCGCCGGCGCCGTCTGCCGCGTAGAATAGACGCCCTTGGCCCCCGCCACAGAAGGATCGGCGAAGACGTTGAGCATGGCCGCCACCCAGTCGGGGTGGGGCGCGCAGTCAGCGTCGGTGAAGAGGAGCAGCGGGGCTTGGGCTTCGTCTGCGCCATGGTTGCGCGCCGCGCCAGGACCGGCGTTCGCCTGGCGCACCAGCCGCCAGTGGCTATGCCCGTTTTTGTCGAACCAGCGTTGCACCACGGCGTCGGTGTCGTCGGTGGATCCGTCGCTTACAACGATGACCTCGAACTCTTCCGCCGGTAGCGTCTGCGCCGCCAGCGCGTCGAGACAACGTTGAATGGTCCTCGCGCCGTTGTAGACGGGGACGACGACGGTGCAACGCAATGGGGCGGTGTGGGCAGCGGCGGGCTGCGACATGATCAGGGCGTCCATGCGCGGATGGGGTGGATTACGGCGCGTCGGAGACAAGTTCGGCGCGTACGATCACACGGTGGGTTGTAGAGAAATCGGGCCAGCCGCTGATCAACGTGAGCGATGGCACGGCGGTGGGGGCTGCATACTCGGCGGCCAGATCTTGTTCTTCGCTCAAAGAATCGGGAATCGGCAGCGGATCGGTAACTTCGGTGACCACGTACGTAAAGCTGTTACCTTCGGCATCGGTCAGGACGATCTCCTGCTCGGGAGCGATGTCGCCCAACGCAATAGGCGCAAAGGGTGCATCGCCCAGCAATTGATGGCCGGAGATCACCACGTTGCCTTCACCGCCTGCGCCGGCGCTGTTGGGGTGCCAACCTGCGCCGCTCTGCGGCAAAAGCCAGGCGGTGGTACGTACGCCGTCAGTTTCGATGACACGCCAGGTCATAGGGGAGACGGCAACATTCATGTCGATTTCGGCAATGCTTAGGAAGATGGGCGACGTTGCGGGTGCTTCGTCAGCAGTGACACGTGCGCTGACGGCAGGTGCGTCTTCACTTGGCTCTGTTTCGGCTTGAGGTGTGGTTGTGGCCGCGGGTGTTGTGTCAACTGTGGTGGACGGCGCAGCCGGTGGCGTAGCACACCCCACCAATACCAGGACAGCGACCAGCAGCGTCGCCGTCACGTGGAAGTTAACTCGTAGAAACGGATTTAGCATGGTGCGACACCTGTTCTTTCGATAATGCTGGAGACGGCGGTGCGGTTTATGAATTGCTGACTGCGAATTGCGAGTCAATGTCATTAAGTTAAGGGAGCCGATACTCGACTATCCGCGGAGTGAGCACGCCCTCGTGCGGCTGTTCCGGTGTAGACCCGCACCTGGGGGTGCTCACTCCGCGCTTGACTTAATGACATTGAGTTGCGACAGCGACGTATCGTAATGGGGCGGAAGCATGTGTCGCTTCATTTGCGAGCTTTCCTCCCGCCCCAGGCGTGCCCCAACCTGACATGTAGAGTTACCAATCCGCAACACCAAATTGTCTATCGAATAACGTCAATTTATCGACTTTAGTTTCACTTCGTAGTGCAGTCGCATTGTAACGGGCGTAAGCCGATTGTGCCAATTCAAGATTTGCAGAATGGTTGTCGTTTCTCCTGGGGCGTGCTATGATCGACGCCGTCTTGCTAGAATCTATCTGCAAATTCATTGCAGCCCAAGAAGTAGGCTCATCTAGAGCAGACGTACTGCAAGGAGAACGTGATGGCCACCGAACCCAACGTTTACGCACTGCTGGTTGGCATCAACGACTACAAAAGCCCCTCGGTGCCCGATCTACGCGGCTGTGTAGCGGACGTGCGCGCCATGTACACCTGGCTCACCACGAGCCTGGGATTGCCCCATGATCGCATCCGCCTGTTAACCGCCGGTGACGACGAAACAGCGGATCGCCGCGCCAACCGCGCCAACATCCTGGCGGCGTGGAATGATCTGATCGACCGCGTGGGGCAAGGCGACCAACTTTTCTTCCACTTCAGTGGACACGGTGCACAGGCGCGCAGCATCGATCCCAACGAGCCCGACGGCTATGATGAGACCGTCGTCCCCTACGATAGCCGCGATGTAGACGAGACGGGCAGGCCCGTCTACGACATCCTCGACAAGGAGCTGGCTGCGCTCATCGACATGGCCGAAGCCAAAGGTGCGCTGGTCACCGTCTTCTTGGATTGCTGCCACTCTGGATCAGGCACCCGCGAGGCCGAGGAACCGGATCGCAGCAAACCGCTCACCCGCCGCGGCCCCAAAGATGACCGTGTGCGCCCGTCCGAAACCCTGGTGGCAGGGACACGGCTGACCGAGGTGGTGGAGATCCCCACGACGCGGGACAGCAGCGGCTGGCAACTCAACGGCGAAAGTGGGCATGTCCTTTTGGCCGGGTGTCGCGACGAGGAATTGAGCCATGAATACCGTGCCCCCGAAACGGGCGAGTGGCAGGGGGCCACCACCTATTTCTTGCTCAAGGCACTGCGCAACTACCGCCCCGAATTGACCTGGGGCGAAGTCGCCGACTTTGTGCAGACGCGCGTCAACGCCACCTACAAATCGCAGATCCCCCAACTTGAAGGACCGCGCAACCGGCAGGTCTTCGGCGGTATGGCGGCCCCGGCTGCGCCCCATCTGCTTGTCACCGAAGTGGAAGACGATGGCGGGCAGCTCTATGTGCGCATCAACGGCGGCGCGGCGGTGGGCCTCAGCGAAGGCAGCCGTGTAGCCCTCTACCCCGACGGTGGCGACATGACCGGCACACCCCTGGCTGTAGGTGAGGTGGTGCAGACCAAGCTCGACTATGTCTACGCCGCGCTGGAGACGACACTGCGCAAGGACGAAATTCCCGTCCCTGCGCGGGTGCGGGTGACGGCGCAGGGCTTCGATTCGCTCACCTACACCGTGGCGGTGGATGATCCGCTGGTCCTCGCGGCGTTGGCGAGCGACGAGGGCAAGTCGGCCTTCCTGGAGATTGTGGGCGCGGACGAGCCGGGCGCGCACTTCCGTGTGGTGCGGCGCGGCGACGTCTTCGCCGTCCAGGATGGCAGCGGCGTGCAGATTGTCACCGAGACGCAGCCCGCCAGCGCCGAGGGTGCGCTGTCCATCGCCCAAAATTTGCATCATCTCGCCGTCTACAACAACGTGCGCAACCTGCGCAACCCGCAAGAACCGGCAGATCTGGCCCGCGGCCTCACGGTGACGGCGCAAAGCTACAGCAGCGCCGGTTTCTCCGGCCCCAAAGACGGCATTCCGCTGGAAGATACGGGCAATGTCCTCACGCCGGGGCGCAAGATCTGGCTCACTGTGCACAACGACACCGCCGAAAATCTCTACGTTTCGATCTTTAACCTCGACGCCAATTTCGGCATCGCCCGTATTTCGCCCTCGCGCGCCACCCACCACACGCTGGCCCCGGGCAAATCGATCCCCATCCAGGGCATCGCGCCCACGGTCAACAATCCGTTTATCACCCAGAGCCGTGAGATCCTCAAGATCTTCGCCACACGCTCACCCACCTCTTTTGACGTGTTGGAGATGGAGGAGTTGAACAAACCACCGCGCGAAATCGCCGATGTGCGCGACGCCGGGCCGCTGGGCGAGTTGCTCAAGGGCATCCGCCGCGCGGGGACGCGTGCGCTGCGCATTGAAGAGGACGCCTACTCCGGCTGGATTACGCGACAGGTGGAAGTCAACGTGCTGGTGGACAACGACGTGCGTCCGCTGACCGAGGGTGAACGGTCGTTGGATCTAGGATCACCGCTGGCGATGACATTGGAGAAGCCCGCCGGTTTCAGCGGTGATCTGGTGATCAGCAGCGTAGGGCAGATCACACGGGCATTGGACACGGACGAAGCCGTGCCGCTGCCCCCCGGCCTCTCCAATCCCGACGCGCAGTGGACGTTCCGTCCGCTTTCGTTTGCGGGCAGCACGCGATCGACGCAGAGCGCGGCGGGGGTGCTGGCGATCAACAGCACGCCGGATCAGCTAAGCGCCATCGATGAAGCAAACCCGCTGCGCCTGGAAATGACATTGGACGACGAAGCCGATCTGGGCGGCATCCTGCCTGTGGCCTTCGACGGCGAATTTTTCTTCCTCGCCGGCACGTCCGAAGATGTGTCCGCACGGGCGCTGCCCGCTGAAGGATCACGCCGCCTCTCCGTCTCTATCACGCACCTGCCCCTCCCCGCCGACGCCGAGACAGCTGTCGGCGGCATGCGCACCGCGGGCGACGTGCCCACCCGCGATCTCAAGCGCACGGTGCGGCTTTTCCTTTATAAAGTGTACAAAGGCGGCGCATTGCCCGAGGACACGGGGCTACGCAAGGCGGATCGTGACGGCAGGGGCAAAGCGATCTACAGCCGCGCTACGCCCGAAGATGTGGCGCAGGCGCGTAAAGTGGCGCTGATTGTCCACGGGTTCACCAGCGACACCTCCGCGTATGTGGAGAAAGCGGTGCCCTTCCTCAGCGAAATGGGCGGCTACGATCTCTACCTGACCTTCGATTACGAGACCTTCGGCACTACGATCCTGGAGAATGGGTCGATCCTGGCGCAAGCGCTCAGCGCGCTCAACTTCGGCGCACAAGACGGCGTGCAGCTCGACGTTTTTTGCCACTCGATGGGTACACAGGTGGTGCGGGTGATGGTGGAGTTGAAGGGCGGCCATGCCTACGTGGATCGAGTCTTCATGGGCGGCGCGCCCAACGCGGGGACACGGCTGGCGGAACTCAAAAAAGTGGCCTTCTGGCTGGGGACAGTGGCGCTTAACCACGTAGGCCCGACGCCGCCGGGGGTGATTGCCAATTGGGTTCTCAAAAAGACAATGGACAGCGCCGTAAGTCTGGACGATCTGATGCCGCGCTCCGAACTGTACGTAGCGCTGAACGACAACGCCGAGGTGTTGAACGTCCCCTATTTCGTGCAGATTGGCAACAATGCCAGGTTCGACAACTTTGATTGGAACAAGCTGTTCAGCAAAGCGGGGCTGGCCAAATTGTTAGACGCTACAGTGGATCAACTGTTGGGCGGCCCCAATGATCTCCTCATCAGCGTCTCCAGCGCCGAAGCCGTGCGCCACGGCCACTGGCGTCCACTCACAGTGGGCGTCGTCCCCGGCAATCACTTCTCCTACTTCTTCACCGAAGAAAGCGTCGCTCTGCTGCGTGAGTGGCTGGCGGGGTGATGGCTGCGGTAGGTTGTGGATTGGTCGAAACAGTGCCAGGCACGGGCCAAGCGCACAGGGTTTAACCTTGTACGCTTGGCCCGTGCCTGGCACTGTTTTAACCAGACCGAGGTATGCACTTTCTCTACGCCGCCACCCGCATCGTCTTGGCTTTGAACCCAAACGGCAATGTCTTCACGCCGTGGAGGATCACACTGTCGCCGGGGGGCAGGGAGCCGCGGCCGATGCGCTGCCAATCGTGCAACTCGTCGAGCATAATGTCGAGGACGACTTTGGCTTCGAGGCGGGCCAGGGGCGCGCCCAGGCAGTAGTGGACGCCGTGGCCGAAGGCGATGTGCGGATTGGGGCTGCGACGGATGTCGAAGCGGTTGGCGTCGGCGAATTTGCTCTCGTCGCGGTTGGCCGACCCAATCAGCGCGATGACCCGTTGATTGGCGGGGACGGTGCGCCCGCCCAGTTCCGTCTCTTTGTTGGAGATACGGAACATGAACTGCACCGGCGAACGGTAGCGCAGCACCTCTTCAATCGCGCTGGGCAGCAAGGAGCGGTCTTCGCGCACGGCGGCGAGCGCCTCGGGGTGGTCGAGGAAGCATTGCACGGCGTTGCCGATCAGGTTCGTGGTGGTCACGTTGCCGGCAACGAGGAGCAGGCTGCAAAAGTCGAGCAGATCCCACTCGCTGAGCTTTTCGCCGTCCAGTTCCGCCGCCACCAGGGCGCTGATCAGATCGTCTTTGGGCTCGGCGCGACGCTGGGCAATAATTTCCTTGAAGTATGGACCCATGCCGCCTACTAGTGTGGGTGGCAGTTCAGCCCGTTCACGGCGTTCGGCTTCGCTCAGTTCCTGGGGCTGGGCAAAAATCTGATCCGCCGACTTCACCAGCATCTCCGACCAGATTTTGAAATCGGCGCGGTCTTTAGCAGGGACACCCAACATCTCGGCGATCACCATCACCGGCAGCGGGTAGGCCAGATCGTTGATCAGATCCATGCGGCCGTCCTGGCGCAGGGGGTGGATGATCTCGTGGGTCAGCTCGACGATGCGTCCTTCGAGATTGGACACCGCTCGCGGCGTAAAGGCGCGGGTGACCAGTCCACGCAGTTTGGTGTGGATGGGCGGATCCGACGCGATCAGGCTGATCTTGCTGGTGGGGTCGAGATCCACGTCCCCAAAGGCGCGGCGGAAGTCGGACGAGAAGTGTTCGTAATCCGAAAGCACCCGCTTGACGTCGTCGTATTTGGTGGCGAACCAGAGGTCATAGCGGCTGATGTTCACCAGCGGCTGAACGCGGCGCAGCATCCAGTAAAGCGGATAGGGGTTGCTGCGTTGCCAGTTGATAACTTGTTGGAGCATTTTGAGTCCTTTATTGACAAGTGCCGTGAAATGATGTTTCCTCGTGACTATTCAGCTTCAGGGGCGACGCACTGGCCCAAAGGTTACCCCATGAAGGTCGCTCTCCTGGCCAGTGCGTCGCACCTGAATAGTTACGTTTCCTCTTCAATATAGCACGTGTCAGGCCATCTGCCTCGTATCAACCATCCATTTGTAAAGGCGTGCCCAATCATCGAACACTGCCCCAACAACGGTGCATCACTACCGGCTCAGAACGGGGAGATAGATCGAGGTCTGATTTGCTTCCGCGCTTTCAGGTTCGCTCAATCTTCCCACCTCCGCCCGTGACGGCGCGGCCGCTACGATCACTGGCAAGAAGATCGGCTGCACGGCTGCCGGGACAGGCCCGGCGATTACTGTCTCCACGCCGGTGTTGATGGGCGGGTTGGTGTCGAAGATGATGTCCGCTTCGTTGTGGACCAGCGTGCCCAGGGCCACATCGGGCAGGATGCGTGCCTCGAAGAGGACGTAGCCTTCGCCCCGGCCTGTGCCGTCATTCGGGGGCAGGAAGCCGGCCAGGGGATCTTCGGGATAGTCGCCCGTGAGTGGGTCCAGGCTGGTGAAGACCCAGTTCAGTTCCCCAGTCTGCGGATTGATGAAGGCGTCCACCCGCACTTCCAGCCGCTCCGTCACTTCGGGCCGGTAGTCGGGAATGATGATGGACTCCCGCAGGGTGGTGGCGTTGTCCCGGGCCGTGAAGGGCACGGTGTAGCGGTCGAAGCCCACCGCCAACATGCGCACCGACGACCAATCCAACTCCGCAGGGAGGGAATCGTTGATGAAGACCTCTTGGGCCGGCGCTGTGGCCGTCGCCATGTTCTCGAAGTAGATGGTCCAGCGCACCACCTCGCCGGGCATGGCGTATTGCACCCACGCCTCTTTCTCGTTCGGATCCCAGGAGTTCAGGCTGGGGATCCGCTCCTCCGTCACTTCTGTAAAGTTGGGATCTTCCGGCTGCTCCTCGTCTAGTTCGGGGCGTTTAACATCGTTTGGGGTCTCCTCACCCTGAGGCGGAATGGGATAGGTGGGCAGATCCACACAGGTCTCGTCTTTCTCCTGGTACAAGGCCCGACCGTGGCCCAGGCGACCCGCAACGCCTTCCTCTTCCTCATCATCCACCTGCCAGAAGGGACAGAGTTCGGTCCAATCCTCCGGCCACTCCACGAAGATGCCCGGCGCGTGATCCCGCTGCTGCGCCCAGTCGGGGATAGTCCCGCTGCCCTCGTCCGGTAGCGCCCAGAAAGTGGGCCAGTTCAGGTATGTCTTGGTTTCGCTGACCAGGGCGTCCGTGGGCGCGGAGGGCACGGTGATGGCGGCGCTGCGCTCTCCGTCAAAGCGGGTGCGGGCCTGACGCATCAGGGGAATGTCCACGGGCGGATTGAGCCAGACTGCGGCCGGCGTGCCTGGCCAGAAGCGGAAGAGTTCCAGCCCCAGGTACATGCCCGCGTCCCGGGTGATCACCATGGTGTTGTCTGTGTTGAGCCGCTTGCCCGCACTGCTCAGCGCTGCCTGCAGCTTCTGCTCCGCCACCAGGCCTGCCAGCCGGGGACCGTTATACCCGAGGGCGTTGCGGCAATCCACAATGCTGAAGATTAGGCCCCTGGAGATCTTCGCCCCCACCTCCCAGTCGATGACGATGATGTTGCCCCGGCCCTGTACGGCATTCACCACATTCTGCATGTCAGATGCGCTCTTGTGCAGGCCATGGATGATGATGAAGGTGGGCTGGTTCTCGTCAAAGGTGGCGGGGTCGAAGCCCTGCAAATCCACATCCGATTGCGCGTCGTAGTTGTAGGTGTAGAGATTCTCACTGGGGCTGGTCCCGCAGACCAGTTTCACCGCCTGATCCGCCACTCGCCCAGACTGGCCCGCGCGGTTGTCGCCCAGAATGGTCCCGATCATGGTGTTATAGAGCCAGTTCGCCAGCAGGTTGTCCGGCGACGCGGGGGCGGGCACAGCGGCCATCTGGTTGGCGTTGCGGTTGACCTCCCGGATCACGCTGCCCCAGGTGTTGCCAAAGGGCGCAATGGTGGCCGCCCAGGCTGCGCTCCACCCGGTGGGGATGGGCGCGGGGCGCAGACTCGCCTCCATTTTGCTCCAGTCAAAGGCCTCCTGACTGCTCTCGTTCACCGTCGTCACTGTGAGGATGACATCGTTGTTGCTGGTCACCTCCATGTAGATGGGAATGCGCTGCGCCGCGCCTGGGGGCAGCAGGCCAAAGGGCGCCTGGTCGTTAAAGCCGTAGAGCCGCACCTGGCCGCTCTTAGCGCCGTCTGACCAAAGAGATATGCGGGCGTTCACGGCGTCGATCACCACGTAGGGCGCGGGCGCGGGCACGTTGCCCACGCTGGCGATGTGAAGGTAACCCGTGTAGCGCCGGGCGGCCCGCACAAAGCGCGGGTTCTCCATCCATACCCGCACCTGGGGATTGCCCGGCTGCACATCCAGCGCGTCGGCCAGGGTCTGCCGGCTGCCCTCCGGCCAGGTGATGCAGAGGTCGTAGACCCCGGGGGGCATGTCCGTCAGGTCCAGGCTGATGCGGCTCTGGCGATTGTCCAGGGCATGGAGTAGGCCCGTACGAATGGTGGGACTGCCTTCCCGGCACAGGTGGATCTCAGCCTCGTCCAGGTTGAATAGGCCGTGGGCGATCAGGCTGGCCTGGGCCGGCCCGACCGTGCGGGGCGTCACCGTGGCAATGCGATTCTTCGCGTCTAGCAGGGTCAGGCTGTATGCCGTATTTGGACTGGTGAGGGTGGGCAGCAGGGTGAAGAAGTGGCTGCCCGGAGCCACATCCGGCAGGCTGATCAGGTAGACGCCCTCAACTGGCGAATGGACGGCCACATCGCTGTCCATTGTATCGATCCAGGGTAGCCCACCCTGGCGGCTGAGGAGAGAAAGCCGGGCCGCGGCATTGGCCGGGCGCACCTCCAGTAGCAGATTTTCGCCCCCCGCGGCTTCGTAGACAAAATCGTGGATCTGGGTGACGTTGATGCTCTGTTCTAGGGTCTGATTCAGGGTGAGGGCTGTGGCCTGACGCCCCTCTGCCACCCCGACGGGGCCTTGCAGCCAGCCCTGGTAGAGTACGCCGCTGCTCACAGGATCCCCCTGGCCACCGGGATTAGCGCTGTGGCTGGGGCCGCTGGGATGGTTCCACCAGTTGCCAAAGGCGCGCACGGCTTGGGCCGGAGTGGTATTGTTGACCCCAGTGGCGTTGCCGGTGAACTGGCTGTTGATGATAGTCCCGCCCGCGCTGCCGCTGACGTTCACGCCCGTGGTGTTGTGGCGGAAGGTGCAGGAATCGATCAGGAGCCGGGCGCTGGTGGCGATGCCCTGGGTGGCGTATTCCACCACACAGTGGCGTAGTTGGGCCGACGCTCCCGCCGCCACGCTGATCTGGCCCCAACTGCCGGCAGCGGGTTCCGCCGCGTGGCTGGTGAAGCGCACAGGCTGGGCCGTGCTCCCCTGGGCGATGAGCGTGCCCCGGTTAGAGACGGACAGAGTGCGTGGGCCGTCGAAGCGCACTGTGCTGCCCGGTCGGATGCGCAGGGTGCGCTCCGCAGGCACGGTGACGTTGCCGGTCAGGATGAAGGGGCGACCGTTCAGGCCGCCGGGGCCGTCCAGAGTCACATCCCGGCTCAACGTGCCGCCAGGACTCACCACCGCGTCCGTGCCATTGCCTTGCAGGGTCAGGTTACGATAGCGGGGGGTCATGTCGAAGGTGTTCTGCCGGATGGCAACGCCGCCGTTGTCCTCGATGATGCTGTCCGCCAGCAGGGGGCTGAGACCCACGCCCGTGATCTCCGCCCCTTCATCCTGGTTGGTGTGGATGCGACAGTTGCGCACCTCCACATTGGAGGAGCGGATGTCCAGGGCAGCGAGGTTGATG